>NZ_AYWI01000002.1:0-662004 GCF_000502535.1 Mesorhizobium sp. LNJC391B00
AATCGCAGGAGCCAGATCCAGGGTGGTCGATCACGCGTACGTCGCGCACTCTACATGGCAGCGCTCGGCGCAGCGGAGAAAGATGCTGCCACCCGCGGACTGTCTGCATTCTCGTTGAATGATAGGATGGTTGATCCGCCTGCGGTGCGGCGCGCTCATGAGATCCTGGCTCTCGCTCTGTGACTGACCTGCCGTTAATCCACGGCCGGACAGGCGCCGGTTTTGAGCCTTGGCCGAGCTTTGCTCCTTGCCTGCCATCTTGTTTCGAGATAGATATGAAGGCACCTGGGGATCATGCCCCGGTTGGATTTGTTCATCGTGGACATCAGGCAGTTAAGATACTTTGTCGGCGTCGTCGAAGCCGGGAGTTTCACGAAGGCAGCTGCGAGCCTCAACGTTGCTCAAAGCGCTCTAAGCCTGCATGTGCGTCAGCTGGAGGAAGGGTTCGGCACCCAATTGCTGGTTCGCGACAGGACCGGTGTCAGCGTCACGGCGTCCGGAGACAAGCTGCTTGAGCGCGCGCGGACCATCCTGAAGGAAATTCAGCTCACAGAGGCCGAACTGACCAACTCGGTGGCAGCTCCCTCCGGAGAGGTGACCATCGGCATTCCGTCCGNCAGCTCACAGAGGCCGAACTGACCAACTCGGTGGCAGCTCCCTCCGGAGAGGTGACCATCGGCATTCCGTCCGGCGCCGCTCGCGTCCTTAGCGGTCCGCTGCTTGAATCGGTAAGAGGCGAATTGCCGAGAATCTCACTTAAGATGATCGAGGGCATGACGGGACCGCTCGAGGAGTGGATGGCTGCTGGCCGCTTCAATCTGGCTGTCCTTTACCGAACTGCCGAGAGTGTAGGGCGAATGACGGTGCTGGCACGGGAAGAACTTTGTCTGGTGGTGCCGCGGGGTGAACCGCCTTTCGAAGATTCGATACCGCTCGCCGACCTGCATGCGTTTCCGCTGGCGGTTCCGATGCGCAACAACAATGTCAGGCGTTCGGTGGCTGATGTCGTTGCGCAGCACGGGTGTGTGCTGGACGTCAGATTCGAAGTCGACTCCCTTTCTACGATCATCAACATGGTCATGGAAGGAAAAGCCTATTCTATCCTTGCCCCCTCGGCCATTCAGAGGGAGGCCTCTCAAGGCCAAGTCCGGACGGTTAAGATCATTGATCCGGTGATTACCCGTTCCGTGGTGCTTGCCGTCAACCCGAAAGATGAGCGCTCTCCAGCCGTCTCTGCGGTCCGTAAGCTGATCCCCAAGGTCGTAAAGACCTTGATCGAGAGCAGGCACTGGTCAGCCACAATTCCAGACCGGACTTAGGTAATCCCCAAGCCAAATTCTCCTAGCGCCATGCTCTTCACGGTTGCTTGAGTGGTGTCAATCTGGATTCGAGATGGTTTTGGGCGACATTCGATATTTGACCGCATGCAACTATCGCGATGAAATTGCAATGGAGCAAGACACGGTTGGGATATCGGCCGTTCCGGTACTTGGCAAATTCACGAAAGCGGAGCATGCGATGTCCAACACCACGACCTATCAGCTGTTCATCAACGGCAGATGGCGAGCCGGTGGTAGCGGAGCCACTCTGCCGGTAATCAATCCGGCGACGGAGATGGTATTTGCCTCGGTGGCCTCGGCGACGATACCGGATCTGGATGAGGCCCTCGCTTCGGCAGAGCGCAGCCGCAAGTCCTGGTCCTCACGGCCTGCAAAAGATCGTGGCAAGTTTCTTGTAGCAGCCGCCAGGATTCTGGCAGCGAAGGTTGAAGCGGCAGCCAGGGACCTGTCAGCCGAACAGGGAAAGACGATTGCCGAAGCAACAGGCGAGTACGCGCGCGCTGTCGAAACGCTGGAGTGGAACGGAACGCACGCCGAACAGTTGTCGGCCCCTATTCCGATAGGCCCGAACAGGATGATCGTCCCCGAGCCACTTGGCGTCGTTGCTGCCTTTACGCCTTGGAACTATCCCGCCGTTCTCATCGCCCGCAAGCTCGCCCCCGCTTTGGCGGCAGGCTGCCCCGTGATCCTCAAAGCGGCTGAAGAGACACCAAGCGCGGCTGTCCATTTCGTCGAAGCCTTGCAACAAGCGGGTATTCCGGACGGCGTGGTCAATCTCGTCTTTGGCGTTCCGGTGCAAATTTCCCGGTATCTCCTCAGCTCGCCGATTGTCAGGGTCTTGACATTTACGGGCTCTACCGAGGTTGGAAAACAGCTCGCAAAGCTCGCCGCGAATAACTTGCAGCGGTGCATTCTTGAACTCGGTGGGCACTCCCCGGTCGTTGTTTGCGAGGATGCCGACCTGGCAAAAGCTATACCGGCAATCACGGAATACAAATTCGAATGCGCGGGTCAAAGCTGCAATGCGCCCAGCAGGATCCTCGTCGCGCGCAACCTCTACGAGGAATTTCTGTCCCGGATGACGCAAGCCGCCCGCAAGATCAAGATCGGCCCACCGGACGACCCGGCGACGGAGATGGGCCCAATGGCAAACGCGCGGCGAATCGAGGCCATGCAGCGTCTGGTCAAGGATGCGGTCGATCGCGGCGCCCGCATCGAAACCGGGGGCACCCGCCTCGACCAGCCCGGTTTTTACTGGCCACCAACCATCCTGACAGGGGTGCCAAAGCATGCGAAAGTGCTTCATGACGAGCCGTTCGGGCCAATCCTCACCGTGGCGCCGTTCGACACGATCGAGGAGGGGATCGAAGAAGCCAATGCCACCGAGTATGGCTTGGCCGCCTACTTCTTCACCGGTGCAGCCGATGCGAAACGGGCGCTGATCGGCGGTCTTTCGGCAGGCGCTCTCAGTGTAAATTACCTAAAAGGCGTTTCCCCAGATGCGCCATATGGGGGCGTCAAACAGAGCGGCTATGGATACGAAGGCGGCGACCAAGGTTTTCGGAGCTTCCAGAACCTGAAACTGGTCAACGGGTTCGCGTCGTTCGGATGAGATTTCGTGAATAAAAAAACTCGGACCATTGCCAGCAAGGATATCACAAGGAGCGTCGCCGACGTCCTTCAGTACATCTCATACTACCATCCGCCCGACTATATCCGGTACCTTTCGCAGGCCTACGCGCGCGAACAGAGCCCGGCGGCGAAGAACGCCATCGGGCAGATTCTGCTGAACTCTCGCATGGCGGCCTTCGGGCGGCGCCCGATCTGCCAGGACACCGGCGTCGTGGTGGTCTTCGCAAAGGTCGGCATGGACGCCCGCATCAAATCAACGGCCAGTTTCGCTGACCTCGTGAATGAGGGCGTCCGTCGGGCATATCTCGACCCGGACAACCCCCTTCGGGCATCGATCGTTGCTGATCCGCTCGCCGGGCGGGTCAACACCCGCGACAACACGCCGGCGATCGTCCACGTCGACCTCGTGCTCGGCAACCAGATTGAGATTACCATCGCCGCAAAAGGCGGCGGGTCGGAAAACAAGGCGCGTTTCACCACCCTGAACCCCAGCGCGTCCGTTGCCGACTGGGTCGTTGAAACCGTTTCAACCCTTGGCAGCGGGTGGTGCCCGCCCGGCCTGATTTCGGTCGGTATCGGTGGCAGCGCTGAAAAGGCGATGCTGCTGGCGAAGGAGGCCATGAACGAGCCCATCGATATGTCGGAACTGATCGCCAGGGGGCCGTCAAGTGCGGAGGAGGCACTGCGGGTTGAGCTTTATGAACGAATCAATGCGCTGGGCATCGGCGCTCAGGGACTAGGCGGCCTGACGACAGTCGTTGACGTCAAAGTTGCTAGCTATCCAACCCATGTGGCGTCCAAGCCTGTGGCGCTAATCCCGCAATGCGCCGCCAATCGGCATTTGAAGTTTATCTTGGACGGCACAGGACCGGTACAGCTCCAACCGCCCGACCTTTCCGAATGGCCCCAGATCGGTCATGAGGACTTGCACACGACCGGCGTCCGTCGGGTCGATCTCAATGCGCTCACGAAGGAAGAGACGGCATCGTGGCGCTGCGGGGAAACCCTTCTTTTGTCCGGAAAGATGCTGACCGGCCGTGACGCCGCCCACGAGCGCATCGTCGACCTGATCGATGCCGGCAAGCCGCTCCCGGTCGATCTGCGCGGACGCGTGATCTACTACGTCGGACCAGTCCGCGCGGTGAGGGATGAGGTCGTCGGGCCGGCTGGTCCGACAACCTCCAGCCGCATGGACGGTTTTACTGAAAAGATACTCGTGGAGACCGGGCTATATGCGATGGTCGGCAAAGCGGAGAGAGGGCCGGCCGCCATCGAGTCGATTGTCAGATACAAAACTCCCTATCTCGTCGCAGTGGGCGGCGCTGCGTACCTGATTTCAAAGTCGATCAGGGCAGCGCGGATCGTTGCCTTTGAAGACCTGGGTATGGAAGCCATCTATGAATTCGAGGTGCAGGACATGCCGGTCATCATGGCTGTCGATGTGGAGGGAAACTCCATTCATAATTCCGGGCCCCTTGAGTGGCGTAAGCGCATGGCGGCCGACAGCATCGCACGCAGCATCGGTGTTTGAGTCTTCCGGCTGGGCGATCCGGCCAGGCTCAATGTCGCGACATCGGGCCGGGCCGGACTCGGGGCCTAGCGGCAACACGAGAGGGATTTGCGGTGCCCAGGCTCCTCGGCGAGCCAAAGAAGAATGGCCTTCAATTCATCTCGAAGCCAAATGCGCCGATGTAAACACTGCATCGACCATGCCGCCCACGCGATCGATGCTCGGGAACTGTCGAGGGTGCCAATCAGGTAAAGTAGCGGAGATTCAAAAAATGCGCTGTCAATTTCGACGAGGTCTCTGCCGAAATGCGACTATACCCTCTCCAGTGGGTCATCGCCCCGTTAGGGGGCGGGGGCGATAGCCCACTGATTCTAAGCCTTTCCATGGTTCGAACACTCTCACCTGACTTTTGACAACCCCACTCTGGCGCATTGCCGGCCGAGAATGGGTGGCGTCCACTACATTCGGTCGGTTCAATCAATGATAGAATTGGTCGGCACTAATTGCGCTGTCGACCACGGCTTGAGAGCAAAGGTCATGAAGTCGAAACCCGACCCTCTGCGACTAGACGCTTGGGACGTCCGGATTCTCTCAGAGATTCAGTCAGACGGTCGGATTTCGAAAAGCGAGCTCGCAAAGCGTGTTCACCTTTCGGCGTCGGCCTGTTCGGAGCGGCTCCGTGGGCTCCAAGCCGCAGGGATCATTGAGGGGTTCTACGCGCGGCTCAGTCCAGCCCTCATCGGGGGCATCATCTCTATAATGGTGGAGGTGGTTCTGGATCGCCATCGTCTCGAGGATCAACGACACTTCGAGACTGCGGTCCAAGAGCTTCCGGAAATCCTCGACTGCTGGGCTATCGGGGGGCGGATAGACTATCTGATGCGCGTTTCATCTCCTTCCATGGCTGCGTATCAGGATTTCATGGAGGGATTGCTGCAGGCAGACTTGGGTATCGACCAATACTACAGCCTTGTCGTGACGAAACCAGTGAAATCCAACTCACCAATCCACTTGTCCGCTTTAAGGCAACGGTAAATCCCCGAAGCCTTGGTTTCCACGGCAATCGGGGCCGATTCCGCGAATTCCGCGGCTAAAGACGTGGATTCCAGCGAAACTCGAGAGGTGTTTGCCGGTATGCTAATGGCTAACGTGGCGGCTGGCCGAGTGTTCTCAGCCGAAGGATCGCAAGGAGAGGAACGATGAGCTTGAGCAATCTGGGAACCGAGCAACTCCGGGAGAAGGATCGGAACTTCGTCTTTCATCCGTCTACGCACTTAGCCAAGCACAGCCGCGGCGAGACGCCAAATCGGATCATGGCAGGCGGAGAAGGCGTGTACATCTGGGATACGGACGGACGAAAGAGCCTTGACGGTTTCGGAGGGCTCTACTGCGTCAATATGGGATATGGTTGCACCGAGATAGCCGACGCCATTGCCCGGCAAGCACATGAACTGCCGTTCGCGCATGTCTATGCCAGCCAGGGCACGGCGCCGGTTGCCCTCTTGGCGGAGGCGGTCGTCGAATATTTCGGGCAGAACATGCGAAGGGTCTATTTCGGCCTTTCCGGTTCCGACGCCAACGAAACCAACATCAAGCTGGTCTGGTACTACAACAACATCCTCGGCCGCCCTGAAAAGAAGAAGATCATTTCGCGGCATCGCGGATATCACGGCTCCGGGCTGGTCACTGGTAGCCTGACAGGCCTTCCCTTCTTTCACGAGTTCTTCGATCTGCCTCTGGATTTGGTGCGCCATACGACGACGCCGCACCATTACCGCCAGGCACATGAGGGGGAAACAGAAGAAGCCTTCTCCAAGCGCTGCGCCGCCGAACTTGAAGCCATTGTTCTTGCTGAGAAGCCAGAGACGGTTGCAGCTTTCATCGGAGAGCCGGTACTTGGGACCGGGGGCATCGTTCCGCCCCCAAAGGGATACTGGACAGCAATTCAAGGCGTGCTCGACAAGTACGATATCCTTCTGATCGCCGATGAAGTGGTCTGCGGCTTCGCTCGCACCGGTGAGAAATTCGGTTCCCACCTCTATGGCATGCGTCCGGATCTGGTGACCATCGCCAAGGGCTTGAGTTCAGCCTACCTGCCCATCTCAGGGTCAATTATCGGCAACCGTGTCTGGTCGGTCTTGGAACAAGGAACGGAGAAGCACGGTCCACTCGGCCACGGCTGGACATATTCCGGTCACACGCTTTGCGCGGCGGCAGCGCTTGCCAACATTAAATTGCTAAAGGAAAGAAGCATCTTGGAACATGTTCGGGATGTCGGACCGTACTGGCATGCCCGAATGAAAGCCGAGCTGGGGGGTCATCCCATTGTTGGCGAGGTTCGCGGCGTAGGCATACTATCCGCCGTGGAACTGATGCGGGATCCTAAAAGGCGGGTACCATTTGAACCCGGACTTCAGGTCGGCGTGCGCGCCGCCGCTGCTCTGTTTGAGAATGGTGTCATCAGCCGGGCTATGCCGCATGGCGATATTCTCGGTTATGCCCCACCACTGATCATTACCAGAAAAGAGATCGACATCATCGTCGATGCGACTGCGAGATCGGTCGATATGACCTATCGGACGCTGAAGGCTGAGGGCACAATTTGACCCTCACGGAGGTCGGTAAATACAAACCTATTCAGATCCACTTGAATACCCGGGCAAGGCGACACATGAACCAGGCGATCCGGATTCCGACGTAAAGCCGGCCGCCATTAGAGCGAGCTTCTTGTGCTCGCGCAGGTCGTCCATGTTGATGTAGCGGTTGGCCTCCATCCAGTTTTCATTGGTCTCGACGGCCAAGGCCCTGACCAGGCGCAGGCAGCTTTCGGTGTTGGGGAAGATGCGCACGACATAGGTGCGCCGGCGGATTTCCTCGTTGAGCCGCTCCAGCATGTTGGTGGATTTGAGATGCTTGTGGTGCTGTCTCGGCAGCCTGAAGGAGGTCAGGGTTCGTTCGATGGCATCCTCGGCCCAGCCTGTCAGGCGCGGATAGCGGGCCGACCATTTGGCAAGCCATGCGGCAAGATCAGCCCTGGCCTCTGCGAGATCGCGCCGGTNGTTCGATGGCATCCTCGGCCCAGCCTGTCAGGCGCGGATAGCGGGCCGACCATTTGGCAAGCCATGCGGCAAGATCAGCCTTGGCCTCTGCGAGATCGCGCCGGTCGTAGAGCCAGCGCAATTCCTGCAGACAGTCGTCGAGACGCGGTGGCGAAGTTTCCCGCCATTTCGGCCGCTCTCCGGAACCGACTTAGCGTTGAGGACATCCGCTTTTCAGGTGCATCTAGTCTCGACCGGGGTCTCATGGCCGGCCTTGAACCAGCCGGTGTGTGCACTGCGGTTCTTCTACGGCGTGACGCTGGGCCATGCCGAGATCCCGGAACGGATTGTCTATGCGCCCTCGCAACACACTCTGCCGGTGGTGCTGAATGCCGACGAGGTTGTCCGGTTTCTTGAAGCGGTGCCGAGCCTGAAGTGTCGAAAATCGAGGCGCGTCTGCCGACCGCGCGCCTCCGGACTCTGCGCTTGCGACGGGCAGCCCATCCTCTCGACAGAGGTGGTAAGAGCGGTTGATCCTCGGGCTCGAATCGCTCGCTTGCCGAGCGGTTAGCCATTGCCGGTGTACCCGAAGCCGGCCGATCCTCCTTGCATGCACTTTCAGCCATTGCAACAAATTCTCCATATATCTTTGCAGAATATTTGCGGCTGCGAGTCGTTGACAATGGTATCCTCACCTCAATGTCTGACGTCAAGCGCGGATAAAGCTGATTGCGATTTGCGCTCAGACCACCGCACAAGCAATGTTGGAGTAACAGCAATGGCGAGAAGAGCTCTTATCCTGGTTGAAGGCTTGAGTACTATGCTGCGGTACGTCCAAGTGGCCCAGCATCTTGGCCTTCGCCCAATTGTCCTGTCGGCTGATCCAACTCGGTACGACTACCTTGCGCCGGAAAGCATTGAGGCAATCCGTGTCGACACAGGCAATTTCGATGCACTGATCCGCGAATGTTCGCGGCTAAGTGCCACCTATGACATTGCTGGCATTACGTCCGCCAGAGAATCATTCTATGCGACAGCTGGCAAGCTCTGCCGGCATTTCGATCTACCCGGGCCGAATCCCACATCGATTGAACGATGCTGCGACAAATTCGTTCAACGTCAGCTCCTCGGGGAGGCCGGCAATCCATTACCTGCTTATCGCTTGGCAGCGAATGCGGCGGACGTGGAAAGCGCTGCTGCGGAAATCGGCCTGCCGGTGATTGTTAAGCCGGCCGTAGGCGGCGGCAGCATCGGTGTCCGATTGTGCCGCAATGTCGATGAATTAGCCGAACATACGGCCTATTTGTTGGGCGGGAAGCACGTATGGCGGTCTTCGCCGAGGATACTCGTCGAAGAATTCGCACAAGGCCCTTACTATTACGCCGACATAATGGGAGATGAGGTCATTGGGATTGGCACCGGTGACTTCGGGCCCCCGCCGCATTTCGTCTTTCGTGAAATCACCCTCCCCGCCCTGCTGACCGATGATGAGCATCAGCGTATTTCCGATATTTCGCAGAGCTGTTTGCGGGCTCTCGGCCTTGAGTGGGGTCCAACCTGCATTGAATTCCGGTGGACGAAGCTTGGCCCAGTCGTTATCGAAGTCAATCCGCGTCTTGGTGGCGTGCCCGGTCCTCAACTGGTTCAGCTGGCTTACGGTATCGATCTCGTTACCGAGCACATAAAGCTTGTTATAGGCGAGGAATGGGATTTGCGCAAAAAGCATTCGCAGAGCGCGGCTGCGCGAATCCTAGTTCCTGATCGCGATGGCATCCTCGATTGGATCGATGGCGTCAGTCGGGCAGCTGCGATACCAGGTGTCGTCGAAGTCAAATTAGATGTTGAACCCAAGACGCCGATCGTCAGGAAGGGCGATCACCGAGACTGGATCGGATATGTCATCGCCGCTTCATCCAACCTTGCTCAGGCCAAGGCCACACTTCAGCGTGCCGTCGACTTCGTCGATTGGTCGATCACACCATTTCCGACCCGCGGCGAACAGTAACAAGTCTGTGCCCGGTCGCGTCCCTACAGGTGGTGTAGCTCGGCGGTTTGCCGCCGAGCGGCTGATGGAGCTGGAGGTTGGCGCCGCCAGCGTCCCCTATGGCGAGAAGAACCCGTTGCGCACGGCCCAGCGCAACGGCTATCGCGAGCGAGACTGGGAGACGCGCGCCGGCACCCTCGAGCTGCGCATCCCCAAGCTCAGGAAGGGCTCCTATTTCCCCGGTTTCCTAGACCGCGCCGCATGGCCGAGAAGGCGCTGACCACCGTCGTCCAGGAGGCCTACGTCCAGGGGATCTCGACCCGCTCGGTCGACGACCTGGTCAAGGCCATGCGCATGCGCGTTCAGATAGCCGTCGAACATCCGCAATGCCTCATTCTCGACGTCGTAGCGCCGGTTGAGGGCGCGCTTGTGACAGACGAAGGCCATGATATGCGGCGCGATCGGACTTGTAGGCTCGGGAAGACGGGGGCTCATTGCAGATCCTCCCCGTCGCCAAGAGCGATTTCACGCAAGCCGTCCACCTGGACCTTGGCGTAGATCATCGTCGACGAAGCTGCGCGATGTCCGACTAATCGCCGATGGTCTTGAGCGGAAAGCCACTATCGACCAGCCGCTGAACGCACGCATGTCGGAGCGTATGGGAACCAGGGCGGGATACGGGAATGTCTGCTCTATGCAGATATCTGGTGGCCGTGGCCGACACTGCCGGCTGCGTCAGCGGCGATCGTGGTGCCAGGTGTCGCCAGAAGAGCAGCCGGCTTGCCACCTCGGGTCGGCCGTTCTTGAGATAATCCACGATCGCCTCGCCGACGACGGGCGCCAGCGGATAGGTCGTGCTATGCTCGGCCTTGCGCTCGCGCACATGCAGGCGGTCACGCTTCCAGTCGAGGTCGTCGAGCGTCAAATCGCGACCTCGCGGGCGAAGGCCATATGTGATCATCAGCAACAGCATGGCGTAATCCCGTCGCCCAACGACGGTGCGGCGATTGACCTGGTCGAGCATCTTCTGGACGGAATCCCAACCGATCGATCGGGGAATGTCGGCCAACCTATAATGCTGGGGCACCTCGACCAGCTTGCTGATGTCGCGTTGGAGAAGACCTTCTCGATGCACATATCGGAGAAAAACCCGCGATGTGCTTGCAAGACCGATCATTGATCTGGGCCCGAAGTGCTGAGCCTGCGTCGTGACGAACCCCGTCACCACAGGCAACGAAAGCGTGGTCACCTCGCATCCAACATCCCTGAGATATCGCTCGATACCGCGCAGATAGTGCCGGTAGTGATGGATGGAGGTCGGGCGCAGGCCCCGCTCTTCGTGAAGGTAATCAAAGAATCCCGGCACCTGGGTAGCGAAAGGGATCGGCCAAGCTGTTCTACGGCTGGTGTTATCCGACTTCGAGACGACCTGGCTGAAGAAATGCCGCACAGTGCCCCCGACGAAGTTGCGATCGCGTCGACACGCATCAGCGGATCGATCGGCGCGATGAGTGACAGCCAATCGTCGATGAATGGCTCGATGAGCGCCTCGGGTTGTTCGATCTGATCAACATTGCGGGCCGCGGTGAACGCTGCAAGCTTCGTCAGGATCGGAACCCGCCGGTAGATGCTGCGAACCGCGTAAACCCGCTCACAAACCGCGGCGACATATTGATCAATCTGCGACCCGAGCCACCAACCCATTATCCCATCGACAGTCTGCGGCTTGACGAAAAAGCGTTCCAACATGGCAACCTCCATTCCAAAGTAGGGAACCGGAGGATGCGCTTCTGTTGCTGCCGCAAAGAGATGTGCCGTCTTTAGCCCACAGGAATGTCTAACGTCAGTACCTTACCGACGGTAGGCCACATAACCGGGCTGGGAACAAAACCCCGATTACGTGCCCGGGCACGTAATCGGGGATGGACGAGTCTGGGAACGCGGTGAAAAAACGAAACATCCGGACATGGGAGCCAATCCAGTCGGGGAGCGTTTGCGTCCAGGTGGCCTCGGCAAAGGTGTAGTTGGACGAACCCAGCACCGCCACGAAGATCTCCGCCTCGCGGATCTCCCGGTCTTGCGATCGACAATGGTGGCCGGTGTTTGATCGGAATGGCGGCCGGCTTCACGTCGGAATCCGCACCAGCACCGTCATCCAACCCGCGCTCTCGGCAGTGCGGTAGAGGACAGCCAGATTGAAGCGGCCGGCAGCCCTCCACTCCTCCAGCGGTCCCGTATCATCTTAAGGGAGATCCTTGGCAGCTCGTCTCTTACCGATTCAAGCAGCGGAGCGCTAAGGACACGCGCGGCCCCGGACGGAATGCCGATGGTCACCTCTCCAGAAGGAGCAGCCACCGAGTTGGTCAGTTCCGCCTCAGTGAGCTGAATTTCCCTCAGAATCGAGCGCGCCCGCTCATGCTTCCGGAGGCCGTCACACTGATGCCGGTCCTGTCGCGTACCAGCAGCTGAGTGCCGAAGCCCTCCTCCAGTTGACGCACATGGAGGCTAAGGGCGCTCTGAGCGACATGCAGGAGCGAAGCCGCCTTCGTGAAACTGCCGGCTTCCACTACGCCGACAAAGTATTTTAACTGCCTGATATCCACGGCTTAACCCAACTGAGGCAACTCCCCAGTCCCTTTGCGTTTATCTCGAAACGAGATGGCAGGCAAGACAAACCGTCGGGCCATGTTTCGGAACCCAGTGCCTGTCCGGCCACTGATTAAAGGCAGGTCAGTTACTGCTGGCGAGAGCCAGAATCTCGTGAGCGCGCCGCACCACAGGCGGATCAATCATCTTACCATTCAACGAGAATGCAGACAGTCCACGCGTGGCGGCATCGTTTTCCGCCGCGACGACGCGACGGGCCCACTCGAGTTCCTGTGCGCTTGGCGAGAAAGCCTCATTGAATATGGCCACCTGTGCCGGATGGATCGCCAAAGCTCCGGCAAAGCCAAGCCGCCGCGCATGCGCCGCGGCTTCACGAAGTTTGTCAGTGTCGGAGAACTCGCCGATGCTTCCTATAAAGCCTAGCGGGAGCAACCCGGCCGCCCGGGCGGCAAAAAGAACAGAAAGGTTCGGCGTCAAGAGAAGGTCGAATTCCGGAGCGCCGCCAACAGCGGCACTGAAGTCCTCAGGACCGAGCGCCATTGCGACCATTCTTGGATGCGCCGACGCAATAGCCGCGAGCTTTTGCAAGGCGCCCGGCGTCTCGATCTGGGCAAGGAACCGGATGCGTCCCAGCGCAAGATTTCGTTCTCGTTCAAATTCCGAAACCGCATTGGCGATCTCGGATACCCACTCTGCCGAGTCCGTCTTGGAAAGAACAAGTGCGTCAACACCCGCCACAACGGCTGCATCAAGATCGGCCGCTAACGCATGCAAACCACGATTGACCCGGACCAAAACCGAAGCGCCCTTGCGGCCCACCTTTGCCACGGATTCGGGAAGCTGCCGCCGTGCTCGCCTTTCTGATCTTGCGGAACGGAGTCCTCCAAGTCGAGTATAACGCCATCTGCCCCGCGCTCATGGGCAGCCTCCACAAAGCGCGGAACGTGAGTGGGAACGAAAAGCAGGGATCTCCAGCGGGGTAAAGCCATCGCGTTCTCAACGGCTGGAAGGGTGTCCCTGATCATGGAGTCGCCTCGGCAGTCGGTTTTAGGGAGGGCGGCGGCAGTGAGCTTTCTAGGGCGGCCGGCGTGCTGAGATGATGCGCGGGACATCTGCCCTTAGAGATCACTTGCGCGCTCACCGCACCGAGATGCGCGCTCACGCTGACGCGGCTCGCGCGCGCAAACGCGCCTGAACTTCCTCGCGAACAATCTCGGTATGAGCGCCAAGAGCCGGAACTGGGCGCAGCGAGGGGCGCTCGGAGTTGAAAATTGCCGCCGGCGCAATCGTCTCGACGGTTCCTTCGGGTGTTCTAACCTCAACCCTGCGAATGTGTGGATGGTTTGAAACATCCACCACTTCGTTCAGTCGGCCATATGCCAAGCCGGCCGCCTCAAGCTCTCGCATCGCTTCATGGCAGGACAGTTCACAAAAGCGCCTCTCAATGACCTCATCAAGTTGCGCGCGGTGACTTAGGCGCTCCATATTATCGGCAAAACGAGGTGCGCGTGTAAGCTCCGGCTGCTTCAGGAATTTCTCGCAGAAGTTTACCCATTCGCGGTCATTTTGAACCGAAAAGATGAGCTCTTTGCCGTCAGAGCAACGATAGGCGCCATAGGGTACCAGCGACGGGTGTTTCACGCCGGCGCGTACGGTGTGATAGCCGCTGTAGTCACTTTGTAGAACCGGAACATTCATCCAGTCGGCGATGGAATCGAACAGTGACACCTGGATGCTGGTGCCTTCGCCGGTGACTTCGCGGTGATAGAGGGCCTGAAGAATGGCGCTATGCGCTGTCATGCCCGCCGAGATGTCACACACCGAGACCCCTACACGCGCGGGCCCTTGTTGGTTGCCGGTGATTGCGCATAGACCTGCTTCGGCCTGGACGATCAGATCATAAGCCTTCAAATGGGAATATGGCCCTTTGTCCCCGAAACCCGAGATGTCGCAGGCGATCAGCCGCGGATGCCGGCAACGCATATCAGCAGACCCGAAACCCAGTTTTTCGATACTGCCCGGCTTCAAATTCTGGATGAGGACGTCAGCATCGGCAATGAGCGCGTCGAGGACCTCGCGGTCCGCCTCCAACCTCAGGTCTAGACACACCGACTCCTTGCCCCGGTTGAGCCAGACGAAGTAAGCGCTCTGCCCCCGAACCAACTTGTCATAGCTTCGGGCAAAGTCACCTTCCGGCCGTTCGATCTTGATTACCCGGGCGCCGGCATCCGCAAGGCGAGATGACGCATAAGGCGCGGCCACAGCCTGCTCCACCGCAACAACTGTGATCCCCTCAAGGCTGTTCTGCATTGGTCACACACCGCGCTTTTCACCCAACATTTTCAGTTGCTCGACGGTTCAGGATCGCAAGCAAACGGTTCTGCTCGTTCCCAACGATGGAAAATGCCTCGTCGACACCCATTCCTGGTTTTGCGAGCATCATGTCGGCCTGGGTCGCTACCGAAATGTGGACTGAAGCCTGGGCGGAGAGATCTGTCTCGGTACAGCTTCCCCCGACATACGCCCCCACCCTATTCTCCTTGCAGATGAGAACTGCGCGCGCGGTATCGGCTATTGAGCCTACGTCGGGGGTTTTGATTTGAACGAGATGCGCGGCCTTCGCTTCTGCAAAGAGCCGAATATCCTCGAGAGTATTGCATCTCTCATCCACGACAATACGCGCGCTGGAACCCCGGTTGTCCAAAATCGATACGATCTTGGCGTAGTTCTCAATTTGGGCCTGTGTGGAACCGAAGTCCGCCGGGCACTCGATGTTGAGCGTAAAACCCGGAACGGTATCGGCAACCCTGCAGATAAAGTCGGCGATCCGTTGCGGCTCCAGACCGATCTCCAGGCCGATCCAGCCGTAGACGTCGAAATGCAGCACCGGATGATACCCCGGGCGGCCGATTTCGCGCGTGCGCGCTGCAACCCACTTCACGAACTCCACGAACGTCTGGCCGTCTGTGCCGAATTTTTGGCGTGAGTTGATAAGGCCGTGGGGAAGCACATCCACCACCTTTAGAATCATTTTGTCGACGTTGATTTCGCGACCGTCACCGCTCTGGCAATAAATTGGGACGCGGCACGTCGGCAGCTGCAGACGAAACTCCGCGCATATGATCTCCGCCATCGTCTTGCGCTCAAGATGGGCCGCTGCACGAAGAAGAGCTTGGCTGACGCCATACTCAACAGCCAGAGGTAATCGCCGATTTTCGACAGTTTCAAAAACTTTTGCGCAAGAATTACGAAACCAAGAGGCATCCACATCAAGAAGCCGCGGTGCGACAACGCGGGACGTTAAATCTGAGATTTGATCGGTGTCGAACAGAGGATCGCGTCCACCGGCTCCAGAGTACTGGACGTTCATCATGTCGCCCCAAACTACGGCCCCGTCGGTAAGGACGAGCCCGACGCTGAGCGAAGATGCTGGAACACGAATGGATTTGAACCCACGCGTTTTCGGTCCGCCGACATAGATGAAGCCGTCCTGGGTTGCGCCCGACCTAATGGCTTCCTGATCGTCGTAGAAAAATGCGCCGTTGCCAGGCGCGAGCAAGACATCTTTGATCTGCACTTCGTTTCGCTCTTTGTTCCAACGCATTTGAGGCCGGATCAGACCCACCCACTACCCGCGCAATTATGCGTCATTTGGCATTGAGTTCGCCAATATAAAGTTCCGGGCGGTGCCATCGAGTTTTCAGATAGCTCGCGCCCGCGCAAGGAAATCCGCAACACCGCTCTTCGGCGAACGGCCAGCGAATTAAAGCTCTACGACCTGATCATGGCGTACGTGGTCGCGAACCTTCATATCGGTCAAGTGCTTCGGAACCTGCCGACGAACCGTGCATAACCGTGATGAATGGCGACATATGGCACAATAGTGGACTCGAAACGGAAGACCAACCGTCCAATTTGTCTCAATAGTACTCGGGACCCGCCTGAAGCCGGAACAGCCCCAGCATAGCTTGTTCCTCGAACTCGACGAGGCTCAGATAGCCTAGCGTCGAGTGCCTTCGCCGAGGGTTATAGAAGCGCTCGATGCAATCGGAACACATCGACGTCATCTCTCGTCCTGTAGACCTCGCAGGCTGTCCGCTCGGTCTTGAGCGACGAGAAGAAGCTCTCCATCGCAGCGTTGTCCCAGACGTTGCCCGACCGGCTCATTGAACAAATGATGCCGTGGTCGGCCACCGATCGCTGGAACTGCTCGCTCGTATGTTGGGCGGATTCAATGGTCGTCGCAACGCCCTCAAGTTGGAGGTTGCGATGAGTATGGCGTGTCAAACGGCCGTTTAATTGCGGGTATTTGTCAATCCGGATCTCGCGTTGCCATCGCCGGGCTCATGGTCCTTTCCAGCGGCCGGCGATATAGGTCTGTTCCGGGGGGGTAACGCCGGGGACCGTCAGGTAGGAAAGGGAATAGGCGTGTGCCAAGCTCAGTCTTCCTTTGCCGTATCAGGTGGCGCAGGCAAGTGACTTAGGCGCGCGGGAAGGGTCCGACCCAGCAGTTCCTCGGCCTTGGCAACAGGGGCGCGCAGAGCGTCCCAGTCAATGCCGGTCGAAAGACCCATCTCCTCGCAGGCGAAGGCCACGTCCTCGGTCGCGATATTGCCTGTGGCCTTGGGTACGAAGGGGCATCCACCAAGGCCGCCAAGCGCGGCGTCGAAGACCCGAACCCCGGCCTCAATGCCTGCCAGCATATTGGCCAGCCCTAGGCCCCGTGTGTCGTGCAGATGCAAGGAAAGCGCGACCTCGGGACCGATGTCGTCGCTCAGGCGGCGACAAAGCGTGAAGACCTGGCGCGGATTGGCCACCCCCGCCGTATCTGCGATGTTGATCTCGTGTACGCCCAATAGGGCGAAATNCCGTGTGTCGTGCAGATGCAAGGAAAGCGCGACCTCGGGACCGATGTCGTCGCTCAGGCGGCGACAAAGCGTGAAGACCTGGCGCGGATTGGCCAACCCCGCCGTATCTGCGATGTTGATCTCGTGTACGCCCAATAGGGCGAAATCCCGCGCGATGTCGATAACCCGCGCTGGATCGACCAATCCCTCGAAGCCGCAGCCAAGCGCCGACTGGATCCCCGCCCGAACCGTCACCCCTTCGGACAGCGCCGTTGCAATAACTGGTGCGATGGCCGCGCGGCCCTCGTCTACGCTGCGATTTGTATTCTTCTGCGAATGCGTCTCGGAGGCAGAAATCGAGATCGACAGATGCGTCAGCCCCACACCAAGCGCACGTTCGAGTCCTGCTTTGTTCAACACAAGGGCCGTATAGGTCACGCCTGCCTTCCGGCTGATCCGTTCGCAAAGCGCATCGGTATCTGCCATCTGCGGCACCCATTTCGGATGCACAAACGAGCCGACCTGGATGCGCCGGACCCCTGCCGACTCCAGCGCCTCGACAAAGCGCAGCTTTTCGTCGAGCGAGAACATCCGCGCCTCGTTCTGCAAGCCGTCTCGGAGGAATTCGTCCTCGATCAGGATATCACCGGAAAAATCAAACATCAGAGAGCCCCGTAAGTCCCTGGTCGCGAACCATCTTGCCCACCTGCCGCAGGCTCTCGCCGGAAGTCGGAAAGTCTTTCTCAAATATCTGCGATCCGTTGAAGCCGGTCTCGACATTGAGTTTTTTACTTAGATCGGTGGCTATCGAAGTTTTCATTTTGCCAAACCTTCCGATTTTCGCTGCCTGTTTTTTCAAATCTATGCAGGTATTTGGAAATGCCTTAGCTACCTTGTTATGCAGTGAACTGTTTGGCTGTGCACGCGAATGCCTCGGCCCATAGTGCCAAGGCATGTTGGTCATGCCTCGCGGATACATAATGGCGGCCATAGGGGCTGTGCATTGACATCACGCCATTGCGCCTGAGTTCCAGGTGGAGGTTCAATGTGAAGTCGGGGTCCGAAATCGACATGGCCTCGCGATAATTTGTCGGCTCTTTGTCTCCGCGCCAGACTGTAAAGACCGTCCCGTAGCCGCTTGTGCAGATGGATATGCCCTCAGCGGCGAAGGCGCTCACGACACTCTCCCTCAATTGATTGCCGGCCTGCAGAACGGACGGATAGTCCACGGTGTCGACGACGCTCATAGTGGCTTTTACCGCAGCGCAGGCTAGCGGATTGCCGTTATAGGTTCCGGCTCTGTTGACCCGCTGCTCGTCGAAAGCAGCCGCGATCTCTGGCGAAAAAAGTAACGCCGCGACGGCGACCCCGTTTCCGATTGCCTTTCCAACGGTAGCCATATCGGGTTCGACACCAAGCAAGTGGCTTGCCAATCCCGGATGGAGCCGAAACCCCATCAGAACCTCGTCCATGATGACCAGAGCCCCATGCTGTCTGGCGACAGCAGTTGCGTATTGAAGGTAGCCTGCTTCCGCGAGGATACACCCCGCGTTCGCCATCATGGGTTCGAGAACGATCGCGGCTATGTCAGTACATTCCATGAAGAGGAGATCGGCATCTTCCTTGTCGTTGAAGCGCAGGAGCAACGTATCGCCCTTCGACGGCCTTTCGTTCGACGCCATCGCCGCCTCGCGCGATCCGGCATNTGAAGCGCAGGAGCAACGTATCGCCCTTCGACGGCCTTTCGTTCGACGCCATCGCCGCCTCGCGCGATCCGGCATTGCCGAACGCTACATCGTCGAACCAGCCATCATAGCCTGCCGCCATCTTGACGATCTTGCGGCGCCCCGTGATCGCTTTTGCGGCACGGCAGGCGAGGTGCACGGCCTCACTGCCCGAGTTCAAGAACACCACCTTGGTGAGATTGCGGGTATGGGACGCCAGACTGGCCGCTGCCTCCTCCTCGAGAGCATGGGCGTAGGCCGGCATGGAGCCCCTATCGATCGCTTCGTGGATCGCTTGCGAAACCTGCTGATCGCCATGCCCCAGAAATGTCGCTCCGAATCCCAAAGCGGTGTCGACATAACGCCGGCCCTGGTCGTCCCAGACATAAGGACCCTCTGCCTTTGACACGAGGAAACGCCGCCCGTTCACATCGGGTACCACTCGCCCCGCGCTTGAGATACCGCCAACCAGGTGCTGCATGACCTAAACTCCAAACAGGCGCGGAAGCCATTCGGTGAGCGAAGGAAACGCGACCAGCACCGCAACACAGACAATGCTCGCGATCCAATACGGCACCAGCCAGACCGAAACCGACCACATGTCGATTTTCGCGACCTTGCACACGACGAAGATATTTGTGCCGATCGGCGGCGTGAACAGACCGATGCCCAGCGTCATGGTGAACACGATGCCGGTCTGGTAGGGCGTGAGCCCCGCCGCGAGCGCGATTGGCACGAGGATAGGCGCGAGGATGATCAGCGCGGGGCCGAGATCCAGCCAAAAGCCTACGACCTTCAGCAATCCCAAAACCAGGATTATGGTGATCAATGGCGACGTGTGCAGTCCGGTAATCCACGCTGCGGCGTTGGCCGGCACTTGCTCCACGGTCAAAGTCCAGCCGAATGGTGTGGCGAGAGCCATGATCATCATGATCACGCCCGTCGTTGCCACGGCGCCGGCCGCAGCGGAGTAGAGCGAACGGATCGGAAGTTCCCGGTAGACCAGGATACCGACGAAGAACGAGTAGACGACTGCAAGTGCAGACGCCTCCGTGGCCGTGGCAATGCCGCCAATTATGGACCCCAACACGAGCACCGGCATCAACAGTGCCGGCAATGCACCAATGGCGTCACGGCCGATCTCTCCCCAGGACGCGGGTGTATCGCTACGCGGGAAATTGTTGCGTCGCGCGACGATGTAGGAAGTCACCATGAAAGTCGCCGCGATAAAGGCGCCGGGAACTAGCGCTGCGACAAGCAGGCCGCCGACCGACGTGCCCGTCAGAACGCCATACAGGATAAGGATGACGCTCTGCGGCCCAATGATGCCCAGCGTGCCGGACGCCGCGGTCACAGCCGCCGCGAACGCTTTGGGATAGCCACGCTCCGCCATTGCCGGGATCATGATTGCGCCGACCGCGCCCGTATCGGCGGTGGCCGACCCACTTATACCGCCATAGACCAGGGCGGTGGCGACGTTTACCAACCCGAGACCTCCCCTGATGCGCCCGAAAATATGCTCCGCCATCCGCATGATCCGCGCAGTCAACCCACCCCGGTTCATCAACTCGCCAGCAAAGAGAAACAGCGGAATCGCGGCGAGCGTAATGGCATCCGCACCTCGGATGGTTTGCTGGCCGAACCACTCGAACGGCAAACCAAGGTTGCCGAAATAGATTGTCAGGAGGCTGGCTATGCCCATGCACCAGGCGATCGGGACACCGATTAGGAGCAGGAACGAAAAGCTTAAGATGAGGATCGCGACCGTCATTGCGCTTCGCCTTTCCCGGCCGCCGAGAACTGCAAGCCCAGAACCCGCGGAACACGCGAGGCAGCGATGCAAATCGCGGATACGCCCAGGATAAGGACGGTGATAGTGATCACGCCGGTGGGCATCCGCAGCACGGAAGTCGGCACCGCCCATGACCGTTGCCAGACCGCCCAGCCACTAACCATGAAGGCAATACCGATTGCCAGCAGCGCGATCGTACCGAGGATGTCGAAGACCCCCCTCAGACGAGCAGGAGCGCTGTGGTTCAGCGCTTCGAATGCGACGTTCTCACCCCGCAGCTCGGCATTGATTACTCCGATGAAGGTGATCCAGATGAATGCAATGCCAGCGATCTCGAAGGACCATTCGACGCCTCCAAATTCAAAATAGCGCGCGATGACGCTGAGCAGGGTCGAGCCGAACATGACGACGAACGCAGCCACGCCGACGAACTCGAATGCGAGCACCAGCCACCCCCGCCCAGCCGGAGGGGGATTCAAGGTATCGGACTCCATGGAGATCACCCTAGTTGGAGGTCGCGGCTTGCTTGACGGCGGAGACCAGATCGGCGCCCCATTCATTGGAGAACTTGTCGTAGACGGGTTTGACGAGCACGACGAACGGCGCCGTATCCACGGTGGTGACCTTGACGCCTTTCTCCTCGAGCTTCTTCTGCGTTTCGGCGTAGGTCGCTGTCAGCTCGGTGCGATACCAGGCAACCGTATCGGAGGCGGATTTTTTCACTGAGGCCTGTTCGGCGGGGGTAAGGAAGTCGAACTTGTCCTTGTTCATGTACCACCAGTTGGCGGTCCAGATATAGTTGGAGATCGAGAGGCTCTTCACGACCTCGTACCATTTGGAGTCATAGTAATCGCGCATCTCGGGTTCGACGGCTGCAACGACGTGCGACTGCAGCGCCGTGTAGACCTGTCCGAAAGGGATAGATTCCGCGAGTGCGCCCAGGCCTTTCATCGTAGCCAGAATAACCGGGTTTGGAGGTGTCCTGATCTTGATTCCGGCCAGATCAGCCGGCGTCACAATCGCCTTGCTGGTGGCGAACTGTCGGAACCCTGAATCCAAAACGCCCAGCATAAGGTAGCCTCGGCCTTCCCCAAGGCGTTGCACCTGCTGCCCCTGGTCACTGTCAAGGAATTTGTGGACATTATCCGCATCGCGAAATAGGAACGGCAGCGAAAGCACGTTCAAGCGCGGGTCGATTGCATCGACGGCTCCGCCAAGGCCGATGTCGATAGAGCCCGCGCCGACACCATCGGCGATCGGGCCTTCGTCACCCAGTTGCGCGTTTGGGAAAATCTGAACTTTCACCGACTGTTGTGTGGCGTCCGTGACTTCGGCTGCGAATTTCTCCATCGCCTTGTTGATAAGACTATCGGCAGAGGAAGCATGCGCAAGCCGCAATGTCGTTTCAGAACTTGCTTGGGCCACCCACAAGCTCGAGACGCAGAAGACGCCCCCGATGAGCGAGGCGAGAATCTGGCACGGTGTCGTGGTCTTGAACATTGGTTCCCCTTTGCGATCTTGTTATTGCCGCAACTTTAAAATAACCGCGCCAGCGGACCTGAAAACCACAAATTTGTTATTGCAGCATAAGCGTAGTTGATACCTGATGAGCCGTTGATGGAGCTCCAAACGTCATTCATCCCAAGCGCGGTCAGAGATTCAATGTCAGATTAATGTACCGTACGCGTCATCATCTGGCATAATCAAACCGCTGCGAACCCTTGGAGCTGGACGAATGCGCAATCTCGACAGCGATGCTTTGGCAGCCTTCGTCGCTGTCGCGGAAACAGGCAGTTTTACCGCGGCCGCCGAGCGCCTGGGTCGAACCCAAGCTGCCGTCAGCATGGCAGTCGGCAGGTGGGAGGAGCGTCTCGATCTGCGACTGTTCGATCGAGGTCACCGCCGCGTAACGCTAACTCCGATTGGTGAGCGTCTCTTAGGCTACGCGCGGAGGATTCGCGCGATAGAAGACGAGGCTCTTGCGACCCTCCTCGAAGGCAGAAACGAAAGCCGAGTGCGATTAGGCATGCCGGATGACTACCTCACTCTGTTCGGTACGGCGCTTATGCAGCGCTTCGTTCCACAGCACCCGACCGTCAGTCTCGATCTTCAGTATGATTTTTCGCACCGTCTCGAATACATGGTCGAAAATCGCGAACTGGACATAGCGATCATCACCCAGAACGCAGGAGATCCCAAAGGTGAGGTCATCAGATTGGAAAAACAGGTCTGGTGTTCCGCGCCGAACAGACGCCCCGAGGAAGCCAGCTGTGTCCAACTCGCGCTTTTCCCCGACGGGTGCCGGGCGCGCCCGCAGATTTTGTCTGCTCTCGAACGGGCGGACCGGCGCTGGCGCATTGTCTATTCTTCTTCAGATATTGCCGGCATTCAGTTGGCGGTTGTTTCCGGTGACCTTTTGACGGTCCTGCCAGAAGCCGTGGTGCCGGCAGACTGGCGCAAGTTGACGACTGAGGATGGGATGCCGGACCTCCCACTTTTGCGTCTGGCGATGGTTCTTCCACAACAACCACGCTTGGCGGTCAGGCAACTCGCCACTTTCTTGAGGACGGAGTTTCAAAGCACGGTGGTCGAACCGTTTCCCAATCGGACGTTGAAGCCACAAACTTTGTCTCACTGACCCGCTTCCGCAATACTTCGGAGGACTCAACCCTCTGACTCGGCGCCCGTGCTGGTCGAACGGACCATGGCTTGGCGGCGCTGGGTTGGAATTTGTGCTGCGGAACGGTTGGTATGGGATGGGACGAAGTGGTTTCGGACGGCGGACTACCGAATCGCACTATCAGACCACGGCACTAGCGAAGGTTTCCATTGCATCCAGTGGAAGATCGGTCGTGACATTCTGCGGCGCAAGAGCTTCCTACCGCGAACTCGTCGATCTCGATGCCGACCAATATAATGAGACGAAATCGGGCTTTGGACCAACATGTCGTGAAGAATGCGAGGTCACCGTCGCTGTCATTGCGCCGGGTCTCGAGGCCACGGGCGCCCCAAAAAAGACTGCGGAGCCGACCATCAGGATCTGATCCGCTGGCCTGTCCAGGGCGTCCGACGCATCGCCACCATGCCCAGCGTCGCATAAAACCCGCCTACGTCATTGCGTGGTCATGCTGGAGGCGCGCCCATCAGGCCTGCCGCTCGACGAGCTCACGTGAATGCTCCACCGCCTGAAAGGCGGTGGCTTCGGGTTACGACTTAAAGCCGGATCGGTCCGCCGATGGGCGGACAGGAGCGAAACTCACGTCACGTTGAAGTTGTCGTCGGGCTCCGGCGGCTTCTGGTTTCTTGATATACTCGACCCCACATCTCGTCGGTCACGTTCCCACTGGTGGTTACCCAATAGCCGCTGGCCGACAGGTGCTGGCCCCAGTAGCGCTTGCGCAATATACCGAACTCGCTCAGCAGCTTGTGTGAACTGCGCCCCTTCAGGTGCTGCACGGCTCGCGATACCGACAGGTTCGGCGGGATCGACACCCAGCGTATGCACATGGTCGCGATTGATCGATCCGGCATGCACAACCATCTCATGCGCCTGCGCCGTCTCGCGCAGTAGTTCCCGCCGGGTCCCAACGTCGCCACAAGCACCGCGTAACGGTATCTCGTCACCCAAACCAGGTGATACTTGCAGTCCCAAACCGTGTGGCTGCCACGCTTGTATGCTTCCATCCACACAATCTATACCGGAAGCGCCACAATCCCAGCCGCCTAAAGGCGTGGGGTTTACAGATCCCCTCTCGGGGACTCTAAAATGCAACTGTGATGCTTCTGTAATGGGCATTCGTTCGTCAAGTCCCCTCTGAACGATATGTCATCACCAGGATCATGCTTCTGTCCGTGGTCAGCGCGAAGGCCGCCACACTATGCCATCAGATCCAGAGCTGACAGGTCAATCTAGGAAACGTGGTTTGCCGAAGCATTCACAGCACCACACAAGACCTTGCCAAGCCCTCGCCCCGGCGACCGGACCTTAAGAGCGGTGCCTTTTCGGCTCGCTCCAAACGCTCTATCTCCTATGCCATCGTGATGGCCCTGCTCCGGCGGAAGTCGGTCGCATCCACCCACACCCGATGAAGACGACGCCAACTTGCGGGCAAGCGCCACCTTGGCGCGCTTCATGCCCCGACGTTTTCGCCACATCGAGTGCCCAGTGCTTCAGGCTCGAGAAGCGGGTCGCCCGCGTCGGCATGATGTGCGCCGCTTCAAAGAGCGCGGTTCGCACCATGGCGCCGCCCACCTTGCTGACACCACCGCCTCGATCAGTCTCACCGGATTGATTTTTTTGTGCGTAAGCGCGAAGTAGGCTCCGACCGTACTGGATTTTCCAAACCGCATCGGGTCGTCCACTGCCGAGCGATTGGTCAGTGCGACCAAGGCCCCGACGCCAGGTGTGCTCATCAGTCTGCGGCAAACCTTCAGCGCTCGCGATCTTCAGCATCTCGCGATGGAGCTTGGTGAACTCGCCCCAGAACTCCGTCCGCGCCGTCAGCATCGCACCAATCACCGTCTCCAGAGTGACGTGCCCTGCTGTCAGCATCTCCGATGCGCGCCTCAAACTTTCCACGACTGACTTCTCCATCTCTTCTGCCCCATGGACAATGAAGTCTGCTGCGGCGGTCGGCAAAGGATTGAAGCTGTCTGTTTCCTGCCAAAGCATGCCTATAGCGATGCGCGGTCGTCCGACAAACCGCTGCTCTCGTCATTTGGTCTGCGTCATCGGCTGCCTCCGATTGCTCGCCCGCAGGCTCAGCCAGTATTTGCGGTGCTGGAAGCCAAATTCGATCAAACCTACCGTGAGGCGTTCCCTATCCCGATCAATCGTGTCTCAGCAGGTGCCTACCGATCTCGCTCGTCGATACGGATATGTTTCTCAGAGTCCGTTTTGAAATTCAAGGATCGGCGTTTCGGCGGATGAGGTTGCGCCCATTGCGACGAGGATCATTGCGTGAGAGACGTCGATGCGCTGCTCGTAGTCGCGCACGAGGCGGCGCCATCGGGTCATCCAGCCGAAGGTCCGCTCGACGACCCAGCGTCGGGGTAAGACATCGAAGCCCTTCTGGTCATCGGATCGACGGATGATCTCAACCACGAAGTCCAGGCGGCCTTGTCCATGAGCTTTAGCCGATCATAGGCGCCGTCGGCGAACAGATGCTTCACCCAGGGCCAGCGCTGGCGAATACCATGCAAGATCGCCCGAGCGCCGGCGCTGCGGAGATATCGGCCGGCGTCAGGTTGACCATCAACAGCCGCCCATCCGTATCGACTGCGATATGGCGCTTGCGTCCGACAATCTTCTTTCCGGCGTCGTAACCCCTTGTTCTAGCTTGCGGGGCCTTGACAGACTGGCTGTCGATCACCGCCGCCGACGGGCTCGCCTCGCGTCCGGCCCGCTCACGATCCAGCATCAGCGCCACATCGTGGACGGTCTGGAACAGAAACCGGCGCGCCAGCTCTCGAAACCAGCCTTAGACCGTCTGCCAAGGTCCAAAGCGGATCGGCAGCATCCGCCAGCCGCAACCCGAACGGACCAGGTATCGCACCGCATTGATCGCCTCGCGCATCAACCTCGCGCGGACGGCCACGCCACCCAGGCTTGGGCATCAGCGGCGCGAACTGCTCCCACTCCTCAATCGTCAAATCAGACGGGTAGCGCTTGGTCTTCTTGGCGATCCGGGCCATCCGGCCACGGCTCTGCTTTGTCCACATCGACAGCTTGAATCATAACCCAGCCTCAGACGAACCCCAGCAGGCCAATTTTCAAGACCGCCTCTCAGACGTTGAGCGGTCTCGCAAGCATTGCTATCTCCTCGTCGGCCTCCACATGCAATCCGGATTTTACAGCGCAGACGATAGATGTGCTAGGCGCGCAAATATGAATAGAACCATCCGATAGCGACTCCATCGAATGTAGGACGCCTACAAGGTCTCCCTGGTTGACTTTGTCCAGCGCCAAGCAGCGAGGTTCGAAGATGCCCCGCGCGGGCGATTTTACTAAGTCAGATGAGAGCGTTTGAAGTGTCTGGCTGGACTTCTGTTGACGGAAGGTCGGATACTCGGCTTTTCCCTCGACAAGTCCGAGCGTGATGAGAGCGTTGCGTACCCCAGCTTCATAGATCGCCAAAGCTTCGGCGCTGACCGTGCCGCTGCCGAATTCAGCACAAATGAATACCTTGCCTTGGCTATGCGCCCAAGTATCGAACATTCCTGGCGTGTCGTCGGATCCCCAGAGCAATGTCAAGGGTAGTTTGAATGCCTCTGCCATTCGGAGCGTCTCGGCCATGAGGTAGGCATCAGCAATAGGATGCGTGATGACCGCCGGTGGAAAATCCCACCCTGGTCCGAAACTGTGCAGATCGAATACGGTGTCCACCATTGGCAACAACAGGTGCGAAACAGCATCCGCGATCCGTTCGCTTACCGACCCGTCGGCACGGCCCGGAAACACTCGATTGAGATTCTTCCCATCAACCGGCGTGTTGCGGGTCCAAGCCTGCACGGCCAGTGGATTGATCTCAGGCACGATGATCACCCTTCCGCAGGTCTGCGCTTCAGGCAGCCAGTCAACAAGCCGTCGTGCGACAATTGGCCCCTCCAGTTCGTTGCCATGATTTCCGCCAGTGATAAGAAGCTGCCGTCCCTCCCCTTTATTGAGGCTGAAGACCGGAAGAGCAAGGGCTTCGCAGTCGTCTCCTTTGGGAATAACAAGATGGCCCGTGCTCACGCCAGGCGTGTCGAGATCGAACGTAAGGTGTGGTGTTTGGCTCATTGTTCAGCCTCCGTTGGTATAGAATTTACGATTGGCAAGTCAGCGGAACCTGCCGCAGGTTTTTGTAAAACCAGCGACAACATCTGTTTCAATGACATTGTGTAAACGGTAGGTCGCTAAACACCGATCTAAGCGCGTCGCAGCCTTCTGGGATAAGAATTCTGAGCCGCGCGCCCGAGGCACCTCATAGTGACGAGCCGGGTTTCAGCCTTATGACTCCAATGTGGTTTTCGATGGCAATTTCGGTCCCGAACGGCTTGGAGAGCTTCTGAAGACGCTCCAGAATGGCGTTTGCCTGTGGCCCGGGGACCAACTGCGGGATACCTCGATTGGCAAACCTCTTGGAGTAGCCGAGTTCGATCGGATAAAGCCGCAGTTCAGCAAGCTGGTTCTGCTCAAATCGGCTTACGGTGATGATGCTCTCGTAGAAAATGGGTTGCGCAAGCGCGCCCACAAAGCCGTCCGCCGTGGGGTATCCCTTCGTCTCTTCGTCGACAGTCACCTCGGCATCGGTGTCGCGTCGTGGATCTTTGCCGTAGGCGGCAAACATGTCAGCCCCCACGGGCGTTCGCAGGTCGTCGTAGAAAAAATTTCCGAGGCTGTAAAAGATGGGGCGGCCCTTGTAGATCTCTATGCCTCGCAGCAGGTGAGGTCCATGTACGACGTATGCATCGGCCCCGGCATCAATAAGTCTACGCGCAAAGGATTGCTCATAATCCGGCGGTTCCTGGCTTACTTCCTCGCTCCAATTAGGCTCGTGACCGTGGTTCGTGACGATGCAGAAATCAGAGAACTGCTTGCCCCGGCGAACGTTTCGAAGGATGTCGGCGACACCGCCCGGGTCGGGTTCGTAGCTATAGCCGGCCTTGTCGCCCGCCTTGAACGTCGCTCCGGCGACCACTACTCGGGCTGAGTCACCATGGCCGGACTTGTAACCGGGCAGCGCATCGCGCACTTGCTTTAAGTTTTTGAGCATCTCTGGCGGGACCACGATGATTTCCGCCAAACGAAGGGGGTTGAGTCCGGGTCTGCCGGGCGCCTCGCCGGCGGGACCGCACGCACGAGACATCGGCATGAACGTTGAGGTAAACGACAACAGTGCCACGCGACCGCGCGTAGTCTCCAAGAAGCGAGCGGCGCCGGCTTGTGCAAGATTTTCCCCAACACCTGCATGGACGATCCCGCTCTCATCCAATATGCGGCTCGTCTCGCGCATGCCTTCAAGGCCCCAATCAAGCGTATGGTTATTTGCGCGGCTCATTAGATTGAACCCCATCGCCTTCAGATCAGGTCCGAGCTCCGGAATGCTGATGTGATATGCACCACCGTACTCAGCCTCCGGACTTCCCTTGAACGATCGAATATCGAAGATCAGGGTTTCCATGTTGCCGAACGTGACATCGGCATCACAAAGGATCTTGACGACGTCGCCGAAGCCGGGATGTTCGTATCTGGTCAGCGGTCGCGATACGATGAGGTCGCCAACTGCGACCATGGTGAAGCCGTCTGCAACGTTGGTTTCGATCGAGCCGACCGTATCGTAGCCATCAGCCCGCCGGACTGGATGAGAACCGTTATCGTGTGAATTTTCTTCCATTGCATCCTCAATAGGTTGACTGCTTACGAAACCGCCGAAACTGTTATGGCCGAGGCATTTGCCGCTTCAGCCAGCTTGGCCGGAACTTCCGCCACCGGAGCGCGCACATGACAGGCCACGATGCGTCCGTCTGGCATCGGCACCATGGGCGGCGCGTCGATGCGGCAACGCTCGACCGCGAGCGGACAGCGCGGGTGAAACGCGCACCCTTTCGGCGGGTTGATCGGGCTCGGAACTTCACCCTCCACGGGCGCCTCCAGCCGAAGTCGCGTCGGATCCGGCACCGGAGCTGCCGCGATCAGCGCCTCGGTGTAGGGATGGACTGGCTTGGCGAAGAGCGCCTCGCATGGGGCGAGTTCTACGATCCGCCCCAAATACATAACCGCGACCCGATGGGCGATGTGCTCCACGACGCCAAGGTCATGCGAGATGAAGACGAAGGCGATGCCCATCTGCTGCTGTAGATCCAGAAGCAGGTTTAAGATCTGCGCCTGCACGGAGACGTCAAGGGCTGACACCGCCTCGTCCGCGATGATGAGCGAGGGATTGAGCGACAGGGCGCGTGCAATGCCGAGCCGCTGGCGCTGACCGCCTGACAACTCCGACGGAAGCCTGTGCATCATGTCGGGCGACATCCCGACCTTTCGGAGCAGGTCGGCGGCAAGCGCCTGGCGCTGCTTGCGGCTGAAACGCTCAAAATTCTCGACAGGTTCGGTGATAATCTGTCCGGCGGTAAGGCGCGGGTTCAGCGACGAATAAGGATCCTGAAAGACCATCTGCATCCGACGGCGAAATGCGCGAAGCGCGTCCTTCTTCAGGCCAGCAATATCGGTCCCGTCGATCAGCACGCGCCCGCCCGTCGGCTCCACGAGGCGCATCAAGAGCCGCGCGACAGTCGACTTGCCGCAGCCGGATTCACCGACGATGCAAAGCGTCTCGCCCGCCTCAACGGAAAAGGATACATCCTCCACCGCCCGGATCACCGGAATGCTTTTCTTGAAGATTCCCGTGCTAAGCGGATAATGCTTGGTCAGCTTCTCGACTTTCAGTAAAGGGCCACTCATGAGCCCATTACCTCTTCGGCGCGCCAGCAAGCTGCCGCGTGGCCCGAGCCGACATCACGCATGCTCGGTGTCTTCTCGCGGCAAATATCGATCGCGAACGGGCAGCGGGGAGCGAAGTTGCATCCGACAATCGGCTCGCGCAGGCTTGGCACGATGCCGGGAATTTCGGGGAGGCGGCGCTGTCGGCCGCGCCGCCGATCCGGTACCGATCGCATGAGGCCCTGGGTGTACGGATGCGCCGGGCGCGCGAACAGATCTATTACGGTCGCTTTCTCTACGATTCGACCAGCATACATAACAATAACGCGTTGGCATGTCTCGGCCACAACGCCAAGATCATGGGTGATGAACATAACGGCCGTTCCCGTGCGCTCTTTCAGATCGACGATGAGCCGCAGGATCTGCGCCTGGATAGTGACATCAAGCGCGGTCGTCGGCTCGTCGGCAATCAACAGTTCCGGCGAGCAGGCAAGAGCCATGGCGATCATGGCGCGCTGGCGCATGCCGCCCGACATTTCGTGGGGATAGTTGTTCACGCGACGCTCGGGGTCCGCGATGCGGACGAGACGGAGCATCTCTTCGGCTTTCTTCATTGCAGCCGAGCGGGATGCTTTCGTGTGGATCTGCACCGCCTCGGCGATCTGGTGGCCGACCGTATAGACCGGGTTCAGGCTCGTCATCGGCTCCTGGAAGATCATAGCAATTCGGTCGCCGCGGATATGTCGCATCTCCCGATCGGATAGCCCAAGGAGGTCGCGTCCGTGAAAGCGGATCTCGCCGCCGACGGTCTTGGCGGTGAGCTTCGGCAGCAGTCGAAGTATGGAGAGGCCAGTGACGCTCTTCCCGCATCCCGACTCGCCGACGACGCCGAGCGTTTCGCCTTTCTTCACCTGGAAGCTGATGCCGCCCAGCGCGCGGGTGACGCTTTCCTCGCCGTAAAAGAGCGTCTCAAGGTCTCGGACATCGAGAAGCACGTCGTTCCCTGCGGTTTGATGCATCTGCATAATTACCGCCTCCGCTTGGCGCGAGGGTCGAACAGGTCGCGCACGCCGTCCCCGAGCAGGTTGACGGCAAGAACCGTGACGGCGAGGCAGATCCCGGGGGCGAAGATCGTCAATGGGGCGATGGCAAGATACAGGCGCGAACTGGCGATCAAGTTGCCCCAGCTCGGAATCTCGGGCGGCACGCCCACGCCGAGGAAACTCAGCCCCGCCTCCGTCAGGATCGCACTGGCGCAGACAGTAGCGCTCTGGACCATCAGTGCCGGAATGGTGCTCGGCAGGATATGTCGCCACAGCACCTTGGGCAGGCGCGCACCGCCGCAGAGGGCAGCCTCCACGTAGGGACGCTCGCGGACACCCAAAACCACCGAACGAACCAGCCGCGCGACGGCTGGCGTCTCTGGGATCGCAATGGCGACGATAAGGATGCCGATCCCCGGTCCTGTTAGAGAAATGAGCGCAATCGCCAGCAGAATCGTCGGGATCGACATCAGGCCGTCCATGACCCGCATGACGGCGTTGTCGAAGCTGCGGCTGTAGCCCGCGACAAGCCCGATCAAAAGCCCGGTAAGAGCCGCGCATGCCGCCGACAGCAATCCAACCATGAGGGAGATGCGAGCACCGAAGATGGTTCGGGCAAACACGTCTCGGCCCAGATTATCGCTCCCGAACCACATCTCGGCCGAAGGCGGCTGGAGACGCTTGAATGGATCCATGTTCACTGGATCTCCGGCGTAAAACGGGGCGCCGAGCGCCAGGATGATCAGCAGCACCAAAAGGCCGCCGCCGATCAGGACCAGCGAGTGCCACCTTGCGAGACGGGGAAGATCGGATAGCTGAAGCCGACCGATCGGCACGGCTTCAACTGGTGCGGAGAGGTGCGACATGTCAGTACCGGATGCGGGGATCGATCAGCGTATAGGACAGATCGACCGCGAGATTAATAAGGACGTACAGCCCCGAAGTCAGGATCAGCACGCTCTGAATGATGGGGTAGTCGCGGTTGTTGATCGCATCCACGACCAGACGACCGATACCGGGTATGTTGAACACCGTTTCCGTGAGGACGACGCCACCGATAAGATAGGCGAAGCTTATGCCGACGACGGTAAGGATCGGGACCCCGGCATTCTTCAGGGCATGGTGGAAAAGCATGGCATAGGACGAAGCGCCTTTGGCGGCGGCCGTTCGCATATAGTCTTCCGACAGGACCTCGAGCATGCTCGCCCGCGTAGCCCGCGCGACGAATGCAATGTAGCCAAGACTTAGCGCCACTGTGGGCAGGATCAGGTGCGCAAACCAAGGCCCTACGCCCTCGTCGATCGGCACATATCCCTGGACCGGTAGCCAGTGTGTCCTGATGGCGAAGAAGTATATGAGAAAATAGCCAATGACAAAGACCGGGACGGAATAACCAAGTGCCGAAAAGGCCGCGAGGAGGCGGTCAACGAGCCCACCAGTTCGCCACGCGGCGAGGATGCCGAAGGAGACCCCGACCGACACCGAAAGGATCATCGTCAGGAATGAAAGGGAAAGGGTCGGCTCAAGCCGCTGCGACATCAGCTCGAGAACCGGTCGTCCGGAAAAGATCGAGATGCCGAAATCGCCGCTGAGCATGTCGCGCACCCAACGTATGAACTGAACTGGCATAGGATCGTTCAGGCCCAGCTTTTCGCGGATGGCGGCGATCATCTCCGCTGTGGCCGACTTGCCGGCTATCATGGCCGCTGGATCGCCCGGCGCCAGCCTGAGAAGCAGGAAAACGAAGATCCCGACCATCGCCATGACGGCGACGGTCGAAAGCAATCTGCGTAGGATGTAGACAGCCATCAGGCCGAAGCTTTCTGCATGTTCCACATCGGGACGATCTGCGGCATGCCGATGAGGCCCGTAAGGGTCTTGCGATGTGCGATTGGCGAGACGTATTTTCCCAACCTCACATCGCCGACGAAGTCCCACCAGATTGCTTGCATCTTGCGGGCCAGCCCCTTGCGTTCCTCGAGCGTTGCGACATTTGCCCATTTGCTGCGAAGCGTCTCATATTCGTCGTTCTTCGGCCAGCCGTACCAGGCGTCGTCTCCATTCGCCAGGAGAAGGGGGGTGGCGAGCGGATTGCCGAGGGAATAGTTGGATTCCGCCGTGATGAACATGTTCCAGCCGCCGTTCTCAACGGGGCCTTTGTTTGCCCGGCGCGTGGTCAGCCCGCCCCAGTCGCTCGGCGCAAGCTCGGCATTGACGCCGATTTTGCGCAGCGCGGCCGCCAGTAGCTGTGAGGCATTGTCGAACTCCCGCGAGTCCGTCGGATCGAGAATGACGACCTTCTCGCCGGTGTATCCGGCCTCCTTGAAGAGCTGCTTGGCCTTTTCCGCATCGCCACCTTTCTTGTACCATCCCGTGTTCTCATCGTTGGACACGAGCGTATCGTTGCCGAATATCGAAGTGACGGTGTCGATGTATTTTGGGTCTGACATGACGCGCATGAACGCCTCCTGATCGATCAGGTGAAGCACCGCCTGGCGCGCATTGATGTTGTTGAACGGCGGCTGCTGGAAGTTCATGCGCAGCACCACGTTCCAGCCCGGCTTGTCCAGAACGTGAAGTTCAAGATCGGGATCGCTCTCGATCAAGGAGTAGAGATCAGCCGGCGGCGTCTCGAAATAATCAATCTCACCTGCTTGCAAGGCCGCCATCGCCGTCTGCTGGTCGGCGATAACATCCCAGATGACCCGATCGACATTGGCGATCTTCCCGCCCGCCAATCCGTCAGACGGCTCCTTGCGCGGCACGTATTTCTCATTGCGGTCATAGGTGATGCTCGCGCCTGGCTTCGCAAGACCTTCATTGAACCTGAACGGTCCTGATCCAATATTCGCGGTCACCTGTTCGGTTGCGGGGCGATTCGCGTCCTTCTCGCGCATGATGAATAGGCACGGGGGCGTCAGGTCCGCCAGGAGATCGATCAAAAGCCCAAGCGGCTCCTTGAGCGCGATCGTGAACGTTTTGCCGTCCTTCTTCGAGATGTCACTGGCGCGTGCCATGATCAGCTGCCCGCCGGGATGCACATGGCCCCAGCGGCGGATAGAGGCGACGCAATCCGCTGCGGTGACGGGGCTGCCATCGTGCCAGCCCAGGCCATCCCGCAACTCGAACGTATAGGTCTTCTTGTCGTCGGAGACGCCCCATTTTCCGACCATTTGCGGCTGGGGCATGAACTTCGAGTCAAGCGAGAACAGCGTGTCGTAAATCGCCGCGCCATGATCGGCCGTGATGTTCGTCGCCGTCCAGATCGGATCAAATACACGCAGGTCAGACGACTTCACCATCCGCACGGTTCGCGAGCCGGCTGACGAAGTCTGTGCCCGCAGGACCGAAGGTATCGATATAGCCGCTCCGGCGGCCAAGCCCACTTTAAAGAGGTCGCGTCGAGAGATTGTCATGTTCCAGTTCCCCTTTTTTCTCAGTCGCATGTTGATCCCACGCAGTGGAATTGCAGATGATCATTGCGCCTATGACCCGCAAGCGCATCAAGGGAGCCTTGAAGTTGCGCATATTCGCAAGGTACTCCGCGGTCCCCAGCAACAGGCGTGACCGTCGTGGTCGCATGCATTTGCATATGCCGCGGGCTTTTCGACGAGGTTTGATGCCAAAATGAAGCGGGTTTCTGGGTCACGAACCTCGCTGTGTTATATACCCGATAGTCGAGCTCGGGATTTTCGTGGAGGCAGCGGCGCCATGCCGTTGCCTCTCCCTGCAGATCGCGGAACGTCTCGACGCAGTGCATCTGCTCTTCCCGAATTACAAGGCTCTTGTAGTCACTTGGCGCCTTTATTTGAATCGAGCATCAATCCCCTAGCGGCTTCCGTCAAACACAGTTTGTGTATTGTCGTCATCTAGAAACGAGATGGTGGCTAAGCGTGATATGACCTCATGTGGACAACCTCCCTCCGCGGATCGCGCTTGCTAAAGTGCGGCTGTCAAAAGCCACATCAGAGTGCCATTCGCCTTCTTGGCAGCCAAGGAACAGGCAAGCCAGCCCATGGGATCGCCCTGAGGCGACTGACGCGAGCGGCAGCCGGTAGAGGTCCGTAATGTCGTGGATGGGCAGCCCTGTGCTACGGCGGATCGCGGCCATTACATACGGGGAACCGGTAGACTCGAACGGGAGCGCTGCGATTTCTGGATGCGGCGCGGAGTCCGATGGAGGCAGCTACTTCCCTCTCAATATCGGGGACGCAGGTCTGGATCGGTGACCGTGCACGGGAGTTGGCGAGTTCAACCGCTGAGCCGTCACCCTTCACCAGAACCTTAACATTTGCACTCACAACCCGCTTGACCCGGACAAGAATCTTTATGGTGTTTTGCTCCGAGCTCGAAGTTGTCACAAATGCCATCGGGACACGTCCGCGCCAACATGCCGCAACAAATCGAATGGGGGGCCAAGAGCATCTCCGGTGACAGGCGCCAACCGGATCCGAATAGTGCCTTCTCCGACTATGAGCCTTTATTGCGCAACAGACGGGAGCGGTTCCGCTGGAGCAAGGCCACCACGATGGCATAGAAGATAGTGCGTTTGGAGCGAGCCGAAACCGCACCGCTCTCTTAAAGTCCCGTCGCCGGGGCGAGGGCTTGGCAAGGTCGTATGTAGTGCTGTGATTGCTTCGGGGAGGTCGGCTTGTGGAGGGCCGATCAATGGATGTGGACTGGCAAGCCGATCTCGAGCACTGGCTTCAGCCGTTTTCGGCAGGTCTTTCGCAGCGAACTCGACGACCGATGTGTCCGCTGTGCATTGCCGGCTTGATCGGGCCGGGCGACCGTAAGAGCGCACAGCCGATGGCCGCGCGAGCGGGCAATGTCGGCTGCGATCAGCTTCATCATTTTGTCGAGAATGATCCCGAGCGGATGATGCGGGCGCGCGTCCCGAAGGATCGACAGCTCTGACGTAGCCGGAGATCACGATCGAAGAGATCGATCGTATGATCGCCTCCGGCGTGCGTTTCGGCTGCGTGCTTGCCGACGCGGGTTATGGGTCGAGCACCTCTTTCGTGCGGCTTTGAGTGGGCGCGGTCTGCTGTGGGCTGTAGGACTATCGCGACGCCAAAACCTCTATCGGGCCGATGTTGACCTGATCTTCCCGGTCACGACCACCGGCAGGCGCCGCCAATATCACATCCCGGACCAGCCGCCGGTCTGGTGAGAGATGGCACAAGATATGCTGGCGGCGCGGCCACTAGAGGTCGGCTGACATACTTGTTTGCGGCTCGCCGTGTGCGCGTTGCGGATGGTCATAAGCACAGGATACTCGACAATCGCGTGCAATGCATGCCAGGCGATGAGATCCGGCTCGTCGGCGAACGCCGGTCGAGTGGCGAGCAAAGATACTATGTGTCGAACTTACCGGCCGATGCCAGCTTCAAGATGCTCGCCGCCACCGAGGTGGGTCTGTGAGCAGGCACATTAGCAATTAAAGGAGGAACTCGGCCTCGACCACTTCGAGGCCGATCATGGACTGGATTACATCGACAAGCCTTGATGACAATGATCGGCTACGCCTTCTCCAAGCCCGCCGCCTCAAAGCAGCGGGACGGCAAAAAAGAGTCGGGGGACCACCGCCACAACCGAGCATGCCAGTGGGACAAGCCATTCTCGACCTCTTCACTCGACCTCGGCCCTGCAAATGTCCTCACTGTGAAAGAAAAGCTGCTCGCAGACACCACCGAACCTAAACCGCCAAAGTAGTGCTAACACCACAAAACTTGGCACATTGCGATGCCGTCGGAGAAGGCTGGCATTCCATCCCATCTTCACAATCGCGGGCGGGAAAACGCGTCCGCCTGGCCGTCCGCGATTTTTCTTTTCGGCTTCGCAACAGATCTTAAAAATAACTTCACAGAATCTTTGCGACCGCCAGTCACTGACAATGGTACATTTACCACAAGGTCTGAGGGCAGGCACGCTGAAGAGCTGACGTCGATTACGCTCAGACCACCGCACAGCACGCAATGGAGGGCCAGCGCCAATGGCAACAAGAGCACTTATCCTGCTTGAAGGCAACACACATGGTACTGGTCTGCTATACGTCCAAGCGGCCCAGCGTCTTGGTCTTACTCCAATTACCCTGTCGACTGAGCCATCTCGGTACGACTATCTTGCTGCGGAAAGGTATGAGGCAATCCGGACCGATACAGACAATCTCGATGCGCTGATCCACGAATGTTCCAGGCTACGTGCGACCCATGACATTGCTGGCATTACTGGCTTTGCGGGCGATGACGAGTCGGTCTATGTGGCAGTTGGCAAGCTCTGCCGGCAATTCGATCTACCGGGACCGAACCCTGCATCGATCGAACGATGCTGCGACAAATTGACTCAACGCCAGCTCCTCGCGGAGGCCGGCATTCCAATACCGACTTATCGCGTGGCAGGGAATGCGACGGAGGTTGAAAGCTCTGCCGCGGAGATCGGCTTGCCGGTGGTTCTTAAGCCAGCCGTAGGCAGCGGCAGCATCGGCGTCCGATTGTGCCGCAGCGTCGACGAGTTAGCCGAACATACGACGTATCTGTTGGGCGGAAAGCACATATCGGGGTCTTCTCCGAGGATCCTAGTCGAAGAATTCGCACAAGGCCCCCATTATAGCGCTCACATAATGGGAAATGAGGTCATCGGGATTGTCGCTGCTGACTTCGGCCGGCCACCGCATTTCGTCTTTCGTGAGTTCACCTTCCCGGCCCTTCTGACCGCTGATGAGCATGCACGTATCGCCGATGTTTCGCTGAGCTGTTTGCGAGCTCTCGACCTTGGCTGGGGGCCAACCTGCATTGAATTCCGGTGGACCAAGCGTGGCCCAGTCGTCATTGAAGTCAATCCGCGTCTTGCGGGCGCCCCAGATCCCCAGATGATTCAGCTGGCTTGCGGTGTCGATCTAATCGCCGAACACATCAAACTTGTCATCGGCGAGCAATGGAATTTGCGCAGAAGGCGTTCGCATGCTGCGGCCGCGCGGATCCTAGTTCCTGATCATGATGGCACCCTCGATTGGATCGTTGGCGACAGTCAGGCGGCTGCTATACCTGGCGTCGCCGAGGTCGAATTGTATATTCAACCCAAGACGCCGATCGTCAGGAAAGGCGATTGCCGAGACTGTATCGGGCATGTCATCGCCGCTTCATCGAGCCTTGCTCAGACCGCGGGGATACTTCAACGTGCCGTGGACTTAATCGGTTGGTCGATCACGCCATTTCCCGCCACTGGCGAACAGGAACAATCTGGGCCTCCTTACCTGACCGCACCGTCGCAGGTGGCGCCAGGTAATACCAATGCCCATGAAAGCTGACTCGCCAGCCTTCCATTGGCGTTGTGTAACTAGTTCATTATTCGCGAGTGTCTCTAATGCTTTTGCATTTGCTGATCCAAATGTGACGCCGCAAAAATTTGGGAGGACAAATGGAGAGTGATTTCCGAATTGAAAGAGCGCCTGGAACTGCTTCAGGAAGGAGTTCCGGCTCTGCATGCGGTCATCTAGTATGGGTTCTGGCAACGTTAGAAGACAAGGAACTCAATCTGAAGGAGCAAATTTCCGCTAGTTTCTCCAAAATCGATCGCGTTCTTTCTGACTTGAAGACAGACAAGCGATATTTGCTCTTCGCAAATGTTCGTCTGTCAAACGTAGAGCATAAGGAAGCCTTCGATATCGAGTGGAAAGCCTGGGTCGGCGACAATCCGAATCACTGGCCGCAACTGTCCTGCGTCGGAGCGACATTATCGGCCGGCACGCTCGTGGAAATTGCGGTGATTGCGGCCCGACCCCTGACATCAAATACGTTCTTCTCGATCGCATAAAGTCGTCTGATGCAGGAACAGCATATTTGGATCCTTCCCATTGGTTGTTTTTGATTGCATCGCTAGCTTGCAATTTGCGAATGTCGGTAGCGTTGAACTGGCGGCTGTTTCACGCGAGCTCGTACCTTTCTCGATCGCAAGTCTGGTGATGCCAATGCTTTTGGTCTTCGTGCCAGGCCTGAGCGAATGACTGCCGGCTTTGATTGGAAGTTAGAGAATGAGACATCTTGTCGGAGGTATTTCCAGTGCTGGACGCGCCGTGCCGCTGCTCGACGGCAAAGCGCTTTACATCGAGAGGGCAAAAGGGCCGTATATTTGGACGGATGAAGGCGTCCGGATGATCGACACGGCCCTCGGGTTTGGTGCCGTACTTCTCGGACACGCCGATCCGGTGGTCAATGCGGCCGTTGTCGAGGCGGTTGAAAAAGGCTCGATGCCGGCGTTCGCGCACGCGGGCGAAGAAACGGCGGCTGACGCGCTGAGCGCCCCCTGCGGTCCGCTGCAGAGCGTTATCTTTACCAATTCCGGCAGCGAGGCCGTCCATCTTGCGTGCCGTTTAGCCCGCGCCGTGACGGGCCGGCGCATCGTTGCGAAGATTGCTGCGGGCTTCGACGGGTGGTTTGATCCAGTTGCTTTCGGCAATGCTGGATCCAGGGAAGCGTTCTTCGGAAACGGCGAGTCTCGGCCCATTCGGCAAGACATGACGCTGACGCGCTACAACGACGTGGCTGATCTGGAGAGGCTGTTTTCGGACAACACCGAAATCGCCGCCGTCATTTTCGAGCCCATGTTGGCAAATGCTGGTTGCATCGAAGCCGATATTTCGTATCTGAGGGCCCTTGAATCTCTTACACGCGCTCATGGCGCGTTGCTAATCGCGGACGAAATCCTTATGGGTTTTCGCAGCAGGTTCGGTCTAGCCAGCCACGGGCTGGCGCTCGATCCCGATATTGCCACCGTGGGCAAGGCGATCGGAAACGGATTCGCCGTTGCGGCGGTTCTCGGTCGACCCGAAATCATGGCAGCCGCTGACGACGGCCGGGCGGTACGCGCCGGAACTTATTGCGGCAATCCCGTCGCCACGGCGGCGGTGAAGGCAACGCTCTCTCAACTTCGAGAAAGCGATTATGACGGGCTTGCAAGGCGCGGCGATCTCTCGCGCAATGCGCTGGTCGCTGCCTTTGCCGATCGCGGGGCAACGATCACGACGACCGGCCTCGGAATGGTTTTTACGCCTTGGTATGCATCTAGTCAGCCGAAAATCTACGAGGACGCGAAATCAATTGCGAATCCAGGACTGGCAGTGGCGGTTCACCGGGCGCTTCGCCGGGCAGGCGTCATGGTGATGCCGCAGGCCTTCGGCCGCTTCTATCTCAGCTTCGCCCACGACGATGCCGTCTGTGGCGAGATGGCGCAAGCCATCAGGCAAGCGGTAGACTCTCTTCCGACTGGGCCTGACGGAATTCCGACCTGAGAAAAGCAGCGAGCTTTCGTCCGGCGAGAGTCGGCGCTGCGATGAGCGCAAGCTCCAACTCCGGCAAAGGCGACAGTCTTCCAACTGGCCAAGCACGCGATGCTCGAAAGTTGGGGCCGATTGCGGAGGCCCGGCCACGCCAAACCCCATCAGGATGGCAGATTGACCGACTGCATATGCGAGGACACCCACACAGTTTTCAACGCTCGACCGCAATCATCGAGCGCCTTACGTATGTGAGCTGAGCGCGGCAATTTGCGGGAAACAAGGCGAGCGGGAACTCCGTTTCCAGTGCAGATGAGCGTCGGCGGAAGCACACCAGGTTAGGTTGTCGCGCTTTGTCCTCGAAGCGCGGAGCCACAGACGCATTGATGCGAGTGTGAGGCGTCGCGGGCGCGCGAATTCGGCGTTGCTGAGATGATGGGTGGTGGGCACCGCCTCGCGCAGGGTGAGCATCAACCAGTATGCGGTGGTGTGCAGGACGAAACGGACTGGTTGGCAATCGGTGAGCGGCAGCTGGTGCGGTCGGAAAGCTGGCTCCTGTGCATCTTAATCTGGTTTTCGGCCTGGCCGCGGGCGCAGTAGATCACGTGTAGACAATGCGCGGCGGAGCCTTTGAGCCTTTGTCCAGATTGGTCACGACGAAGCGGATGCCGAGGCCCATCGAGGTTGCCTCCATGCGGGCGCAGACGCGACGTTTCGTCTTCCAGGATCTCGCCTTGTATCGGGTCGCGGCATAGCCGCGCAGCACCGGCGGGTGCGGGTGTCGTCGGCGGCTTCGTCAACGAGACGCTGGAGAACCTTGTTGCCGGGCAGGCCGAAGACCTGGTCGATAACATTGTTCTCGCACCAGGCCACGACTTGCGCCCGGCCAGAATGGCATCGCCGCGGATCAGAATGCGCGGCAGGCCAGCGGGCGCGGCTGCGCCGGACAAAGCGGCGCAGATGGCCGCGGATCTCCTTGATGGGCGTTGAAGAGCGAGAGCTGCTGATGGCCGTGAACGACATCCACCGTGTCGTCGATTTCGAGCGTGACGCTTGCGGGCGGCGCGGCATAGCTCGACAGCCAAAGATCGACCAGCACCCAGCCGAGCCGGATGACGGTGCGCAGATCCGGCAGGCTCTCCACCCGCGAGCATGTCGGCTGCGAGCACAGATCCAGCCCGCTGTCGGGCAACCGCCCGCAGGCGAGCTTGAAGGCCGGGTCGGTGCTCAGTCGGTCGAGATCGTTGCCATCCTCGTAGCAGCACACGGTAGCAAAGATGCGGGCGCGCAGAATGTCGGCTATGGCGTGCGTCACCCGCTCTGGATCGCGCGGATGGCTGCGGCCAACCTGTCGGCCAGTTGCAGGCATCGCTCGGCTGCGGCCACATGGCGCCACCATCCGAGGTGATCCGTCCCCCGTCAACCGCGGCTGTGATCTTCTTGCGCCCAACGGCTGAAAAGAGAGCGGCAGCAACGCATCGTCGGTCATGGCGGGTGTGGCTCGCAAGAGGCGGTGGCAGGGTGGCGTAGACAACTGAATCCTAGGCCAACTCAATCCCTTAAGCTACATTCGCCAGCCTCTCAGACGCGTTGTGGTGCATAAGACGGGCTAGCTTCTCGTAGCGGGTGGCGAGGCGGCGGAAGTTGCTTTAGCTTGGACAAGAAGCGCTCGATCAGGTTGCGCTCGCGATAGCCTGCTGAAGCAAGGTTTCCACTTCCCCATTTGGCGGGAACGTTGGGTCGTCGCACGCCTGCTGCTGGATCAGCTCCCAGATACGGTCAGCATCCTAGGCCTTGTCGGCCAGCACGATAATGCGCGGGACAAAATGGTCGAGCACTCGATCGGCGATCTGCTGCCCATCACGTGTCTGTCCTGCCGTCAAGCCGAGCCGGAACGGGAGGCCTTGCGTGTCGACGACGACGTAGATCTTGGACGTGAGGCCGCCTCGCGACCGACCGAGACAATGAACTTCCGCCCCTCCTTTTGCCGTCGCGGCTTGTGGTGGGCGCAAAGGGAGGTGCTGTCGATCATCTGGATGTTGCCGTCGTGCCCGGCGCTGACGGCGTCCATGAATCGATCCCAAACACCTGCCTTTCGCCATCGCACCAGCGTTTGTAACAAGTCGTCCGCGGGTCCACAACGCTCGGGCGGTGTCGCCACGGTGCGCCGGATCGCTGCACCCAGAAAACGTTGGGCAAGAGCGGCTCGATAACAGCCCCTCGAAGTCGGTCAGGTCTCATCGGCTCATGCCAACTCTGCATCAGACGATCGCCGAAATGGCAAGCTTCGTTCGATCAGACCGCAGTTCTGCAGATCGGCGAGCAAAGTGTCAGCGACCAGGTGCGGCTCACGAACTTCGACCGGCTCTAACAAGATTTTTTATCCGATCGCGCCGTCACGCCCCCTCGTACCACTGATCGATGATGCCGACCTGGAGGAGTCGCCCATAGAGCGTCATGCCCGCCAAGCTCGGTTAGTTTCGCTCGCCATCAACGAACCGGCGTGCAACAACGCTCATCTGCAAACATTATGAGTTCACACCTGATCCCCTGCTCGACGGCTGGCCCTCGGGGGTTCGGTGTCAACGATTGTGCCAACTCGAAGGTAAGCAGCGCCCGAACTATGCGGTTTGGTCGAAGCACTAATTAATCGTATTTTCTGGGTACCGGCAGCTATAAATCAGTACATTATCGGGCTTTACAGCCGTCATTGGCGAAACTTCCAAATGCAGCCTTCTTCTACTGTTTTTGTACGTCACATCTCCAACATAGACAAAGCCTAGCTTCATATTCTTTATAATTGAACGCGTATTGTTTGGGCGAATGAATCCATTCACTCTATCAAGCTTTAAGTTCTCGAAAGCAAATTGGACCACTGCCCTGCCAGCCTCAACCGCGATCCCCTCCCCGGAGGCCGCAAGGTGGAGACAAGTCACCATTTCCACATTATTCGGATCTTCGGCAACATGATTCGCATCTTCTGGCGGATACGTGCCGCTGCATATTAATCCTGAATAGCCAGCAAATCTTCTGGTCTGGCCTTCATCTTTGACGAAAACCATCCACAAGCCGAAACTATTGCGCTTCCAATGATTGATGAACTGAATAAGCGCAGCTTTAGACTGTTCTATCGTCGGATAAACTCCATCTCTTATGGCGTTTACCACGAACGGATCGCTATGAAGTCCATGTAGAAGAAGGTCGTCGCTGTGTGACGGCGGCCTCAGGATTAGGCGCGAGGTTTCTAGGATGTGCATGGGAAAATTCCTTCTCTGAGCCGGCACCGATAGTTGAGTGGAACCCACAGCAAACGTGGGACTATGATCTCCTAGAATCCGCGCTCTTTGGATTAAAGTTCTAAGAAATCTCTGTAATAATTGCTTCCGGGATGCTGAAGGCTGTTCAAGATTCGCCGAGAGGCGCGGCTATTGCACGCTGATGATGTTGCTGAAATCACCCAAGGGGGTTGCATGCCTTGCCTGCGCGCGAGATGTCGAGAATGGCGCCCTAGTTTAGGCCCATAGGCAAGCAGAGTTTTCCGAGAGAGCTCGCCGGCGACGCGATTCAGCTCGCGCTGGGGCAAGATCGCCAGCACGTAGTACTATGGTGCGGATTATCTGATTCACTTCGACAGGTTATGAGGGAGCCATGTCTGTCGCCTCGTGGTCAGGGTCGTTGTTGGCTTGGGAGCAGGAGCTCATAGCGCTGAAGGCGCGGGTTGGGCGGGTGTTTCCTCGTCGCAGATTTCCTTGACGGCCTTCTTTCCGGCATTGAGCGCAAGACAGGCTGGCTGATGACTGAGCAGTCGGAGCGGAGCGGCCCTATCGGATGCAGTCGCTGTTGGGGCGCAGCCACTGGGACGCTGATCGGCTGCGAGACGAGGTTCGCGACTATGTGGTGGAGGCGTTGGGCGATGAGGATGGCGTCCTGATCGTCGACGAGACGGGATCTGTGAAGAAGGGCTTTCGTTCCGCCGGTGTCGCGCGTCAGTACTCGGGAACGGCGGGGCGGATCGAGAACAGCCAGATCGGCGTGTTCTTGGCTTACGCGAGCCGCTACGGCCAAGCGCTGGTCGATCGCCGCCTTTATCTGCCGGAGAGCTGGACAAAGGATCGGGCGCGATGTGCCACAGCGTCGATCCCGGAGACGGTCGAGTTTGCGGCCAAGCCAAAGATGGCGCGCGCCATGGTCGAGGCGGCGCTGGATGCCGGCGTCCCGTGCGCTTACGTTCTGGGCGACGCTGTCTACGGGGCGGACAGCAGCCTTCGCCGGATGCTGGAAGCTCGCGAGCAGCCCTATGTCTTGGCGGTTCGAGGCGCTCACTTCATGCGCCGTGGAGGGGATCGTCAGTTTGAGGAAACCTCGCCCGAGGAACTGGCCAGCGAGTTCGAGCCCGACGACTGGGTCTGCCATGCGGCAGGTGAAGGCGCCAAGGGCCTCGGCTATATGACTGGGCACGCATCCGCCGTCCTTGGACGTCAAAAGGCGGCTTCGAGCATTGGCTTCTCGTCCGCCGCAAGCGATCGACATCCGGAGAAAAAGCCTATTACCTGGTCTTCGCCCCGCCCGGTTCCTCCTTGGCCGAATTGGTGGCAGTGGCCGGCCTGCGCTGGAGCGCGCCAAGAATGATCTCGGACTTGATCATTGCGAGGCGTGGAATCGCCACATGAGCCTGTGCATGGCCGCCCTGGCATTCCTCTCGAAGCTATGGGCTGATCTTCGCCGCAGCGCATGGAGCAAACCGAACGAAACGAAAAGAGCCAATCGCCGCCTGATCCGAATGGCTGCACTCGTCCCGAGCGTCCCCGAGATCCGCTATCTCCTCGCCAGGATACTGATCTTCCCACCGACACAAAAGCCTTCATCATCGCCTGGTCTCTATGGCGACGACGATGTCAGGCGGCGGCAGGTGCAGGTTGGCAATGCGGGATTAGTTGCCAGGGACATGGGCGCCGAGGAGTAGAATAGGTCGCAACCCTGACTTCAACGGGTAGTGTGCTGAGAGTTCTGCAAATTCGCTGAGAGGGGGCGGTCATGGCAGGCTGGTGATTGTTCACGTCACNGTACCCTTGTGACGCGGGTCGGCAAGCTCGAGCTGCGGGTTCCGCAGGACCGGGCCGGGCGCTTCTCCACCGAGTTGTTCGAGCGCTACCAGCGTTCCGAGCGGGCCTTGGTGGCGACACTGGCGGAGATGTATGTGCAGGGCCTGTCGACCCGCAAGGTGAAGGCGTTCACGGAAGAACTGTGCGGCCATGCCTTCTCGGCCTCGTCGATCTCGGCCATCAACAAGCGGCTGGACGAGAGCCTCGCTGCCTTTGCCAGGCGCCCCCTTCAAGAGCCGTTTCCTTACCTCATCCTCGATGCGTGCTACGAGAAGGTGCGTGAAGCCGGTGTTGTCATGAGCCAGGCGGTGCTGATCGCGGTCGGTATCGACTGGGACGGGCGCCGGCAGATCCTGGCCGTGGAGATGCCCAATCGCGAGAGCCGCTCGGCCTGGAGGGACTTCCTCGTCGGCCTCAAAAAAAAATCCCCATGGTCGATGCGCCAACCCCCAACGCATCGCCGAAGCCGCTGTCTTAGCCTGTGTTTAAATAAAGGGGAATCGCTTTCGGGTGTCAGTCGTTCCACGGCCCCGCATAATCGGCATAGAGCTTTGCCGGATCGGGCCGCGGCCGTTCCGGCGCCGGTCCCTGCCAGGAGCCGATATGGATAAACCCGACAACACGTTCCTGTGGCGCCAGTCCCAGCAGCGCCCGGCCCTCCGCCACGTCGGAATACCAGTTGCTGATCATGTTGGTGCCGTAGCCCAGCGCATTGGCTGCGATCATCAGGTTCATCGCCGCCATGCCGCCGGACAGGAACATTTCCCATTGCGGGATTTTTGGATTGTCCTTCGGAACCGACACGACGCCGATCACCAGCGGCGCGCGGGAAAACCGCGCCAGCTCCTGGTTGCGGCGGTTTTCCGGCAGCGGCCCTTCGCGCTGTTCGGCGAGCGCCGCCAGCTTCCTGCCGATCTCGAATCGCGCCTCGCCGCGATAGAGGATGAAGCGCCACGGCTCCAGTCGGCCGTGATCGGGCACACGGCTTGCAGCCGCGATCATGGTCGCGATATCGCCATCGCTGGGCGCCGGTTCCTTCAATTCAGGAATCGGTGCGGAGTTTCGGGTCAGCAGGAAGTCGATGATCGGCGACGCCATGGGGGCCAGGTCTCCTAAAGCACTCGATTTTGAGCTGAAGCGCNGTCAGCAGGAAGTCGATGATCGGCGACGCCATGGGGCCAGGTCTCCTAAAGCACTCGATTTTGAGCTGAAGCGCGCCATTGCGGGTGGGGCGGCTCGTGCATTGGCGCGGACGCGCCGGACGAAAGAGCCGTTGCCAAGGCGGATCGGACTCTTAAGCCTTGAAATTGCCACCGCCTTGGGCTTCAACGCAAGGCATGTTTGAGGGGACATCGCGCCTTTTCCTGATTTGGCTCGCCGTAGCGCTGTTTGCGCCGGCCTCGATGGCCATGGCGCAGAATGCCGACGGCATCGGCAATCTGAAACTCCCCGATATTTCGAGCTATGCACCGCCCAAGGGCGAGACGCCGCTGGCACTCGGTGGCGGCGGTGCCATAACGCTGTCGGCGCAGTTGACCGACAAGGGCGCCGACATCACGCGCGGCATCGTCTGGCGCGTCTTCAAGCCCGAGGCCGCCGGCGACGGCAAGCTGCCGATGGTGGCTTCCGCGCATGGCGGCAGCGCCGTGTTCCAGCTCGAACCCGGCAGCTATCTGGTCCACGCCTCATACGGACGCGCCGGCGCCACCAAGCGCATCACCGTCGGCAAGGACGCCAGGCGCGAAAGCCTGGTGCTCGATGCCGGCGGCCTCAAGCTCGACGCGGTGCTGTCGGGCGGCGTGCGTATTCCGCCGAAAAAACTGCGCTTCTCCATTTATGAGGGCACCGCCGAGGCCAATGGGGACCGCGCTTTGATCATTCCCGATGTCGAGCCGAACAGCGTCGTGCGGCTCAACGCCGGCGTTTATCATGTCGTCTCCACCTATGGCGCGGTCAATGCCGTTATTCGCTCCGACATCCGTGTCGAAGCCGGCAAGCTGACCGAAGCCACCGTCGAGCATCGCGCGGCGGAGGAGACCATGAAGCTGGTGCGCGAGACCGGCGGCGAGGCCATCGCCGATACATCCTGGTCGCTGCTCAACGAATCCGGCGATCCGATCAAGGAGGCCGTCGGCGCCTTCGCCTCGATGGTGCTGGCCGAAGGCCAATACACCATCATCGCCAAGAACCGCGACCGCATCTACCAGAAGGATTTCACCGTGGTCGCTGGGCAGAACCAGGAGATCGAGGTGCTGGCCACCGAGGCGTCGGCCATCGATCCCGAGGAAGGCGCCGACTAGGTTGTGGACTCATAAGCCCGAAGCCACAGCCGGACGGATCGACCTTGCGATTCGTTTCTAGGCACCGGTTGGAGTGGCCACGATCCGGCATTCGTGGTATGTTTTTGCGGCCTTGAAAGCATGACCCGTACCGCAGTTTGCCTTGGGAGATGCCAAATGCGCATGTCCTTGCTTTTCATTCCACTACTGCTTGCACCGATTGTATCGCATGCCGCCGGCATTCACGACGCCGCCATGAAGGGCGATGTCGCGGCGATCACGGCAGCGCTCGACGCTGGTGCCGGCGTCGATGAGAGCGACGGGCGCACGACACCACTCTATCTTGCGGTCAAAGGCGGTCATTTTGCAGCGGCAAAACTGCTCATTGAACGCGGTGCCGACGTCAACGCCGTCCCGGACCCGCGTTTGGGTCCTGCCCTTATTCTGGCTTTGGCAAAACGCAGGACCGATTTGATCAATCTGTTGCTGGACGGGGGCGCAAATCCAAATTCGAAGCGCAGCCGCGAAAACGCTATCCACATCGCGGTCAATCTCGGTTGCCTCGATTGCGTGAAAGCACTGGTTGAGGCCGGCGCGGACGTGAATGCGAAGACAAAGGACGGCAAGACACCGCTCCATCTGGCAAAATTCAAGGGGCAACGCGAAGTTGCTGACTATCTCATGTCGAACGGCGTCGTGTTGCCAACGCCAGCTCCGATCTCGATGAAGTTGGCTGCTGCCGATGTCGAGAAAGGCCGAACCTACTTCACACACGTGTGCCACGGTTGCCACAATGCCGAGCCACAGGGAGGGATCAAAACGGGACCGAACTTATGGGGCGTCGTCGGCCGCGACAAGGCATCTATGGCAAATATGCGTTACTCCGACACCTTGCTGGCCTTAGAGGGTGTATGGACGTACGAGGACCTGAACAAATATCTGCTTGAGCCCATGCTCACCACGCCGGGTGTTTACATGGAGGTGCCTGGCGTCCCGGACGAGACCGAACGGGTCAACCTGATCGCCTACTTGCGTACACTCAGCGACAAACCGCTCCCACTGCCCTAGGAGCTATTGAGCAAAAAGGCCGAGGTTGTCGAAAATTTGACCGACTGAACGTCGTTTATGAGTACACGCCCTAGTTAGCGTCTCTCAGGCTGCCTTGCGCATACGGCGCGGCAGGAAGTGGACGCGGCTGCGCGGTGCGTCGGGCGCCAGATCGAAGACGCCGCGATGAAGGCGATCAAGCAAGGTCTTGCGGTCGCGCAGCGGCTCCAGCTCATCCCAGCGCAGTACGTTGCCGACGCGAACGTCGATCGCTTTGCCGGACAGCCGCCGAATTCGCGGATGAGCATTGAAAGGCGCAACGTCAGCGACGCCTTGCCGACGAATTTCGCCAGCCTTCCTTCGCGCTCCCCCATGTTCATCGGGCCGCTGACCAGATGGAACAGCCGGCCGTTCTGCCCGGAAAAATGCATCGGCACCACCGACGCCTTGGCGTCCTGCACGAGGCGCGCCGGAAACATCTTCCACGGCAGGTCGCGCGCCCGGCCAAAGCCTCTCGGCGCGGTGGCGACGCCGCCGGCCGGAAATACCACTATGGTGACGCCCTCTTTCAACAGCCGCACTGCCTCGTGGCGCACCGCCATGTTGTTCTTCACCGCGTCCTTGGTCTCGGAAAAGTCGATCGGCAGCGAGTACGGTTCCATTTCGCGGACCTTCAGCAGATCCTTGTGGATCATGACGCGGAACGGACGCCCGAGCTGCTCGACCAGCGACAGCACTGCAATGCCGTCGCCAATGCCGAACGGGTGGTTGGCGACGATCACCAGCGGCGTGTCCGGCAGCCCCGCCGGCGGCCACCGATCGGTGCTGCGCACCTTGACGTCGATCAGCTCCAGCATGCGGCTGAACACCCGCTCGCCCGTCGGCGCCACCTGGCGGCGCCAGAAATCATAGAGCGCGGCATACCGGTCGCGCCCCGACAGACCTTCAATGGAATGGATGAACCAGCGCGTCAGCGCCGGCTGGCTCGCATTGGCGTAGGAGAGTTCGGGAAACGGCCTTTCCCGTATCTTCAGCTTGAGCATGGGGGCTCGTTACAAGGTTGGCGTGACAGGCATGTGAAAATGGCGGTGGATCGCTCCACCGCCATTTCTCCGAAATATTGATTGCTCAGGCCGCGCTGCGCCTTCGGTCGGGCGAAACAGCCTCGTCGGAAAGCAGCTTCAGCGCGTCGGCCAGCTTGAGCGATTCCTGATCGCGCGAGCCGAGCCGGCGGATGTTGACCGTCTCCTCCTCCGCCTCGCGCTTGCCGCATACGAGGATCACAGGAACCTTGGCCAGCGAATGCTCACGCACCTTGTAGTTGATCTTCTCGTTGCGCAGATCCGGTTCGGCCAAAAGTCCTGCCGCCTTCAACTGTGCGACGACCTTTCGCGCATAGTCGTCAGCATCCGAGGTGATCGTCGCCACAACCACCTGCAGCGGCGCGAACCACAGCGGGAAATGACCGGAATAATGCTCGATCAGGATGCCGAGAAAGCGTTCCATCGAACCGCAGATGGCGCGATGCACCATCACCGGCTGCTTCTTTTCCGAATCCGAACCGATGTAGAAGGCGCCAAAGCGTTCCGGCAGATTGAAGTCGACCTGCGTGGTGCCGCACTGCCATTCGCGGCCGATGGCGTCCTTCAGCACATATTCGAATTTCGGCCCGTAGAAAGCGCCCTCGCCCGGATTGATCGAGGTCTTGATGCGGTTTCCCGAGCGCGTCCTGATTGTATCCAGCACGTTGCCCATGATCGCCTCGGCATGATCCCAGGCCTCGTCGGTGCCGACGCGCTTATCCGGCCGCGTCGACAGCTTCACGCTGACATCGTCGAAGCCGAAATCGGCGTAGGTCGACAGGATCAGATCGTTGATGCGCAGGCACTCCGCGGCCAGCTGCTCCTCGGTGCAGAAGATGTGCGCATCGTCCTGCGTGAAGCCGCGCACGCGCATCAGCCCGTGCAAGGCGCCGGACGGTTCGTAACGATGCACATTGCCGAATTCCGCAAGCTTTACGGGCAGATCGCGATAGGATTTCAACCCATGCTTGAATATCTGCACGTGGCCCGGACAATTCATCGGCTTCAGCGCGAACACGCGGTCGTCGTCGGTGTCGTCGCCGGCCACCGTCACCTTGAACATGGCATCGCGATACCAGCCCCAGTGGCCCGACGTCTCCCACAGGCTCTTGTCGAGAACCTGCGGTGCGTTGACCTCCTGGTAGCCCTGCTCGTCGAGGCGGCGGCGCATGTAGTTGACCAGATTCTGGAACATCTTCCAGCCCTTGGCGTGCCAGAAGACGACGCCCGGCCCCTCTTCCTGGAAATGGAACAGGTCCATCTCGCGGCCGAGTTTGCGGTGGTCGCGCTTCTCTGCCTCTTCCAGCATCGTCTGGTAGGCATCGAGTTCAGCTTGCTCGGCCCAGGCCGTGCCGTAGATGCGGGTCAGCATGGGGTTGTTCGAATCGCCACGCCAATAGGCGCCGGCGACCTTCATCAGCTTGAAGGCGTTGCCGATCTGCCCGGTGGAGGCCATGTGTGGGCCGCGGCAGAGGTCGAACCAGTCACCCTGGGAATAGATCTTGAGATCCTGGTCTTCGGGAATGGCGTCGATCAGCTCGAGCTTGTAGCGCTCGCCCTTCTCGGCAAAGACCTTTTTCGCCTTGTCGCGCGACCAGACTTCCTTGGTGAACGGCTTGTTACGCGCAATGATCTCGCGCATCTTCTTTTCGATCACCGGGAAATCGTCAGGCGTGAACGGCTCGTTGCGGGCGAAGTCGTAATAGAATCCGTTCTCGATCACCGGCCCGATGGTCACTTGCGTTCCCGGCCACAGTTCCTGCACGGCCTCCGCCAGCACGTGTGCTGCATCATGACGGATGAGCTCCAGCGCGCGCGGATCGCTGCGGGTGATGATCTCGACCTTGCCGGACTTGCCAAGCGGGTCGGAAAGATCGCGAACGGTGCCGTCGATGGCATAGGCGACAGCCTTCTTGGCCAGCGACTTCGAGATCGATTCGGCGAGGCCCGCACCGGTCATCGCCGCGTCATAGTCGCGGACGGAGCCATCGGGAAATGTCAGGGAAACGGAATTCAGCATCGGGTATCTCCTATCCAGTCCCGCAAACGAGCGCGGGTGGTCGTGGTGTGAAGCCGGAGGCATCCGGCAGCGGGCGGGTTTTAGAGGCCACGCGGCATCAGGTAAAGAGCCGTCGTTGGCGCAGCTGTCAGGAAATGGCGCGACAGATGTCGCAGGCCAGTCGCACAGGCTTGCGAATTTCCCCGACACGAGGTTGGAATCCCCGGCATGGAAGACGCAAAATCCAGCCGAACCGCCTTGGGCGTCGCGCGCATGCGGGCCCTCCACCAGTTCTCGCAGCAGGCGGCGCTGTTTCGCGACCCATATGCGAGTGCGATACTGGGCGATGCCGCACCGACGGTGCAGGAGCTCGAGCAGGAAGGTGAGCGCAGCCGGCGCATGCGCCTGTTCGTGGCAGCGCGCGCCCGCCTCGCCGAGGACTGGCTGGCTGCGGCGGTGCGCCGGGGCGTCCAGCAAGTGGTGGTGCTCGGCGCCGGCCTCGACACTTTCTCGCTGCGCAATCCGTACCCTGATGTCGCGGTGTTCGAAGTCGATCACCCGGCGACACAGGCCTGGAAACGGAAATGCATCGCCGATGCTGGTCTTGCCGAACCGCGGGCCACCATGTTCGTGCCGGTCAACTTCGAGCGCCAGCGCCCCGCGGATGGCCTGGCATCGGCCGGTTTGCGGCAGACCGAGCCCAGTTTCTTCATCTGGCTGGGTGTCGTTCCGTATCTGAGCCAGGACGCAATCTTCAGCACCCTGTCCTGGATTGCCGGCATGCCCGGTTCGGAGGTCGTCTTCGACTACAGCGAGCCGGCCGAGAACCGCGATGCGGCTGGACAGGCTGCCCTCTCTTTCCATGCGGCGCGCGTCGCCGCTGCCGGAGAGCCCTGGATCAGCTTCTTCGTGCCCGCGGCACTGGCGCAATCGCTGCGCGAGCTCGGCTTCGATGAGATCGAAGATCTGGAAAGCAGCGACATCGCCGCCCGCTTCTCCAGGACGCCAAAGGCGGAGACAAGGAATTCCGGCGGCCACATCCTTCGTGCCCGCCGGAGCACTTGAAGCTAAAGCAAGTTCACTTCACCAGTTGCGGCAACTCCCTCAGTAACGCCGCGCGTGTCGCCGGGCCTTTCGGCATGTCGATCGGCTTGGTGTCGACGACCAGCCGGGCGAAGACGATCCGGCGGCCGCCCTTTTCGGCCCAGCCGACGAACCAGCCCAGCGCGCGCTTGTCCTTGCTGTTTCCCAGCCTGGTGCTGCCGGTTTTGCCCCGCACCGTCCAGCCGCCGGCCTGGAAAGTCGGCAGGATGGCTCGGGTCATCTCATGCGCCTTGGCAGAAACCGGCATCTTGCCGGCGAGCAGCTGGCGCAGGAAGGCTGTCTGTTCGACCGGCGATATCTCAAGCGAGGAATTTATCCAGGATTGCGTGAGCCCGTTGTCCTTGTCGGCATCGCCCGAGACATCCATGTTGCCGTAGCCGAATTTCGAGACGTAGAGGGCAAAGCTTTTTGCGCCGAGCCGGCGCACGATCTCGCGCGAATACCATACGATCGAGTCGCGCTCCCAGATCGTCGGGTCGACGGCCTTGTGGTCGCGCTTCACGGCGTTGAACTCAGGCTTGTAGTCCCAGCTCGGCGTATGCGCGTCGCTGAGGACACCGCTGTCGTAGCCGATCAGCGCCAGCGGCACCTTGAAGGTCGACGCCGGGCTGACGCGTTGGTCGCAGACGCCGCTTTGATAGAGCGTCTCGCCGCTCGCCGCGTCCTGGATAAGCGTGCAGGCGAAATCGCCAAGCGGCGCCGATTGCGCCCGCATCGGAAATCCCAGAAACCAGGCCAGCAGGAAGAGGACCGCGGCAATGATGAAGGGATGGGTTTCGATCCGACGCATGTGGGCTCTCCTGGGAATGAACAGGAGGCGCTTAGCGAAGTGTCTTGGCTCGATTTTGACTCAAATGCGCAGTCTTTGTGCAGGCCGTTGTTAACCCTACCGGATCGTAAAGAAATGCCGCCCTGGCGATCTATATCAGGGACCCAGCGCGTCCGCCGTCAGGCCTCGCCGCGCTTCCTGCCGATCTGCCAATAACGCCATGGCGTGAACCAGACGTAGCTCGGAGCGAGCACCTCCGGCACGCGGTCGACACCATGCGTTCCGAACGGCCCGCAGCGCAGCACGCGAAAAAGCCCCATCCAGCCGCCGGCCCACAGGCCATGGCGGGCGATTGCCTCATGCGCGTATTCGGAACAGGTCGGCAGATGCCGGCAGGAATTGCCGACAAAGCCGGACAGCGTCAGCTGGTACAAGCGCACCAGCGACGTGCCGAAAATGCGGCCGGGTGTTTTGCGCCAGGGACCGGGCCAGTTGCGCCCGCGCCGGGTCTGTCCGGCGGCATGCACATGCCGATGCTGGTCGCCCACCGCAGTCTCTTTCCGAACGCGACCCCGAAACCGGCTTCCGGGTCAGCTTGCGTTTCCAAACCGATAGATGTGAGCTTCGGCCGGCAAACGCAATCCTCTTCACTCACTCGCCTCTTTGTCGGCTTCAGGGTCGCGAGCGGCGAAAGGGATGCCGCTCCGCTGGAGCCGCCCAGCGGGTGGCCGGCCTTTGCTCGGTGCGCTGCACATGATGCTGCCTGTCGCCACGCCATTGAAACGTCGCGATCCGCATCACATCGCCAAAGATTTCCAGAAACTGGATCATGTCCGTGTCTCCTCTAAGAGCGGATTAGACGCCCACTGGCCTTCGCCTTCAAACGAGTATAATTTCCGTTTCGGATAACTCTGGGTTATGCGAATGAAGCGCGGACGGCTGCCACTGACGGCCTTGCGAAGTTTCGAGGCAGCCGGCCGGCAATTGAGCTTTAGCCGGGCCGCCGAGGAGCTGTTCGTCTCGCAGGCCGCCATCAGCCGGCAGATCCGCGAACTCGAGCAGTTCCTGCACCAGCCCTTGTTCCGCCGTCATCACCGCCGCGTCGAGCTGACCGAGGCCGGCCAGCGCCTGCTCGATCAGTTGGTCAGGAGTTTCGACGACATCGACAGGCTGCTTTCGGACCTGGTGGCGGCCCCGGCACAGTCGGTGGTTCGCGTCAGCGTCGAGCCGTCGCTGGCCTCTGTGTGGCTGTTGCCGCGGCTCAACCGGTTCAGCCAGTTGCGGCCTGATATCGACGTTTCCCTCGAGGTCGACCCAAGGCCGATCGAGTTCCGCAGCGATCAGCCTGAACTCGCCCTGCGCTTCAGCGCGCGCGCCACCTCATGGCCGCGCAGCGAGGCCGAATGGCTCGCCTCGACCGTCGATTCGCCGGTCCTGTCGCCGGCATTGCTGGCATCAGGCCCTACCCTCGAAAAGCCGCTCGACCTTGCCCGCTACACGCTGCTGCACGAGGAAAACCGCCAGGGCTGGGCGCGCTGGTTCGAGGCCGCCGGCGTCGCTGCCGACGCCATTCCGGCGCGCGGCCCGATGCTGGCGGATGTGTCGCTGTCGAAGCAGGCGGCCCTGCTCGGCCACGGCGTTGCGCTCGGAGACCTATTGCAGATCGGCGAGGAGATTGCATCCGGCGCGCTGATCAAGCCGTTCGACATTGATGTCGCATCGGGCGCCTACTGGCTGGTCGCCAGGAGTTTGAAGGACCTGGCGGAGCCGGCCAAGGCCTTCGCCGACTGGGTGAGAAGCGAATTTGCCGAAAGCAGACGGGCGCAGCAAACCAAGGCATGAGCCCGGTTACGTGAGAAGCTCCTCGACGTGTTCAGCGCCCAATTTTGACAATTCACCGGCTGTTGGAGGAGCCGTCATGTACCAACATCACGCTGCTTCTTCTGCGCGTTTCTTCTCGATTTGACCGATGGCATCGACGACCGCATCGAAGGTCAGCATGGTCGAGGCATGGCGCGCCTTGTAGTCGCGCACCGGCTCCAGATATCTCAGATCGGCAAAGCGGCCTTGCGGCGGCGCGCCGTTTTCCTTGAGCATCTTCAGCATGGTGTCGCGCACCGCCCGCAATTCGTCGGCGCTGGCGCCGATGACATGTTGAGCCATGATCGAGGACGAGGCTTGGCCGAGGGCGCAGGCCTTCACGTCATGAGCGAAATCGGTGACGACGCCATTGTCCATCTTGAGGTCGACGGTTACCGTCGAGCCGCACAATTTGGAATGAGCCTTGGCACTCGCATCCGGATGATCGAGCCGGCCTATGCGGGCGATGTTTCCGGCAAAACCCAGAATTTTCGCATTGTAGACGTCGTCAATCATATTTTTCCAATCCGTCGCCGCCAAGCGAACAGCGATTGCCGCTGTGGCGTCTTTCATTCGCTGCGCACGACCATATATAATGCTGGCAGTCGGGTATCGACAAGGCAACGCAAAGCCATCGTCCTTGCCCATTTCGTTCACGCCGCTTGCGGGCTGGAAACCGGGCGAGTTTTCAGCACCCGAAAGGTCGTGGTCCGTTCAACTCGTTCCTCCTGAGAGAGGAACTACGGGAGACGCCTTTATGGATGCCGTCATCAAGAAAATAATGCCCCCTTCCGACTATCTGGACAAGCCGGTCACCGACAGGCCGAGCGAAGCCGAGGTCGAGGCCGCCGTGCGCACGCTGTTGCGCTGGACCGGCGACAATCCGGACCGCGAGGGCCTGATCGACACGCCCAAGCGCGTCACCAAGGCCTTTCTCGAAATGTTCAACGGCTATGACATGTGCCCGGCCGAAGAGCTCGGCCGCACCTTCGAGGAAGTCGCCGGCTATGACGATCTCGTCATCGTCAGGGATATCCAGTTCCACTCGCATTGCGAGCACCACATGGTGCCGATCATCGGCAAGGCGCATGTCGGCTACCTCCCGGACGGCAAGGTCGTCGGCCTGTCCAAGATTGCCCGTGTGGTCGATATCTTCGCCCATCGCCTGCAGACTCAGGAGGCCATGACCGCACAGATCGCCGGCGTCATCCAGGACGTGCTCAATCCGCGCGGTGTCGCCGTCATGATCGAGGCTGAGCATATGTGCATGGCCATGCGCGGCATCCGCAAGCAGGGCTCCACCACGCTGACCTCGACCTTCACCGGCGTGTTCAAGGACACGCCCGAGGAACAGGTCCGTTTCGTCACCATGGTGCGCGGCCTCGGGGCGTAAGCCCCTCGCCGGCATCGCTAGATCAAGGACCGGCGATGTCGGCACTAACATTTCCCAAGGCTCCATCAGACAAGAAGGCCCTCGAAGAAGGCGCGGTGTTTTCCCCGCGTTTCGATGCTGCCGGGCTGGTCACCGTCGTCGTCACCGACGCCGCTGACGGTATGCTGCTGATGGTCGCGCATATGAATGCCGAGGCGCTGGCGCTGACGCTCGAAACCGGCATCGCGCACTACTGGTCGCGCTCGCGCAGCACGCTGTGGAAGAAGGGCGAAACATCAGGCAATTTTCAGACCGTCGTCGAGATGCTCACGGATTGTGACCAGGACGCCATATGGTTGCGCGTCAAAGTGTTGGGCCACGACGCAACTTGTCACACCGGCCGGCGTTCATGTTTTTATCGGACGGTGGGGCTAATCGGCGGCAAGGCAACGCTTGCCGACGATGGCAGCACGCCGCTGTTCGATGCGGAAAAAACCTATCGGAAGCCCGCGTGAACCATTCAACAGTCGCAAACCACTCATATTCACTATTCTCAAACGTCCTTCCTGTAGAACGGACGCGGGACAAGGGAGATCATGATGCTCGAGTGGGCGTCATTGCGTAGCAGACCGGACGTGCGGGAGGCCAATGGCCCCTCATCGTCCGGCGGCGTGCCTGACCCGCAACCCGCGGGCAAGACAGGCATTTCGCTCGCGCTGGGCGGCGGCTGCGCACGCGGCTGGGCGCACATTGGCGTGCTGCGCGCGCTCGACGAAGCCGGCATCGAAGTCTCAATGATCGCCGGCACCTCGATCGGCGCGCTGGTTGGCGGCTGCTATCTCGCCGGCAAGCTGGACGAACTCGAGGAGTTCGCCCGCAGCCTGACCAAGCGGCGCATCTTCGGCCTGCTCGATCTCAATCTGCGCGGCAGCGGCCTGTTCGGCGGCATGAAACTGGACGTCAGGCTGCGCGAGCACATGGCAGGCATCCGCTTCGAGGATCTGACGAAACCCTTCGTCGCCGTTGGCGCCGAAATTCGCACCGGCCATGAGATCTGGCTGTCCAGCGGTTCGCTGATCACCGCGATGCGGGCTTCCTATGCGCTGCCCGGCGTGTTCGAACCGGTGAATTGCAACGGCCGCATTCTGGTCGACGGCGCGCTGGTCAACCCGGTTCCGGTTTCGGTCTGCCGCGCCTACGAGCAGCCGCTGGTCGTCGCGGTCAACCTTCACTACGATCTGTTCGGCCGCGCCGCCGTCATCAAGCACAGCGCCGGCGAACTGCTCATCGAGAAGGACGCGCCCCGGCCAGGCCAGGCCAGCCCCGACCACCAGCCGCACCAGAGCCGTCTCGGCATCACCGGCGTCATGGTCGAAGCTTTCAACATCATCCAGGACCGGATTTCACGCGCAAGGCTGGCGGGCGATCCGCCCGACATGTCGCTGCAACCGAAACTCAGCCATATCGGCTTGACCGAATTCCACCGCGCGGATGAGGCGATCAGCGTCGGTTACCAGGCGACGATGGCGCAGATCAGCGAGTTGAAGCGGCTGCAGACGGTTCTCGCTTAAACCAATTCGGCAATGTCAGGCTTTGGCTGCATCGGTGATGCGGAACTGCACCGTGCGGTTGCCGTTCCAATAATTCCCCGACAGCGAGCCGGCTACATGGATCGTGTTGCCCCTGTTCTTGAACAGGAATTCGCCCAGCGCGGTATCGACGGATCGAAAGGCGATGCCCTGGATGCGGCCGCCGCTTTCCGACTGCAGATCGGCCCGGATGTGGTTGGTGCCGACGGCCCGCGCGTCGGCCAGCCGATGGCGCGGCAGCGCGAACACCGGCGCGACATGGCCGGCGCCGAAAGGCCCGGCCTTTTCCAGTGCATCGAGCAAAGCAATCGTCGCGCCCTCGGCGGCGAGCGCGCCGTCGACGGCCAGACTTTCTTCGTCCTGCAGCCGGAACACTTCGGCCGCCGCGCGCTCCTCGAAGAAAGCACGGAGTTCGCCGAGCTTGGCGCGTTCCACCGTGATGCCGGCGGCCATGCCGTGGCCGCCGCCCTTGACGATCAGCCCGGCATCGGCGGCTGCGCGCACCAGCCGTCCGAGATCGAAGCCCGACACCGAACGGCCGGATCCGGTGCCGATGCCATTGGCGTTGAAGGCGATGGCGAAGGCCGGCCGCCGCGCATGGTCCTTCAGCCGCGAGGCGATCAAGCCGACAATGCCGGGATGCCAATTGGTGCTGGCGGTGACGATGATGGCCGGCCCGTTGCCGCCGGCAAGTTCGGCGTCAGCCTCGGCGCGCGCCGCTGCCAGCATCTCCAGCTCCATCTGCTGGCGTTCCTGGTTGAGCCGGTCGAGTGTCTCGGCAATGGTCCTGGCCTCAACCGGATCGTCGGTGGCGAGCAGCCGGCTGCCAAGTGCTGCATCGCCGATGCGGCCGCCGGCATTGATGCGCGGCCCAATCAGATAGGCGAGATGAAAGGTGCTTATCGGCTCACCAATGCGGGACACCCGCGCCAGTGTGGCGAGCCCCTCATTCTTCTGCTGCCGCGCCATCTGTAGTCCCTTGACGACGAAAGCGCGGTTCACGCCGATGAGCGGCACCACATCGCAAACCGTGGCCAGCGCCGCCAAGTCGAGCAACGACAACAGGTCCGGTGGCGCTGCGTCGGGCAATCGGCTGCGCAGGACCCTCGCCGTCTGCACCAGAGTGAGGAAGACGACACCGGCGGCGCACAGATGGCCTTGCCCGGAAAGGTCGTCCTCGCGATTGGGATTGACGACCGCGGTCGCCTCCGGCAGCGGGCCGCCGACCTGATGGTGGTCGAGCACCACCACATCGGCGCCTGCGGCCTTGGCGGCATCGATGGAGACAGCGCTGTTGGTGCCGCAATCGACGGTGACGATCAGCGTCGCGCCGCGCGAGACCAGTTCGCGCATAGCCTCCGGATTGGGGCCGTAGCCCTCGAAGATGCGGTCGGGAATGTAGATCTCCGAAGGCACCGAGAAATGCGTCAGGAAGCGTTTGAGCAACGCCGAAGAGGCGGCGCCGTCGACATCGTAGTCGCCGAAGATTGCCACCTTCTCCTTGGCCATGACCGCTTCGGCGATGCGGGTCGCAGCCTTGCCCATGTCGGTCAGCGAAGCCGGATCCGGCAACAGATTGCGGATCGTCGGATCGAGGAAGCGCTCGGCCTGGTCCGCGGTCACGCCGCGCCCGGCGAGCACGCGCGCCACAATGTCGGGCACGCCGTGGCCCTGCGCTATGGCGAGCGCAGTCATGTCCTGCCGCTCGCTCAACCGGTGTTCCCAGGAAACACCGGTCGCCGACTGCCTGACATCGAGGAAGAAGCGTTTGTCGCCCGTCATAGGAGGCGTAATCTATAGATTGTCATTTCCGGCAATATGCGACGGCTAAACAGGAAAGTCTCAAAACTTTTCCACATCCTGGTGACGCCTTGATCTCGCGACTCACGCCTCCGCCAGAGCCCGATGATGATTGGTGGGTTCGACCTGAAATCTCAATCCGGCTCCAAATCAAAGAGATAGAGCATTATGGCGTCTGAAACCACTTTTCAGCAGCAGCATCAATCGGTTAAAGGAGAAAAATGACTTGGCCTAGCCCGCACGCTCGATGCGGATAACCTGCGGCTTGTCTGTGAGGTGGCCGTCCTTGGTGATGCCGTCGACAGCCTTGCGCACCGCTGCTTCCGTCGTCTCGTGGGTGACCAGGATCACCGTCTTTTGCGCGTCGGTCTCACCGCTGACGGCATGCTGGACGATCGATTCCAGCGAAATGTCGTTGTCGGCCATGCGCTTGGCGATCGCGGCAAAGACGCCGATGCGATCATGCACGGTCAGTCGGATGAAATAGCCGCCGGCATGGCTGCGCATCTGCGCCTTCTTGTAGGGCCGCAGTTCCTTGGCCGGCAGGCCGAACACCGGACCGTGCTGGAAGCCCGGCCGGCTCTTGGCAATGTCGGCGATATCGCCGACCACGGCGGACGCGGTGGCGTTGCCGCCGGCGCCGGGGCCGGAGAGCAGCAGCTCGCCCAGAATGTCGGTTTCGATGGCCACCGCATTGGTCACGCCATGCACCTGTGCGATCACCGACGCGGTCGGCACCATGGTCGGGTGCACACGCTGTTCGATGCCGCTGTCGGTGCGCTGCGCGACGCCGAGCAATTTTATCCGGTAGCCAAGGTCGCCCGCGGCGCGGATATCGGCCTGGCTGATATTGGAAATGCCTTCCATGTAGATGTCGTTGGCGGCGATCCTGGTGCCGAAGGCCAGGCTGGTCAGGATCGACAATTTATGCGCCGTGTCATGGCCCTCGATATCGAAAGTCGGATCGGCTTCGGCGTAGCCCAGCCGTTGCGCGTCCTTCAGGCACTCGTCGAAGGAGATGCCCTCGGCCTCCATGCGGGTCAGGATGTAGTTGCAGGTGCCGTTGAGGATGCCGAAAACGCGGGTGACCGAATTGCCGGCCATCGCCTCGCGCATCGTCTTGATGACCGGGATGCCGCCGGCAACTGCCGCCTCGTAGTTGAGCAGCACGCCCCTCTTCTCGGCGATTTCGGCAAGCGCCACGCCGTGCTTGGCCAACAGCGCCTTGTTGGCGGTGACGACATGACGTCCGGCTTCAAGTGCTGCCTTGACCGACGCGCGCGCTGCCCCTTCGTCGCCGCCGATCAGTTCGACGAAGACGTCGATATCGGCGGCCTGCGCCATCTTGATCGGATCGTCGAACCATTTGGCGGCGCTGAGGTCGACGCCACGGTCGCGCTTGGGATCGCGCGCGGAAACGGTCGTGACGATGACATCGCGTCCGCACTGGCGCGTCAGCTCCGCTGCCTTGTCGCGCAGCACGCGCGCCACCGAGGCGCCGACCGTACCCAGACCCGCAATTCCAACACGCAACGCTTCAGCCATGCCCGGCGACGCCCCTCAAAAAATCTACTCGAATAAGATGTGCGGCGACTTTAGCGATGCGCGGCGAGCGGCACCACATTGTTCGGCTGCTTGGCGCTGGACGCCAGGAAGCGCTTGATGTTGCGCGCCGCCTGCCGGATCCGGTGCTCGTTCTCGACCAGCGCGATGCGGACGTGATCGTCGCCATGCTCGCCAAAGCCGATGCCCGGCGCCACCGCCACGTCGGCGTGCTCGATCAGGAGCTTGGAAAACTCAAGCGAGCCGAGATGCTTGAACGGCTCCGGGATCGGCGCCCAGGCGAACATCGAGGCAGCCGGTGCCGGAATGGTCCAGCCGGCGCGGCTGAAGGCGTCGACCATGACGTCGCGGCGCTTCAAATAGACCTCGCGCACTTCGGCGATGTCGGCGCCGTCGCCATTCAGCGCATGCGCCGCCGCCACCTGGATCGGCGTGAAGGCGCCGTAGTCGAGATAGGACTTCACCCGCGTCAACGCCGAGATCAGCCGCTCATTGCCGACGGCAAAGCCCATGCGCCAGCCGGGCATGGAGAAGGTCTTCGACATCGAGGTGAACTCGACGCAGACATCGATGGCGCCCGGCACTTGCAGCACCGAAGGCGGCGGATTGCCGTCGAAATAGATCTCCGAATAGGCAAGGTCCGACAGGATGATGATGTCGTTCTTCTTGGCGAAGGCGACCACGTCCTTGTAGAAAGCGAGCGAGGCGACCAGCGCCGTCGGGTTCGACGGATAGTTGAGGATCAATGCCAGTGGCTTCGGGATCGAATGACGGACACCGCGCTCGAGCGCCGGGATGAAGCCGTCATCCGGCTCGACCTGCAGCGAACGGATGACGCCGCCCGACATGATGAAGCCGAAAGCATGGATCGGATAGGTCGGGTTGGGGCACAGGATCACGTCGCCCGGCGCGGTGATCGCCTGCGCCATATTGGCGAAGCCTTCCTTCGAACCGAGCGTCGCCACCACCTGCGTGTCGGGATTGAGCTTCACGCCGAAACGGCGCTGATAATAGGCGGCCTGGGCGCGGCGCAGACCTGGGATGCCGCGCGAGGAGGAATAGCGATGCGTGCGCGGATCGCGCACCACTTCGCACAATTTGTCGACGATCGCCTTCGGAGTCGGCAGGTCGGGATTGCCCATGCCAAGGTCGATAATGTCAGCGCCGCGCGAACGGGCGCTGGCCTTCAGCCGGTTGACCTGCTCGAACACGTAGGGCGGAAGCCGGCGGACCTTGTGAAATTCTTCCATGTCAGTTCCAGACGATTTAAGATTGGCTTTAGCACAGTTGGCTTGGCTAGGCGCCCTTGGCAAAGACCGCTTTCGGCGCGCGATATAGCCTTATTTGCAGGTAGGGTCGAGGGCGGGATCGCATTTGGCTTCGATCTGCTTCAGCGTGTCCTTGCCATGGTTCTTCGCCAGCGAATTCAGCGCCGCCGGGCTGGTGGACGGGGCACCGCCGCCGCCCTTGGCCGCTTGCCCCTGCTGTTCGCCCTTCAACTGGGCAAGCTTGGCCTGCGTCTCCTCAGGGGTGAGTTGCTTTGCCGCCACCTGCGGTGGGATGTTGAGATTGGGATAAGAGCCGGTGTCCTGCGCGCCCTGGGTCAGGCCGACATTCATCCCGTTGCCGGTGTTGGCGCTCGTGCAGCCACTTGCCGCCAGCAGCCCTGGCGCCAGACAGGCGATTGCAACCGCGACGCGGCAAAAGCGGCCTGCCCCCGAAAAAATGGTCTTGCCGGTGTTAATCGTCATATTGTTTTCCTGGCAGCCGGGGTACAGCGCATTGGACCCGGTCAGATGTCCCATGATAATATGTCAAGAAAACGCCTCGGGAGGAACCCCGCGAGCCATGTCCAAAACACCTGATTCGAGCAAAGCGGAAGATGATCAATCTTCGACCGTCGAGCAATATCTGGTGAAAGACCCGGAACGCTTTGCGTTGAACATGGCGCGCATGGTCGAGCAGGCCGGCAAAGCCGCCTCCGCCTGGGCCGAGCCGCGCGAAAAGGGCGAGGTGCGCGATCATGTCGCCGAACCCGTGGTCGACATGGTCAAAACCTTTTCCAAGCTCAGCGAATATTGGCTGGCCGACCCGCAACGCGCGCTGGAAGCGCAGACGCGGCTGTTCGCCGGCTACATGACGGTCTGGGGCAACGCCATCCAGAAGGTTAGCCCGAATGCCGAGGCGCCCGAAGATGCGGTCAAGCCCGAGCGCGGCGACAAGCGTTTTCAAGACCCCGAATGGGGTCGCAACGCTTTCTTCGATTTCCTCAAACAGGCCTATCTCGTCACCTCGCGCTGGGCGGCCGACCTGGTCGAGCACGCCGAAGGCCTCGACGACCACACCCGCCACAAGGCGAGCTTCTACGTCAAGCAGGTGTCCAATGCCATCTCGCCGTCGAACTTCATCCTGACCAATCCGGAGCTGTTTCGAGAAACCGTCGCCTCGAATGGCGAAAACCTGGTGCGCGGCATGAAGATGCTGGCCGAAGACATCGCCGCCGGCAAGGGCGACCTGAAGCTGAGACAAGCTGACTATTCGCCCTTCGAGATCGGCAAGAACGTCGCGACATCTCCCGGCAAGGTGGTCGGCCGCAGCGATGTCGCCGAAATCATCCAGTACGATCCGACGACGGAGACGGTGCTCAAGCGCCCGCTGCTGATCTGCCCGCCCTGGATCAACAAGTTCTACATCCTCGATCTCAACCCGCAAAAGTCCTTCATCCGCTGGGCGATCGAGCAAGGCCATACCGTGTTCGTCATCTCCTGGATCAATCCCGACGAGCGGCACGGCGCCAAGGGCTGGGAAGCTTACATACGGGAAGGCCTGCAATACGGCCTCGACATGATCGAGAAGGCGACCGGCGAGAAAGAGGTCAACGCCATCGGCTATTGCGTCGGCGGCACGCTGCTGGCGGCCGCACTCGCACTGCTGGCACAGGAAGGCGACAACCGCATCAAATCGGCGACCTTCTTCACCACGCAGGTCGACTTCACCCATGCCGGCGACCTGAAAGTCTTCGTCGACGAGGACCAGGTGGCAGCGGTCGAGAAATCGATGAACGAAAAGGGCTACCTCGACGGCACCAAGATGGCGACCGCCTTCAACATGCTGCGCTCGGGCGACCTGATCTGGCCGTATGTCATCAACAATTACATGCGCGGGAAGGATCCCCTGCCCTTCGACCTGCTCTACTGGAACGCCGATTCCACCCGCATGGCGGCTGCAAACCACTCCTTCTACCTGCGCAACTGTTATCTCGAGAACAATCTGACGCGTGGCGTGATGGAACTCGCCGGCCGCACTGTGTCGCTGGCCGACGTCACCATCCCGGTTTACAACCTGGCGTCGAAGGAAGATCACATCGCGCCGGCCCTTTCGGTGTTTCTCGGCTCGCAATATTTCGGCGGCGACGTCGAGTTTGTGATGGCTGGTTCCGGCCACATTGCCGGTGTCGTCAACCCGCCGGCAGCCAAGAAATACCAGTACTGGACCGGCGGCAAACCGACGGGCGATTTTGACCAGTGGCTCGCCTCGGCGGTGGAGCATCCCGGCTCCTGGTGGACGCACTGGCAGCACTGGATCGAAACCCAGGACGACACCCTCGTTCCGGCCCGCAAACCGGGCAAGCATATGAAAACCCTGGGTGATGCCCCCGGCACCTATGTGAAGGTGCGCGTGTAAGGGCCGGCACCTTTTGCAGGTGCCTGTGTGTAACGGAATGTAATGTCTGGTGAGTTGACGGGCCGGCAAAACGGGGCGAAATGGTGTCGTCAACCTTCAAGAAGCCTCAATTGGCCTCCAACGAGCAAATAATTCAGAGGCTTGCAGAATTGACACAAGTCTCGTTTCCGGTTTGGGAACACAAGGTTATTGGATGTGAACGTTTCGACGCCGCACCAATAGCAGGCCGACCGGACACCGAGGGGGAATTTAGTTTTGAAATCAGTAGGATCGCGTCTCGCGGGGAGAGAAGGTCGCACTATAGCGGCAGCGCTTTTCTCCGTGCTTCTGGCGTCCTGCACCTCCGCTGGCGACCCCACAATGTCCGTCGGCATGCCTGGCTACAACGCGACCGCTTCTGACATCTCCGCGGCTTCCGGCGCCAGCCCTGCGGCGCCGGGCGATTCGACCGTGCAGGTCACATCCACCGGGCCGCAGATGATGATGACGGCAGCGGGCGATGCGACACTGCCCGAGCAGGTCGCCTATGTGCCGGTGGCCAAGCCCGGCACCGGCTTCCCGGTCAATGTTCCCGCCGGCTCCGAAACCATTGTCGGCCAGACGCCGCAGTCGCTGCAGCAGTCAGCACAGACCGCGGCCGCAACGGACGCCGTGGCGCAGAAGATCGCCGCCGCCGATGCCGGCGTGACCGCACCGAAAGCGACGGCAGCGGCACCCGCGACCAACGAGGTCTACGTGACCGCCGCGCCCCAGCAGATCGACACGCCGAAGAAGGGCTTCCTGGCCTCACTGTTCAGCACCACGCCAGCCTCCGCGGCACCTGCTCCGCTGGTCAACTCGCGCTCGGGCGAACAGCCTGCGGTTGCTTCCCAGAAGGCCGTCCCGGCAAAGCCGATCATCACGCTAGCGTCAGCCAATTCCGCCGACAAGCCCTTGCAGCTTGCCTCGCTTGGCAACGAGAGCAACCACATCACCGGCAGCGATGCCTTGCCCGGCGTGCGCCAGACGGCGCTGTTCGAGATCAAGCGCAAATCCGGCCTCGACGACGAAAGCGACGTCGACCTGAACGAGGACGAGGGTTCGGGCGGCGCCTATCAGGTGGCCTCCGCCGCCGGCCTCGCCCGGCTGGCGCCCAATGGCCTGTTGAAGCAAAACGAGAGCGTCGACGTCGCCTGCCTGAAGCCGTCGCTGGTGCGTGTGCTGAAGACCATCGAAGGCCATTACGGCCGCAAGATGATGGTCACATCAGGCTACCGCGACCCGGCCCGCAACCGGCGCGCCAACGGCGCCAAGAATTCGCTGCACATGTATTGCGCCGCCGCCGACATCCAGGTTCCCGGCGTCTCCAAATGGGAACTGGCGAGCTACATCCGAACCATGCCCGGCCGCGGCGGCGTCGGCACCTACTGCCATACCGAATCCGTTCACGTCGACGTCGGCCCCGAGCGCGACTGGAATTGGCGCTGCCGCCGGCGGGGGTAGCATCCCCATTCGGCAAACGGGCCGAGGGGCTGTTAGCAGCCCGCCGTTTTTTCCGATTACCTATCAGCGACGTTCGAGATTAGCCGAGGCACCCGCGACTTCGTCATCCTATGGCGAAGCAAGGAGCGCAGCGACGCAGCGCAGACGCGAGGATGACGACTGCGCGGCGCGTTCGTCCAAAGATGTGCAACGACGCGAGGCCAGAAAACCTGCGCTGGCTCACCAAACTGGCCGTTTTCGCCCCTCTTGAAAAAAGTTTCCGCATCTGGCGGCTGATGGGTTGCCGGTTGGCAACAACGCAATTATAAGCCGCTTCGTCTGAGCGCGCCCATCGTCTAGCGGTTAGGACACCGCCCTTTCACGGCGGTAACAGGGGTTCGATTCCCCTTGGGCGTACCAGATCTTTCAGGAAAACAAGAAGCCTCGCGGCAGCCGCCGAACTAGCAGCGGCTGGAACGGTGGCGCGGCGAATCGGTTGAAACGGCGAACAGCGGCTGCCGTGCCGAGGTTTCCCTCGGCGCCTGCTCGCGGCAATCTCCGGCACTCACCCTTGGTCGTGCGCTACCTGCGGCCAGCGCTGTAACGCCGCGTGGCCACCCTCGGTCAGCGCGTAGACGCCGCGCTCGGCCCTGGCGAACCAGCCATAGACATTGTCCAAGAGGATGCTGGGCGCGCGTGGCGAAATCGCTTTCAGATCGCGCGGGCGTTTCGGCCCGTCGGTCATGGCTGCGGCGCAGGCCAGCGCATCCTGCCGGTAGGCGGTCATGATCGGCGCGCGCGAACCGCCGCCGACCACCGGATCGCCGCGCCGGCGCCGGTGTTCCTCCATCAGCCGGGAGCGGCGCTTCGGATCGCGGCGCGGCGGCAGAGCCGCCGGGCTGAGCAGCAATTCGACCTCCCCCTTGCCGCTGACAGCCAGAAGCCCGAAGCCGAGCCGCCGGCACAGCGCGCGAAAACGGCGGTCGTGCTCGCGGCCCTTGCCACGCGCCGACATGCGCGCCGCCAGCCACACTTCGTCGCATGCCGCGGCGCGATCGACACCTTGCAGCACCAGTTCGAGGTTGAACTGCAATTTCAGTTCGCAGATGACCAGCACAGGCGGCTCGCCGTCGCGCACCGCCACGATATCGCAGTGGCCGACTTCGCCCTTGACCGTGAACTCCAGGCTCTCGAGAAACCGCTTCACCGGGATGTAGAGAGACGTTTCCTGCATCGCGCAGGCATAGCCGATTCGGATCGGGTCGGCACAGGGATGGCCGAGAGGCCGACGCCTTGCGCTAAACCGCGTCGATCCCACCATCTGCAAAAGCCATCCGTCAGGCAGGTCTCCGGCATGATAGTCCCGCCATAGCGCTCGACGATTTCCTTGGCGATGACCGACGTCGCCAGGGCCGAGCGCGACCAGTATTTCATCGCCTGTCTCGCGTTCAACAAGGCGCTCGCCGTGGCTGGGACGGCACAATCGACAGCGTAGGACCCGAGATCCGTCGACGCCAAGACCGGTCCACGGTTGGCCACACAATGATGAGCGCGTGTGTTTTGAGGCTAGGGGCGGGTGCGCGTCCGGCGCTGCCCCGGTGCGGCATCGTCCGCCTTGAAATGCATCTCGTCCTGGACCGCGGCAAAAAACCGACGGACATCGTTGGCCGCCGAAGCCGCATCGCAGCCGGCCGCGACCGCCTTGTCGAGGAGTTCGCGCGCCGTGGCCTTCCAGAACGACGTGGCCGTGTCGCCGTGCAGTCTGCCCAGCCTTGCGGCGACCTCGCGCACCAGCACGGTCTGCCGATCTAGCGGGAAGGTACGCACATTGGCTGAGGACATGTTCTGCACCATGAAACCGACGCAACGAATCAGACGCTGCTCTATCGCTCATGCCTAGCTGTGAAGTCGGAAACGGAACCTTAACGCCGCGGAGTCCGCGCCGATTGGAACGAGTCGGTTGGCCGGCCTCCAGGCCAAGCAGAACTCTAGACCCTCAGGCCCCTCGCCTCGCCGGCGCGCTTGGCCGTAACCATCATGTCCCTGGCCAGCAGGCCACTGACCCGGCAAAACGCCATGAAGGCGCGCCATGCGTCCTCAGTCCTGACCACATCCACCGTGGCGCCGAAACAGGCATTGAACGCCGCTTCATAGACCTTGCCCTGTCGCTTCTTTGGCCAGTCATGCAGGATATCCAGCGCCTGTTCGACGCTGTATATTTCCTCTACCGGCAGCCCGGGCGCGGGCGCGATGCGCACCGGCACCTCGAATTGCAATCTGTCCATTCTATATCTCCCGAACTGGCGTCGACCACAGCAACGCCGTTCGTCGTCAAAAGTTGCTTTGGCTGCTTTTGCGCGAAAATGTGTCGTCAGTGCGATCTCGGCATTCGGAGGAGATCGCGCACCTGGATGTCATCTGAGCGGCCGCGCAAGCCAGGAATATCGCCAGTATCAGTCCATTGCCGGCAGTTCTTCCTTGAACCTTGCGGCTTGCAGTGCCAAATCTGGGGAAATTTTCTAACGGGCTGATATGCGCCGCCCGCTTACAGGCAAACGGACACTATGGTCACCTATCTCGACGCCGCCACGGCACCCCTCAGGAACACCGGCCAGATCCGCCTCTACGGCGAAGAAGGATTTGCCGGCATGCGCAAGGCCTGCGATCTCACCGCGCGCTGCCTTGATGAACTGGTGCCGATGGTCCAGCCGGGTGTCACCACCGAGACCATCGACCGTTTCGTCTTCGAATTCGGCATGGACCAAGGCGCGCTACCGGCGACGCTCAACTACCGCGGCTACACCAAATCGTCCTGCACCTCGATCAATCACGTCGTCTGCCACGGCATTCCAGACAACAAGCCGTTGAAGGATGGCGACATCGTCAACATCGACGTCACCTACATCCTCGACGGCTGGCACGGCGATTCCTCGCGCATGTATCCCGTCGGCACCATCAAGCGCGCCGCCGAACGCCTGCTCGAAGTCACCCACGAGTGCCTGATGCGCGGCATCGCGGCGGTCCGGCCTGGCGCCCGCACCGGCGCCATCGGCGCCGCCATCCAGACCTATGCCGAGGCCGAGCGCTGCTCGGTGGTGCGCGATTTCTGCGGCCACGGCGTTGGCCAGCTGTTCCACGACGCACCCAACATCCTGCACTATGGCACCGCCTCGGAAGGCGTCGAGATGCGGCCGGGCATGATCTTCACCATCGAGCCCATGATCAATCTTGGCCGGCCGCATGTGAAAGTGCTGTCGGACGGCTGGACGGCGGTGACGCGCGACCGCTCGCTGTCGGCGCAGTACGAACACACGATCGGCGTCACCGAAACTGGCTGCGAGATTTTCACCCTGTCGCCAAACAAGCTCGACCGCCCCGGCCTGCCGCCGGTCAGCTGAAAACAAGATCGCCTCAAGCCGCAGCTTTGAGGCGCCGTCGCCGAAAAAACTCGACCGCGCGCTGCTTACCGCTCTAATCTGCCGTCGAAGCCTTCGGGGAGTGTGGGGGATGGATGGGGAACAGCGGTGACGACGAACGGGGGTTCTTCTCCGAGCGGTGGCTCGAACCACCGGCGAAGGACAAGGCACCAAGAGACAAATCGACGGAGAAGCCACACTATCACGGCCATCGCGACCGATTGCGCGAGCGCTTCGTTGCCGGCGGCGCGGACGCCCTGCCCGACTACGAACTTCTCGAACTGCTGCTGTTTCGCCTGATCCCGCGCGTCGACACCAAGCCGATCGCCAAGGCGCTTTTGGCGCGCTTCGACACTTTTGGCGAAGTGCTTGGCGCACCGGTGGCGCTGCTGCAGGAGGTGAAGGGCATCGGCCCCGCCGTGGCGGTCGACCTGAAGGTGATTGCCGCTGCCGCGCAGCGCATGGCGCGGACCGAGGTTCGCGACCGCGAGGTGCTGTCCAACTGGACGCAGCTTCTTGCGTACTGCCGCTCGGCGATGGCGTTCGAGAACCGCGAACATTTCCGCATCCTGTTCCTCGACAAGAAGAACGTGCTGATCGCCGACGAGGTACAGCAGGTCGGCACCGTGGACCACACGCCGGTCTATCCGCGCGAAGTGATCAAGCGCGCGCTGGAACTGTCGGCCAGCGCCGTCATCCTGGTGCATAACCACCCTTCCGGCGATCCGACACCATCGCGTGCGGACATCGAAATGACCAAGCAGATCATCGACAGCGCCAAGCCGCTCGGCATCGCCGTCCACGACCACATCATCATCGGCAAGAAAGGCAACGCCTCGATGAAGGGCCTGCTGCTGATCTGAGCCTGATGGGCGCCGGTGCCGTCATCCCAAACGCCACCGCTCGCGAGCCAATCAGCAACATTCCGGCTTGGCTCAAACGCCCACGCTTGCGGTGTCGAAGTGATATTGCGACGGAAGCGCCCGCTTCGGCGACAATGTGGTAGACCCGCGAATGCGAAGCAGCCACAGCCATTGCAGGAGATCTATTCAATGACGCTCGAATGCATAAATCCAAATGATCTGCCGATTCCGGAAATGTACTCCCAGGTCGTCGTTGCGACAGGAAGCAAGCTGGTGTTCGTCTCGGGCCAGCAGCCAGAAGACATACACGGCAAGCTCGTTGGCCACGGTGATTTCGCAGTCCAGGCGCGCCTGACGTTCGGAAATCTTGGCCGAGCGCTTGCTGCCGCCGGCGCTCGGCCCGAGCAAGTCTGCAAGATCACGATCTACATCGTCGATTACAAACGCGACGAACACGTGCCCATCATCGAAGCGGCCCAGATCGAGCTGTTCGGCGATCACAAACCAGCAAACGTGGTGGTCGGGATAGCAGTGATGTCTCCCGGCTACCTGATAGAGATCGATGCGATCGCGGTCATCGACCCGTAGGCCAAGCGAGGACGCGTCAAGTCGCGAAACCAATCCCGGAACTCGCTGCGAGATCGCCACGACCTTGATCTCTCCATCCATCCACGATCACATCGTCATCGGCAGGAATTGCGATGTCTCGATTAAGAGCCTGCTGCTCACCTGATCAACGTCGGAAACAGGAAACACGCAATGCCCCAGCCCGGCGACGAACCATGGCCGTTCGACAAGCAACGCGCAGCCCTCCTGGTCATCGACATGCAAAGCGACTTCGTCGATGAGGGCGCCGTCATGGAAGTGGCCATGGCCCGCCATCGCATTCCGGCGATGCGGCAGGTGGTCGAGCTTTGCCGCGCGCAAGGCGTCCCGGTGATCTACACCCAGCATGTGCTCAGCGACCATTTCGATATCTCGCCGCTGGAAACCAGCTACCAGCCGAAGCTGAAAACCAAAGGAATGCGGGAAGGCAGCGCCGGCGCCGAAATCGTCGCCGCGCTTGCGCCCCTGCCCGGCGATGTCGTCATCAAGAAGCACCGCTACGACGCCTTCCACAACACGCAGATCGAGACGGTGTTGCGCAACATCCGTGGCGCAGGCCGGGTCGACACGGTGATCATCATCGGCACCGTGACCAGCATCTGCTGCGAATCCACCGCGCGGAGCGCCTTCATGCGCGACTACAAGGTGGCTTTCATCAGCGACGCCAATGGCGGACTGGACGAGCCATCGCACAATGCAACCCTCGACATCATAGGCAAGGTGTTCGGGCGCGTGATGACCGTCGCAGAGCTTGGGAGCTTGTTGCGGAGCTGAGCCCGCGCGTCAGCTGGCGTGCGTCTCAAGCTCCGGCGCCGAGCCTGCCCTCAAGAAGGTCGCGCCGCTGCTGCAATTCGCCGGAGACGAATTTGGTGAAGGCGTGGACGCGCGCCGTGCGGCGCAAATCGTCGTGCACCAGCACCCACAGCGCCGAGCCAATCTCCTCGATCAGCCCTCCGACCCTTACAAGCCCGGGCAGGCTGTCGCCGAGATAACAGGGCAGCGCCGCAACCCCGATACCGGCGCCCGCCGCATGCGACATCGTCACCAGGGAATCGGCGCGCATGGCGATCTCGACATCGGGCAGCGACGACCGCATCCAGCGGGCGACGCCGGTGTTGGCTAGGCTGTCGTCGGGCGCGATCCAGCGCAGCGCACCCAATCTCGGCTCCGGGGGTAGCGTTTCGGCGTAGGAACGTGTCGCGTAGGCGGCGAAGGCGACGCCCGAAATGCGCCGGCCGACCAGGATTTCCTGCGGTTGCGACACCGGCCTGATCGCCACGTCTGCATCCCTTTGCGTCAGGTTGGCGATGGAATTCTGCGTCATCGCCTCGACCCGTATGCCGGGATGGAGCTTATGAAACGCCGCCAGGATCGGCGGCAGCACCGACGCCATCAGCGTGTCGGTGGTGGTGACCCGCAACCTGCCTTCGAACCTGAGATCCTGCCCCGACAGTTTGCGCGCCAGTTCATTGACCGTCTCGGCCATTGTGCGTGCCGCGCCCAGCAGTTCCTCGCCGCCCGCGGTGAGGGCATAGCCAGTCGGCAGCCGATCGAAAAGGCGGATACCCAGCCGCGCCTCGAAGGCGTTGACGCGCCGCAGCACAGTCGTGTGGTTCACGCCCAGGATCCGAGCCGCCGCCGCCAGCGAAGCGCCATCGGCGACGGCCAGCACCATGCGCAGATCTTCCCAGTCGATATCGCGTGAGCTGTGCATTCTTGCAGAAAGATAAAAGAAAGCGCTGCGCTCTGCGAGCCAAAATGACGCTTCGCTGTGCAAAAACGCAGAGCAAGCGGGCGAATCGGCATGTCGATCTGCGCATGCACGCACGCCATATGGAGTCCGACGACAAAAGAAACAGTCGCGGAGAAGAGCCATGACGCCGATAGAACTCTACACCTGCCAGACACCCAACGGGCACAAGGCCTCGATCATGCTGGAAGAGGTCTGCCTGCCCTACTCGGTCCGCTTGGTCGACATCGAAAGGGGCGACCAGACCAAGCCTGATTTCCTGGCGCTCAATCCCAACAACAAGATCCCGGTGATCGTCGACCGGGACGCCGGCCGCACGGTCTTCGAATCCGGCGCCATCCTACACTACCTGGCGCGACGGTCGGGCAAGCTTCAGCCGGTGGGCGCGCAGGAGGCGGACGATACGCTGACCTGGACCTTGTTCCAGGCGGCCCATGTCGGCCCGACGCTTGGCCAATTGTGGAATTACAAAATCTTCGCGCCGGCAAAAATCCCTTACGTGATCGAGTGTTTTGAGCGCGAAACCGGACGTGTCTTCCGCGTTCTCGATAGCCGGCTAAAGCACCATGAGCACATTGTCGGCAAAAGCTACGGCATCGCCGATGTGATGACATGGCCATGGATCAACGCGGCCGTCAGCAAGCTCGGCCTCAGCCTCGATGACACACCAAACCTGGCGCGCTGGTATGCGGCCATCGGCCGCCGCTCCGCAGTTGTCAGAGGGATCGCTGTTCCCGCCCTGCCGGAAGCGTCAGCGGCCGCTTAGATCATGATGAGATTTGGTTGAAATCTCATCATGACCTAACCCTTTGTTGGAGCATGATCTTTTCCAAAAACCGGCACCCACTTTTTGGGATCATGCCCTAGCCGCCGCACCCCGCATTCAAGGAATACGATCGTGGAAATCCTCTTCATCCCTCTGGCGCTTGTCGCCGGTGGCCTGCTCGCAGTGCAGGCTGGCGCCAACGCCCAACTTTCAAAGGCGGTCGGCTCACCCTTTGCCGCGACCACGCTTCAGCTCGCGGTCGGCGCCATCGTGCTGTTGTCGATCACGGCCCTCACCGGAACGACACCGGCTCTGCTTGCCGTTCGGCAAGCCGAATGGTGGCATGCGATCGGCGGCATGGCTTCGGCCTTCTACGTCGTTTCGACCATTCTTCTGTTCCCTCGCCTTGGCGCCGTCGTGTCCGTCGGGCTCTTCATCGCTGGGCAGATGCTTGCATCCTTCGCCCTCGACACGTTCGGCTGGCTCGGGATCCCCGAAGCCGGACTGCGAGCCGGGCCTGCCTTCGGCATGCTCGTCTTGCTTGCCGGGGCTGCCCTCATCGTTCTGGGACAGAAGGGCGCGGCCGACAATACCGCATCCTCAAGACCAGGGTGGATCGGACTGGCGCTGCTGGCAGGCGCCGTGCTTCCAGTGCAAGGCGCTGTAAACGCCTTGCTTCGGCACGACCTTGGCGGCGCGCCGTTTGCGGTCGGCACCATCTCGTTCCTGGTGGCGATGCTGGCCATGGCCGCGGTGCTTCTGATCGCGCTTGCCCTGACGAAGACGCCCCGCCCTCGCCTCGCCGGCCTGTCGTCGATGCCCTGGTGGGGCTGGCTCGGAGGTTTTGCCGGCGCCACCTATGTCACGACCGTGTTCACCGCCATCCCCGTCATCGGAGCGGCAGCTGCCGTCAGCCTGACGGTGGCCGGCCAGCAGGTCGCCGGCATCTTCGTCGACACCTTCGGCTGGTTCCGCCTGCCGCAGCGGCTTGTCTCCGGCATGCGGCTCGCCGGCGTCGTGCTGCTTTTGGCCGGCTGCATCATCATCAAGGCGCTTTGATCCCGCTGGAACAAGGCAAGCCGAATCAAACCAGCCCCTGCCCTCCCTGATTTGGGGTCAGGTGTCGCTCCGGCGTCACCAACGAAGCAAGGTCCGGGCGCCGCAGAAGCAATTTTTCGCTCCTTCCACAACCGGCTCTAGAATTTCGATCGCAAATCACGCATGATGCACTTGGTATTTTCCCGGGACGGCTTCGCGCCCCCTGAAATACCGGGAGGAACGGGACATGCCCATAGTGGTTGTACTCGTTTTGATCGTCGTGGGCTCGGTGTTGTTCCACTTCCTGAGCCCATGGTGGTGGACTCCGATTGCCTCGAATTGGGACTATATCGACAACACCATCATCATCACCTTTTGGATTACCGGCGTCGTCTTCGCCGCAGTCGTCCTATTCATGGCCTATTGCGTTTTCCGCTTCCGTCACCGCGAAGGCAACCAGGCGGCCTACGAACCGGAGAACAAGCGGCTCGAATGGTGGCTGACGATCGTCACCGGAGTGGGTGTTACCGCCATGCTGGTTCCCGGCCTGTTTGTCTGGAGCCGGTTCGTCAACGTTCCAAGCGACGCAACCGTGGTCGAAGTCGTCGGCCAGCAATGGCAGTGGAGCTTCCGCTTGCCCGGCAAGGACGGCAAACTCGGCACATCCGACACCCGCGACGTCACCGCTGAAAATCCGCTGGGCGTGATCGCCAAGGATCCCAGCGGCCAGGACGACGTCGTGGTCGAAGCGGCCGACCTGCATCTGCCGGTCGGCAAGCCGGTCAAGATGCTGCTGCGCTCGATCGATGTGTTGCACGATTTCTACGTTCCGGAATTCCGCGCCAAGATGGACATGATACCGGGCTCGGTCACCTATTTCTGGTTCACCCCCACCAAGACCGGGACCTTCCAGGTTCTGTGCGCCGAACTGTGCGGCCAGGGGCACCCGATGATGCATGGCATCGTCATGGTCGATACCGAGCAGGACTATGTGGCCTGGCTCGACCAGCAGCAGACGTTCGCGCAGTTGTCGGCGCCGCAGCAGACGGGCTCGGTGGAACAGGCGCCGGGCAACGCGACGGCGTCAGCTCTAGAAGTTGCGGCAAAACTCGAAACTGTCGGGTCCCGCTGAAGGGCACGGAGGTGCTCCGCCTATGGTCGATATCACGCCTGCAGATGCCGTTCCGCCCGCCGAAGTCGCGGAAATGGAGCTTTACCATCCGCACAGCTGGTGGACGAAGTATGTCTTCTCGCAGGACGCCAAGGTCATCGCCATCCAGTATTCGGCGACCGCAACGGCCATCGGCCTGGTCGCGCTGGTGCTGTCCTGGCTGATGCGGCTGCAGCTCGGCTTCCCCGGCACGTTCGATTTCATCACCCCCGAGGCCTACTACCAGTTCATCACCATGCACGGCATGATCATGGTGATCTACCTGCTCACGGCACTCTTCCTCGGCGGCTTCGGCAACTACCTGATCCCGCTGATGGTCGGCGCCCGCGACATGGTCTTTCCCTATGTCAACATGCTGAGCTACTGGATCTACCTCCTTGCCGTGCTGGTTCTGGTGTCGAGCTTCTTTGCGCCCGGCGGACCGACCGGCGCCGGCTGGACGCTCTATCCGCCGCAAGCCATCATGACCGGCACACCTGGCGGCCAGGAATGGGGCATCATCCTGATGCTCGTCTCGCTGATCCTGTTCATCATCGGCTTCACCATGGGCGGACTGAACTATGTCGTGACGGTGCTGCAGGCCCGCACGCGCGGCATGACGATGATGCGCCTGCCGCTGACCGTCTGGGGCATCTTCACCGCCACCATCATGGCGCTGCTCGCCTTTCCGGCGCTGTTCGTCGCCTGCGTGATGATGCTGCTTGACCGCGCGCTTGGAACCTCCTTCTTCATGCCCGCGGTTGTCGAGATGGGGGAACAGCTACAGCACAATGGCGGCAGCCCGATCCTGTTCCAGCATCTGTTCTGGTTCTTCGGCCACCCGGAAGTCTACATCGTGGCGCTGCCGGCCTTCGGCATCGTCTCCGATCTGATCAGCACGCATGCGCGCAAGAACATTTTTGGCTACCGGATGATGGTCTGGGCCATCGTTGGCATCGGCGCGCTGAGCTTCGTGGTCTGGGCGCACCACATGTATGTCAGCGGCATGCACCCCTATTTCGGCTTCTTCTTCGCCACCACGACACTGATCATCGCCATCCCGACGGCGATCAAGGTCTACAATTGGGTGCTGACGCTGTGGCGGGGCGACATCCATCTCACCATACCGATGCTGTTTGCCATGGCTTTCATCGTCACCTTCGTCAATGGCGGGTTGACCGGGCTGTTTCTCGGCAACGTCGTCGTCGACGTCCCGCTGTCGGACACGATGTTCGTCGTCGCTCACTTCCATATGGTCATGGGTGTTGCTCCGATCGTCGTCATCTTCGGCGCGATCTACCACTGGTACCCGAAGGTCACCGGCCGGATGCTGAACGAGACGCTCGGCCGGTTCCATTTCTGGGTCACATTCCTCGGCGCCTACCTGATCTTCTTTCCCATGCATTACATCGGCCTGATGGGCGTGCCGCGGCGCTATGCCGAACTGACCGACGTGACGGTCATGACGGAGTCGGCGCATCACCTGAACTCGTTCATCAGCATCATGGCGTTTATCGTCGGCTTCGCCCAGATCGTTTTCCTGTTCAATCTTATCTGGAGCATCCGCCATGGGCGCGAGGCCGGTGGCAATCCATGGCGGGCCACGACACTCGAATGGCAAACGCCGCAGACGCCACCGGCGCATGGCAATTTCGGCAAGGATCTGCCGATCGTCTATCGCTGGGCCTATGACTACAGCGTGCCGGGCGCCAAGGAGGACTTCATTCCGCAAAACATGCCGGGCACGTTCGGCCCCTCCAGGGAGCCGGCATGAGCGTCATCCTGGTCTTCCTTCTCGTGATCGCCGGCTTTGCCGGCTGGTGGCTCTCGCATCAGCGGCTGATGGCGAAACCATGGCTCGAGCAAGGTGTGGCAGGAGATTTTGTCGCCTTCGACCGATCGAGCCTGCCGACGGCCAAGATTGGCCTCGGTGTCTTCCTCGCCGTGGTCGGCTGCCTGTTTGCGCTGTTCACCAGCGCCTACTTCATGCGTATGGCGCTGTCGGACTGGCAGCCGCTACCCATCCCACGCCTGCTCTGGCTCAACACCGGCATGCTGGTGCTGAGCAGCATCGCGCTGCAATGCGCCTCGATCGCGGCGCGCAAGCGCCAGATGGACACGGTCAGGCTCGGCCTTGCTGCGGCTGGGCTCACCGCGATCGCCTTCCTCATCGGGCAGCTCATGGCATGGCGGGACCTGACCGCCGATGGCTATTTTCTGGCCTCCAATCCGGCCAACAGTTTTTTCTACCTGATAACCGGGATGCACGGCCTGCATATCGTGGGAGGGCTGGTGGGCCTGGGCAGGACAACCGCCGGCGCCTGGAACGGGGCACGGCCGGAACGGCTTCGCCTCAGCGTCGAATTATGCGCCATGTACTGGCATTTCCTGCTTTTCGTCTGGCTCGCCATCTTCGCTCTTTTAGCCGGCTGGGCCGCGACGTTCATCGATATTTGCCGGCAGTTGCTGACCTAGGAGGTCGAGGAGCATGGCAGAAACGACACTGACGCATACCGGCCAAACGGAGACGCGGCCCGCAGGCTGGCAAGGCATCGCCGCCGACTGGTCCTCGGATCAGCGCGCGTTCAAGAACGTGTCCTGGGGCAAGGCCATGATGTGGATCTTCCTGCTCAGCGACACCTTCATCTTCGGCTGCTTCCTGCTCTCCTACATGACCGCGCGCGTCTCCACACGTGTGCCGTGGCCCAATCCGAGCGAGGTCTTTGCGCTTCGCATCGGCGGTTCGGACATTCCACTGATCCTGATTGCCATCATGACCTTCGTGCTGATATCGAGCAGCGGAACGATGGCCATGGCGGTCAATTTTGGCTATCGCCGCGACCGCCGCAAAACCGCAATCCTCATGCTTCTGACGGCAGCGCTAGGAGCCACCTTCGTCGGCATGCAAGCCTTCGAATGGACCAAGTTGATCACCGAAGGGGTACGGCCGTGGGGCAATCCCTGGGGCGCGGCACAATTCGGCTCGACTTTCTTCATGATCACCGGCTTCCACGGCACGCATGTGACGATCGGGGTGATCTTCCTCATCATCGTGGCGCGAAAGGTCTGGCGTGGAGACTACGACGTCGGTCGTCCCGGCTTCTTCACCAGCCGCAGGGGTCGCTACGAGAACGTCGAAATCATGGGGCTCTACTGGCATTTCGTTGACCTGGTCTGGGTGTTCATTTTCGCATTCTTCTATCTTTGGTGAGAGGCTGACATGGCTGAAGCAACCGCAAACGGCCTCGGGCAACACGCGCTGCACTCTGATCATGCGCATGAAGGGCCATCGACCGGCGTCGCGGAGGTTCATCAGGAACATCCGATCAAGCTCTATCTGGTGGTCTGGGCATGGCTGTTCATCCTCAGCGCCTGCTCCTACATGGTCGATTATCTCGGCATCCACGGCTATCTCAGATGGTCTCTGATCCTGATCTTCATGATCCTCAAGGCCGGGCTGATCGTCGCCGTGTTCATGCACATGGCCTGGGAGCGGCTGGCGCTGACCTATGCGATCATCCTGCCGCCACTTCTGATATTGGTGTTCGTGGCGATGATGCTCTTCGAAGCGGACTACACGCTTCTCACCCGGTTGTCCTTCTTCGGACCGGGGCCCTGACGCACAGTCTTCATCTCCGGTCAAAGACCGGAGATGAAGCTTCCCATCAGCTGATCTGCAGGGTCAGAGGCCTACCCGCGTCGGGGACGATGGCGGCTCCACAACCTTGCGGTAGACATGCCAGGTGGCGTGACCCAGGATCGGCAGCACGACCGCCAGCCCGGCAAACACCGGCAGCGAGCCTATGATCAGGGCGACGGCGACAATCAGTCCCCAGACAGCCATGGGGATCGGGTTCGCCAGCACCGCTCGCACCGACGTGTGGATGGCTTCGTAGGCGCCGACGTCGCGGTCGAGCAGCAATGGGAAGGCGACGACCGTCGTGCACAACACCACCACGGCGAAGACGAAGCCGATGGCGTGCCCCAGGACAATCAGAGACCACCCGCGTCCGGTGGCAAATATTTCATTGATGAAGCCCGAAATCGATACAGGCGGAGCCGGGCCGAAGAGATATTCGTAGAACACCTGCGCCGCCAAAAGCCAGGCGATGAAGATTGCAACCAGCATGATCCCGACTGCGGCGATGGCTGGCAGGGCCGGAGAATTCCTGACCTCGAAAGCGTGCGTCCAGGAGGTGTCGAGCCCGGCTTCTCGTCTGCGGCTGATCTCATAGAGGCCGATCGCCGCGAATGGACCGATCAGCGCAAAGCCGGACACCAGCGGAAACAACATCGGCAACGCATTGGCGCCCGAAGTCCAGGCAGCGAGCACCACGCCGACAAGCGGATAGATCAGGCAGAGAAAGACGATGTGCGACGGTTTGACCATAAAATCGTCAACACCGCGCTTGAGCGCATCGAAAAGATCGGAAACACTGATTTTTCGGATTTTGGTGTGTTCCAGCGTTTCGCTGGCGCCTGCAATCACGTGAAAACTTGTCATGCCCGTTCCTCCAGACCAGGTCCGGCAAGGTCGCGGTTTCACGGTGCTGCCGTTCTGCATGACTGGCCACGCGAACCGCGACCTGCACCGCAATCAATATACTCCATTGACTGGAGCTTGTCGCCCGTTCTTACAAAAGGCTCCCGGAAGGCGAGGTTTCCGAACACAGCGTCATGCCGTCACCCTCCGGCTGACATGAACGCGCGCATCGCGATGGTGTCGGCAAGCAGCACGGCAAAGATCGCGAAAAGATAAAAAATCGAATAGGCAAACAGCGCCTTGGCCGGCTTCATCTCCTTGTCGGGTATGACCAGAGCCTTCCAGGCATGCCAGATGAAACCCGCGCCCAATGCAGCCGAAACGATCCCATAGACCCCGCTCGTAAATCCGAACGCCCAGGGCAGCATGCCGATCGGTGCCAGGAGCAGTGAATAGGCGAAGATCTGCCTTCTGGTCGAGGCCTGGCCGGCCACGTTCGGCATCATCGGGATGCCGGCAGCGGCATAGTCGCCGGCCTTGAACAGTGCGAGCGCCCAGAAATGCGGCGGCGTCCACAGGAAAATGATCAGGAACAGGATCAGGCTTTCAATGCCGATGGCGCCGGTGGCCGCCGCCCAGCCGATCATCGGAGGAAGGGCACCCGCTGCGCCGCCGATGACGATGTTCTGCGGCGTCGAGCGCTTCAGCCACATCGTATAGATGACGACGTAGAAAAAGATTGTGAAGGCCAGCAGTGACGCGGCAAGCCAGCCCACCAGCACGCCGAGCGTCATGACCGAAAGTGCGGAAAGCACCAGGCCGAAGCCGAGCGCTTCGCCGGCCGTGACGCGGCCCGACGGAACCGGCCGCTTTGACGTGCGCGACATCAGCGCGTCGATGTCGGCGTCGTACCACATGTTGAGCGCGCCGGCCGCTCCCGCTCCAACCGCAATCGCACCTATGGCGATCACGGCGATGACCGGGTTCATCGCGCCGGGCGCCACCATCAGACCGACGAAGGCGGTAAAGACGGCAAGGGCCATGACCCGAGGCTTCAAGAGCGCAAAGAAATCACTGACCGTCGCTTCCGAGAGGCGGACGCCGGTATCCTTGAGGCTTTCCTTGACCGACATTTGAGACGACCATCGATGGAAACCGGGCAGCCTAGAGCAATTCCAGGAAAAGTGTATGGGGTTTTCCGTCCGGAATTGCGTAAGAACAAAGAGATCGAGTGGATCGCCGTTTCCGTGAACGGTGAAACGCTCTGGCCGGCCGAAGAGCCAGGTTACGGGGAAAATTGCTTCAGATAGGCGATGACGTTGGCGACGTCCTCGTCCTTCTTGAGGCCGGGAAACGCCATCTTCGTCCCTTTGACCATTGCCTTGGGGTCGTGAAGATACGTCGTCAGTGTCGGCTCATCCCATTTGACGCCGGATGTGCCGGCCGCGATCATGGCTTCGGAATATTTAAAATCCGGATGCGTGCCGGCCGTCCGGCCGATAACGCCATGCAACGAAGGGCCTATCTTGTTGGTGTCTTGGTCTGCGACGTGGCAGACCTTGCATTTGGTAAAGACCTTCTCGCCCGCCGCGGCGTCCTGTGCCCGCGATGGATTGGCGATGAAAGTTGCAACGGAAACGACGGCGAAAAACGCAACCAAGCGCATGGCATTCCTCCCTGATCGTCAAATTTGCCTCAGACGGTCTGCACATGCTGGTAGCACCAGCATGCGCCCTGCACGGCAGAATAGATTCTCCGCTCCTCCCCAGATGGAATTGCGCCACCTGTGTACCACAGAATGTGGCCGGTAGGTAGAACAGGTCGACCGTACAAAGGTTCAGGTGGGCTGCGGTGGCTCAAGAGACCGCCACAACGAAAAAGGCCGCCTCGAGGGCGGCCTTTTGTCTGATCTTGTCGTCAGGCGCTTATTCGGCGTCCTTGGCGGCCTTCTTCTTCGGGGCTGCCTTCTTCTTCGGCTCTTCCGCGTCGTCGGCCTTTTCAGCCTTGTCGGCCTTCTTGGCAGCGGCCTTCTTCGCCGGCTTGGCCTTGGCGGTATCGCCCTCTTCGTCGTCAGCCATCAGCTCTTCCTTGCTGACCTTGACGTCGGTGACCGAGATCTGGCTGAGCAGATGGTCGACGACCTTCTCCTCGAACATCGGCGCGCGCAGCGTGTTCAGGGCTTCCGGATTGCTGCGATAGAACTCGAAGGCTTCCTGCTGCTGGTTGGCCGGGTAGCGGCGCACCTGCTCGAACAGGCCGCGCTGCAGTTCCTCGTCGGAAACGGTGACGCCGGCCTTCTCGCCGATCTCGGCCAAAACCAGGCCGAGACGCACGCGGCGCTCGGCAAGCCGCAGATATTCGGCGCGTGCCTCTTCTTCCGTCGTCTCCTCGTCGGCGAAGGTACGGCCGGCGGCTTCGAGATCGCGGTTGACCTGGGTCCAGATGTTGTTGAACTCGGCATCGACGAGCTTCGACGGCGCCTCGAACGAATAGGCCGCGTCAAGCTGGTCGAGCAGCTGGCGCTTGACCTTCTGGCGGGTCATCGAACCGAACTGGTTCTCGATCTGGCCGCGCACCACGTCGCGCAGGCGCTCCAGCGATTCCAGGCCGAGGTTCTTGGCCATCTCGTCGTTGATTTCCAGCGCGCCGGGCTTGGACACTTCCTTGACGGTGACGTCGAAGGTGGCTTCCTTGCCGGCCAGATGCGCGGCCTGGTAGTTTTCCGGGAAAGTGACCGTGACCTGCTTCTCGTCGCCGGCCTTGGCGCCGATCAGTTGGTCCTCGAAGCCCGGAATGAATTCCTTGGACCCCAGAACCAGCGGCTGGTCGGTGCCGGCGCCGCCGGAAAAGGCCTCGCCGTCGATCTTGCCGACATAGTCGATCGAAACGCGGTCGCCTTCGGCCGCCTTGCCGGTCTTCGGCTCGAAGCTGCGCGCCGATTCGGCAACGCGCTGGACCTGCTCGTCGATTTCGCTGTCCGGCACTTCGAATACCTGGCGCGTCACCTTGATGTCGGAGAAATCCTTGATCTCGATCGCCGGGATGACCTCGTAGTTGAGGCGGAATTCGAAGTCGGCGCCGCCGGCCAGGATCTTCTCGGCCTCTTTCTCGTCTTCCGTCATGATCACTTCAGGCTGCATGGCGGCCTTTTCGCCGCGCCCCGTGATGATCGAACGGGTCGAATCGTTGAGGATCTCATTGACCACTTCGGCCATGAACGACTTGCCGTAGACCTTGCGCAAATGCTGCACAGGCACCTTGCCGGGACGGAAGCCGTTGATGCGGACCTTGTTCCTGGCGTCGGACAGCCGCGCCATCAGCTTGGCTTCCATATCACCGGCCGGCACGGTGATCTTGATCTCGCGCTTGAGACCGGAGTTGAGCGTTTCGGTGACCTGCATCGTAAAACCTTTATCTTCACCAAAGAGGCTGCCACGGCGTCTTGCCGTTCACAGCCTGCCGGTACAATCTTGCCGGGAATGGCTTTTGGTACGGAACCTGGCGATTTGACCGAAATTACGGCTCAAATTCTTCCAAACTGCGTTCCAAGATGTGAATAAGTTCTTGTTTTTCCTACTTCTTATCACATTCTGCAGAAGCGGATCGGCGCGTCCCGTCACATTTGACACGCCTTTTGTCACAGGCGAGGCCAATTTTCAACCATCTTCGCGTTGCAGCGAATGACCGCCCCAACGGCAGACATTTTCGCCCCGACATTGACAGAATGATGGCTACATGGGATTGCCGACAAATGCGGATGTGGCGGAACTGGTAGACGCCCTGGATTTAGGTTCCAGTGCCGAAAGGCGTGGGGGTTCGAGTCCCTTCATCCGCACCACCCTTCGCTCTATCGAGCTTCGGGTGGCAGGCCACCCAGGAGCTTGATAAAGCGAAGGGTGTCCTCCGAAGCCGTGGCGTAGGAGGACTGGCGGCGACGGCCTACACTTCAAACACTTGACCGGTAAACCACTCCGCCAATTTCGCCAGCTCCGGCCCCAGCACCCGGTCGGCGTCGACCGGCGGCACGATCTTCCTGATATCCGCGACAAAATCCTGCAATGCCGGCGGCGCGGCGCGTTCAGTCACGTACAGGGCCTGCGAGGCGATCATCGCCAGCATCGCCATTGCCGCATCGAGGCAGCGGCCGGCCGTCGCTTCCTTGGTCCAGGCGAAGAATGCGGTGGTGGCGACGTCGTCCTGGCCGGCGCCGGCCGATTCGGTGCCCGGAATGAAGGTGCGCTGCGCCGCGAGTTTGGCCTGTTCGAGATAGCCGGTGATCGCCATCGGCACATAGCCGACATTGCCGTGCCCGTCGCTGTCGGCCCAATGCCGCCCGGTCATCAACAGGTCGGGCAGCAGCGACACCTTGCCGTTCAGCAGCTTTGAGGCGTGGCGGTCGCAGAGCAGGCAGAGATCGGCCCAGATCGCCGCCAGATCGTCGAGCGCCGGCGTCGCCATGGCATTGTGATAGCCGCCGGTCGAGATGCAGCGCCCCAGCGGGTGCGCCGCGTCGGGCGGGATATAGACTGGATTGTCCGAGATCGAGGCCAGCGATACGGTCGCCGCCTGCTCGGCGCCGGCCAGCGCCCGATGCGCATGGCCGAGCACACGCGGCACGATGCGGTAGCTGACCGGCGCCTGATAATTGCGCCGTCCATCCCCTGCGCCGACCAGAAACTGCCGCAACCCTTGCAAGGCGGCCGCTTCGTGTTCGTCGCCCCAGAGCCCGTCGAGCGCTGCATCATAATGCTCGAGCGGCGCACGAAACGCTTCGATCGACAGCGCGAACACCTTGTGCGCCATGGCGAGGCGACGACGCGCGGCAAGTGCTGCGTCCGCCACCAGTGCCGCCGCGCAGGGCGAGCCGTTGATCAGCGAACCGCGCTCCTTCACCTCAAGCTCAAGGCTGGCGGTAAGCGCAGCAAACAGCGGATAGAGCGCCAGGATCTCGCCGGCGCCACCCTGCCCTTGCGACGGCACCACCGGCATCGGGCCGCCGTCGAGCATCGCCGCGACCGCCCGTGCGATGCGCGGCGTGGTCGCGGCATTGCCTTCGATAAAGTTGGTCAGCCGCGCCAACACGATCGCCCTTACGACGCGCTCAGGCAATGGCTCACCGAACGATGTGGCGGCAGCAAAAGCCTTGATGCGCGCATGGCGGTCGCGCTCGTCAAGTTCGAGCTTGCGGCTTGCCAGCTCGCCCATCGCGGTGGTGACGCCGTAGATGACCGGCGGCGGATCGGACTCAATGAGTTTCAGGAACGAGGCGCGGCATTCGGCAATGCGTTGCAAGGCCTTGTCGCCGATTTCGACCGTGTCGTTTCTCCAGGCGACGCGCAAAACGGCATCGAGATTGATATCTTCGCGCGTCGTCACCGTAATCGGCATTGTCTTCGCCCGTCTGGTTTGCATGAGGGCGAAGCGATCGATCGTTGCCGAAATCCATGCCCTGGGTAATGTCTTCTAGTAGAGCGGTTCCTCAAACAATGTCTTGTCGCCGTCCATCAGCGCCTTGATCTGTGCCTGGCCACTGGCGGCGAGCGCGATGCGCACGCCGAATGGCCGCACCCGCATGTCGTTCTGGATCGCCATGCCCTGGCCCTCAGGTAGGTAGAAGCGGTCGATGCCGTATTGCGGTGCGATCGTGGATTCAGGATCAAGCGTCCAGCCCGGCGCGACCTGGCCGACAATATCGGCTTCGTCGGCGGTCGCCGGCGTCGGAGCCTTGCCGAACCAGGCCGTGGTCGCATGCCAATAGCCGTCGGCACCCGGCTTCAGCCGGACCACGATCGGCGTGTTCTCGCTCACGAGCTGGCCGGCCGGGATGTTGGCGATCAGCTTCACCGGCAAGCGCGATATTTCATAGCCGAGGATAATATAGTCGCCGCGCAGCAGATCGCGCGGATCGACCGGCTCGACTTTCAGCAAGACCTCCTTGCCGTTGCGCAGGATCGCCGCGCGGCCGGCGATGATCCAGCTCAGGAAGCCGATCTGGACGAGCGCCAGGACCAGCGCCGAGATGACAAGTTTCTTTCCCGACATCATGCTGCCGCTCCTTCCGGGGCCTTCATGCGTTTTTCCACACGGATGATGACGAGAGCCAGGATGCCGAACAGCACTGCGGCAGCCAGGAAGAAGCCGGCCGTGCCGAGCATCGTCTGCAAGGTCACGACATAGATAATGGCGAGCTCGAAGGCAAAGCCGGCATAGGCAACCCAGCGCAGCCCCCTGCTCTCGCGCCCGCCCAGCATGATCGCCGCGGCAATGCCGGCCAGTGCGATGACCGACGCAATGGCAAAGCCGTTGCTGAAGGCGTTGTCATCGCCCAGTTCGATCTGCATCATCGCCAGCCCGGTGAGAAAGCCGATCAAGGCGTGCAAAGGCAACCGCCCGCCGAGTTGCAAGATCCGGTCGGCCGGCCCAGCGGCGAAGATCGAAACCGCAAACAGCAGCGCCGACACCGCGACCAGAGGAATAGCCAGGGCGAGCGTGTTCTGGTCCAGGCCGCGCACCGCGATATAGAAAATGACCGAGAGAATGATCAAGTGGCGTGCCGGCTGGCTACGCGTCCAGAATGAGACGACAAAAAGCACCGGCGCCATCACGACGAAGAAATCCGGAAATACGGGGCGGTCATAAAAGTCGAACGCGCGCACGAACAGCCAGGCAATGGATATGCCGACGGCAGCGACCGTCAGCGGGTTCGAGCGCAACGCCACCGCGGCAAGTGCCGTGCCGATGCCCCAGGTGACGATGGCCGAGGCCTCGTCGCCCGTGAGATGGTACATCTGGCCGATCAGCGCGATCGATCCGCCGAAGGCCGCGGCGGCCACGATCCACAGCGCCTCGCCGATCGCCGCATGGTCGCGCATCTTCAACACCGCGCCGCCGACATAGCCGGCGAGAATGACGGCAAACAGTGCCGCGACCCGCACCAGCCGCGGGATGGCGTCCCAGTTGGCGGCGACGAAGAGCAGGATCGCGGCGCCGAACAGCAGCGCCGCCATCATGGCCAATATAGTGCCGAAGCTCAGCGATTTGCGCTCGTTTGCGTCGATGTCGCACTTAAGCGCATCGGCCGTCTTCGCGTCGATCAGGCCGGCCTGCAGCCACCGCCCGATATCGGCCCTCGCCCGTGACGAATAACTCGCCATGTCGCTTCTCCCCCAGCTTGGTCTTTCTGACAGCCGATCCGCTCAAATCGTTGACGCAACGTCATTTTCCGATTCGGGTCTCTTCATGACGAAGCCGTGAACGCGCGTTAATGTTGCATTGCACAATTTGCATTGCTGCCATGCGCCAACAGCACTTTTAAATCGATATTACCCAGCCTATTTACTGTTCGTACACAAACGGAATGATCCGAAGAAAGACGAAACGAGCACTACCATGAACCTGATCCGCAACTACCGCAACTGGCGCCGCTACCGGGACACCGTCTCCGAGCTGAGCCGCCTGTCGAACCGTGAACTGACCGACCTCGGCATCAGCCGCAGCGACATCCACTACGTCGCCCGCAAGGCGGTCTAATCCTCTTCGGATCGCAAATGGTCCGAACCAGTTTTGAAAAAGAGAACGACAATGAACCTGATCCGCAACTATCGTAACTGGCGCGTTTACCGCGACACCGTTACCGAGCTGGGTCGCCTTTCGAACCGTCAGCTCCATGATCTCGGCATCGTCCGTGACGAGATCAAGATCATCGCCCGCAGGGCGACGATCTAGCCAGAATTTCGCCAGGGTCGACCTCCTCCCCGACCCTGACGGATACGGTCAGCCTTCACCTCCTCCCGAGGGTTGACCACCAAAACGGCGCCCGCCGCACCTCCTCCCGCGGCGGGCGCTGTTTCCAAAGCGAACGCAGTTCGTCTTTCCGAAGCGAACGCTAGTTCGTCTTCAAAGTGAACGCAGTTCGTCTTCCAGGGATTTCGCCTCCCTCGATCCGGCGAAAAGAATTTCGTCAAAGCCGACCTCCTCCCCGGCGATGGCGAATACGGCCGATCCCCACCTCCTCCCGAGGATCGGCCCCAAAAACGACACCCGCCGCACCTCCTCCCGCGGCGGGTGTTGTTGTTTTTGGGCAGGCTTTTCAATTGCGCATGCAGTCGATCGAGGCGCTTTACGCCGCCATCAGACCGTCGCCGCGGACATAAGAAAGTCGAGCTCCGTCGCTGCACGACAATGACCCACGCTCGCACCGGCCAATTGCAAACGGCGCGCCAAGCGATTATTCCGGCGCTCATGAGCAAAAATCCTATCCACGTCGTCGGCGGCGGCCTCGCCGGCTCCGAAGCCGCATGGCAGGCAGCGCAAGCCGGCGTTCCCGTCGTCCTGCATGAGATGCGCCCGGTGCGCGGCACCGATGCGCACAAGACCGATGGGCTTGCCGAACTCGTCTGTTCCAATTCCTTCCGCTCCGACGATGCCGAGAACAATGCCGTCGGCCTGCTGCATGCCGAAATGCGGTTGGCCGGCTCGCTGATCATGAGTGCCGGCGACGCCAACCAGGTGCCGGCCGGCGGCGCGCTGGCCGTCGATCGCGACGGCTTCTCCGACGCGGTGACGAAAAGGCTCGAAGCGCACCCGCTGATCACCATCGAGCGGGAGGAAGTGCCGGGCTTGCCGCCGGCGGAATGGGACCAGGCGATCATCGCCACCGGCCCGTTGACCGCGCCGTCGCTCGCCCAGTCGATCGCCGAGGCAACCGGCGCCGACGCGCTGGCCTTCTTCGACGCCATCGCCCCGATCATCCATTTCGACACGATCGACATGGACATTTGCTGGTTCCAGTCGCGCTACGACAAGGTTGGGCCCGGCGGCACCGGCAAGGACTACATCAATTGCCCGATGGACAAGGACCAGTATCTCGCCTTCGTACAGGCGCTGGTCGACGGCCAGAAGACCGAATTCAAGCAGTGGGAAGGCACGCCCTATTTCGACGGCTGCCTGCCGATCGAAATCATGGCCGAGCGCGGCGTTGAGACGCTGCGCTACGGGCCGATGAAGCCGATGGGGCTGACCAATGCCCACAATCCGACGGTAAAAGCCTATGCCGTGGTGCAGCTGCGCCAGGACAATGCGCTGGGCACGCTCTACAACATGGTCGGTTTCCAGACCAAGCTGAAGCATGCCGAGCAGGTGCGCGTCTTCCGCACCATTCCGGGCCTGGAAAACGCCGAGTTCGCCCGTCTCGGCGGCCTGCACCGCAACACCTACATCAATTCGCCGACCTTGCTCGACGCCTCGCTGCAGCTGAAGTCGCGGCCGGGCCTGCGCTTTGCCGGCCAGATCACCGGCTGCGAGGGCTATGTCGAGAGCGCGGCGATCGGCCTGCTCGCCGGCCGCTTCGCCGCCGCCGAGCGGCTCGGCCACGCGCCATCGCTGCCACCGCTCACCACCGCCTTCGGCGCCTTGCTCAACCACATCACCGGCGGCCACATCGTTTCCGACGACGAGCCGGGCAAACGCTCGTTCCAGCCGATGAACGTCAATTTCGGCCTGTTCCCGCCGGTGGAAGCACCGAAGACCGAAGGCAAACGCCTGCGCGGCAAGGACAAGACGGTGGCCAAGCGCCACGCGATCACCTCACGCGCGCGGGCAGATTGTCGGGAGTGGCTAGGGCTGCCGGCGCAAACATCGGAAGCTGCTGAATAGCCAAGTCTCAGAGTCCTAACGCGATTGACGTTTACGTCAACTCGCTGGCCAACCCCGCGTTGCGCGCCTGAGCAACAGCCAATGCCGGCGCAGAGCCGAAAGCCGGGCTGCGCCACCAAGCGGCGAGCGGCCATTGGCCATCTTGCCGAGATAGGCGCTGGTCAGCGCCAGCGGCAGGAACGCCGGACGCAGCGTTTCCGGAAGTGCGGACGCCCCTTGCTCGAAAGCGCGGAGATGCTCCTGCGCCAATGCAATCATCGCAGCCACCGCGCGCTGAGCGCCGGGGCCGTCGTCGCCGCCGACGAACTCTTCCGGCGATGAGCCTACCGCGGCAAGGATATCCGCCGGCACGAAGCATTGCCCGCGCCGGCGATGCAGCGGCAACAGCAGCAACAGGCCGGTCATCGCCTGGGCGCAGCCGGCCCTGCCCGCCAGTTCGGCAAAGGGCGGCGCCTGATTGGGATCGAGCACCATCGCCGCCAGCTGGATCAGCGCGGCCGCCGTCTCGCCGCAATATCCCTCGAGATCGGTGCGCGACGGCATCGGATCGTCATAGAGGTCGAAGATGCGGGCCTCGAGCATGTTGTCGAAGGCAGTTTTGGGCAGGCCATGGGCAGAAATCGTCGCCTTCAGCGCATCGGCGAGCGGGTTGCCTGTGGCTGCGGCTTCAGCAGCGATGACATCGCGCCACCATTGCAGCCTCACTTCGCCCGGCAATGCCTCGTGGATGCGGTCTCGGACAGACGCAATCTCGGCATTGAAGGCGTAAAGCGAAAACAGCGCCGCGCGCTTGTTGGCCGGTGCATAGAGTGCGCTGACATAGCGGTCATGGTCGCCGGCGCGCACCGTCTCCATGACGATGTCAGCTGTATCGGTCACGTCAGTCGACGGCGATCAGCGCCGCGGCCACGGCGCGGTCTTCGGCAAGCAGAACATTGTAGGTCCGCACCGCTGCCCCCGTCGACATCGGGTCGGAGCCAATGCCAGCCGCTTTCAGCGCCGCCCGAAGTGCTGTCGGCAAGGGCCGCAAATCCTTGCCTGTGCCGACCAGCAGGATCTCGACCTTGCCGGCCTCAGCCAGCAGCAGGTCGAAATCCGCCGCCGTCAGGGCCAGCGGATCGGCCGGCTCCCAGCCATGGATGCCGGAGGGCAGGCAAAGAAGCGAGCCGCGATGCGACATGTCGGCGAAGCGGAAGCCGCCATTGCCGTAGGCTTCGATCGGCGCCCGTCCGGGGAAATGCGCCTCGCGGATGACGATGCCTTTTGCCACCAGCGCAGCCGTCAGGTCGCCATGGCCTTGCCGCCACCAACCGGCTTCTCCTCATCGGCGCTCGCTCCCTGCGGCCTGAGCCTGAACAGGATCAGCAAGGGCGCTGCGATGAAGATCGACGAATAGGTGCCGAAGACGACGCCGAACAGCATCGCCATGGTGAACGAGCGGATCACCTCGCCGCCGAACAACACGAGCGCCAGCAGCGCCAGGATGGTCGTCACCGAAGTCAGCGTCGTTCTCGACAGCGTCTCGTTGATGGCGTTGTTCAACAATTGTGGGAGCGGCATTCGTTTGTATTTTCCCAAATCTTCTCGAACACGGTCATAGACGACGATCGTGTCGTTGAGCGAATAGCCGATAATGGTCAGGATCGCCGCCAGCGAAGACTGGTTGAACTCGAGCCCGGTGATGACGAAGAAGCCCAGCGTCATCACCACATCGTGCACCGTCGCCACGATTGCGCCGACCGCGAACTGCCATTCGAAGCGGAACCAGACATAGACCAGGATGCCGATCAGCGCGATGATCATCGCAATCGTGCCTTGCTTGGCCAGTTCGCCCGAAACGGTGGGACCCACCACCTCGACGCGGCGGAAATCGTAATTGTCCTGCAGCTCGCCGCGCACCTTGTCGATGACGGTCTGCTCGGCGTTCTCACCGCCATCCTGGGTGCCAACGCGGATCAGCACGTCATTCGGCGCGCCGAATTGCTGGACCTGCACTTCACCGATATTGAGCTCCGACAGCCGGCTTCTGATATCGCCAATATCGGCGTCGCCTTGCTTGGACTGCACCTCGATGATCGAGCCGCCCTTGAAGTCGATGCCGTAGTTGATGTCGATGGTCAGGAATCCGATAACCGACGCGATCGACAGCAGGCTGGACAGTGCGAACGTCCAGCGGCGGATGCCCATGAACGGGATTTTCGTGCCGGCCGGAACGAAGGTCACCGGCGCACGCGGCAATTCCTTCGGACGCGCACGGCGCAGCCAGATCGACACCAGCAGACGGGTGAAGGTGAAGGCGGTGAACACCGTGGTCAAAATGCCGATGGCATAGGTGATGGCGAAGCCCTTGACCGGTCCGGTGCCGAGATAGAACAGCACGACCGTGGCAATCAGCGACGTCACGTTGGAATCCACGATGGTCGCCAACGCCTTGGTGAAGCCTGTGTCGATCGACTGGATGACCGAACGGCCGGCCCGTCGCTCCTCTCGGATACGCTCATAGATCAGCACGTTGGAATCGACCGCCATGCCGATGGTCAGCACGATACCGGCAATGCCGGGCAAGGTCAGTGTCGCGCCAAGCAGCGACAAGACCCCGACGATCATCGCCACGTGCACGGCGAGCGCAATGTTGGCGAGGAAGCCGAGAAGTCCGTAGGCGACGAACATGAAGGCGACGACGAGAATGGAGCCGATGATGCCGGCGACCTTGCCGGCATGGATCGAATCCTGGCCGAGGCCCGGGCCGACGGTGCGTTCTTCGATCACGGTCAGCTTTGCCGGCAGCGCGCCGGCGCGCAGCAGCACGGCGAGGTCGTTGGCGCTTTCGGCGGTGAAATTGCCTGAGATCTGGCCGCTGCCGCCGAGGATCGGTTCGCGGATCACCGGCGCCGAAATCACCTGATTGTCGAGGATGATGGCGAACGGCTTGCCGACATTCTGCTGCGTCGCCTGGCCGAATCGTGTCGCACCGCGCGAGTTGAAGACGAACGAAACCACCGGCTCGTTGTTTCGGGAATCATAGGTTGCCGTCGCCTTGGCAAGATCTTCACCGGACACGATGACGCGATTTTCCACCAGATACGGAACCGGCGGATCGTCCTGCGAATAAAGCACCGAGGAGCCTGCCGGCGGGCGGCCGTTCAGCGCATCCTGCACCGACATCGAGGTATCGACCATCTGGAAGGTCATCTTGGCGGTCTGGCCGATGATCTCCTTCAGCCTTTGCGGATCCTGCAGGCCCGGCACCTGGACGAGTACACGGTCGTCGCCCTGCCGCTGCACGATCGGCTCGGTGGTGCCGAGTTCGTTGACGCGACGCTCGACGACTTCGATCGACTGCGCCAATGCGGCCGAGGTGCGGTATTTGATGCCGGCGTCGGTGACGGTGAATTTGAGCAGCCCGGCTTCGGAATCATCCAGGGACATCTCCTGGATGGAGCCACCGGTGAACAGGCCGGCGGCGACCGGATCGGTCAGCGGCTTAAGCGCCGCCTTGGCGGCATCGATCTGGGTTGGATCGGTGATGCGCACTTGTACGGTCCTGCCGGTGCCGCCAAGGCCGGTATAGCCCACCTTGGCATCGCGCAGCAGCGTGCGGATCTCGTCGCGCGTCGTTTCCAGCTGCGCCTTGACCAGGTCGTTCTGGTCCATCTGCAAGAGGATGTGCGAACCGCCCTGCAGATCGAGACCAAGCGTCATCTGCCGCTTCGGCACCCAGTTGGGCAATTGCGCCAATGTGCTGGCCGGGAAGAGATTTGGCGCGGCAAGGATGAATGTGACGGCCACGGCGATCCAGATCAGGATCATCTTCAGGCGCGAAAAATACAGCATATGGCGTTGTCCGTCAGGGCGTACTGGCGGATCGTTCCGCCGACAATTCGGTTATTTCTTGGCGTTCTTATTTGCCACCGGCTCGCCCTTAACCCGCACTTCGCCGATTGTCGAGCGCGCTGAGGTCAATTTGGCGCTGCCGCCGGCAGCGGTTTCGGCGTCAATCGCCTCTGTCGGTTCCATTCTAATTCTGATCACCGCCGGGCGCTATCGTGCGCTACTCGACTATTTTCAATTGTGCAGGCATCGGTCCGGAACGCAAAAGCAAGGCCAGATCATCGGCGTTCTCCTTTGTAAGGTTGCCCGATATCTGGCCGCGGCCGTTAAGAATTGGCTCGCGGACGACTGGCACCGAAAGCACTTGGTTGTCGAGGATCATCGCAAATAGCTTGCCGACATTCTGCGAGGTCGCCTGCGCAACGCGTGCCGTTGCCCTGGAATCGAAGGTGAACGAAACCGCCGGCTCATTTGTGACGGAGTTGGGAGTCGCCTGAGCATTGACAATGTCGTCACTGGAAACGATCGTTCGGCTCTCAACCAGATAGGGAACCGGTGGATCGTCCTTCGAATAAACCACCACCGAGCCAGCGGGCGTCCGGCCATTGATCGCATCAGCGACCGGCATCGACTCATCAACCCACTGAAAAGTCAGCATTCCGGTTCGGGTGAGAATTCTCCTCAGCCTTTGCAAATCCGCAACGCCCGAGGTCCGGACCAGCATACCGTCTTCGCCCTCTGCCCGCACTACTGGGTCCGCTACACCAAGATCACGCAGGCGATTCTTAATGACCACGATCGACTGCGCAAGCGCGATCGACATCCGATACTTGATACCTGTGTCTGTTACCGTGAACTTGAGCAACGCTGCTCCGGTATCATCCAGGATCACTTCCTGGACCGGACCAGCGCTGCCAAGGACAGGATCAGTCACCGCCTCCAATGCCATCTTGGCCGCGCCGACCTGAGCGGCGTCGGTGATATGCACCTGAACGGCCCGACCCGACTTAGCAAGACCAGTATAGCCGATCCTTGCATCGCGCAGCAGCGTCCTGATTTCGTCACGCGTCGCCTCCAACCGGCGATCGATCACATCGGTCGCGTCCAATCGAAGCAGCACGTCCGCGCCGGCAGCGTGAAGACTGGGCGCGTCGACGAGCATTGTGGCCATAGCAAGCCAGATCAGGATCATTTTCAGGCGCGAAAAATGGACCATACGCCGTCTTTTGTCAGAGCTCTGCCCGCGGATCGCTCCGCTTGGGAAACTGGCTTACTTCTTGGCGTTCTGGTTGGCCACCGGCTCGCCCTTGACCCGAACATCGGCGATCGTCGAGCGCAGCGCCGTCACCTTGGTGCCGCCGCCAAGGTCGATCTCAAGCTCATTGTCGTCGATCACCTTGGTCACCTTGCCGACGAAGCCGCCGCCGGTGATGACCGTGTCGCCACGGCGCACGGCCGAGATCATCTCCTGGCGCTTCTTCAACTGGGCGCGCTGCGGCCGGATGATGAGGAAATACATGATCACGAAGATCAGAACGAACGGGAGTATCATGCCGATATCCCCGAACGGACCAAGCGGAGTTCCGGTAGCTTGGGCGTATGCCGGTGTGACGAACATCAAGAACTCCTGGTTACGAAGAAGGCCGTAGGGCGGCCTCGCCAAATTTGGCCGGAATATAGTGGGTAAAGTTACCAATGCAACTGCGCGGCCGGGCTTTCAGCTGCTTTTCCGGCCGGTTGACCCGTGTTAGAGCATGCTCCCGGAATACGGGCGTGGTTTTCGCAAAAGATCATGCCCAAACAAAAGCTTGGAACCAGTTTCTATCTCGCCCGGATCAAGACGATTTCGGCCCCTACGCACGTTCGTGCGGAAACATAAAAGACGAGACATGACCGACAGCACCATCGAGGCCCTGAACCAAAAGCTCGACCGCCTGATCGAGGCGGTCACCCGCCTCGCCCCGCCGCCGGTGCCGCAAACCGATCTTGCGGTTGCCGATTGCTTCGTCTGGCAGGCCGACCCCGGCTATCTCGAGCCGGTGCGCAAGGTCAACCGCGTCGACATCGGCCTGATCCGCGGCGTCGACCGCGTGCGCGACATTCTGGTCGAAAACACGGAACGCTTCGCCGCCGGCCATGCCGCCAACAATGTGTTGTTGTGGGGTGCGCGCGGCATGGGCAAATCCTCGCTGGTCAAGGCCGTGCATGCGCAGATCAACGCCCAGGCCAAATCCGACCTGCCGCTCAAGCTGATCGAGATCCATCGCGAGGATATCGACACGCTGCCCAGGTTGATGGGCCTGCTGAAGGCGGCGCCGTTTCGCTTCATCCTGTTTTGCGACGACCTCTCCTTCGACCATGACGACACCTCCTACAAGTCGCTGAAGGCAGCCCTTGAAGGCGGCGTCGAGGGCCGCCCGGCCAATGTCATCTTCTACGCCACGTCGAACCGCCGGCACCTGTTGCCGCGCGACATGATCGACAATGAGCGCTCGACCGCCATCAACCCGTCCGAGGCGGTCGAGGAAAAGGTTTCGCTGTCCGACCGTTTCGGCCTGTGGCTCGGCTTCCACAAATGTTCGCAGGACGAATATCTCGACATGGTCAACAGCTATGCCAGCCATCACGGGCTCACTATCGACCCGGAGCAGCTGCGCGCCGAGGCGCTGGAATGGGCAACGACGCGCGGCAGCCGCTCGGGCCGCGTCGCCTGGCAGTTCACCCAGGATCTGGCCGGCCGGCTCGGCAAGCCGCTGAACGACTGATTGATTTCCGTCAGGTCACTGAAAAAGCCCGCCCCTTGCGGAGCGGGCTGAGCCGGCGGGCCGGACTGGAGGTCAGACGGCCTGCAAAACGTTTATTGTTCTATTCGAGATAGCCAGAGGGGTCGACCGGGGCCGAGTTCTTGCGCACTTCGAAGTGCAGTTTCGGCGAGTCGGTGGTCCCGCTCATGCCCGACAGCGCGATTTCCTGGCCGCGCTTGACCTTCTGGCCGCGCTGCACCTCGATCGACCTGGCGTGACCATAGACGGTGACCAGCCCGTTTTCGTGGCGCACCAGAACCGTATTGCCGAATTCCTTGAGGCCGTCGCCGGCATAGATGACCACGCCGTTTTCGGCCGCCTTGACCGGCGTCCCCTCAGGCACGGCGATGTCGACACCATCCTTGCCGCCACCAAAATTGGAGATGACGCGGCCACGCACCGGCCAACGCATCTTGCCGATGCCGGTGGCATCGGGCGCAACAGCATCGTCGTCCTCGGCCTGCTGGATAACCTTGGCGTCCTTCTTCGGCGGCGTGTAGGTGGCGAGTGTCTCCGTCGGCTTTGCCGCCGGTTGGGTGGTCGCGGTCGTCACCGGATCAACTTTGGCCGGCTTGGCGCTGGCGACCGTTGCGGTGCCACCTGCCGGAACCTTCAGCGTCTGGCCGATCTTGAGCAGGCCGTCCTGCATGCCGTTCGCCTGCTTCAGCACCACGACGCCGACGCCGGTCTTCCTGGCGATGGAGGACATGGTGTCGCCTGACTGGACCGTGTAGGTGCCCGCGCCGGCCTTTGGCGCGGCCGAGGCCGTCTGCGCCGGCTTGTCGGTCTTCGGCTTGTTCGCTGCCGAAGCGTCAACCTGCGCGGCGGACTTGCCGTCCTTGAGTTTCGGCTGCTGCGGCAGCACGGCGACCTTTTCCGGCGCCGGCGCCTTGGGGCTGTTTGCCGGCTTGCCGTCGGCAAGTTTCGGCTCTGTCCCCTTGCTTGAATAGGCATAGGCCGGGATGACCAGTTTCTGACCGGTCTTCAGCCCCTTGGTGGCGCTCAAGCCGTTGACCTTCATGATCACGTCGGCGGGCACATGATAGCGATGAGCGATGCCGGAAATGGTCTCGCCGTCGCTGACCACGATCTCGGTCGCATGCGGCGTACCAGCCGCAACTGGTTTCGGATCGGAGTCACCGGCATTCTTGAACGGCCTCGCCGGCTGGACGGTGCCGGTAGTCGTTCTGTCGACATGCGGTGCCGGTGCAAGCGCCGGCGCGGAAGCGGTACGCATCGGAGCAGCTTTGGGCGCGCTCGGCGGCGGCAGCTGCTGGACGGTGACCGGCTCCAGGCTGGAGCGGCTGACCGACTGGTTATGGCTGCCATCGACAGGTGCCGCAGCGATCGGCTCGGCCGCCACATCGCCCGGATAGGGCTGAGCGGTGCTCTGCTTGTCGATGATGGCGCGCTGATTGTTGGTCGAGGAGGTGAAGACGTCGTCGACACCATTGAACCGCGAGACTTGGGAGCTACACCCCGCCGCCACTCCGGCTAGCATGAGGACAGCGCAGCCCCGCGACAGAGTACGCCCGTTTGCCTTCAAAACACTGAATTGCATCGCACTAACCCGCACAGACCCGGTACACACTGGTCATGATTAAAGCGCGTTAATGTTACTGGCGGGTTAACCCCATAGAATCAGACGCAAATTTTCTTAAAACATTTTCGAACGCGCCGAAGGTGCGTTGAGATTCAGGTCAGGCCGAGTCGAAAATGACAGGTTCTGAGAACCGGCCTACGCCGGCCGTAGCCTTCATAGAGCGGAGGCATTTATGACGGCTTCGACCGGCGAAGGCCGGAGCGGAGCGTACTCAAACATGTGAGCACCGGAAGCGCAGGAACCTGCCATTTGCAGGCCGGCCTCACATGAATATCAGCGCACCTAAATAACCGCCGCGACGCTGCGCAGGATCGGCTGCAGGCGCACGGTGCCGATATCCTCGCGCTCGAAGCGGCTGCCGACCTTGGTCAGCTTGGCCAGCACCTGCTCGCCCTCCTCCGGCCCGATCGGGGCAATGACGATGCCGCCGCTCGACAATTGGTCGAGCAGGAAGCGCGGCAGGCTGTCGAAAGCCGCCCAGGCTACGATGCGGTCGAACGGCGCTTCATTGGCAAGCCCGTTGGAACCGTCGGCCTGGCGCACGATGACATTGCCGATGCCGAGCGCCTCGAAGCGTTGCCTGGCCTGCTCGGCCAGCGTTTTGTAGCGGTCGACGCTGACGATGCGCGCCGCGAGCCGCGACATCACCGCTGCCGTGTAGCCCGAGCCGGTGCCGATCTCCAGCACCCGGTTGCCGGGCTCTATTGCCAGGGCCGCAATCACCGCCGCCTGCAGATCGGCGCCCTCGATCGCCTCGCCGCATTCGATCGGCAGCATGCCGTCCGACCAGGCGATGGAATGGAACTGGCCGTTGAGGAAGCCGCGCCGCGGCGTCGCCTCGAAGGCTGCGATCAGCGCCTTCGGCACCGCGCCTTGGCCGCGCAGGCGCAGCAGGAAAGCGGCAAAACCCTCGCGATCGTCGAGCGGCAAGTTCATGCCAGAACCTTCTTCATGCGAACACCTTATTCAGACAGCGCCTTGGTCAGTTGGTCACGGATTTTATGCGCGGTGAGGTCAAGCTGCAGCGGCGTCACAGACACGAGCCGGTTGCGCAGAGCATGGAGATCGGTGCCCTGCTTGCCCTCGACCGGCTCGCGGCCGAAGCGCAGCCAGTAATAAGGCAGGCCGCGCCCGTCGCGGCGCTCGTCGACCCAAAGGCTGTGCACCAGCTTGCCCTGCGACGTCACGACGGTGCCGGCAACCTCGTCAGGCAGGCAGTTGGGAAAGTTGACGTTGAGCAGCACGCCGTCCGGCAGCGGCATGGCGACGAGCCTTTTCAGCAGCGCCGGCGCCAGCGCTTCGGTGGTCTCGTAGGGAACGACGCGGTCCTCGCCGACATAGGAATAACCCTGGCTGAGTGCGATCGAGCGGATGCCGAGCAGCGCGCCTTCCATGGCGCCGGCGACGGTGCCGGAATAGGTGACGTCGTCAGCGATGTTGGCGCCGGAATTGACACCGGACAGGATCAGGTCCGGCGCGCCAGGCAGGATCTTCTTGACGCCCATGATGACGCAGTCGGTCGGCGTGCCGCGCACGGCGTAGTGTTTCTCGCCGATCTTGCGCAGCCGGAGCGGCTCCGAGATCGACAGCGAGTGCGCGTAGCCGGACTGGTCCTGCTCCGGCGCCACGACCCAGACATCGTCCGACAGCGTGCGGGCGATGCGTTCGAGCGACGCCAGGCCCTCGGCATGGATGCCGTCATCATTGGTCAGAAGGATGCGCATTACTTCGATTCGATCTTCGCCAGACCGCCCATATAAGGCCGCAGCACTTCAGGAATGGTTACGCTGCCATCCTCATTCTGGTAGTTTTCGATGACGGCAATCAGCGCACGGCCGACAGCGGTGCCCGAACCGTTCAGCGTGTGCACAAAGCGGTTGCCCTTGCCATCCCGGTCCTTGTAGCGGGCATCCATGCGCCTGGCCTGGAAGTCGCCGCAGACCGAGCAGGACGAGATTTCGCGATAGGCGTTCTGGCCGGGCAGCCAGACCTCGATGTCGTAGGTCTTGCGCGCGCCAAACCCCATGTCGCCCGTGCACAGGACCATGGTGCGGAACGGCAGCTCCAGTCGCTTCAGCACCTCTTCCGCGCACTGCGTCATCCGCTCGTGCTCGGCGAGCGAAGACTCCTGGTCGGTGACCGAGACCAGCTCGACCTTGTAGAACTGGTGCTGGCGCAACATGCCGCGCGTATCGCGGCCGGCGGAGCCCGCTTCCGAGCGGAAGCACGGCGTCAGCGCCGTATAGCGCAGCGGCAGCTTTTCATGGGCCGTGATTTCTTCGCGCACCAGGTTGGTGAGCGGGACCTCGGCGGTTGGAATCAACCCGAGCCGGCCATCGCCATGCTGCACGAAGAACAGGTCGTCCTCGAATTTCGGCAGCTGGTTGGTCCCGAAAAGCACTTCGTCGCGCACCATCAGTGGCGGGATGACTTCTTCATAGCCATGCTCGGTCGTGTGCAGATCGAGCATGAACTGGCCGATGGCGCGCTCCATCCGCGCCAGCCCGCTCTTCAGCACGGTGAAGCGTGATCCCGACAGCTTTGCCGCCCGCTCGAAATCCATCATGCCGAGCGCTTCGCCGATCTCGAAATGCTCCTTCACCCAGTTCGGCCGGGTCGGCACCTCGCCGACGATATGCTTGACGACATTGTCGTGCTCGTCCTTGCCGACCGGCACGTCGTCGAGCGGCACATTCGGCAGCACCGCCAGCGCATCGTTCAGCGTCTTGTCGAGCTCGCGCTCGCGCGCCTCGCCATTCTGGATGAAGGTCTTGATATCGCCGACTTCGGCCTTGAGCTTTTCGGCAAGTGCCGTGTCGCCCGAACGCATGGCGTTGCCGATCTCCTTCGAGGCGGCGTTGCGGCGTTCCTGCTTGGTCTGCAGCTCGGTGACGTGCTCGCGCCGCGCTTCGTCCTTCTTGATCAGCTCATCGACCGTGGACTGCGCCTCGTCAGCCGACCACGAGCGCTTGGCCAGCGCCTCGACAAGGGCCTTCGGGTTGTCGCGAATCCATTTGATATCAAGCATGGTTGGTCGTCCTCGAGCTAAGGCCTGAGGGCGTAAACCGCATCCTTCATCGATGCAAGATGGCGGCTGTCGCGTTTTTCCGCTAACGCGGATACCCGAACGCGACAGCCTATGAACGAGCCTGCTTTGAGGACGCGTCCGCCGCCTTTTCGGCCACGGCTTCGGCGGCTTCCTGCTTCTCGCGCGCCAGCTTCTGCTTGACCTGATCGCGCTCGATCAGCCGGGCCGCCCAGATCGACACCTCGTAGAGCAGGATGGTCGGGATGGCCAAACCGATCTGGCTCATCGGATCAGGCGGCGTCAGCACCGCCGCGACGACGAAGGCGATGACGATCGCCCATTTGCGCTTCTCGGCCAGCGCCTTCGACGACAGCATGCCGACGCGCGTCATCAGGCTGGTCACCACCGGCAGCTGGAACACCAGGCCGAAGGAGAAGATCAGCGTCATGATCAGGCTGAGATATTCCGACACTTTCGGCAGCAGCGAAATCTGCACCTGGTCGTCGGTGCCGGCCTGCTGCATGGCGAGGAAGAACCACATCACCATCGGCGTGAAGAAGAAATAGACCAGCGACGCTCCCATCAGGAACAGGATCGGCGATGCGATAAGGAACGGCAGGAAGGCGTTGCGTTCGTTCTTGTAGAGGCCTGGCGCGATGAATTTGTAGATCTGCGTGGCGATCAGCGGAAAGGCGATGACCATGCCGCCGAACATGGCGAGCTTGACCTGGGTGAAGAAGAATTCCTGCGGCGCCGTATAGATCAGCTCGACCTTGTGCGGATCGAGCCCGGCCCACTGCGTGGCCCACTTGAACGGAACGACCAAAAGATTGAACAGCTTCTTGGCAAAGAAGAAGCAGACGAGGAAGGCGACGAAGAAACCGCCGATCGACCAGATCAGCCGCCGGCGCAGTTCGATCAGATGCTCCATCAGCGGAGCCGACGACTTCTCGATCTCGTCCTTTTCGCTATCCGTAATGCTCACTTGGCGGCCCCCGCCGTCTTCTTGGACGCGGGCTTCGTGGCCGGCGCAAGCTTCGGCTCAGCCTTTGCGACTGCCTTCGGTGCAGCAGCGGGCTTGGTGGCGGCTTTTCCAGGTGCAGCCTTGGCGGGCGCCGCTGACGGCTTGGCCGCAACCTTCGCCGCAGGCGCCGGCTTTGCCGGTGCTGCCTTGGCTGCCGCTGTTTTGGTTGCCGGGGCCTTTGATATCGCAGCCCCCTTGGCGCGCGCGTTTCGTGGCGCTGCTGTTGCTGCACCCGGTGTCACCACCGCCTGATCGGTCATCGCCGGAAGAATCGGCGCCGCCGGCGCTGTTTCCGGTCCGTTGACACCCGGCATCACCGTCGCGCCGTTCTTGAGCGGCTCGGCCGGCTGTGGTGTTTCTGCCGCGGGCGTTGAGGGGTCGACGGCGGGCTTCGGCTTCATCACCGCATCGACGCCGGAGCGAACCTCGGCTGCCGCCTGTTCGAACGGATTGAGCTGCTTGCGAATCTCGGCCGCCGGATTGAGGCCGCGCAGCGTATCGACAGACTTCTTGACGTCGTCGAGCTCGGCTTCCTTCAACGCCTCGTTGAACTGCTTCTGGAAGTCGGAGGCCATGGCACGCAGCTTCGCCGTCGTGCGGCCGAAGGTGCGCAGCATATTGGGCAAATCCTTGGGTCCGACGACCACGATCATGACGATCGCGATCACCAGCATTTCGGTCCAGCCGACTTCAAACATGGCAATCAGTTCCGACTAGTGCTTGTCGCCCAAAAGTGCGAAGCGGTTTTGGGACAACGACTTGCACAAAAGCAACAACCTTCGGCTCAGCTCTTGCTGGCCTTTTCCTTCACTGCCGAAACGGTCTCGTCCGGGCGGTGCTCGACGGTGCGCTTGTCTTCGGCGGTATCGTCGTCGGCCATGCCCTTCTTGAAGCTCTTGATGCCCTTGGCCATGTCGCCCATCAACTCGGGTATCTTGCCGCGGCCGAACACCAGCAGCACGATCACCAGCACGATCATCCAGTGCCAAATCGAAAATGAACCCATTGTAACTCTCTCTCGAATGTTTTCCCTGGCGATGATCTATGCGTTTTCGCGTTGGGATTCAAACACAACAGCGACAAAGTTTATGAAGGCGCGGCTTATGTCACGCATTTTCGGCAAAGCTGCCCGCTACCAATCGGCGCATCTACCGCAGCAATGCAGCTTTTTGACAGCGGCTTGCGGTCAATCTTCCGTGACGCGCGGCGTCAGCAGGCCGAGTTCCTCGAGATCGATGTCGGTCAACGCATCCTCGTCCTCGGTCAGCGCGTCCGGATCGGCCGGCGGCAACGGGATGGCGAAATTCGACGGCATGCGGCCGGAGAGCAGCCCTGCCCCCTTCAGTTCGTCCATCCCGGGAAGATCGCGGATCTCCTCCAGTGCGAAATGGTCGAGGAAAGTGTCTGTCGTGCCGTAGGTGACGGGACGGCCGGGCGTGCGGCGGCGGCCGCGCATGCGCACCCATTCCGTTTCGAGCAGCGTATCCAGCGTGCCCTTCGAGGTCTCGACGCCTCTGATGTCCTCGATCTCGGCGCGCGTCACCGGCTGGTGGTAGGCGATGATCGCCAGCACTTCGAGCGCCGCGCGCGACAGCTTGCGCTGCTGCACCGTGTCGCGGCTCATCAGGAAGGCGAGATCGCCGGCGGTACGGAACGCCCAGGCATCGCCGACCCGGACCAGATTGACGCCGCGCCGCGCATAGATCTGCTGCAGCTCAGCCATGGCAGCGGCTATGCTGATGCCGTCGGGCAATCTGGCTGCGAGCTGCTTTTCGCTGACCGGCTCGGCGCTGGCGAACACGATCGCCTCGGCCATGCGTATGGCTTCGGCCATATGCAGCCGTTCGCCAGGATTCAGAAGCAGGGTATCAGTCGGATCCTGGGCGACAATGCCCTCCTCGGTCTCTTCTTCGACCTTGAACGGAATGACCGAAGCGTTGGCGCGTTCGCTCATGATGCCACCTCGACTGCCTTGATTGGCTGCGCGCGGCCGCGCAGATAGAGCGGCGCGAACACCTGGTCCTGCCGCATCTCGATGCTGCCTTCGCGCACCAGTTCCAGCGACGCCGCAAACGAGCTGGCAATCGCGGTACGCCGTTCGTCCGGGCTGGTCAGGTAATTGATCAGATAGCTGTCCAGCGCCGTCCAGTCGCGCAGCGAGCCGATCAGCCGGGTCAGGATATCGCGCGCATCCTTGAGCGACCACACGCCACGCCGGGCAATTGTCACATTGGTGATCGCCTGTTTCTGGCGCTGCTGCGCATAGGCGGTGAGCAAATCGTAGAGCGAGGCCGAATAGGCGTTACGCTTCTCGACGATGACCATTTCAGGCATCCCGCGTGCAAACACGTCGCGGCCGAGCCGGTTGCGGTTGACCAGCCTTGCCGAGGCGTCGCGCATGGCCTCCAGACGCTTCAGCCGGAACTGCAGCACCGCGGCCAGTTCCTCGCCGCTTTCGCCTTCCTCGCCGGGCTGCTTGGGGATGAGGAGCTTCGACTTGAGGAAGGCCAGCCACGCCGCCATCACCAGGTAGTCGGCGGCAAGCTCAAGCCTCAGCGCCCTCGCCGTCTCGACGAAGGTCAGATATTGCTCGACCAGCGCCAAGATGGAAATCCGCGACAGATCGACCTTTTGGTTGCGGGCGAGATGCAGCAAGAGGTCGAGCGGACCTTCGAACCCGGCGACGTCGACGACAAGCGACGGGTCGCCGGTGACCCGTGAATCGTCGTTCTCGGCCCACAGACGGTCCATCGGTGCGGCCTTCGCAGCCTTGCTGTCCAATGTCTCCGCCACTTGTTCCTTACCTCTGGTTAGAGCATGATGCCGAAACGTGTGAAGCGGTTTTCGGACGACATCATGCTCTCTCTATCTAATTTAGAGACGGATTCAGATTTCAGGTCGAACAGACCTGAAATCATCCGTCTCTAGGCCACCGCGTCGAAATAGGTGGCAAACTCGGCGCGTATCTCGGTTTCGTCGGCCCGGTCGCGATCCCTTATATAGGTCAGCGCCCGCTTGGCGCGCTCCAGCGACGTCCCTTCAAGTCCCGTGGTTCGCGATGCGATGCCCGCCATCTCCTCGAAAACGCCATTGCAGTGAAGGACCAGATCGCAGCCCGCCGCAAGGATCGAGGCCGCCTTTGTCGGGAAATCCCCAGAAAGTGCCTTCATCGAGGTGTCGTCGCTCATCAACAGCCCGTCGAAGCCGATCTCGCGGCGGATGATCTCGTCGATGACCTTGCCCGACGTGGTCGCCGGGTTGTTCGGATCGATGGCGCTGTAGACGACATGCGCCGTCATCGCCATCGGCAGATGGCTAAGCTCGCGGAACGGGGCGAAATCATGCCGCTGCAGGTCGCTCAGCGAGGCATCGACCACAGGCAGTTCGAAATGCGTGTCGGCAAAGGCGCGCCCATGGCCCGGAATGTGCTTCATGACCGGCAGCACGCCGCCCGACATCAGCCCTTCCGCTGCCGCGCGGCCGAGTTCGATGACCGGGCGCGGCTCCTTGCCATAGGCGCGCGCGCCGATGACGTCGCTGGCGCCCTCGATCGGCACGTCCAGCACCGGCAGGCAATCGGCCGAGATACCGTAGCGCAACAGGTCGAAGGCGTGCAGCCGCGCCATCAGCCAGGCAGCCCGGGTGCCGGCATCATGGTCCTTGCGCCACAATGCGCCGAGCGCGCCGCCGGCGGGATAGTTCGGCGCCAGCGGCGGCCGCAGGCGCTGCACCCGGCCACCTTCCTGGTCGATGAACACCAGCGCATCGGGGCGCCCGATACAGTCGCGCATTTCGGCAACCAGATCGCGGATCTGCTCCGTTTCGCCGATGTTGCGGGCAAACAGGATGAAGCCCCACGGGCATTCATTGCGATAGAAACGGATTTCTTCGCGGGTCAGCGATTTCCCGGCACAGCCGAGGATCATGGATTTTGATTCGGTCATTCCGCCAGTTTAGGGCTTCGCGCCGCCAAAGGGAATCTCCCCGGACGGCAAGCGCCTCAACCTCTCGCCCATCCACATGAAAAAGCCGGCGCGACCCTTGGGAACGCGCCGGCTCTGATAGTTGGATCCGGCCTTACCGCGACACGAAGCAGTTGCCGCCGGCAGCCTTGTAGCTGGTGCACAGATTGATCGCATCGTTGCGCGACTGCGCAGGCACCCGGACACGGTAGAAGGTGCCCTTGCCGGCGATCTCCGCCTTGACGATGTTGGCGGTGCGACCGGCGAGCACATTTCCATAGCGGCGCTGCAGGTCGGCGTAGTTGGCCTGGGCGCTTTCGACCGTCGGCTGCGAAGCGATCTGCATCGACCACGAACCGCCCGATGTCGAAGCCGTCGCCGGAATGGAGGCAACCTGGTCGGGCTTGACCTCCCCGACCACGTCGACCGGCTGGTCGGACGGGCGCTGCGGCGCCACGGCAACCGTCTGCGGCGTGTTGGCGGACTGGGTCTCAGCCTTCGGCGCAGCCGCCGGCTTCACCGGCTTGGCGGTCTCGGCACTTGCCTGGTCGCTATCTGCCTGATCGACAGGCGCCACGGTGCCGGTCTGCTCGGCATCGGCCGAACGGGCGACGTGCTGCGGCGCCGGGTCAAGCGGCTCAGTCGCCGCAACCTGCGGCGCGGCCGGCGTCGAGTCCTCGCGGGCCACCAACGAGCCGTCGGGCTTGACCACCATGGTCCGAACCTTGCGCGGGGCAACGGCGACGGTATCGGGGTTCTTGTCGGCTTCCTGCAGCACCTGCGCGATGCGGTCCTCGGACTTTGGCGCCGGCGCGACAGCCGCGTCGGGGTTGCCGGCAGCTTCGGGGTTGCCGGCAGCGTCGGGGCCTGGGGCAGCGCCGGTATCGTCGGGCGACAGATCGACGACGCGGCTTTCAGGCTCCTGCGCCTTCACATCGACCGGCTCTTCGGTGTTGGTGACCAGCTTCTCCTGAACCGGCTCGGCCGGCTTGGTGCCCTTGGCGACCGCATCATAAACCTTGTTGTCCTGGTTCGGCACCACGGCGCCGCCCGGATTTTCGGGCTTGACCTTGATCGGCCTGTTGTCGGCTTTGACAATGACCGGCGCATCGCTGCCGCCCTTGCCGCCGTACGACAAGGCGAAGGCGCCAAGACCGCCGGCAATCGCCACCGCAGCAACGACCCCCGCGACCAGCAGGCCGCTCCTGCGCGGCCGTGCGGCTTCCTGCTCGGCGAGGCCCGGCACCGCCATCGCCTCGTCCAGATCCGGATCGTAGTCGAGTTCATCGACCGCGAAATCGTCGGCCTGCGAAACCGGCTGACTGCCGGGCAGATCGTCCATGTCAAAGCCGCCAGCGGCATCGGCGTGGTGAGCTTGCGTGGCTGCAAGCACTTCGGCTGGCCGCGCTGCATAGGCGCGCTGGTCGAGCTCGTGGCCCGAGCTGAAGCCGGAACTGTAGGAATCGTCATCATAGCCGGCACTGCGTGCGGCAGTGGGCGATGCCACTTCCACCGCGTTCATCTCGTTGAGCATGCCGGCGAATTCGGCGTCGATGTCGTCATAGGCGGCCGGCTCGTCTTGCTCGAAGCTGAGTTCTGGAATGTCGAGGTCGTCGGCAATCGCCACCACACGCTCGGGCACATCGATCGTCTCGACATCCGGCATCTCGGCGTGAGGCGGCGCCTGGCGCGATGGCGTCGGCGCCACATAGGCAGCAGCTGCAACCGACTGGTCGCGATAGGTTGGCGCTGCTGTTGGCGGCGTGGACGGCTTTTCTGCAAAAGAAGCTTGCGGCTGCGCTGCAAAAGAAGGTTGCGGCTGCGCTGCAAAGGAAGGCGGGGCCGGGGTGGGAGTCACGCGGCTCCACGAACGCGCCGGCTCCGGCGGCGTCGAGCGCCAATCGCCAGCGACCGGTGCTGCCGTGTCCTTACCGAGATCGATGCCCTTGGCGAGCGCCGCATCGAAGGCGTGATCATTGAACTCGATCTCGGGCTCATGGCTCTCAAGTTCGCCGGCAAGCAGATCGTCGAAATCGGAATCGTTTGCCTGGGCCTCCTGAGGAGCCGGCGCGTGTTCGTCCAGGTCCCACTCGAGATTATCGACCGGAGCGACTGGCGTCGCGACGGACCGCTGTACCGGGGCAACCGGCTCATAAGTCCTGGTGGGCTCGATGGCGGCAGCCCTGGTGGGCTCGGTGACGACCGGAATCGGCGCGACTGGCGCCGGGCGTGGTGTGGTCATGGCGCCAAGCAGCGCGTTGAGTTCATCTTCCAACGTCCGTTCGTCAGCGACCGGAGCGGCCGGGGTCGCCATATTGGTAGGCGCCACATAGGCTGGTGCGACCGGAGCTAGCTGAACCGGAGCGGGTGCGGTCTCGGCTACCGGCTCGTGATCGGCAAGCGCATCATCGATGCTCAGATCGCAATCGTCGAATGCTTCGTGCGCAGTCTCATGAGAGGGGCTGGCCTCCACGGTCCAGGCCGGCGTCTCGTCCACTTCCGGCGCATCCATCTCAACCGGCGCGCTGACCTGCAGATCGCTCTCTTCCGGATCCTCGGCCTCAACAGGCTGAGCCTCGAAAGCCTGCGGCTCGAAATGCTCGGCTGCAAAATCCTGGGCTGCAAAATCCTGAGCTGCAAAATCCTGGGCCGCAAAGTCCATGTCGACATCGGCCATCGCGTCATCGAAATGACCCGCAAAATCCTCGTCGGCAACAGTGTGGTCGGCGACTCCGACGGCGTCGAAGGTATGGATCGGCGCCTCGGCTACTGGCGCGGCATACTGGTCCTGCGCCGGCGCAGGACCGTCCAGCGTCAGCTCGTCTTCCAGCGACATCGAGACGGCATTGTCGAAATCATCGTCGAACGCGAGATCGTCGGCAGTCGCAGCAGCAACCTGGGCGACATCTGCGGCATGGGCGACGGTCGCATCGTCATCGAGCAGCAACCCCTGCTCGAGCGAAGCGGCAAGCTCGTCATCCATCGGCAGGTCGTCTTCGAGCGGCGATACGTTTTCCAGCGAGCTGGCGACGGCATTGTCGAAATCATCGTCGAATGCAGCTTCGTCGAATGCGGGCTCGGCAAACGAAGGTTCGGCAAACGAGGGTTCAACGGGAGCAGCCGCAGCCTGCGGGGCAGCGCCGAAATCCAGATCGGCGGCATCGTCGAAGACGAAATCATATTCCAGCGAAGCAGCCAGCGCATTGTCCATCGCGGCATCGGTGGTTTCGAAAGCCGGCTCGCGAATCTCGGCAGCAGAGTCGTAGGGTTCAGCGGCAGGCTGGTGAACCTCGGGAGCTGGCTGGCTGGCCTCCATGGAACCGACTTCATCGCCGAATTCGCCCATCAACTCCTTCTCGAGGTCGATGTCGAAATCGCCCTCGTCCGCAGCCGTCTCGACGGCTGGCGCCTGCGGCTTGACCGGCTGGCGCGGATCGAAACCCATGATCCTGGTCAGTTCAGCGAACGGATCATCTTCGGCGATGTCGTTGTTGTCGGCTACTCTCAGCTGGGTTCTGTCTGCCATTATTGTTCCCGAACTCGCACTCATTCGGACGCCATGGACGTCGCGTAGGGTTGGCCCTTACCAGCGCAATGTGGGCAAATGGTGACAGGTGTTTTAGTTAAACCTAACGCATCTCAGTGGGCGCATCAGCCCCAATCAGCGTCAGGCCGGAAGTCAAAACATCCGAAACAGCCTGCACCAGCCCTAGTCTGGCATGAGTCAATTGTCGGTCGTTAACCTTAACAAAACGTAAGTCGGGATTCTCGGTGCCCCGATTCCAGTGTCCATGGAAGGTGGAAGCCAGATCGTAGAGGTAGAATGCCAGCCGGTGCGGCTCCAGCGCAAGGGCCGCGGATTCGATCAGCCTTGGATATTCAGCCAGCTTCCGGATCAGGCCGATCTCGCCCTCGTCGGTGAGCGACGCCGAGGCCGCGGCCAGGCTGTTGCGGTCGAAATTGGCCTCGCCCAGTTGCTCGCTCGCCTGCCGGAACACCGAATGACAGCGCGCCGAAGCGTACTGCACGTAGAACACGGGATTGTCCTTGGACTGTTCGGTGACCTTGGCGAAATCGAAGTCGAGCGGCGCGTCGCTCTTGCGGTAGAGCATCATGAAGCGGATAGCATCGCGGCCCACCTCCTCCACCGCTTCGCGCAAGGTCACGAAGTCGCCCGACCGCTTCGACATCCGAACCGGTTCGCCATCGCGAAACAGCTTCACCAGATTGCACAGCAGCACCGTGAGTTGCAGCTTCAGATCATCGCCTGCAATCGCCCGCGCCAGCGCTTCCAGCCGCTTGACGTAGCCGCCATGGTCGGCGCCCAGCACATAGATCAGGCCGACGAAACCGCGGTCGACCTTGTCCTTGAGATAGGCGACGTCGGCGGCGAAATAGGTGAACGAGCCGTCGGACTTGACCAGCGCCCGGTCCATGTCGTCGCCGACCGCCGTCGAGCGGAACAGCGTCTGCTCGCGGTCTTCCCAGTCGTCCGGCTTCTCGCCCTTGGGCGGCGGCAGCTTGCCCTTGTAGATATGGCCCTTCAGCGTCAGATCGTTGATCGCCGAGCGGATCCTCCTGGCATTGTCGGCATGCAGCGTGCGCTCGGAGAAGAAAACGTCGTGATGGACATTGAGCAACGCCAGATCCTCGCGGATCATCACCATCATGGCGTCGATCGTGCGGTCCTTGACGATTACCAGCGACTCATCGTCGGGCATCTGCAAGAGCTTGCGGCCAAATTCGGCAGCCAGCGCCTGACCGACCGGCACAAGGTAATCGCCGGGATAGAGACCGGCCGGTATCTCGCCAATGTCGTCGCCCAGCGCTTCGCGGTAGCGCAGGAAGGCCGAACGCCCGAGCACGTCGATCTGCGCGCCGGCGTCGTTGATGATGTATTCCTTGGTGACGTCATAGCCGGCGAAGGCCATCAGATTTGCAAGCGTGTCGCCGACAACCGCGCCCCGGCAATGGCCGACATGCATCGGCCCGGTCGGATTGGCCGAGACATATTCGACATTGGTCTTCTTGCCGCCACCAATGGTCGAGCGGCCGTAGTTTTGCCCCTCGCCCAGCAGCGCAGTCAGATGTGCCTGCCAGAAAGCGTCCTTGAGCCGGAGATTGACGAAGCCGGGACCGGCGACGTCGGCTTCGGCAACATCGGCGTCGCTGCGCAGCACTTCCACCAGCCGCTCGGCCAGCGCGCGCGGGTTCTGCCCGGTGGGCTTGGCCAGTACCATCGCCGCATTGGTGGCGAGATCGCCATGGCTGGCGTCGCGCGGCGGCTCGACGGCGATGCGCGACAGGTCGGGCGAAACGCCATTACTGTCTTTCAAATCAAGCGCTTCGACGGCTTTTGTGATTCGCGCGCTGAAATCGGCGAAGATGTTCATGGGTCTTGCTCTGGCGGACTGTGCAGGGGAACCGGCTCATTGGCCGGCAAATCGCGCCCGCCCTAGCTTAAATCGGGCGTATGGTCAAACAGACGGCGGTGTTCCTTCAAGGCGTAGGTATCCGTCATCCCCGCCAGGAAATCGGCGACGCTGCGCGCCTTGATGCGGTCCTCCGCCCGGTCGAGCCCCTCCCGCCAGCCGTCCGGCATGGCGCGCGGATCGGCGAAATAGACATCGAACAGGTCGCGCACGATCTGCTCGGCCTCAGTGCGAACGCGCATCACCTCGTCATGCCGGTAGAGATGCTTGTAGAGAAAGGTCTTCAATTCCTTCTCGGTCGCGGCCACGTCAGCGGAAAAGGTCACCATCGTTTCGCCCGCCGCCCGCACCGCTTCGGCGCTGTCAGGCTTGATGCGCTCAAGATTGGCGGTGGTGGAAACAATGACATCCTCGACCATCATCGTGATCTGCCGGCGCATCAGCTCATGGCCGGTGCGCACATCGTCCAGGCCCGGATAGCGCGCGCGCACGCTTGCCAGGATCGATCCCGGCAGCGCCACCGTTTCCAGCATGTCCAAGGTCAGGAAGCCGGAGCGCAGGCCGTCGTCGATGTCATGGGTGTTGTAGGCGATATCGTCGGCGATCGCAGCACATTGCGCCTCGATGCCGGCGAAATGGTCGAGTTCGAGGTCGTGCAGCTCGGAATAGTCGCGGATCGCCTGCGGCACCGGGCCTTTGAGCCCTTTTCCCTTGGCATCTGTCAGCGGCCCATTGTGCTTGACCAGCCCTTCCAGCGTTTCCCAGGTCAGGTTTAGCCCGTCGAACTCGGCATAGCGCCGCTCCAGCCGCGTCACCACGCGCAGCGACTGCGCATTGTGGTCGAAGCCGCCCCATTGGGCCATCCGCTCGTTCAGCGCGTCCTCGCCGGTATGGCCGAACGGCGTGTGACCGAAATCGTGCACCAAGGCGACCGCCTCGGCCAGATCCTCGTCGCCGCGCAGCGCTCGCGCCAGAGCCCGCGCAATCTGCGCGACCTCGATCGAATGCGTCAGCCGGGTGCGATAGTGGTCGCCTTCATGGGCGACGAACACCTGCGTCTTGTGCTTCAGGCGGCGGAAGGCGGTGGAATGGATGATGCGGTCGCGGTCGCGCTGGAATGGCGTGCGAGTCGGGCTCTCGACCTCGTCATAGAGCCGCCCGCGCGACCTGGCTGGGTCGCTGGCATAGGCCGCGCGCGGCCGATAGCCGAACCCAATGTCGCCAAGCTCATTTGTCATGGCTGATGCCGCCGCAGTTGACTTGCCCCTTCGCGCTTCATACCTATCATGTGAAACCGAAAGCAAGGTGACGCCCATGGGCGCTGATGCCAAGACTGCCATGAAAGTCGAGATGACCGAGTCCGCCGCCAGGCGGATCGCGAAAATCGTCTCTGGCGAGACCGGCAAGACGGCGCTGCGCGTCTCCGTAGAGGGCGGCGGTTGCTCCGGCTTTTCCTACAGGTTCGACCTGGTCGATACGCGCAATGACGACGACGTCGCCATCGAAAAGGACGGCGCCACCGTGCTGATCGACGATTTGTCGCTGGTCTATATGGGCGGCTCGGTGATCGACTTCGTCGACGATCTGATGGGCCAGTCGTTCCAGATCCGCAACCCCAATGCAGTCGCCTCCTGCGGCTGCGGCACCAGTTTCTCCATCTAGGCAGATGTCCGGCGTCGGCCAGGTCCGTCAGGTCGCACTGTCGGCCGGGCGCGATCTCGACGTGACGCTGGCCTTCTGGCGCGATGTGCTCGGCCTCAACGTTCACGCCCGCTACGATCCGCCGGGCATTGCCTTCATCATGGCCGGTGATATCAGGTTGCTGTTCACCGATGGCGTTCCGGCCGGCACCGTCTATCTCGATATAGCCGGGCTCGAAGCCTTCCACGCCGAGGCGAAAGCGTCCGGCGTTCCCTTCACCGCACCGCCGGCGCTCGTCCACAACGACACCGAAGGCACGTTCGGAACGGCGGGGGAAAGCGAGTGGATGGCCTTTCTAAAGGACCCGGCAGGCAATACGATCGGGCTTGTCGAACGTCTTTCGCCCGAACATCCCTGAGGCCGCCCATGAAAATCGTCACCTGGAACATTAACGGCATTCGCGCCCGCATCGGCAACCTCACCCACTGGCTGAGCGAAAGCCAGCCCGACATCGTCTGCCTGCAGGAGATCAAGTCGGTCGACGAGCAGTTCCCGCGCGCCGAGATCGAGGCGCTTGGCTACAACGTGGAAACCCATGGCCAGAAGGGCTTTAACGGCGTCGCCCTGCTGTCGAAGCTTCCGTTCGACGAGGTTATCCCAGGCCTGCCCGGTGATGACACCGACGAGCAGGCGCGCTTCATCGAGGGCGTGTTCTCGACCGACCAGGGCGCGCTGCGCGTCGCCTCGCTCTATCTGCCCAACGGCAACCCGGTCGATGACGAGAAGAAGTTTCCCTACAAGCTGGCCTGGATGGAACGGCTGCATCGCTGGGCCGAGCAGCGCCTGCTTCTGGAGGAGGCGCTGGTGCTGGCCGGCGACTACAATGTCATCCCCGAGCCGTTCGATGCGCGCTTCCCCGAGAACTGGCTTGGCGATGCGCTGTTCCAGCCGCAGACCCGGCAGGCCTTCCGGCGGCTGAAGAATCTCGGCTTCACCGAGGCAGTGCGCGCCGTCACCGATGCGGCCGATGTCTATACCTTCTGGGATTACCAGGCCGGTGCCTGGCAGAAGAACAACGGCATCCGCATCGACCATCTGCTGTTGTCGCCCGAAGCCGCCAACCGCTTTTCCTCGGCCTCGATTGAAAAGCACGTGCGCGCCTGGGAAAAACCTTCCGACCACGTGCCGGTGGCGATCGATCTGGCGCTGCTGCCGGCTTGATATCAGCCGAAACCCTGATATCGCCACAATCGCGCCATTCAGTCAGAGATCAGCATGGCGGCTGGGGTTCCATGGCACTACGATTCCTCCTTTGTCCAATCGGCCTGGCATTTGCCATGGCCTCCCCTGCAGCGGCACTTGCCGACCAGCAGTGCCTGGCCAATGGCAAGTCCTACCAAGTCGGCCAGGTCACCTGCCTGACGGTTTCAGACAAGAGCCATATGGCCCGCTGCGACCTGGTGCTCAACAACACCTCATGGACCAAGATCGGCGATACCTGTCCCGACAGCACGATTAAGCCGCATCTTCACGTCACGCCGATCTCGATGCCGGTGTACAGAGCGATGCCGGCGGAACTCACCGAGAACTGATGGATGTGAGCTAATCTCCCCCCTTGAGGGGGAGATGGCCGGCAGGCCAGGGGGGAGCGCGAAGAAAGGCGACCTTTCGGTCAAACAAGCTCACCCTCTCAGTCCAACCCGGGCAAACTTTAGTCAACTGAAATGCCAGCGGGACAGCGCCCCCCTCTGCCCTGCCGGGCATCTCCCCCACAAGGGGGGAGATTGGCAATTTCACTGGTCGTCACCACCCTTGGTGAGAAGATCGTCGGCAAGCGAAATCGCCGTGCGGCGGTCGGCTTCGCCGGCGGCGGCAAATGCCTCTTCCTGCATGCCGCGGATCCACGGCTGGTCGCTCGGCGAGGCGCGTTCGAGCGCGGCGGTCATCATGGCCAGCCCGCGCACGATCTTGCCGCTCTGGAACAGAAGATTGCCGAGCGTCGCCTGGGCGCCGGCATGGCCCTTTTCGGCAGCGAGCTGGAACCAGCGACCGGCCTGCTTGACGCTGGCCTTCACGCCGCCCTCGCCCTTCAGGAACATCTGGCCCATCTCGAACTGGGCGTTCGGATTGCGGTAGTTGGCGGCCGCACGCATGTAATATTCCTGCGCCGCGACCTCGTTTTCCTCGACCGGGCTACCGGGAATGCCTGTCCTGAGATAGTCGCCCAACGCCACCAGCGCGTCGGAGACATAGCTTTCCTCCGGCGACCCCGGCTCGACATCCTGATCGACGATCTCGGAGAAGAACTTGAACGCCGCATAGTCGTCGCGCGTCACGCCGTCGCCTTCGGCATACATGCGCGCGAGCTTCCAGGTGGCGCCGATCTGGCCGTTTTCGGCGGCGTATTTATAGGCCTCGACCGCCTGTTCCTTGTGGCCGCTCTTGTAGGCGGAGAAGCCGAACTGGAACACGGCCCATGGGCTCGATTGCGGCTTCACGCCGGTCTTGTCGTCGAACACCTTGTCGTCGAAGGCCATGGCCTGGCCCACGGCGCCAAAGATCGCAACAGCGACCAGTGCCGGAAGGACAGACGACCTCAACAACTCAGATATCCGCATAGCAATGTGTTTCTTTGGCACCGCCGGGATGGGTGACCGCGCCGTCGCGGGCTGGCCCTACCGTCTGTGCATATTTCCAGATCGCGCCCGACTGATAGTCGGTCGTGCGCGCCTTCCAGGCCTTCGCCCTCGTTGCCAGTTCAGCCTCGGACAGGTCGACCTCGATCGTGCCTTTGGTTGCGTCGATCGAGATCACGTCGCCATCCTTCAGCAGTCCGATCGGGCCGCCAACGGCAGCTTCTGGCCCGACATGGCCGATGCAGAAACCGCGCGTCGCGCCCGAAAAACGACCGTCGGTGATGAGGGCGACCTTGCCGCCCATGCCCTGGCCGTAGAGCGCCGCCGTCGTCGACAGCATCTCGCGCATGCCCGGGCCGCCGCGCGGACCTTCGTAACGGATGACGAGAACCTCGCCTTCCCGGTAGTTGCGGTGCGTGACCGCCTCGAAACATTCCTCTTCCGAATCGAAACACCGTGCCGGACCTGAGAATTTCAGCTCCGTCATGCCCGCGACCTTCACGATCGCGCCTTCGGGGGCAAGGTTGCCCTTCAAGCCCACGACACCGCCGGTTTGGGTGATTGGTCGGTTGGCGGGACGGACCACATCCTGGCTATCATTCCAGGCAACATGCTCCATGTTTTCGGCCAAAGTACGGCCAGTCACGGTCATGCAGTCGCCATGCAGATAGCCATGGTCGAGCAGCGTCTTCATCAACAGCGGAATGCCGCCGGCCTCGAACATGTCCTTGGCGACATATTTGCCGCCCGGCTTGAGGTCGGCGATGTAGGGCGTCTTCTCGAAAATCGCGGCAACGTCGAACAGGTCGAACTTGATGCCTGCCTCATGCGCGATCGCCGGCAGGTGCAAAGCCGCATTGGTCGAGCCGCCGGTGGCCGAGACCACGGTCGCCGCATTCTCCAGCGCCTTCAGCGTGACGATGTCGCGCGGCCGGATGTTCTTGGCGATCAGCTCCATGATCTTTTCGCCGGAGGCGAAATTGAAGCGGTCGCGCATCTCGTAAGGCGCCGGCGCGCCGCAGGAATAGGGCAGCGCCAGGCCGATCGCCTCGGCGACGGTGGCCATGGTGTTGGCGGTGAACTGGGCCCCGCAGGAGCCGGCGGACGGACACGCCGCCTGCTCGATCTCGAGCAGTTCGGCATCACTGACCGTGCCGACCGAATGCTGGCCGACCGCCTCGAACACGTCCTGCACGGTGATCTGGCGGCCGCGATAAGAGCCCGGCAGGATCGAGCCGCCATAGATGAAGATCGACGGCACGTTGAGCCGCACCATGGCCATCATCATGCCGGGCAGCGACTTGTCGCAGCCGGCAAGGCCGACCAGCGCATCGTAGCAATGGCCGCGCATGGTGAGTTCGACCGAATCGGCGATGACATCGCGCGACACCAGCGACGACTTCATGCCCTGGTGGCCCATGGCGATGCCGTCGGTGACGGTGATGGTGCAGAATTCGCGCGGCGTGCCGTTGGCGGCCGCGACGCCTTTCTTGACCACTTGCGCCTGGCGCATCAGCGAGATGTTGCAAGGCGCCGCTTCGTTCCAGCAGGAGGCAACGCCGACCAGCGGCTGCGCGATCTCGGCCGCCGACAACCCCATGGCATAGAGATACGAACGGTGCGGCGCACGCGCCGGACCGACGGTCACATGGCGGCTAGGCAGCTTGGCCTTGGAGATGACTTTGGCGTCCATTCTCTTCCTTGCCGCGGGCGGCGCGGCCTGCCTCATCGCCGAGCCTTTTGGCGCGTGTCCCGAGACAAATTCGAGGTGCGCCGGGTTTATGGCGGGAAATGGGCAATTTGGTCGGGCGGAAGTCTAGCGCGGGGGTTGTTCAGAAACTGTTGCCAAAACGTCACAATCGCGAGAGGCGACGCCCGTGCGGCGTATCTGCAACGCCAACTCTCGCCGACAAGGCTCGACGCGGTGCCCGCATAAGAAAAAGACCGGGGATGACCGGCCTTTTTCTTTTCAATTTGAAAGGCTTACCACTTCACCTTCAACGAAGTTGAAATGGCCGACACAAGATCGTTGCCGAAGTCAGCGGTGTAGTCCGTACCATAGGTGACGCCATCGTCGCCTACGACTGGATGGATCGACCCGCTGGTAAGCACGCCCAGCGCCCCACCAAGACGAACCTCGATGTTCTGGGTCGGCGTGTAAGCCACGCCACCGCCAACCGTCCAGGTGTCCGTCTGGGCGCTCAGACCGGTGGAGGTTCCGCGATCCCAGGTCAGAATGGCGGCGCCGCTCCACTGATCGTTGAACTTGTGACCGATACCGCCTGAGACCGTCCAGCCATCCCGGTAGAGCAGATCAAGCGATGTAGCGCGGGTGGGGCCGGTCGTGGTGCAAGCCCCCGGGGCGCCGGTCGGGCAGAATGGTATGCTCTGCAACACGCTCCAATTGACCCACTTTATGGATCCAAACGCGAGCCAACCAGGAGCAATACCTGACTGGAGCTTGAGTTCCAAAGACTCAGGCACCTCCGAAGAACCGCTTACGTCGGTTATGCGACCCAAAATCGGATTAGTTGGGTCGAGGAATCCGGGAACCTGGGTCAGATCAAGGGTCCCCGAGAGGTTGTCGAGCTTGACGGCTGAATTGTAGACCAGGCTGGCGCGCAGCGCGATATCAGGAATTTCATAGGCGGCACCGACGCGCCATCCCCAGCCGTCTCCCTTGAGATCAAGGCGCCCGATGCCTGTACCCAAAAATACGGGAAGCGGAGCGACCAGCTGTTCCTTGAAGCCCGAGACGTCCTCATGGAACACGCCGCCGATGAAACGAAACTGGCCTTTGCCGACGTCCATTTTGTACGAGCAGGTTCCGCCCACGGCCTCGCTCTTGACCTTGGTTACGATATTGCCGTTCGCGCCGGCCCAGTTAACGCCGGGATTGCTGTACGCACCGATCGGTTGGCCATAGTCGACAAGACAATCGACCGGGCCCATACCAGCCTTGATGCCCACGCTCGGCACCCAATAACTTGCGGTATCGCGGGCGCTGTTGGAAAGGCCCAACGCGTTAAGGGGGCCGTCAGCCGGATTCGCGTCCACCACATTCTTGAGGTCGCGCTGCGGCATCACATAGGTGCCGGTAACCTCGCCCGTGACCTGCGCGGGATCGAACAGCAGATCGATGTCATAGCCGCCGCGCTCCAGGCCGCCGGCATGCACGGAACCGATCAGACCCAGCGAAAAACACCCTGCCCCCAGCAGTGCTTTCAAACGCAAATTGCTCATGGATGTCCTCCCCGAAATACTAGTGCGTCAAGCTAGAACCAATTCGGGTTAACGGCGCAACAATGAATTCGAATAGCGTACATGTACACTCTAGCGGACCGCATTTCGAACACAGTGGCGGCCTGGCCGGTAGGTTCGAAAATGACCATTTGGGCGGCAGACTGGGGAACAAATCAGGTAAAACCGCTGAAAACAGCACCCAAAACCAGCTATTTTGCCGGCATTCTGCCCCATTGTTACATTATGGCAACAATGAGGTCGAAACTTTCCGTTTACGTCAATATTAACGTTACGGAACGCCTATTTTTCGAGCAAAAGAACCTTCGCGAAGCGCTGCAAGCGTCTCGCGAATCCGGCCGTCAACCGGCGTCGCGCACCCTGGTCAGCGCCACCGAAAGCTTCTCCTGCTGATCGCGGTATTCGTCGAGTTTTTCGCGCTCGGCCGCGACGATCTCTTCCGGCGCGCTGGCGACGAACCGTTCGTTCGACAGCTTCTTGTGCAACCGCGCGATTTCCTCGGTCACCTTGGCCAGTTCCTTCTGCAGCCGCGCCGCCTCGGCGGACAGATCGATCAGGCTGCCGAGCGGCAGGCAGATCGTCGCCTCGTTGAGCACGATCTGGGCCGAGCCCTTGGGTGCGGCGTCCTGCAGCGAGATGTCGCCGACCCGCGCCAGCCGCTTGATGGCGGACGCATGGCGTTCCAGCCTCTGGTGAGTCTCGGCGCTGGCGCCGACCACCACCAGCGGCGCGATCGCCGCCGGCGGCACGTTCATTTCAGAGCGCACGGAGCGAATACCGGAGACCAGATCGACCAGCCAGTTGATGTCGGCGGCTGCATCGGCGTCCTCGAAGTCGGGCGACGGCCAGGCGGCGTGGCACAGCAGCGTTGCGCGCGGCCTGCCCCCACCTGCCGTCTGCGCCCACAGCTCCTCCGTCATGAACGGCATCATGGGGTGAAGCAGCTTGTAGATCTCGTCGAGCACGAAGGCGACGCAGGCGCGGCTTTCGGCTTTGGCCGCCTCGTCGGCGCCCATGAACACCGGCTTCAGCAGTTCCAGATACCAGTCGCAAAACAGGTTCCAGACGAAGCGGTAGGCAGCGCCCGCTGCTTCGTTGAAGCGGTAGCCGGTGATGCCCTCGGTCATCGCGTGCGACGCCCTGGTCAGCTCGGTCAGGATCCAGCGGTTGACCGGCAGCTTGGCGTCGTTCAGCCAGAAATCGTCATTGCGCGCGACCTCGTTCATCTCGGCAAAGCGTGTCGCGTTCCACAGCTTGGTGCCGAAATTGCGGTAGCCGGCGATGCGCGCCGGATCGAGCTTCACGTCGCGCCCCTGCGCCGCCATCACCGTCAGCGTGAAGCGCAGTGCGTCGGCGCCAAACTCGTCGATGAGGTCGAGCGGATCGATGACGTTGCCTTTCGACTTCGACATCTTCTGCCCGTTCTTGTCGCGCACCAGCGCGTGCACATAGATGGTGTGGAACGGCTCCTCGTGCATGAAATGCAGGCCCATCATCATCATTCGCGCGACCCAGAAGAAGATGATGTCGAAACCGGTCACCAGCACGTCGGTCTGGTAATAGGTCTTGAGCTCCGGCGTTTGATCCGGCCAGCCGAGCGTCGAGAACGGCCACAGTGCAGACGAGAACCAGGTGTCGAGCACGTCCTCGTCGCGGCTCAGGATCTCGCCCGGCTTGAAATTCTCGAGTTTGTCCTCGACCCAGGCCTTCCATGGACCTTCCAGCGCCAGATAATATTCAATCGCTGCAGCCAACGCCTCTTCCTCTGATTTCTCGACGAAGACGCGGCCGTCCGGCCCGTACCAGGCCGGGATCTGATGACCCCACCACAGCTGGCGTGAAATACACCAGGGCTGAATGTTCTCCATCCAGTCAAAATAGGTCTTTTCCCAGTTCTTCGGCACGAAGTTGGTACGGCCTTCGCGCACCGATGCGATCGCCGGCTTGGCCAGCTCGGCGGCGTTTGCATACCACTGCTCGGTCAGAAACGGCTCGATCGGCACGCCGCCGCGGTCGCCATGCGGCACGGCGTGGCGATGCGGCTCGATCTTGTCGAGGAAGCCGCCGGCCTCCATCAGCTCGACGATTTTCTTGCGCGCGACGAAACGGTCGAGACCGTCGAGCTCGTCCCAGACGGCCTGGCGCTCCGGCGTCACGTCGAGCCCGGCGAGAAAATCCTCGTTATCCCTGAGCGTTATTGCCGCCTCGATGGTCAGGATGTTGATCGCCGGCAGCTTGTGGCGCTTGCCAACCTCGAAATCGTTGAAGTCGTGCGCCGGCGTGATCTTGACGGCGCCGGAACCCTTTTCCGGGTCGGAATACTCGTCAGCCACAACCGGAATTTTCCGGCCGACGATCGGCAACACGACATTCTTGCCGACCAGATGCCAGTAGCGCTCGTCGTCCGGGTGCACGGCGACTGCCGTATCGCCCAGCATCGTCTCGGGCCGTGTCGTCGCCACGGTGATGAATGTCCCAGGATTTTCCGGATCGAAAATCTCGCCCTCGATCGGATAGCGGAAGTGCCAGAGATTGCCATTGACCTCCTGCGGCTCGACCTCCAGGTCGGAGATCGCCGTCAACAGCTTCGGGTCCCAGTTCACAAGGCGCTTGTCCTTGTAGATCAGCCCTTCCTTGTAGAGGCTGACAAAAACTTCGAGCACGGCCTTGGACAGGCCTTCATCCATGGTGAAGCGTTCGCGCGACCAGTCCGCCGAGGCGCCGAGCCGCTTCAGCTGGTTGAAGATGGCGCCGCCGGACTCGGCCTTCCACTCCCAGACCTTGTCGATGAACTGTTCGCGGGTGAGATCGCGGCGATGTATCTGCTTTTCCATCAGCTGGCGTTCGACCACCATCTGCGTGGCGATGCCGGCATGATCCATGCCGGGCTGCCACAGCACGTTTTTGCCGCGCATGCGCTCGAAGCGCACGAGTATGTCCTGCAGCGTGTTGTTGAGTGCATGGCCCATATGCAGCGAGCCGGTGACGTTGGGCGGCGGGATGACGATGGTGAAGGCCTCCGCCCCCTCCTCGGCGCCGGCGCCGGCGCGAAATGCGTCCGCCTCTTCCCAGATTTTGGCGATCCTGGGCTCGACGGTCTTGGCGTCGTAGGTCTTTTCAAGCATGGGAAAATGGTCCGCGCGGTCGGGAGTTTTGCTGACCCGGTGTAAATCGGAAGGTTTTGGCCAAGTCAACCGCGAGGGCGGCCTCAGTCCTTCAACGCAAATAGGCGGGGCCCTGGTCATTTCAACGGGAAGGCCATGCCTGCACCTTCATCGTCAGCGATCCCGACGGTAAGCTGATCGTGTTCGCGACATCGGCCGGAAGCTGACCTGCAGCGAAAGCGTCGCCCGAAGGCGGCGCCTTAATCCGGAACGGGCTATGGTGATGTCTATTGCGCGCCGCGCGCGACGCGCTCGATTTCTTCGCGTACCAGGCGCTCGACCAGCGTCGGCAGATTGTTGTCCAGCCAGTCCTGCAACATCGGCCGCAGCATCTCCTCGGCCATCTCGTCGAAGGTCTTCTTGCTGCGGCTGGCGAAGGCGTCGGAGAGCTCGCCGAAGGCGGCTGCGACCTGCCGTCCCGTATGTTCCGAAACGATCGCCGGACGGGCCGGGGTTGTATCGGCCGGGCGCGCGTGCTCGCTGCGCGAAGGACGAGGCTCGAAAGCCGGCTCGGCAGCGAGATCGTCCTCGAAAGCCTCGACCTCCGCGATTGCTGCCTGCCGATTTTCAGTCTCCGGCTGCCTGATCTTCGGCTGCCTGATCTCGGGCCGCCGTACTGTGTCAGCCGGTTTTGCCTGATTGCCAACGGCCGCGATTTCGCGGCGCCAATCCGTGACGATCGAGTCGGTGGTTTCCGCCTTTGCCCGCACTGCAGCTTCTGCCCTGACGGCGGGAGCTGGCTCACTGGCTATCCTGGCGCTTACTTCCGCCAATGTCATCGGAGCATGCGCGGGTGGCGCGGCGGTCGTGGCATTTGCCGCAATGGCAGGCTTCACTGGCGACGGCTCGGACCGCGGCTCCAGCCGCGCAACCACCGGCTCGGCCAGTTGGGCCTGCACCTCGGCCAGCGTCACCGGCTTCTTGCTTTCGGTCGAGCTGTGCAATTCGCTGCGGAAGGCCTCAACATCCGAAACAGGCCCGGCGGCCGGCACAAGGTCCTGGCGCAACTCATCGGCGTCGCCCGGCAGCTTGCGGCCGGTGTCGCTGTCTTCGATGATCCTCCTGATGGAAGCCAGTATTTCTTCCATGGAAGGTTCGCGCTGTGCGCTGCTTGCCGTCGCCATCGTCACATCCGCCGCCCCCGCGCATGATCCCGAAAATCGATCTTCGATTTTCGAAGAGGATCAGGCGCAAATCAAAATTCTACAGCGTCCTTTGCGCATCCATCGGACGCGTGGCGCTGTAGTGACCCGTTCCTGGATTCCTGTCCGGCAAAGCCGGATACGAATCATGGCGACAGCGTAGCCGACGGATCGCCATCCGAGAATCCCCAATCTCGGAAGACGCCGGATTTCAACAATTTAGGCTACAAAAGACAAACGCCGCGCATCCATGGGAAGCGCGGCGTGAAATGCTTCAACCCTGGCGGGACTTGAGCCGCCCAGGTGGGCTCAACGACCGTCCGGCGTACGCAGCCCGATCCATTTGTCCTTTACGGCTCTGTAGTGCTCTTCAGGCTTGTACTTCACCACATTCAACGCCAGGCGATCGGCCGACAGGCGGCCCATGGCCGACAGGATGGCGTAGCTGGCTACGACCACATCGCGCTCGGAGCTGGCGAGGTCGATCTTTGCCGAGATGACGGCGTTCTGGGCATTCAACACGTCGAGCGTGGTGCGCTGTCCGACATTGCGCTCCTCGATGACGCCGTTGAGCGCCAACTGTGCGGCCGCGATCACCTGCCGATTAGCGTCGACGCTTTCCCGCGCTGCGATGTATTGCGTCCATGCCGAGGTCACGGCCTGGCGCACCGAGTCACGGCTGACATCCACCTCGATGCGAGCCTGGCTGAGCGATTCCTTCGACTGACGAACGAGTGCGGAGGTACGGCCGCCCGAATAGATCGGAACGGTCAGCGTCGCGCCGACGGTGGCGGCATTGGAGTCGCCGTCCGAATTCCCCGCGCCAGGTACAGTATTTTGATAGGCATGGGAAAGGCCGGCACTAGCAGTCAACTGCGGCAGCAACGCACCTTCCTGCGTCTTTACATCAAATCCCGCTGCATCGACGGAATGTAGGGCGGCCAGGATGGCCGGATGCTCGTTCGATGCAATGCCGATCGCCGCCTCGAGACTCCTCGGCAACAGCTTCGCCAACGGCGACGCGGCCTTGAGCTTGCCCGGCTCGTCACCGACGATCTGATGATAGGTTGCTGCACTGGCCAGAGCCTGCGCACGGGCAGCACTCAATTGCGCCACCGCGGCCGAACGAGACGCGTCGGCCTGCGCCACATCGGTGCGCGTGCCCTCGCCGACCTCGAAGCGCGAGCGTGCCGCGCGCGCCTGCTCGGTCAGGAACTGCAGATTCTGTTCGGTCAGCACCGCCACCTGGCGGTCGCGAATCACGTCCATATAGGCGCTCGCCGCGTTGAACAGCGTGTTCTCTTCGGTGTTGCGCAGGCCCTCGACCGAGGCCCTCACCTGTGCAGCGGCCGACGCGACCCTGTTCTTGGTCTGGAAGCCGTCGAACAGCGTCTGGTCAATCCGAACGCCGAAGCTGCCGGTGGTCAATGCCAGGCTCGCGTTCCTGCCGTTTAGGTGCCTGGAGGTGTAATCGATATCAGCCGAACCAGTGATCACCGGGCGATAGCCCGACTTGGCGATCGCCACGCCCTCATCGGTGACGCGCACGCCGGCACGGGCCGAATTCAGCGAGGAATTGTTCTGGTAGGCCTTGGAAAGCGCGCCGAGAATGGTTTCCGCCGAGGCGGCTATCGGCGAAAGCGCTGTCGCGGAAATGAGGACGGTAACAAACAGACTCTTGGCTAAGGACGGCACTTTATATCCCTCATTCGTTTTGCACGGGAACCACGCCACGCCAGCCCATCCCTAGGGATCGGCCAGCGCCGCGTCGATCTATCGTTCCCCCGCTGACAGCTCCCGAAACCCCGGTTAACCAATCAGCAACGATTGTTCAATCGTAAGCCAACATGACAGAGTCTTTGCTGCAAGGCAAAATCACTTAGAACTCGAAGGCATGAATGCGTTCAAATCCGGGTAGTGGCTTAATTGCCGCATTAAATGCCCGTCTTCCTGTTACAACCCCCCCTGCGTTGAAAAAGAGCCGGGCTACGCCCGCATTGCCCTGCCCTTCCACAGCCACCAGCCGGCCGCCTTCGGCAAGCTGCTCAAGCAGCGCCGCAGGCACTTTCTCGACGCTGCCGCCGATGAGAATCACATTGTAGGGCGCCTTGGCGGCATGACCTTGCGGCAGTGGGCCGGTGACCACGGTGACGTTATCGCAGCCCTGCGCCGAAAGCGCCGCTTTGGCTGCTTCCGCCAGTGTGGTATCGCTTTCCAGCGCCACGACGGATTTGGCCAGCCTGGACAGCAGCGCCGCGGAATAACCGGTTCCGCAGCCGACATCGAGCACCGAATCGCCGACGTCGATCTCGGCCAACTGCAAAAGCTTGGCCAGTGGCGACGGCTCCATGAGGTAGCGCGCACCGCTGCCATCGGCGCCGTCGGAGATGCGGATATCCTCGTCAATATAGGCGAGAGCCTGTTGGCCGGCCCCGACAAAGGCCTCGCGCGGCACGGCAAGCATGGCATCGAGCAATGCTGCGTCGGTCACATCGGTGGTGCGGACCTGGCCGTCGACCATCTTGACGCGAAGTTCGGAGAAATCAGCGCTCATGTCCCAACCAATCCGTCAAAAGCCAATGCGCTGAAATGCGCTTGTCGCGCCGACACTGCGGCGCATTCGACCGGAACTCAAGCCCCCGGCATGCGGGAGTTGAAGCGATTGGAGGCCTCGCCCGGAATCGAACCGGGGTGCAAGGATTTGCAGTCCTCTGCGTAACCACTCCGCCACGAGGCCTCATCGCTCCCGGCGAGCGAACTCAATATGGTGGCAGCGAAAGGTCGTCAAGCGTCCGCGCGGCATTCCGGCGCGCTTTCCTCATCAGCCGCCGCAACGTGGTTCCCGAGCGATTTCAGCGCTTGGCGCACCGGCATATTGGCCGCTCCTCAAGCATGGCTGCGCGACCGGCGAAACTCGAACCCGCAGCTTTACGCAGCGGGTGCAAACTGGCTTTCACCGTAAACGCGCGGCTGACACCAGGGGCTGCCGTTCTCAAGGAGATATTCGAGGGGAAGGTCTGCGGGGGGCTGGAAGCGAAGCGTCCACTGAACCGGGACCGCGCGCCATCGCTTTCAATTTGGCCGGCGACGCCGTTCCCACCAGACGACGAACCGGCGCCGCAGGCGGCGCACCGCGGCAAATTCGTAGGAAAGCACCAAAAGGCCGAGCGGAATCATCCAGAAGCCGAGAATCGGCAGGAAACCGAGAAGGCCGAAAAACACCAGCACGATACCGATGGCGATCCTCAGCCCGCGCGAGCGCGGCATGGTGAACTCGCGCCCGAACACCGAGATTTTCCGCGCCGGTGCCTGGTTTTCGTCTGCTGCAGTCATGTCGAAAGTCGATCCGGTTGCCTTCGATAAAGCCATATGCGCTAAAGGCTGCAATCGCCTTTCAGGTTCCGCCGACCAAGGTCCGACGGCGCCCAAGACGGCTCATATGTGGTGTCATCCGGCGATTGCCAGAAACCATTGGGTGAAAATGCGCTAAAAAATGCGAAATGCTTCTTTGCAAAGCCGAAAAGGGTTTGCTATAGGCTGCGCCACTCACATGAGAGCCTCTATTCCCCGGTAGCTCAGTGGTAGAGCAACCGGCTGTTAACCGGTTGGTCGCTGGTTCGAATCCGGCCCGGGGAGCCAACATTTCCAAACACTTAGCCCGCTTTCCCTTTCCTGACCGTTTACTTGAGTTCCGGACAGGGCAACATCTGGGGCAACGATGACCTTCGCCCTTGCAATGGTTACTGCTCGCGTGGCGTTCGTCGGCGCAGACCGTCTATACAGCGGCGTGGACAGCATGAAGTCGTTCGCGGCCACCAAGATGGCCAGGCTGGAAACCGCCGACGGTCACGGCTTCATCACCTATGCTGGCGCCGGCGCGAGATCAGGTAGCAAGCCTTTCGAAGTCTGCGAGTGGATCGAGGGCGTTCTGCGCGGAGCGAACCGCACGCTCGATCAGACCTTGCGGGAAATTGCCGCTGCTGCCGAAGAGCAGGGCTTCGATAAACACGCCCCCGGCCACACGTTCGGGTATGTGGGCTTCATCGACGGGAAGGCCCGAGTTGCGGCTATTACGTCGCTGGACCAGATGCAAATGAGGCTGGAGACGGGTGCCTCGACAATCGATACGAAAGGCCAAACCAAATTTCGGGTGATGGACTTGAAGCTCGGGCCGCGTGTTTATAGCTTTGGCATCGCTCTCGGCTCAGGCGCTCCCCACTTCCTGCCCGTGACGATTATGCAAACAATGACGAGACAGGCCGCTCGTGCCAGAACGAAGGAGCGTGCGGCCGATCGTCTCTGCGCATGGTTCGTGCGAATGAACAGGGAGATCAGCGCGAAGGAGCCGGCGACCGTGGGACCGCAAGCACTTTGCGCATGGGCTTACCGCGAAGGCGGCGGGGCGCATTCAGCTTATGATGCCGATGGCTGTCGAATCAACAATACAAGCATGCTGCCATTGATCTCGAAAGGCTTCCCGATGAACCAAGTGCTCGGGCCACTCTGGGAACATGTTCAACGGCAGATGGCGACGGGGTGGAAGACCGGTGAAGCTCCCCCTGTGCCATCGCAGGAAGAACTGAATGCAATTACTCGGTCCATTGACGATCGACCGAAGCGGAAATTCTAAAAAGCAGCCCGCCATAGCAAGACAGGGGGCTGGTTGTTTCGGCACGGAATGATCTAGCGCGCCCAGCCCGGCACCGCGGGGCGGCGGGCCATTTATCGCCAGTTGGCGAAAGGTCAGTCGCGAAGGATGCGCGTCACCCCCGGTATGATCTTCAGCAGAGGTACGTCGCCGATCTCGCCGCTTCGCCAGCGCCCCCAATCGCGCACGACGTCTTCACATAGGCCTGCGTCACATCAGGGCGGCGCTGCGCAAACTCTCGTAGGATTGCCTTCCCGATCGCATAGCCCGTGCCTGAGAAGAGCGCGGGCCCGCCGAGGCCGCTGATGTCGCAGGCATCCTCAAGGCTCCAGGCTTCCAGCCCGACGCCGCTTTGCCCCGTACGGTTGCCCCAGCCAAGGCTCGGCTCGTAGTCCCCTTCGTCCTGCGAATCGTGTCGTCTTGGACGTCGCCACCGTGCTCGTTCTCCTCCTCGCGCTCGCCGTCCTGGGCGTGCAATTCCAATTGGCTGCCATATCCCCATCCGAGGCTTTCCTCGAGATCAGGATCCGGGCTCATGGCGTCGAGCAGGTCGATCAGTCGCTCTATCGTGGTTGCTATCCCCAGGCGGTCGTTTTCCGCCACGGTGAGGAAGATTGCCCCGTCTTCACGGCGCATTTCAGGTTGATGGATGGTCATGATGTAGGCTCTCTGGTTTCGGCTTCTCACGGCCGGTTGCCAGTGGACAGCACTGGCGCCGGGAGGGTGAGAACATGGCCAGAGACCATGCGCGAACGGCCTTTCCCTTTCGGGTCTTGTATAGCCGCCGCTCTCCCGGCATAGTGCTGCCGTTCGCTCCGACGGCTAAGTCGGCTCGTTCTACCCGTTGGCAATATCGATCCTTGGAGGGATCGCCCCGCCAACGCTCTGGGTGCAGATGGCCCGGCAGGGCCATCCGCGGGAGTTCTCACGCTCCGCCGGTGATGATGCGCCGACACCTTTAAAAACTCAAGCACGCCCTTGCGGGGGCGAAGCTTGCGCGCGATGCTTCAGCCATGAAAGCGATGCTTTGTTCGTTGGTGATGGGTGCGACGATCTGCACCGCGGGCGCCGAAACTACTAAGCGGGAGGCGTTCGAAGCCTGCCTTGGCGCCGGGATCGACCGGTTCAAAGGCCTCTGCGAGCCGGCCGACCTACTGGCCAGGGCAATCCTCTTCGAGTGCAACCCGCAACTCACCGACCTCCTGATATCGATGCCGCTGGGGCCTAGCAATGATAGAGTCGCTTTGGCAGAGAAGCACCGGCGGGACAAAACCGAAGAGGTCTTAACCCTCTTGCTAGAGCACCGGCTGCAACATCCCTGTCGGTAGCAACAGTCCGCGAAAAGGGGAATTATCCCATGGTAGATGATGTATATCTGCAAGCCTACCGAGACGGCGGCTTGAATGCCGTCAAGGATCTTCTCAAGGAGCATTTCCCGACCGACCGCGATCGGGTGATGGTCATGGAGGGTCTTCAGGACACCGGCTATTGGGCGATCACCTGGCATGAGAAGAAACACCCGGACGGCGGAATGTACCGCGATTTCGGACGTGTGAAGGCGTACCTCGGCGACGGGGACGAATAGGATTATCCGGCCGCTTCATGCCCTTTGGCGCCGGCTCCTATCGGCCGATATGCCTTCGCAATTGCCTTAAAGGGGCAGTCCAACGCCAACTCTTCGAGCGCTTGAGCGCCTCCATCTCCATCTTCATAGCGTCCCTTTCAATCGCGAGAGCCTGTACTTCTACCGCAAGCGCCTCGGCTCGGCCGTCATCTGGGGCAGCGGGGGGAGGAGGTGGTGTGGGCGGCGAGTCGGGTGTAGCCAGCTTTTCGAGACGGTCGAGCGCAAGTCGGTTCACGGCGTCGGCTGCGGCTTCCCGAATGAGCGCGGTCCAGCCATCGGGATCGACACACATGATGTCCCAGAAGACCTTTTGTTCCAGGTGTCCTGTCGGAATGGCGACCCGTAGCGGCGCCGGAAACCAGATCGACGTCTCACACGCTTTGATGAAGCCCGTCAGCCTCGCGAATCCGGAGTCTCTGAGGTTTTTCCACTTAGCGGAGAAATGCAGGCACGTAGGAAGGCGAAGGTAGCGCACGGCGGCGAAGCCCTTTGTGAGCACGATCCGACGCCAGATCTCCCAGTCTCCCGCCCCGTTCACATCTTCTGGCCACACCGTCCGCTCTGCAAGAGCGCTGGCGCGATATACGACGCCTGAGGCCGCTATCGTGTTCCCTCTCGCCATGAATTGGCGCCGCTCTTCGGGAAAAAACAGGTTGGTAAGATCAGGACCGCAAATGCCGTCGGTCGAGACCCAGAGGACCTGGCCGTAGACAAGTGCCACCGACGGATCGACGAACTGGCCGCGCATGAGTGCAAGATGATCCGGCATCATCAGGTCATCGTCGGCGGCGAAGGCTATCAATTCCCCGCGTGACGATCGAAGCGCCAGATTTCGATTGGCATAGCCAAAGTGAGGCGCCTTGGGGAAATCAAACCAACGAATGCGCGGGTCGGAAAAGCTTTTCACGACCGCTTCGGTCTCCGGTGCTGCACCGTCGCCAACGACCAGAAGCTCGAACGATTGCTCCGTCTGCGCCAGCACCGACTGGATCGCATAGGCAAGAGAGTCGGGACGATTATGGGTCGGCATCAGAACGCTGAAGAGCGGCGGAGCGTCGTCTACCATCCCTTGAGGCCGCCAAAGTCGACCGGGATCAAATCGGTATCCAGCGGCAGCCGGTATTTGTCGGGATTGGCGTGGTCATATTGCATTGTAGGAAAATTGATTGCTCTAACGTCCCTCGCGCCGATGTTGTGGTCCGCGTGCCAGACGAATCTGGGGATGTTCATCAGGCGTGGCCGGGCTGAAGACAGAACAATCCGAAATACCTGTCCGTAGGTGCTCGACTCGGGCCTTGGGTCATACAGGACGACCTCCATCTCGCCATCGACAACGAAGTATCGATCCTCGTGAAGCTTATGCAGCGCCCAACCCTTCACCGTTCTCGGTCGTATGGTAAACATGTAGCAAAAAACAAGCGGATCGGGATGCCAATTCCAGCGAGGGTCGTAGACCTCGGTGACGCTTCCCCTGTCGTCGAGGTGAGCGGTCATGTCGTGAAACGTCACGCCGTCGGGGACCTTGCCGATCGGCTCGCCGGATCGAACCGTCTCCTGATCCTTCTGGGCCCCTGCCAATGTCTTATCGAGAATGCTCTGCGTCATAGGCCTCATCCAATCTAACTAGCTTTGGCAGCGCTCCTCATGCCCTTCTTTTAACTGTCTTTCAACGGCAGCGTGGAAGGCCACGCAATCAAAGAGGACGGCACTGTAGCCATTTTTCTCCGATTGGAGAGTGGAGCGGAACTGCCGCTTGACTTTCGGTTGGACGGCCTCACCCGGCTGCGCCAACGCTGCCGGCATCTTGCTATACCTGAAGCGCAAGGGCCATTGCGCTTCCGGTAGCCGTCATAGACGCGCTGGGTAACGCCCTTCATTGTTGGGCCGCCAGGGTCGGCAGGGTGGTTTGAGTAGCCGCCTTCGTGCACCAGCACGAGGTCAAGGCTTTGCTTCTCGCGGGTTACGGCCATGGGTGCCTCTTGAGGTTGTGGGGATTTGGTGCGAGAAGCCGGCCATGACCTCTCCAAAATTGTACTTGGCGCCGCTAGACGGCCTGCGGTTCTTCGCGTTCCTTGCGGTGTTTTTCCACCACATGTCGGACTTCACGGTGTCTGCCGTACTTGACAAGATGCACAACTACGGCTGGGTCGGCGTCGAGTTGTTCTTCCTGATATCGTCGTTCCTGTTTTTCCACTTGCTCGATGCGGAGTACGTCAAGACAGGCGGCATCGGCGTGCGGAATTTCTTTGTGCGCCGATTCCTACGCATCTACCCGCTGATGATCCTGTTTCCGATCGCCATGCTGGTGATCCACGGCAGCCCGGACGGCAATGGCTACTTCCGGCTGGCTGGTCTGGCACTTTTTCTTGATAACGCCGTCGCGTGGTTCAAGAGCTACAACCTGTCGATCCCAAACACAGCGCACCTGGGGACGCTCTCATTCGAGTTCCAGGTTTACCTGCTGATCCCGTTCGTCTTTCTCGCCTATCGCCGGTTCGGCAAAACCGTCTTCCTTGGAGCGCTGCTGACTGTGTTCGTCTACTGCTTCCTTGCGCGGATGACGGTCTACAGCCTCGGAGCGAGCCACCCGATCATTTGGGTTACGCCGTTCCTGCGACCTGAGAGCGTTCTGTGCGGAATGGCGCTCTACATCCTTCGACCGCAGTGGCATTGGGGGTTCTCGATCGCCGTAGCCGTGGTTGCTGGCGCTGCTTTCCTGTCGTTGGCGCCGCCGTGGGTCTCGCCCGTGGCCTCTGCCTTCAGTTACCCTCTGGCGGCGTTGATGTTCGGCGGGCTGGTCGACGCCGGATTACGCGCACCGCTTCTAGCAACGGTCCTGTCGGCCACTCCGTTGCGGTTCCTGGGCCGAATCTCGTATGGCCTGTACGTCTATCACTTTGCCGTTATCGCCTACTCGGTCGGGACGGCAACGAAGGCGCGAGGACATGCCATCGCACCCGCGACGAATGCCGGCGACTATTGGACATTGTGGGCAACCGCGCTGATGCTGACAATTGTAGCCGCGACCATCAGCTACTTCGCTTTCGAGAAGTGGGTGGCGATGTACAAAGTCCGGTTCGCTGCGGTTGAAGGCCGGGCGGCTTAGGCGCTCTTCAAGTTTTTCACTTCTTCGGCTTCCTTAGCCGGATCGCGCTGCTTCACAAGCTGCTCGTTTATGGATTGAATGATCGGCATTGCAAATTTGAAAGGCACGTCCTGCGGGGCGCGGTCGAGAACCGCCATCTGCTCTTCGGTAAAGGTCAATGTGTACATGGTTTCTCCTATCATACCGCCAACCCGTAGTTGATCAGCGCGGTGCGAAGTTCATTGATGCGTGTGGCGAGGTTGACGTTTGTTTCGGCGCCCCCTGTAGAGAGGGCGGCACCGACAGTGGCTTTAGCAACCGGAGTTGTATTCATTGAAGAAACCAACACCAGCGTATTTATCTGGTTGTTGGCCGCGCCGTCACGAGGCGGATACCACCAGTCCCCTTGCCTATCAGGCTCATGTCGGCGTTGGCATCATCACCGCCAACTTGGGGCATAACCGTCCGCGAAGCGGAACGAGTGGGGGTGTGGGGCCTCAGGCTGCCGTTGGTGGCGGCGCTCCATGATTGGGCAGGGAATGGTCGATAGTGCGGGCAACGGCTGCGGAGTATCGACGGACTTCCATATCGACTTGGCGAGAGGGGATGCCGACAGCGCGAAGCTGGGCTCGCAGGCCTTTGACGTGCTCGCTCCAGAACTTGCGGCCGGCGATATAGTCGAGGGTGCAGAGTTCGTGGGCGGTGGCGCGGATAAGGGCGGCGCGGCGATCGGCGGGGAATGCCACTACCTGGCCGGTCTTCCTTGCTGGCTGCTTGAAAAGGTCGAGTTGTGTCATGCGTCACCCGAGCAAGATGGCTGTATTAGCGGGACCACTGTGGTCCAGGAGACCAGCGCCGGCATGCGGGACCACTGTGGTCCTCATGGCTCCTCACCTCTCGCTGTAAATTTTGGATTGAAGGGCGTCGGCAGCGCCAACCGAAGCGTCCGCACTTCGTTGATGCCACCACCCGGGATTTTGTGCCGACACCGGCTCACGATGAACAGGCCGAGCCGCTCGTACAGGCCTATCTCGCGGGATATCGTTTTGATTGAGCAGCCTCCTCCCATCTTGGCAAATTCGAAATTCGTGCCGCTGATGGTCCCGGCCTTCATGTTGAGGTGCTGTCGGACGAAGGCCAGCAACCGGAAGCTGATGTTCTCGGCGTGAACGATTTGCAGGGCGCAGTGGTGCCAGTCGGCGAAAGCCTCCTCGCATTCCTTGAACGTGGATCCCCACCTCATGTGGATGGCAGCGCTGCGCTGGATCTTCTTCCGCTTGCCGGTCCACCGCGGATTGCTGGCGTCGGCGCCGGGGATGAATGGGCTGGGCTGGACGGTCACGCATCCCCCCTCGGGGCCGGCAAGGCTGCAGTGATCAACTGCCGCTCGCGTGCCTGTATATCGCGGTCTTCATGGAACTGGTGAACGTCGAACAGGTCAATGATATGTGACCGCAAGATATGAGCGATGTTGTCGGGCGACAGCGCCTCGAGTTGGCATGTCTCACCCTCCCATCGCGCGGTGCGGCTGTCGGTCTTCTTGGGCGGCACGGGGCAGCGAATAGCGAAACACCTGGTCGGCGGTCAGGGCGATGCGTTTGAAGTCGACTGTCACCGAACTCCATGGGCGATCGGCGATGACGAAGGCAGAGACGTCCTCGGCGATGACATCGAACATCGATTTGCCGCTCGGGTCATAGTCGCCCAGGTGCAGGATCACCGTCGGCTTTGCGATCTCGCATATTCGATCGGCCAGATCCTTCTTCGCAGTGAGACTGTCGAAGCCGCCTGAGGAATAGGCTTGCACCGAGAATTCTCGGCTGACCTTGAAGAGCTGCGACAGCATGCCGGCGGCCTCGCACCAGACCTCGACGTGCAGGTTTTGATTGGCGAGCATGTTCCGATGGTAGTTTTCGCCGAGCACCCGCACATGGCGCAGGAAATGGTTCTGGTCGTCAAAATGGTCCATGCGGTGCGTGACCACGCCATCGTCGCGGATCGCATTGAACGGGATCACCCGGCCGCGGCGCGCGTTGCCGATATGGTCGATCAGCTTCGAGTAAAACGACTCATCCTTCGGATAACCGTAGGCGCCGACCAGCCGATAAAAGACATGGCGGATCGTGAGCGGCCAGTGTTCCCGGTATTGAGAACCATGTCGACCGCATCGAGCAGCGCCAGCGTCTTGGTCTGCGGCTGGTAGTTGGCGATGTAGCCCTTCGGTCGGCCAGTTTTACGGCTAGGCGTAATTTCGCTCATGTGGGGCGGGCCCGCCGCAGGTTCGCTTCCCTGATCGCTTCGATCGCTTCAGCAGCGGTCAGGCCGAACGCCTGCTTCAGGTGGGGGATAATTGGCCGGCTGATGCGCTCCCGGCTGTCAGATCGCAGCCAGGCTGCAGCCTCATCGATAGCAGCGCTATGTTCGTGATCAGTGGTCATTAGGCCACCGCGTCTCGCTGGTCGACGCGGGCCTTCACCCAAGCATCTAACTCAGCCTCGACAAACGATCTCTCGTTCGGCTCGCTCCGAGAAATCGTGCTGATAGTTGAAATTGAGGGTCATTGACCGGCCGCCTTTATCTGGATGACATTGTTGGCCGTCTTGCGGCCTGTCAGCGCCACAAGCGCGCCCTCCCAGCGCGTCAGGGCGTCTCGCTTCACCTTGAGGCGGTCAGACTGGTTGTACGTCCTGACTAGCGCCGTAGGCACATGTCCGATGACAGCCTCGGCAACCTCGTCCATCACGTCGAGCTCGGACAGCCGGGTGCGAACCGTCCGGCGGATGTCATGATTGACCCACGCCGGCAGCTTGGCCTCTTGATCGTCTTTCCGAAGCGCTGCGAGCATGGCGGCGTCAATCCGCAGCTTGACCTTATGGCCGATCGTCACCGGTCCCGCGCCGTCGAGCGAGCAAAGCCAGTTGCATTTCTTTAACCGCGGCAACTTGGCGATGATGCCGAGCGCTTCGTCAGTGAGAGGCACAACGTGATCGCGGCCGGACTTGAAGCGCGCCGCCGGCACAGTCAGCGTCTTGCGGTCAACGTCGACTTCGGTCCATGACGCCTGGGCGATATCGTTGAGGCGCTGGCCGGTCAGCAGCAGCAGCCGATAGACGGCGCTGTAGACGTCGCCAGCGGCCGTGGCAGTCCAGAGCGCCCCAATCTCAGCATCGGTCAGGACGCGGTCCCTTGATCCCTTCTCGCCGATGGTGGTGCGCACCTTCTTTGCCCGGAAGGGTGAGGCGGTGATCAGGTCGTCATCGACACACCAGCCGAAGAACGTCCCGATCTTCTGGGCGATGTTGAGCGCCTGCCGCTGCGCGCCGCGCGCATAGATCGGTTCGACCACTTCCATGATGTCGGCATTGGTGAGGGTGGCGACGTCCCTGCCCTTCCACTTCGGCAGGCATTCCCGGTTGAGGTCGCGCTCGTCCTCGTCGGCCTTGCGGATGCCATCGCGGCGCCGGGCTTTGATGAACCGTTCAAGGATGGTTTCGAAAGACCGGTCACGGCTCTCTGTCGCTGCCCTCGCCGCCGCCTGCCGCTCCTCGTCAGCCTGGACCTTCGGGTCAATGCCGCGATCAATGAGCGCTGCCCACTGCCTCGCCTTGGTGCGTGCCGCTTCAAGCGACATGACGTCGTACTCTCCCAGCGCGCGGCGGGCTGGCTGAGTTGCAACACCGAAACGGGCGATGTAGACAAAGCTGACTTGTCCGGCCTTAAGCTTTGAACCGTTGGACGGCTCCTTGTCGGTTACGCGGACGCCCATGCTCGGGACTTGGGCATCCATGATCACGTATCGCTTGCCAGGAGCAGCCGGCTTCAAAGCCTTCAGGCGGTTGTCGTTCAGGTTCTCGCGGGGCATTAGGGCTCTCCGGGGCAACGTCGGGGCAACAGGATGCAACTGCTGCCTATGTTGCCCTGTGTGCTCTAATGTGCAACAGGAAAGCTGAAATCGTTATGAAACAAGGGGTTTTTCAGGAGTGGAACAACCGGTATATGGCGCTGGTGGGCTATCCCGAGAGCGGCTGTTAACCGGTTGGTCGCTGGTTCGAATCCGGCCCGGGGAGCCACCGCCTTTTCTAAGCCGTGGTGCGATCTTGTACACTACAGTGCCATTGTCCGTGCACGTCGGTCCGCTTAGCTTCTGCCAGAACGGCTGGTAAACAGCTACGAAGCCGATCGAAGGCAGTTTGGTGGGCATCGCGCCCCTGCCCCCGCCCGAGGCAGCCTGATACGCCCTGTATCATCTATGAAAATACCCAAATCGGGAGGATGCCGGTGCAAACCAAGAAGATCATCAATGACGGCAATCGCGCCGTCGACGAGATGCTGGAAGGCATCCTGGCAGCGCATCCCCGCCATCTCAAAGCCGTTGACGGAAGCCCGCGCTCTATCATCGCCCGCGATGGACCGCGCAAAGGCAAGGTAGGCCTCGTCATTGGTGGCGGCTCGGGCCACGAGCCGAGTTTTCTCGGCTTCGTCGGCAAGGGGCTGGCCGACGCGGCGGCGATCGGCAATGTCTTCGCCTCTCCGCCGCCCGACCCGATCCTCGAATGCGCCAAGGCGGCGAGCGGCGGCGCCGGTGTGCTGTTCATGTACGGCAACTATGCCGGCGACGTCATGAATTTCGACATGGCGGCCGAGATGGCCGCGATGGACGACATCGAGGTGCGCACGGTTCTGAGCACCGACGACGTCGCTTCCGCGCCCGTTGGCGACAGGCACAAGAGGCGCGGTGTCGCCGGCAACTTCTTCATCTTCAAGGCGGCAGGCGCTGCCTGCGACCGGATGCTGTCCTTCGACGAATGCGAACGCATTGCCGGGAAGGCCAACGACCACACATTCACCATGGGCGTCGCATTGGCGCCCTGTTCGTTGCCGCAAACCCGCCGGCCGAATTTCGAAATCGGACCCGACGAGATGGAGATCGGCATGGGCATCCATGGCGAACCCGGCATCGCACGCGGAAAACTCAAAACGGCCGACGAGATCACTGACGAAATGCTGGACAGGATTCTCGCCGAGATGGCGCCGGCACGCGGCGAGAAGGTCGCCGTGCTGGTCAATTCGCTGGGTTCGACGCCGCTGATGGAACTCTACATCATGAACCGGCGCGTGAAGCAGAGGCTTGACGATATCGGTGTATCCATTCACGCAAGCTGGGTCGGCAATTACTGCACCTCGCTCGAAATGGCCGGCGCTTCGATTACGCTGCACCACCTCGACGACGAGTTGCAAACGATGCTCGACCACCCTTGCGACTGCGCCATGTTTCGCGCCGGGTAAACTTGGCGAACGGCAAGGAACAAGAGATGACGACAATCGACACCACCCGCCTTGCCGCGATGTTCGCGGCCATCGCCGACGCTATGTCAGCCGACCGGGATCGGTTGTGCGCGCTTGACGGGGTGATCGGCGATGCCGACCACGGCATTGCGATGGAGCTTGGATTTTCCGCGGCACGCGATGCGGTGGCCGCATTGGACGACGGCACCACCGATCCGACCATCTTGCTGAACACGGCGGCGAAGTCGTTCCTCAACGCCGTCGGCGCCTCCTCGGGCCCGCTCTATGCCACGGCATTCATGCGCGGCGCGGCCGCCGTCAAGGGCAAGGCGACGCTCGACGACGCCGACGCGGTCGCTATGTTCCAAGCGATGGCCAGAGGCATTCAGGATCGCGGCAAGGCCGAGCCTGGCGAAAAGACGATGATCGATGCGTGGGCGCCGGCCGCGACGGCTGCGGGCGAGGCACTGGCCGCCGGCAAGGGGCTGGCCGGCAGCCTCGCGGCTGCAGCCGAGGCGGCAAAGGCCGGCGCGGAGGCGACCAAGGCGATGATCGCCACCAAGGGCCGGGCCTCCCGCCTCGGCGAACGCTCGCTTGGCCATATGGATCCAGGCGCGGCGTCCGCCGTAACCGTCATCGAGGCGATGCGGATCGCCTTGACCGGCTAGGTCGGGAGCGAATCCTCAGCGCTTCGCGTCGAGCTTGTCGACAGCCTGCACGTTGGCGGCAGAAGGGCCGTTCGGATCGAATTCGGAGGCCAGCCACGCATCGGCGATCGATTTTGCCAGTTCGGGGCCGATGACGCGGGCGCCCATGGTGATGATCTGGGCGTTGTTGGACTTCGCCGCGCGCTCCGCCGAATAGGTGTCGTGGGTTAGCGCGGCACGGATTCCGGGCACCTTGTTGGCCGAGATGCTGACGCCGATGCCGGTGCCGCAAAACAGGATGGCGCGGTCGTAATTGCCGTCGACAATTTCGTGGCCGACCGCAGCGGCAATATCGGCGTAGAATCCGGCCTGGCTGAGATCGACGACCTGCAGTTCTGGCTTGGTGGCGAGATGCTTGGCGATGACATCGAGCAGCGGCTTGCCGGCGCTGTCGGCTCCAAGTGCGATCTTCATGGCAATGAACTCCTTCGTTTTCGTGGTCAGCGCCCGATGGCGGCCGACGCCTTTTTCAGAATGTCGATATAGCCTTCCGCTTGCCACGCCGAGCGGCCGATGAACAGCCCATCGATATGGGGCTGGCCGATCAGTTCGGCCGCGTTGCCGGGATTGACGCTGCCGCCATAGAGAACAAGCGGGGCAGCCGGCAACCGGGTTGCGGCGACCTGCTTGATCAGCGCCTGCTGCTTGTCGGCATAGTCGGCGCTGGCCGGAATGCCTTTCTCGCCGATCGCCCACACCGGTTCATAGGCAAAGAGTATCTCTGCCGACAACTCATTGTTTGCGAGCCCCTGCAGCGCGCCCAAAACCTGCGCGGTCAGAATTTCGTCGGCGCGGCCGCCCTCGCGCTCGGCCAGCGTCTCGCCGACGCAGATCAACGGCACGAAGCCGTGCCTGACCGCCGCCGCGGTTTTCAGTCCCACGGTCTTGTCCGTCTCGCCAAAATGCTCGCGGCGCTCGCTATGGCCGAGTTCAATCAGGTCGAGCCCGCAATCCCTCAGCATCACCGGCGAAATCTCGCCCGTCCAGGCGCCGGAATCGGCCCAATGCATGTTCTGGGCGCCGACCTTGACGCGGGTGTTGGCGAGTGCCGCCTTGACCTGCCGCACCGCTGTGAAGGGCGGAATGACGAAAGGCTGTATTGCCTGATCGAAGCCCGGCACGAACGCCGCCAATGCCTCGGCGAACTGCAGCGCCTCCGCCAGCGTCTTGTTCATCTTCCAGCTCGTGCCGACCCAATATGGGGTCATTCTTCTCTCCTTCGATCCGAAATTCGGATGATGCGTGTTTCCGGGTCTACGCGCCGGCCTTCGGGCCGACGCTTTCCCTCAAGCGCGAGGCGTGAGACTTTCGCGGCCGCTGTCGATGTAAGGCGCCCAGAAATCCACCGACTCGCGGATCATTGCAATAACCTGATGATCGACCGGCTCCCTCTCCCGGAAGGAAAGTTCAAGGCAGATCTCATTGTCGGTTCCGCCACCCGCCCGCACGGTATCGAGCAGCTTCTGCGGGAGGATGCGGCCATCCTTGTTGTAGGCGGCGGTGAACGGCCAGTGTCCGCCCTTGTTCATCGACGATTGCTTGATGTGGATGATCGGCGATTGCAACGGGAACGCTTTCGCCCAGGCATAGGGATCAGTGTCGTCAGGATTGGGCGAGGTCACGTCGCCATGGTCGATGTCGACCATCATCTGCATCGGGATCGGCAGCTTGGCCGCATCGATGGCGCCCTGCAATTCGACGCAGCTTTCGATCGTGTGGCCGAACTCCCGCCCCACCGACATCGGTTCCCAGAACAAATAGGTCAGGCCCGCCGCCTTGGCGTGCTCGGCCACTTCGCGCCAGCACTCGAGCGCGATATCGAGAAGCGCCGCGCGCTGCTGCGGATCGTCAAAATCCTTGTAGGTGAATATGGCGAACTGCGTGCCCATGCCCGACGCGCCGAGTTCGGCGGAGATGTCGGCGAAGGTCTTGAACCAATCGACATAATAGCGGCGCACATCCGCGTCCGGATGGCCGAAATGATTGAGCCGGCCATAGGGACCGGTCATACCCGAAGTGATCCGCACGCCGGTCCGCGCCAAGGCGCTGTTGAACAGGCGAAGGAACTTGGCGATCGTTGCCGCCGGCCAGCCCGGATTGACGAATTCATGCGTCAGTTGCACGTCGCGGATGCCGATGCCATAGGCAATGGCGTCGATCAGATCGTCGGGATCGGCGAAGCGATTGACCAGCGGGTTGGTGTTCAGCGAAAGCGTGAAGGCCATCAGTTCACCGCCGCCATTGTCTTTGTGCACCAGTCTTCGAATGTTTTCCGCTCGGCCGCATTGATATGCAGCCCGTGTTTGGTCCGGCGTTCGAGAACGTCGGCGGCGGTCATCGCCCATTCGGTCTCGAACAGGAAGACAGCTTCGAGCTCATAGAAATCCGGGCCGAAACGACGGCCGAGATCGGCTTCGCCTTTTACGCCTTTCAGCAAGGCGCGTGTGCGCGTGCCGTAGCTGCGGGCATAGTGCTTCACCAGCGACGGGCTAAGCCACGAAAACTCGGCGTGCAGATCGCCCAGGAACTGTTCGAAATCCGCGTTGGGCAGGTCGCCTCCCGGCAGGGGAATTTTGGCTGTCCAGGCCTTCTTTATGGTCGGAAAGAAGGGCTGGATCTTTTCCAGAGCATGTTCGGACAGTTTGCGGAAGGTGGTGATCTTGCCGCCGAACACTGACAGCAGCGGCGCGCCGCCGTTGGGGGCATCGAGTTCAAAGATATAGTCGCGCGTCACCGCGCTTGGGTTGTCGGCATTGTCGTCATAGAGCGGACGCACGCCCGAGAAACTGTAGACCACGTCTTGCGCGGTCAGCTGCCGCTTGAAGTAGCGATTGACCACCTTGATCAGATAATTGATCTCGCTTGCCTCGGCGGCCACTTCTTCGGGCCGACCTTCATAAGGAATGTCGGTGGTGCCGATCAGCGCCAGATCGTTCTCATACGGGTTGACGAAGATCACCCGCTTGTCGTTGTTCTGGATGAGATAGGCCTGCCGTCCCTCCCAGAATTTCGGCACGACGATATGGCTTCCTTTCACCAAGCGAACGTTGCGGGTGGAATTCTGTCCGGCGACGCGGCTGACGATGTCATTCACCCATGGCCCGGCCGCGTTGACCAACCCGCGTGCGCGGACCCTCGTCACAGCACCGGTGCGGCCGTCCTGCATGTCGATCGACCACAGGCCGCCTTCGCGCCTGGCAGCAATACAGGCCGTGCGAGTGAAGACTTTTGCGCCGCGCTGACTGGCATCGAGCGCATTGAGCAGCACCAGCCTGGCGTCATCGACCCAGCAGTCGGAATATTCGAAGCCACGCTTGAATTCGTCCCTGATCGGCGCCCCTTCCGGCGCCGTTCTCAGGTTCAGTGTCCTCGTTCCCGGCAGCCGCTTGCGGCCGCCAAGATGGTCGTAGAGAAACAGCCCGAGCCGCACCAGCCATGCCGGCCGGTCCTCGGGGCTGTGCGGCAGCACGAAACGCATTGGCCAGATGATGTGCGGCGCCGCCTCAAGCAGCACCTCGCGCTCGATCAGCGCTTCTCGCACCAGCCGGAACTCGTAATATTCGAGGTAGCGCAGACCGCCATGCACCAGCTTGCCGGAACGCGAGCTGGTGCCTTGCGCCAGATCGTCCTTCTCGCACAGGATGACCGACAGCCCACGGCCGGCGGCATCGCGCGCTATGCCCGCTCCATTCACGCCGCCGCCGATCACGAAGAGATCGACAATATCTGTTGTATCGCTCAAGACTTAGCTCCTGTGCGGTGCGCCATCGATTTCCACACCGGATGCAGCGCCTGACGCGCCGCGACAAAAGACGGAAACAGCGCATCGTAGGTTTGCGAAAGCGCCTCGTCATAGGCGTCGCATTCGCCCAGCAGCGGCGCCACCCACTCGGCGCAGCAAACATCCATCGAGCGATAGACGCCAAGCCCGACCGCGGCCATCATCGCCGCACCCGCGGCGCCGGCTTCCTGGCGGCTGCTGGTCCTGACTTGCGCGCGGGTCGCCGCAGCGATGATACGGCGCAGCGACGGGCTGCGCGCGGCGCCGCCAGACAGGCGGATTTCGCCGGGCACGCTGCCCATTTCCTGGTAGCAATCGCGGGCCGCGAAGGCCAATCCTTCGAGAACCGCGCGTGCCAGATCGCCAAAACCGTGCTTGACGGAAAGCCCGATGAAGCCGGCGCGCGCGTCTGGATCGACGAACGGGCCGCGTTCGCCGGCAAGCGAGATATAAGGCTGATAGACCAGCGACCCCGGTTCCGATCCTTCGACCCAGACATCGAGCGCTTTCAGCAGCTCGTCGCGCGAAGGTTTTGCGCCGCTGGCGGTCAGCACGTCGCGCGCCAGGCCAAGCAGCCAGTCGATGTTGAGCGTCGCCGCCATATTGGATTGCAGCTGCGCATAGGCGCCCGGAACCGGCATGGCGATCGTGTAGCCGGAGGCATTGTCGTTGAGGACGACATCATCAGGGGTGCGCGCCAGGCGTGTGTGGATGCCGGTCGAGCCGATGACCGTGCAGCCGACATTGCCGCTTGGATCATAGAGGCCGGCGCCAAGCGCGGTGCTGACCATGTCGACGTAGCCCAGCACCACCGGCGCGCCCTCAAGCAGGCCGGTCTCGTTTGCTGCCGACGCAGAAAGCGGATGATGATCGGTCGTGCCTTCGAGCATGGGCGGCAACAGGCGGCGGTGCGACGTCAGATCCAGAATGTCGAGCACCTCGTCGGAATATCTGCGCGAGCGGAAATCGCCAAAGGTGAAGGTGCCTTCCGATGGATCGGTGGCGCGCTCGCCGGTCATCTTGAAATAGAGCCAGTCCTTGCAGTGAAAGGCAGTGGCGGCGCGCTCCAGAATTTCAGGGCTGTTCCTCTTCAGCCAGCTGAGCTGAGCGCCCTGCTGGCAGGCGTTGAGCCCGGTGCCGGTGATCTCGAACCGCGTGCGATCCCGGGGATCGCCGCGCATCTCGTCCACCAGATGTCCGGCGCGGGCGTCGAGCCAGAGCCAGGCGCGACCGACCGGCAAGCCGTCACCATCGATCAGCCAGGTGCCGTCGCCCTGCCCGGTGATCGCGATCGCCGCGGTTCGCCGCGCGAGGTCGGGAACTTTCGTCGCCAGCTCACGGACGGTCAGCGCCATGTCGCGCCATGTCTGATCGAGGTCCTGCTCGGCGCCGCCGCCTTCCAGCGTGACAAAACTGTTGGTCATCGACGCCATGGCAAGCTGCCGCCCCGACAGATCGAAAGCGACCGATTTGATCACGGACGTTCCCGCGTCGATCCCGATCAGCAGGTCTTTCATGCGCTGAGTTCCGGATGATTATGGAGGCAATTCACAAGGAGCAGTCTTTGTTGTCTGGAGCCGTGGAAAAGGCAGGGAGTGTCCGCAAGGACACCCCCTGTGCAGGTTTTTATTCCGACAGCACGAAGGGTGCGGTGTACTTGTCCACATTGTCCTTGGTGATGAGCAGGCAATCGAACAGCTGCTTCTCGCTGGTGGCGCCGGTAGCGCCCGTCTTGATGAACGAGTCGGCCTGCTGCACGGCCTTGGCCGAGAAGATGGCCACCGGCTGAAGCACGGTGTACTGCAGTTCGCCGGACTTGATGGCCGCAACCGCATCCGGGGAGCCGTCGAAGCCGCCGACCTTGATGCCGGCGAGCTTGCCGGCTTCCTTCAGCGCCGCAACCGCACCAAGCGCCATTTCATCATTGCCGCTGATCACGGCGATGATGTCGGGATTGGCCTGCAGCATGCTCTGCATCTTGTCGTGGCCCTGGGTGCGATCCCAGTTGGCGACCTGCGAAGCGGCCTTTTCGAGATCCGGATACTGGCTCAGCACGGTCGCGTAGCCGTTCGAGCGCGTGGCCGCGTTGTTGTCCGACGGGGCGCCGAGCAGTTCGACATACTTGCCCTTTTCACCGACCGCCTGCACCCACTGCTGGGCACCGAGAGCCGCACCCTGGGCGTTGTTGGAGACGAGCTGTCCCTTGGCAAGACCTTCCTGGTTGATCTCGGCATTGACGAGGAAAACCGGGATGTTGGCGGCAATCGCCTTCTTCACCGCGCCGACCGAACCATCGGCATTGGCCGGGTCGAGGATGATCGCCACCGACTTGTTGGTGATGGCGGTGTCGATCAGATTGCTTTCGGTATTGGTGTCGCCCTTGTGGGCGGCGACGTTGGCTGTATAGCCAAGCTTTTCGGCTTCGGCCTTGGCGACGTTGCCTTCGGTCAGCCAGTAGGGGTTGGCCGGATCGTTGACGATGATCGAGATCAGGCCTGCGGCCGATGCGGCTGCGCTAAACCCGACCACCATCGCGGCGGCAAGCAAACTTCTAAGCACGATTTTCATGTACATTCCTCCAATGATTACGCGGTCTTGCTGCCAGTCAGCTGGCAGTCTTCCCTTGGGCAGGATTGGCCGGTTCGGCCTTCCCCCGTTTCTGAGAAGTCGGTTGGCCGCCCGTCGAAGCTGGAAGCTTGCTACGGCGGCGATACTGAACGGCATTGAGGAGCACGGCGAGCACGATGACGGCGCCGGTGAACACTGTCTGCCAGTAGGATGAGATGCCGATGATCACCAGACCGTCGGACAGGAAGCCGATGACGAAGGCCCCGAGCAGAGTGCCGCGAATATTGCCGCGGCCGCCAGTCAGTGCGGCGCCGCCGATAACGACGGCGGCGATGGCCGTCAATTCGTAGGTGGTGCCCGCGGTCGGTCCGGCCGAGGTCAGCTGCGAGGACAGGATCAGGCCGGCAATGGCGGCGCAGATGCCCGACAGCACATAGACCGAAATCTGCACGGTCTTGACCGGAACGCCGGAGAGTTCGGCGGCGCGCTCATTGCCGCCCGAGGCGTAGAGCCAGCGTCCAAAGGCGGTGCGGTTCAGGACGATGCTGCCGATCAGCGCGATAACCGCCAGCACCACCACGCCGGTCGGCACGCCGAACAGGCGGTTGAAGCCGAGAGCATCGAAACCGGTGTTGCCCAACTCCGGCTTGCCGCCGAGATTGTTGTAGGTCAGGCCGCTGGTCATCAGCAGTGCCAGGCCGCGCGCCATGTACATGACGCCGAGCGTGGCGACGAAGGCCGGAACCTTGAACCGCGCGATCAGCACGCCGTTGATAAGCCCGACGGCCGCACCCAGCATGCAGGCCAGTACCGCGACCACCCAGACCGGCGGGTAGAGAACGACGCCCAGCCAGGTCAGCGTCACGCCCTGCATCAGAAACCCAGCGACGACGCCGGCAAGCCCGAGGGTCGAGCCGACCGACAGGTCGATGCCGCCATTGAGGATGACCAGCAGCATGCCGACGGCGAGAATCCCGAAGATGGCGACATGCGAGGCCATGGTCAGGAAATTCGCCACCGAGAGGTAATAGGGCGACAGGATCGAGAAGACGACAATGATGACGATCAGGGCAAAGAAGGCCCGGCCTTCGAGCAGCAGCTTGGCCACGTCGAAGCCCTCGCCGCCCGCATTGGGGCTGGACTGTTTGCTGGCCTGGCTGACATCGCTCATGGGTCGGGGCTCCGAAATTCTATGGTCAGGCGACCACGGCTTCGCCGGAGGCGGCCATGATCTGCTCTTTGGTGGCGTTGGCGCCGAATTCGGCTGAAATCTTGCCGCGCCGCATCACGACGATGCGATGGGCGATGCTGAGGCACTCATTGACCTCCGAAGTCGAGAAGACGACCGCCAGGCCTTGCGCGGCGCGCTCGCTGAGCAAGCGAAAGACTTCGGCCTTGGCGCCGACATCGATGCCGCGGCTCGGCTCGTCGAGAAGGATGACCTTGGGATCTGTCGTCAGCATCTTGCCGATGACGACCTTCTGCTGGTTGCCGCCCGACAGCGATCCGATCATGGCGTTGCCGCCCGCGGTCTTGATGGTCACCTTGCGGATCGAATCATCGATCAGTGCGCGTTCCCTCGGCCGGGAGAGGAACAGGCCTTTCGCGAACGCCTCGATGCTGGCAAGCGACAGATTGCGGCCGACCGTCATGGTCTGAACCAGGCCGTCGCGCTGGCGATCCTCGGGCACCAGCACCAGACCTCTGGCGATACGCTGCGCAATGGTCAGCCCCGAGACGTCCTCGCCTTCGAGCAGCGCCCGCCCGCCCGCCATGGGCACACGGCCGGCGACGGCCTCCAGCAATTCCGTGCGGCCCGCGCCCATCAGCCCATAGATGCAGACGATCTCGCCCGCTTTGACATCCAGCGACAGATGATCGACCACATATCCTGAACCCGAAGCGTCGGTGACGCTGACATCCTCGATCGACAGCGCCACCGCGCCGAACTCGTGGCCGGTCGGCGGCGAGCCGAGATCGAAATTCTCGCCCACCATGTTGCGGACGATCCATTCGAGGTCGATGTCCTTGGCCTCGGCCGTCGCCGTGATCGCCCCGTCACGCAGCACGACGGCGTAGTCGGTGATCTGCAGCGCCTCTTCGAGGTGATGCGAGATGTAGACGATGGAGACGCCGCGGCTGGTCAGGTCGCGGATCACCTTGAACAGCACCTCCACCTCGGTCGCGCTCAGCGCGGAGGTCGGCTCGTCCATGATCAGGATGCGGGAATCGACCGACAGCGCGCGTGCGATCTCGACGATCTGTTGCTGCCCCAGGCGCAGGTCCTCGACCAGGGTCATCGGATCGATGTCTTCTTCGAGGTCGGCCATCAGCGCCCGCGCCTGGCGCGCCTCCTCGGCGAAGTCGAGGCCGGTTCTGGTGCGCAGTTCGCGGCCCATGAAGATGTTGTCGCGAACGCTCAGATTCGGCGCCAGGCTGAGCTCCTGGTGGATGATCGAAATGCCGCGATCGCGCGCGTCTGAAGACGAGGCAAAGCTGACGAGATTGCCGTCGAGCACGATGTCGCCGGATGTCGGCGTCACCACGCCGGACAGGATCTTCATCAGCGTCGATTTGCCGGCGCCATTCTCTCCGAACAGGGTGGTGACCTTGCCGCGATGGATGTCGAAGTTGACGCCCTTGAGCGCGTGAACGCCGCCATACGACATGACGACATTGCGCGCCGAAAGCACGGCATCGCCAGTCGCGGGTTCTGTGCCGGCAGCCATTGTCATTTGACGTCCAGCCTCACCGGTGTGACCAGCCAGCTCTTCGGATTGACCAGCTTGAAGACGCCGACCACCGCTATTGTCTTGCCGGTCAAGGCGCTGGTGTCGACTTGCGCCAGCACCTCCTTCTTCATCTCGTTGTTCAGCGCCGAGCCGGCGTCCTGATACTCGATCTGGTTGGTGAACTGACCAAAGGTGATCTTGCCGGTGGCGTCGCGAAGCTCGGTGCCGTTGATCGCCGGCCCAGTCTGTACGCGGACGGTCAACGTGTCCGGCAAACCGTCGACGGCGACCTTGTAGATGCCCGATTTTCCCTCGCCGACGACGCCGGTGAACTTGACCGAGATGACCGGTCCGACTCCCGCCGGCACGCCATATTCCTTTTCGGCCGTCGCCCTGTCCTTGGCGATCGCCGTCGCCACCGTTGCGGCGTCGGCGGCACGCGCTTCGACATCGGCCTGCACCTTGGGAAATTCAGACTTGCCGTAGTCGGCGGCCGAAAACACCGCGTTGCGAACATCGCCGGCAGAGCCGATCTTGATCACCTTGGTATCGAGCGCCATGGCGCCGAGCAGAACCACAACCGCAGCGCCGGCAAGCACCCGGCGCAGGCCGGGCGAAGCTTGCCGGGCGGTGGCCTTCGCGCTCATGATGCAACCACCAGCGGTGCGGATTGTCCGTTGTCACGCATTCGAAGTTCCTCCGTTCACGCAGCGCTTCGCGGTCCCGGCTGCATCGTCGAGCTCGACCAGCGCGCGGGCCGTGCATTCGTCGGTGATCAGGCCGCTGAGATAACGGCTTTCGAGTACTGCCTTGATGGCGCGCACCTTCACCTTGCCGCCGGCGACGGCAACGATCCTGCGGCCCTTCAACTGATCGCGCGGAAGCGCCAGTATTCTTTCCGACAGCGCCGTTTCGACCGGACGCCCCTTGTCGTCGAAGAAATGCGCCAGCAATTCACCAACGCCGCCGTCACGCTTGACCTCGTCGATTTCGGAAGGCTCGATCATGCCGGTGGCGACCAGCGACGCCTCCCGCTCGGCCGTGCCTATTCCGACGAACATCAGGTCGGACCGGCTGGCGAGAGCGAACACATCGCTGATGCCGCGCTGGCCAAGCAGCACTTCGCGGTCCTCGGCGGTATTGGCGACAAAAGGCACCGGCATGACGAAAGCCTGCGCGCCGGTCCGCTCTGCCAGGCGATGCATGACGTCGTGCGGGTTGGCGGCGAATTTGCGCGTCACGCCGCCAAGCAGCGAGACGAAACGGATGTGAGCAGCAGTTGCGCGCGTCAGATATTCGACGCTGGCGGCAAGCGTGCGGCCATGGCCGACGCCGATCAGCATGTCTTCGCCGCGATCGATTTCGCGCTTCAGGAACTGGGCGCCGGCAATGCCCAGCCCCTTGAGCGGCAGTTCGTCCTGATCGAGATCGGGAACCACCTCGCAATAGTGGAGCCCATAGGCGGCGATCAGGCGCTGTTCCAGGTCGACGCATTCGGCGACGTCGCCGTCGATGAAGACCCTGACCAGACCTTCCTGGTTGGCCTTGGTGATCAGCCTATGCGCCTTGAGGCTGGTCAGGCCAAGCCGCTTGGCCACCTGGGCCTGGGTCAGACCACCGGCATAGTGCAGCCAGGCCGCGCGCGTGGCGAGGCTGGATTCATGGTCGCGGTTTGCGCTTCCGCCGGAATTCAAGCCATCCCCTCCCCAGGGTGATAATATTATCTTTGTGTGCAAAAATTTTCATACCTTTGCACCGCTGTCAATCCCTCCGCAGATGGTTGCCTCAGCCGACGTTCGGCAGCCAACGCGAGCCTATTAGAAGGTAAGCATACAATATGACCATACCGTAGTGTTAATTTAACGTCAATTTGTGTTACCGGATCCAGTGACGGCATGAGCCCGTAGGCGCCGGCAAATCCCAATCCGGGTGCAAAATGGGAAGGTTGATGCACAGGGCGCAACAAGGGCAAATCGATCGGATTGCCTCAGGAAAAGCTAGGCGTCGGCGATCAAGCGATCAGTCCAGCCGCATCAGGTTCCTGCCTTCGAGCTCGACAACAGCGGCTTCGACCTCCCGCGTGAGGCGCTCGGTGCTCCACCCCAACGCCCGCCCCGCGATCGCGGCAATCTCCTGCAGGTCGCGGCTCGTCAGCGAGCCGCCTATCGCCAACGTGCTGCGGCGCATAACGACATCGGCCAGATGTTCGACGAACTCGTTGCGCGCGATGTAGTCGATTTCCGCCTTGCCGTAGCCGCCGGAGTCCGGCAGGCAACCCTCATCATCCGACCCGTGCCTGGCGATCTCAACGGCTCTGGTCCCGTAGCGCGACAGCAATTGATCAAGGCGCCCTTCCCCGGCGCCCGTTGCCTGCTGTGCCTCAGCCAGCCAGTCCGCGCGCGCGGCGGCATTGGCCGGAAAATCCCGCCCACCGCCGATCGGCATCGACTGAGTCGACATCTTGCGGCTGCGCTGCAAGCGCTTGAGTACGGTATCAGTGACTTCCTCGGCAAAGCCGCGGAACGTCGTCCATTTGCCGCCGACCAGCGAAATGACTGCAAAGGGCCTGTTGCCGTCCGGCTCGGCAACGGGCGCCGAATGATCGCGGCTGATCAGTCCGGGCGTCGCTGCTTCAGACGTCGGCAGCGGCCGGATGCCGCTATAGGCGTAGACGATCTGGTCGCGCTCGAACGCCATGCCCGGCAGCAGCGTTCGCACGCTGTCGAGCAGATAGTCGACTTCTTCGGGTTCGCAGCGGACCGCGTCCGGATTGTCGGCCTTGATGTCGGTCGAGCCGACCAGCGCCAGGCCGAGATAGTCGTAGACCAGGCAGATGCGGCCGTCATCGGCCTCGAAATAGAGCATGCGCCCGGCCAGGCTTTCGACCAATTCGTCATGCTTCAACAGGATGTGCGACCCTTTGGTGCCGCCGATCATCTTCGACGGCGCGCCAAGCAACGCATTGACGTCGTCGATCCACGGACCGGCGGCGTTCACCACCAGCTTCGGCCGCACCGAAAAGGCCGCGCCGTTTTCCGGCTGGAATGTGAGCACGCCATTGGCTGAAGCCGCCAGTGTCGTGTAGTTGGCACCGGCAGACGCCGCGTGAGCCTGCAAGCCGTCGAGGATCAGTTCCAGCACCAGCCTTTCCGGGTGACTTATCTTGGCGTCGTAGTAGGTGCCGGTGGCGACGATCGCCGGATTGAGCGCCGGCATCTCAACAAGCGCCTGCCGCCGCCCGACCATGCGGTGGCGCGGCATGACCTGGTTTCGTGAACCGTAGAAATCGTAGATCATCAAGCCGATCTTGATCAGTATGGCGCCGCGGCTGCGCGGCGCGCTGGTCGAGCCGAACAGCGTTCGCAACGCCGCGAGCATGCCCTTGCTCCACGAGAAGATCGGGATGACGGTCGGCAGCGGGCTGACATAGTGCGGCGCGTTTTGAAGAAGCAGATTGCGTTCGAGCGTCGACTGCGCCACCAGCCCGAACTCGCCGGTCTCGAGATATTTCAAGCCGCCGTGGATGAGCCTCGACGGCGCGGCACTGGTGCCCGAGCCGAAATCCGCCTTTTCGACGATCAGGCAGCTGACACCTTGCGCGCACAGATCGCGAAACAGCCCAGCCCCGTTGATGCCGGCGCCAAGAATGACGACGTCGACTTCGGCGGTCCCGGCCATCGCGGCGAGACGCCCGGCGGGATTGTCCGCCCCGGCTCCATCTGCTGGGTTCATGGCGCCTTCGTCTTGACGATGCGCAACTTCACCCCCGCCCGTTCGAGGCTCTGCGCCTGCGCATCGCCCAGGCCCTCGGTCACCAGCACGGCGTCGAAACTGGTCAGATCGTCGAAGACATGCAGCGCGATCCGGTCGAATTTTGCGTGGTCGACCAAAAGGATGCGCTTCACGGAGGCGGTCATCATCGCCTGCTTGACCCGCACGACATTCGGATCCTGGATGAAGGCAGTGGTTCCGGTGATCGCCGAAGCCGAACAGATCAGCACATTGGCGCGCAGCTGCGCCACGGCGTTCTCGCAGACGATGCCGATATAGGCATTGTAGGTGCCGTGATACTGGCCGCCGAGACAGATGAAATCGAGGTCGTCGACATTGATCATCAGCGCCGCCGTCGACACGCTGTTGGTGACGACCGTCAACGGCTTGACGTCGAGCAGCAGCGTGGCGACCGCGTTTGCTGTCGATGAATCGTCGAGCATCACCACCTGGCCGGCCTCGACATAATCCAGTGCCGCCCGCGCCAGTGCATCCTTCTCGGCTCGATTGACGGTCACCCGGTAGCGGAAAGCGCTCTCGTAGAGGCCGGAAGGCTGGACCGTCACCGCACCGTGCAGCTTGCGCAGCACGCCCTGCTGCGCCAGCCGGTCGATATGCCGGTGGATGGTCATGCGCGACACGCCGAAATGCTCGACCAGATCGTCGATGCGCACCTGGCCGAGCTTGATCACATAATCGGCGATCTCTTCGCGTCGTTCGTCGGCCTTGATCATGCGTTTACCCCCGCCAGCCTTTCGATATCAGGCCAATGCGACTTCATCTGCTCGGCGATGCGGCAGTAGAGCGAAAACCGCTCGTTGAACACAGCACTGGAGGCCGGCGCTGGCTGATATGTCCGCGCCGTCATGCCGATCTGCCTTGCACCCTCTTGCGGCGTCTTGAACAAGCCGACCGCGGCACCTGCGCAAAGTGCTGCGCCCAAAGCCGCGGTCTCATCCGTCGATGTGACAGTGACGGGGGCGTTCAGCACGTCGGCAAACATCTGCACGAAAGCAGGATTGCGCGAACCGCCGCCAGTCAGGCGGATCTCGCTGACAGCAAAGCCGTCACGCAAAGCTTCGACATGGGTGCGGTGATTGAAGACTATGCCTTCCAGAACCGCCTTCAACATGTCGCCGCGATTGTGCCAGCCATGCAGGCCGACAAAGCTGCCGCTGGCCAAATCGCCATAGGGAGAGCCGAACAGATAGGGATGAAACAGGATGGTCGAAGGCTTCTTCAACGCCGCGTCGATCTCTCCCGCCAGCAATTCGTGGAGGGAGCCGCCATCCGTCCTGTCCTGCTCCGCGCGGCAAAACGTGTCGAGAAACCAGTCGTAGTTCGCGGTCGAGGCCGGCGAGATCGACATGTTGTTCCAACGGCCCGCGTCGATGGCGTTGCGGCAGAACCAACGCCGGTCGACGCGCGGTTGCGAAGAGACGACTTCATTGATGGAATAGGTGCCGGCGACGATGGCGAGCACGCCGTCTTCATGGCCGCCCATGCCAAGCGCCGAGGCGGCCACGTCGTGCAGGCCGCAGGCGACCGGTGTTCCCTTGCGAAGGCCGGTCTTTTCGGCGGCATCGGCTGTGACTTGACCGGCGATGTCAGCGGAATGCGCCACCGGCGGCAGCGCGTTGAACAGATCTTCCAACCCGAAGATGCGCAGCGCTTCAGGCGCATAGGCTTGCGTGCGAAAATCCGTGAATGAGGTGCTTGCCTCCGTGCGGTCGGTCCCGATCGTGCCGGTCAGGCAAAAGCGCAGCCAGTCCTTGCAGGCCAGCACATGGCCGATGCGGCCATAGCGATCAGGATCGTTCTGCTTAAGCCACGCCAGCAGCGCCGACGGCGCCGAAACATGCGGCGTCTGGCCTGTCGTCGCCAGCGCATCGGTGAAAACGGTAGCGGCGGACCACCTTTCGACAATGTCGCCGGCGCGGCTGTCGAGCGACAGGATGCCTGGTCCCAAAGGCTGACGATCATGATCGAGCAGATAGAGACCATCGCCATGCGCGGTCGCCGCCACCGCCTTGATGTCTTCCGCCGGCCTGCCGGAGAGCGCGATCGCCTCCTTGATGGCGTCGGCTGTTGCTTGCCACAGGCCTGACATGTCGCGCTCCACCCAGCGCGCGTGGGGCATCGATTGCGGCACCCGGCGACGCGCCACGGACAATTGCGTGCCGTCGGCATCGAAGATGACCGCCTTGGTGACCGTGAGGCCGTTATCGATTCCGAGCAGGCTGGGCATGATCACCGCCTCTTTCAGCATTGGCGATTGCTACAGGGCGATCCTGCAGTCTGATGCAAGGGCGAAACACATGGCGACAACCCCGATAGAGCAAGGCGGATAAATGGCAAAAGTACCTTGCCCCGACAAAACACCCATATCTTTATGTGAATTTAACGTCAACATGCGCGACAAAAACCGCTACGGCGCCGTTAGAGGGCATGAATGGATCTCGCCGTTGCCAGGCGACGCGTAATCAGCTGCTAAGGCCGTCACGGATGGCGCTGAAATAGCGGTCGGTTCCAACCTGCCCGCCCTTGAGTGCCACCTCCAGCCCATCGATCGCCTTGACGCGCGAGTGAGCGACGCAAAGCGGCGAGCCCGGCGACGCCGGCAACGGCATCCGCACGGTCAGCGCATCGACACCCATCTGGCCGAGCGCGTGGCTCGACGTATCGCCGCCGGCAACGACCACGCGCTGCAACTTCTGCTCGATGGTCAGCGCGCGAAGCAGTTCGCCGAGGCCCCGCCCGAGCTTGTGGCGGGCGCCTTCCTGGCGGTCGATTTCGCCCCCCCTATCGGCCGCGGGTCCAAGGGCCGTGTAGAGAACGACGCTGCGCCCGGCTTCCAGACTGGCGCGACCGGCTGCCGTCGCGCGTGCGATCGCATCTCCGGAAGCTTCGGAGATCAGTTCGACGGGATCGACCTCGATGCCGTCGAAGCCGTCAGTCAAAGCGTGACGGATCTGTCGTTCGGTCGTCGGCGAACAACTGCCCGAGACGACCGCGATCCGGTCGGCGGCACCCGGCGGCGAAAATTCTGGTTCAGCTCTGACTGTCCCGTTCGACACCCATTCGGCCAGCAGCGCATATTCGATCCCCGACGAGCCGACGACGAACGAACCGCCCGGCTTGCGGACGCGCCATATCTCCTTGCCGGCAAGCGCCTGCGTCTCGCGGCTGTCGACATCGACAAGTACGATGTCGGTGCCCTCTGCGAGCAAGCGGTCGAAGGCCTCCGAGCGCGCCACCGACTGCAACGTCGCGAGGTCGACCAGCCCCGATGTGAGCTCCGTCTGCCGCGACAGATGGATCAGCAGGTCGGATTCATCCATCGGCGTCGTCGGGTGGCGGCTCATCACCGGATGGCGGTCGATGCGGAAATACTTTTCACGATAGGCCGCGAACAAATGACCGAAGGCCGTGTAACGCTTGAGCTGCGGCGCCCCGACCAGCAGCGGCACGCTGTCCTGAGCGAAAACCGAGCGGCCGATCTCGATGGCGCGACCGATGCTGCCGATCGTCGGACTGGAATCGAAGGTCGAGCAGACCTTGTAGTGACAGAGAGCTGCGTTGAGCGTCTTCAGCCAGACGAAGGCACTCTTGAGATGGGTGTCCATCCATTGCGGGGTTTCGCTGCGGCTGGTGCCGGCCAGGCCAACGGCTCGGCAATGTGCGAACTGCGCAAGCATGGCCGCGTCCGGCTGGCGCATGAACAGCACGGTCGGCACGCCGCCGAGTTCGAGCGCTTCCATGACGTCGGTCGAACCGGTGAGGTCATCGCCATAATAGCTGAGAAGCAGATCTTGCATCGCTTCAGGCCGCTTTGCCGTCGCCGAATTTTTCGATCGACCGCGCCAGTTCGGGATGGCTCAAGGCGAAATCCGCCAGCGGAATGCCGTCGACCGCAGCTTGCCAGGCCTGCTGCACGGCACGCACCCCGGCGCCCGGCCCGTCCGGATGGCTGACGATGCCGCCGCCGCACAGATAGAGCAGATCGACCGTCCGGCCGGTCCGTTCATAGGTCTCGGGCGCCTGCCCGCCCCATTGGCCGGAACCGGCGACCGGCAGAGCGCAATCCTCAGGCGCAAAGATCGGGGTCGTTACCGCCTTGAAGGACTCGACGAAAGACGCGTCCGGCTCCCAGTATTTCGATTGGATGCCGTTGATCTGGAACTGGTCGACGCCGAGCAGCCGCCAGAACTGTTGCCAGACCTTGAAGTTCATACCGAGGCCGGGATGGCGGGTGAGGATGTCCCAGCCGTTGCGATGAGCGTGAAGCACCAGGCTGGAGCGTTTTCTCAAGAAGGCCAGGCCACCGAAACCGACGGAGTTGATGTTGACCACCGCGCAATTTCCGCCGGCCTTGGCCACCAGATCGTGATTGCGCATCATCTCGTCCGGGTCGGCATGCGAGATGCCGAAGGCATACATCACCTTCTTGCCGGTCCTCTGCTCGTGGTCGAGGATCAGCGGCATGATTGCCTTTACCCGCTCCGCCAGCGGCGAATAGGCTGGGCTCATCAGCTTCTCATCGTCCTTGATGAAATCGACACCGGCGGCGATCAGCTCGCCCACCATCGCGGCGGTCTCGGGGGGCCGCAGCCCCAGCGCCGGCTTGACGATGGTGCCGATGATCGGCCGATCCGTGACACCTGTCAGCCTGCGGCTGCCGGCGACGCCGAATTGCGGCCCTGGATGCGCGCCGCGGAATTGCTCCGGCAGCTTCATGTCGACAACGCGAATGCCGGACAGGCCCTTGATCGAATAGGCGCCGCCGATGGCAATGGTCATCAGAGCCGACAGGTCGTGGCCGATGGCATCGAATGGAAAGGCGATGTCGACATCCGCGCGCTTGAACGGCCCGTTACCGGCCTCGGGAATGGAGGGGCGAAGTGCGTCCGGCAGGTGCCGGATGGCCAGGACGCGCGCGGCCACCCGGGCCTTTAGTTCCTCGGTTTCGCCGGGCAGCGCGACGAAGGTTCCGGTCGACTGGTCGCTCGCGATCTTGGCTGCCAGCGCCTCGATGCTGCCTGATGTTTCGATGCGGTAGGTGAGCGTGATCATGGTTCGTTGTCTGAGGGGCGGAAGGTTCGAAAAGAGTTCCTTGACCGTCGAAATCTGGTATAATGAGTACATAAGCTTTGCAAGCGATATCCTGTCTTGCGGCTATCGCCGATGGGGGCGACGGCCATTCCGGGAATGGCTGTGGCAATGCTAGATAGAGACAGGTCAAGGGAGTGATTCGCGACGATGAACCGTTCGGAGCCGATCGTCCGGCGCAAACTTTCCGACGAAGTGTTTTTGCGGCTGAAGCGCCTGATCACCAGCGGAGAATTGACGCCGGGCGACGACATGCCGTCGGAGCGCGAGTTGATGGAGCGCTTCGAGGTCGGCCGTCCCGCGATCCGCGAGGCGATGCAGGCACTGAGCAATATGGGCCTCGTCGCGATCTCGCATGGGGAACGCGCCAAGGTGCTGCAGCTGACCGCCAAGTCGATCATCAAGCAGGTCGATGGCGCAGCCAAGATCATCCTGTCGTCGTCGAAGGACACGTTGGAACACCTGAAAACGGCGCGCATCTTCTTCGAGCGCGGTATGGTCAGGGAAGCCGCCGAAAACGCCACTGCCGAGGACGTTGAGCAGCTGCGGGCCACAATTGCCGAACAGCGTGGCTTTCGCGGCGATTCCGAAGCCTTCATCTCCGCCGACATGAAGTTTCACACCCAGATCGCGGCGATCTCGGGCAACCCGATCTATATCGCCGTCAGCGAGGCGATGCTCGGTTGGCTGAAGGAATATCACACCGAAATGCTGATCTGGACCGGCAAGGAACAGTTCACGCTGACCGAGCATGAAGAGATCATCGGCCGCATTGAGAAGAAGGATGCCGACGGCGCCGAGAAGGCGATGATCAAGCACCTCGAGCGCTCGCGCGCGCTTTATGTGATGAACTCCGGCAACTGATTTCAGCTGATCCGCGTGATCGCGTAAGGGGTCATCACCAGTTGGCCTCGGCCAAACGCTGAGATGTCGACCGTCACGTCGTCCGCCGTCAGGTTCGCCAGCCACGCCACGGTCTTGCCCGAAGCGGAGCGGCCGGCCAGCGCCAGCACCTTGGTCTCGTCGCTCGTCCTTGCCGCAACATGGGCAAGGCCGGCCAGTTCGCAAAGCCCCTTGATGGCATCGAAGATCGGCCGAGGCGATCCTTCCGCGACGGGTTCGCCGGATGCTGCCAGCACGCCGAAGGGCCCGGCGAAGCCGGACAGCGTGAGCAGTTCCAGCCCGGCCGGCGCGACACGCGCGGCATAGCCGATCGCCCATGCGGCTGCGAACAGGCCGGCATGGCGAGGGTCGCGATCGGCCATGGCGATGCGCTGTCCCCCGGGATTGCCCTTGGTCGCGCCGCCATAGGGGTTCTGGCGCATGGCGATCGTCGATGGACCGATGCGGTAAGGCTTTTCCCCAAAGATCGCCCGCGCCGACGCGGTTATGGAGGGCAGCGCCTCCAGCGACTGCATGACGCTGAGATCGTCGGCGGCGTGCACGATCGGGCACGTGCAGTGAGTGACGAAATCGAGCAGGCCCCCCGGCACGCGCTTGCGGTTGAGCTCGGTGAAATAGCTGAACATGCCGCCGCCAAGCCGGATATCGGGAAAGGCGCGCCGCGCCGCGTCATAGACGTCTTCGAGCGGCGGACAGTCCGGCCACGCACTGCCCGGCGGTGTCGACTGCCGGTCGACCGAAGGCGAGACGGCAATGGCCGAAAGCTTCAACCCGGCTTGACGCACCATGTCGGCAACGCCTGACAGCTCGGGATCGAGGTCGCCCGCGCAGGCAACGACGCATTCCAGCGTCGTCTGCACCGGATAGGCGGCGGTGAGCCTTGCATAAGACTGCAATGCTTCGAGACCGTGGCCGCGCGTCGGATCGTAGTGGAAGACAAGTTGCTGCGGGCCGAGCTCGGTCAATGTCGAAAGATTTGCGAGCGCTGCTTCGACCTCATCCGGGTAGATGATCACGCCGAGATCCGGCAGCCTCTGCCCGGTCTCGCCGAGTTCGACGCTGACCGGTTCGGCGGCAGATGCTGCGGCCGGCATTCCCCCCTCGCCGGTGATGCGCAGGCTGACCGTCTGGCTTACAGTTTGGCCGGCCGGCAGTACATAGGGCCAAGGCAGCGCGAGTGGCCGCACATAGGTCTTGTAGGACGCGTCCGACCAGTTGCGCTGGTCCTCCATCTCGAAAGTGTCGCCCTCCATCCGGCATTCGGCAGTAATGCCCGGCCGGACTTCATGGGTGATCGCGCGCAAATCCTTGAAAGGCTGCCAGGGATCGATCAACAGCGGCAGTTTCGTCGCCACGACGCTGCCGTCGGTATGCTCGACCGTGACCGGGCTGCCGGCGAGGCCGGCGATCGGATGCAGGACGCAAAAACCGCAGCGATTGGTCTCGAAATCGCTTTCAGGGACCCCGCTGACGTCGAACACTAGGTGACCGTTGGCGGAGCCCTTGATCGTAGCGCGAAAGTCGAGCCGGCTTCCGCCCGGTGCTAAGCAAGTTGCGGAGTAGCTGACGGAGAAGCTGTCGGCGTTCTGATCGACGGCAAGGTCCGTCAGCGCCGGTTCATAGGTGCCCCAGTCGCGGTCGCGCACGATGTAGGCGATGGCGCGCAGCACTTCGATGCCGCCGTAACGGATGGTGCGCAGGCTGCCGTTGACAAAGTCGGCGCTGAGCAAGCCCGCACTCAGCCTAACCGGCTCGGCCTCGACCACGCGTGTGCCGTATAGGAGGAAGGCGTCGGCTGTCATGTCAGCAAGCCATCCAGGTGGACAGGTTCGTGGCTCGCGGCGCCCAGATAGGCCGCCTCGACCAGCGCGAATGTCTTGAGATTGTCGGCGCCCGAGGTCGCCGGCTCGGTTCCCTTTGCCAGGCAGTCGACCCAGTGCTGCTGGATGGCGACGACGCTCTCCTGGATGTTGTGCCATGGGCGCGATGCCCAGGCGAGTACGGGCGGCGAAACGTCGGTGATCTTCGTGCCGCTCCTGCCGGTGACGGTGAGTCGATATCCCTGCGCCAAGCGGATCGTGCCGTCGCTGCCGTCGATCTCGATCAGCGTTTCGGGAAACGGTTCGGTGGCGAGCTTCGTCGCGTAGCTACAGTCGACCACTGACGTCGCCCCGCTCTTGTGGTCCATCAGCATCGTCGCGACATCTTCGCCCGCGATGCCGGGGTTGATGCGCGCGGTTCGCGTCGTGATCGTCGACACGTCGCCCAGTAGAAAACGGGCGATGTCGAGACTGTGGATACCGAGGTCCTCGATGATGAAGCGCTTTCCCTTGGCGAGATAGGGCTGGCCGGAAAACACGTCATAGGCAGAGCGGAAGGAGATGCGCCCGAAGAACGGCGTGCCGATCTCGCCGCTGTCGAGCACGGCACGCACCGCCTGGATCGCCGACTGCCAGCGAAAATTCTCATGCACCATCAGCGGTACGCCGGCTTCCACGCAGGCCCTCACCATCGCCTTGGCGTCGGCAAGCGTCGGCGCGAACGGCTTTTGGCAAATCACCGGCACACGGTGCAGCGCCGCCATCTCGACCAGCGGACGATGGCTGGGAACGGTAGTGGCGATATCGACGAAGTCGAGGCTTTCGCTTGCAAACATCTCTGCCGCGTCGGTGTAGCGCTTCGCAATGCCGAAGATCGGAAGAGCACACGTCTNAATGCCGAACTGGTCGCCGATGATGCGCAGCCGCTCCGGGTCGCGGTCGCAAATGGCGACCATCGCGGCGCCTTCAATGTCGCGCCAGGCATGCATCTGGTTGATGGCAAAGAAGCCGCAGCCGATGAGCCCTCCCCGCAACTCCGCCATGCTCAGCCTGCCTTTGCCATCTGCATCAACGTCACCCGGCTCTGCAGCCGGCGCTGCGCTTGGTCGACGACGACGGCGACGATGATGACAAGGCCCTTGATCACCATCTGCCAGAAGGAACTCACGCCCATCATCACCAACCCGTCCGAAAGAATGCCGATGACGAAGGCGCCGACAATGGTGCCGCCGATCGTGCCGCGCCCACCTGACATCGAGGTGCCGCCGAGCACTGCCGCCGCGATGGCGTTGAGCTCGAAACTTTCGCCCGTTGCCGGGTGCGAGGCCATCAGTTCCGACGAGATGATCAGGCCGACGATCGCCGCGCAGAAACCGGAGAACATGTAGACGAACATTTTCACCATGTTGACACGGACGCCCGAAATTCGCGACGCCCGTTCATTGCCGCCGACGGCGAAGATGTGGCGGCCGAGCGGCGTGTATTTGGCGAGATATGCCGCAGCCAGCGCAACGACGATCAGGATCCAGATCGCCACCGGCAGGCCGAGCAGCCGCCCGGCGCCGAGGAAACCAAACCCGGTGGTACCGAGCTCCGGCTTGCCGACGAGGTTGGGGAAGGTGCGGCCGTCCGACGACAGCAACGCCAGGCCGCGCGCGACATAGAGCACGCCAAGCGTGGCGATGAACGGCGCGACATTCAACCTGGTGATCAGCAGTCCGTTGACGGCGCCGATCAGGATGCCGACCGCCAGCGTGATCAGCGCGATCTCGACGACGTTGAAATAGATAGTGTAGCCGAATTGCAGGTCGATGCCGTTGAGCACGAGGTAGCCGGCGACCATGCCGCACAGGCCGACGATCGAGCCGACCGACAGGTCGATGCCGCCGGTGATGATGACGAAGGTCATGCCCATGGCGAGGAAGGCGTTCAGCGCCACATGTTTCGACATCAGGACCAGATTGGCGGTCGACAGGAAATTCGGCGCCGCGATCGAGAAGAAGATCAAGACGGCGATCAGCGCGATGAAGGTCCTCGCCTTCATCAGCGTCAGCAGCAGCGAGCCGCTCGAAACGGAGGAGACAGCCGCCTTGGCCGGGATGTCAGTCATGGGTTCTCCGTGTGCGGGGCCGGTCCGTGGCCAAGTGCCGAGGCGGCGACAAGGGCTGCCTCCGTCGCCTCGGCGCGATCGAACATGCCGGTCAGTTTTCCATTGCTCATCACCGCGATCCGGTCGGACAGCGCCATCACCTCATCGAGATCGGAGGTGGCGAACAGAATACCGAGCCCATCGCGCGACAGTTTGCGCATGGTGCGGAAGACGTCGGCCTTGGCGCCGACATCGATGCCGCGGCTCGGCTCGTCCATCAGCAGCACCTTCGGCCCGGTGAGCAGCGCCTTGCCGATCACCACCTTTTGCTGGTTGCCGCCCGACAGCGACGAGACCTCCTGCGCCGGGTCGGCGACCTTGATCGCCAGTTCCCGCACCATCTGCGTCACCGCCTGCTTCTCCTGGCCGCCGCGAATGTGGAACAGGCGGACAAACCGCGACAGGCTGGCCAGTGTCAGATTGCTGGCGACGGACAGGATCGACACCAGCCCTTCGCGTTGGCGGTCTTCGGGGATCAGCGCCAGCCCGCGCCGGATGCGCCGCGTCGTGTCGCGCTCCTTGACCTTTTTGCCGGCGATGAAGATCGCGCCGGTAGCCTGGCCATGGCGGCCCATGATGCAGTCGAACAGCTCGCTGCGCCCAGCGCCCATCAGGCCGTATATGCCGAGGATCTCGCCGGCGCGCAGCGACAGCGAAACGTGATCGACCGCCAGTCCGCCGGTCGCGCGCGGCAGGCAGATGTCCTCGGCGCGGAATATCTCTTCGCCGGGAACATGGCCGTCGGCCTTGGCGAAATCCTTGGCGTCGGAGCCGATCATCTGCCGCACGATCCACCGGGTGTCGACGTTTTTCATCTCCTCCTGGCCGGTGATGTGCCCATCGCGCAGCACCGTGATGTAGTCGCCGATGCGGATCAGCTCTTCCAGCCGGTGCGAGATGTAGACGATCGCCACGCCGCGCGCCTTGAGGTCGGCGATCACCTTGAACAGGATCTCGACTTCCGCCGCACTGAGCGCCGAGGTCGGCTCGTCCATGATCAGGATGCGCGCATCGAGCGAAACCGCCTTGGCGATCTCGACCAGCTGCTGCTGGCCGATGCGCAGATCCTCGACCAGCATGTCGGGCCTTATCCCGGCCTGCAGGCGTTCGAGAAATTGCGCCGCGCGACGCTCCTGCTCCTTGCGGTCGATCTTGCGGAACCGGTTGGTGATCTCGCGCGTGGCGAAGATGTTCTCGGCGACGGTCATATTGCCAAACAGGTTCAGCTCCTGGAACACCATGCCGATGCCGCGGTTCACCGCGTCGCCCGATGACGAGAAGGAGACCTCCTCCCCTTCCAGGAGGATCCGGCCGAGCGTCGGCTGTTCGACGCCGGCGATGATCTTCATCAGCGTCGATTTGCCGGCGCCGTTTTCGCCGACCAGCACATTGACCGCGCCCTTGCGCACCTCGAAATTCGCGCGCTTGACCGCGACGGTGCCGGAATAGACCTTGGAGACGTCCTCCAGCTTCAAGACGACATCGTGAGCAACCGCAGCGCTCATGGCTTCCGCCCGATTTCTGCCTCCGCCGGCGTCACCAGCGGCAGGTCCTGGCCGCTCTCGAGCGTATAGGCGCCGAGAACCTTGGCGGTCCGGCCTTCCAGCGCGTCACGCGGCAGTTTGGCAAACAGGGCCTTGACGGCATAGGCGTTGAACGCCTTGCCGAACTGGGCAAAGTCGATCTGATTGGTAAAATCGTTGAACTGGATGAAATCGAGGCTGTCGCGCAGCGCGGTTCCCCGCATCGCCGGTCCGATTTGCACCCGCGCATCGGCCTTGCCGTCGCCGTCGACATCGACATCCATGGTCGCTGCCCGCGACTGCGTGTTGGCGGCGATGATCTTGCCCTCGACGCGAACCGCGAAGGTCCAGGGCGAATTCGCCTGCTTGTTCGGATTGCCATATTTGGCGCCGGCGGAAGCAGGATCGGTTTTTGCCAGAGCGTGGACTTGCACAAACGGCCCGGCTTTCTGCTGGAGGTAAGGCACGACCTTCGCCGCCCATATCTCCTCGACCATCTTGTCCGGATTGAAGGCGGCAGCGCTGCCGCTATCCCCCGAGGGAGTCGGCAGGATCTTGCAGGCGGTCAGGCTGATGCCGACTGCAACGACAAGCATCGGCCAGATCGGCTTGTTGTTCAGCATGATGGCCTGTTGAGCATGGTGATTGGCACCCACGGAAAATGGCGGCGAGGGACGACCTTGATCGCCCCTCGCTATTCATGTCACGCCGGCTCAGTTGGTAAGCGCAAAAGTTTCCAGCTTGGAAGCATTGTCGCCATTGACCAGAACGCAGTCCATCAGCTGCTTTTCCTTCTCGGGCGACTTCTTGTTCTTGATGAAGTCGTTGGCCTGCTCGACCGCCATCTGCGCCTGCGCATAGGCCGGCTGCAGCACGGTTGCCTTGATGCCGCCCGCGGTGATCGAATCGCGCACGTCGTTGGATCCGTCGAAACCGACGACGATGACGTCCTTGCGGTTCGCCGCAACCAGCGCCGCATACGCGCCCATGGCCATCGTGTCGTTGCCGGAGATGACGCCCTTGATATCCGGGTTGGCCTGCAGGATCGATTCCATCTTGGAATAGGCTTCCGTCTGGCTCCAGTTGGCCGATTGCTGGGCGACCATCTTCAGGTCCGGATAGTCGTCGATGACGTCATGATAGCCCTTCGAGCGAATGCCGGCATTGGTATCGGATTCCTTGCCGACCAGCTCGACGAAATTGCCCTTCTCGCCCATCAGCTTGACGAACTCCTGCGCGCCGAGCTGGGCGCCCTGGTAGTTGTTGGAGACGATCTGAGCCACGGCGACGCCGGTGGCGTTGATCTCGCGATCGATCAGGAACGACGGCACGCCTGCGTCCTTGGCCTTCTGCACGGCAGCGACGGTGGCGTCGGCGCCGGCATTGTCGAGGATGATCGCCTTGGCGCCGCGACCGATCGCCGTATCGATCAATTCGGATTGCTTGTTGGCGTCGTCGTCATGGACGAGCACAAGCGCTTCGTAGCCGAGTTCCTTGGCCTTGGCTTCGGCGCCGACGGCTTCCGCCTTGAAGAACGGATTGTCATGCGAGGGCGTGATGATGGCAATGAGGTCGGCCGCATAGGCGGGCGCCGCCGTGCCAAGCGCCAGCATGCCGGCGAACGCCGCAAGTGTCATTCTGCGTGTGAGTTTCATGATGTCCTCCCGTTTGAAAAATTGCCTTGATCAATCAAGGCCCATGCATTCGAATTCGTCGCGCAGCGCGGGCCGCTGATCGGTTCGGGCTGAAATGCCGTTGCCGGCTTCCCACCTGACGGATCGTTGCGCCCCCCGCCGTCCCTCCACTCGTCCAGGCTTCGTACTTCCCGCGAACCCTTGCCCAAGCCATCAACAGCTAAGCCAACTGGTATGATGAGTCAATCACTAATCGAGGTGACATGTGCCCACTGAGCAAAAACAGTTGGGTGTCATGGCGGGTGTGTCGAGCCACCGAGGCACTCCGGCAAGCGCCCGACTCGGCCTTTCTCAGGTAATGCGCCGAATGCTCGCGGCGATCTCTTCCGGCTCGAACACCCGCTTCCAGTCGTCGCGCATCAGCACCGGCTTGCCGAATTCGATCGCCTTGTTGCAGGCATCCGAGAATACGCCCTTGGTCTCGCCGAAAATCACGGCGCCGAGCACGTTCATGTGGCCGAGCAGGAAGTCGAGCGCCGCCTGTTGGTCGACGCCTCGCGCGACGACCTCGTCGACGGCTTCCTTCATGACGACAAGCAGTGACGCGCACACCGTCTCCGATAGACCGGGCTCCAGCAGCGCCATCTGTTCGACGGTGACACGGTGCGAGCGCATGACCGGCGCCCAGATGATTTTCGCGACCGCCTCGCCCTTGGCGTAGTCCGCTTCCGGCCCCTGCATCAGCGCGCTGACCATATGCTGCTTGGCCTTGACGCCGCCAAAATAATCCTTCTTGGCCGCCATGTCGGTCTCGTCGTTGAAGATCGGCGGATGACAGGGATGGGTGACGAAATAGGTCAGGTCCGGCCGGTTGGGCAGATGGCCGGCGAAGGGTGCGGCCGCATCGAGCACTATCACCATTGTGCCTGGCGCCAGTTTGCTCTCGATATCAGCCGCCACCTTGCCGATATGCGTGTCGGGAACGGCCAGGATGACGATATCCGCCCCGTCGAGCGCCGCATCGGCACTGACCGCGTCGAAGCCCAGTCCGGTCTTCAGCCGCTCGCGGCCGGCCTCGCTGACCTCGACATGGCGTACCGTGTAGGGCGATCCGCGAAAATTGGTCGATAGGCGGTACCCCATTTTGCCGCCGGCACCGAGTAGCGCAATCGTCGTCATCTATCCCTACTCCCGCTTTAAACGACGGCCGCGCCGATCGTCATGTTATTAACTGGTATAATCACCTTACCACGAATTAAGGAGTTGAACAGGGCTTTGATGAGGCCATGCGGTCGTCTGTTTGGCATTCCGCTCGCCGTGGCGGGCCTATAGCTGCCTGGGTCCCTGGTCTTCCCAGCCCGAAAACTATCCCTGCGCTGCGACTCCTGGTAGCGCCTTCAGGATCCAGTCACGCGCCGGCGTCCTTCTTCAACCAAATGAAACCGGTAGTGATCGCGTATGAACTCGTTGAAAAATTGCGCTTTCGAGAAGGCGGCCCGGAACGCCGCATAGGTCTCGGGCTCGACCTCCTCGTAGTCGTAGCGGGCTCCGCTCGGGACGAACCAGACCGAGAGGATTTTCGTCGACGGGTCGTAGTGGGTATTGCGGATGGCAGTGGACGGCATGTCGAAAATCCCGCTTCGTCCCCAAATCTTCTCCAAATCCTGCTTCGAACATGCGTAATGCCGCAACGATGCGGAGGTTCCGACAGGGAGGCGCACCACAACGCCGAAAATCTTGCCCGGGTGGCGAGGCTTCCTATCTCTCCGTCAGATGGCACAGACGAAATCCAGCACAACAGCATATGCCAGCCAGGGCGATCTCTTCGGCGCGGCCGACACGCTGCCGGAAGGATTTTCTTACCGGCCTAGCCTGATCACAACGGACGAAGAGGCGGAACTGGTCCGTCACCTCAATGAACTGTCCTTCAAGCCGTTCGATTTCCACGGCCACCTTGCCAACCGGCAGGTCGCCGGCTTCGGCTGGCGCTACGACTACGACCGGCGCCAGGTCGTCGAAGCGCCGCCCATCCCGAAATTCCTGCTGCCGCTTCGCGACAAGGTCGCGGATTTTGCCGGCAGGCAGGCCACGGAATTCGCGCAAGTGCTCATCAACGAGTATCGGCCGGGCGCGGGCATAGGTTGGCATCGCGACAAGCCGCATTTCGATCTCGTCGCCGGCGTCTCCCTGCTGGCGCCCTGCAGCTTTCGGCTGCGCCGAAAAAACGGCTCGAAATGGGATCGCAAGACGATCGAGGTTCAGCCGAGATCTGTCTATCTCATTGACGGCCCGGCGCGCCACGAGTGGGAGCACAGCATTCCTCCGGTCGCCGGGCACCGCTATTCGATCACGCTGCGCACTCTGAAATAGGCCACACTCCAAGCCACGCAGCAGCCGCTCTGGAAGACCGAGCGCAGTTGTGCTTCGATCGCACATGAGCGTGGATCGCAGCAGAGTTTTGGTTACCCGCGCAGCGCTCTTCCTGTGGGCATGCCTGTCCTGCGTTCTGGCTCTGCAGTGGCTCGTCGACCTTGGCATGGTCGGCTTTCCCGACGGATACATAACGCCCTATGCCCGAGCAACGAGCACGCTGTTGCATGTCCTTGTCTGGGCATGCCTGGCTCAAAGTCTCTACTTCGCTTGCCGAGCCTTGTTTGGCAAACGCTTCGAGCCTGCTCCTCTCTTCCTGCAAATCCTGATCGCCGCCGCACTGACTGTCGTGCCGGCATTCATCGTAAAACACTGTCCGCGGTCTCAGGTATGCAGCAACATCTATGAAGCGCTCACCAATACGATGATGGACGACGGCACCGGCGGATGACGTTGTGTCTCCAGTAACTGACGAGAGTTAGAACTTTGGCGTCGCGCCGCGCGGTGGCGGTAAAACCTGGAGGAACCATGCGAAAGATTCTGGCATCGATGCTGCTGTTCGCGGCAGCGCTATCTGCAAACCCCGCTCGGGCGCTGGACAGTACCAGCCCGCCGGTTGTCGTCACACCGCTTGCCGATCGCAGCCAGACGGCGTCCGGCCAGCCGATCGTGCTGCCGCAGAAAAATGTCCAGGTGCTGGTTTCAACCTATGACATTGCGGTCGGCGCCACTCTGCCGGTGCACAAGCACCCGTTTGCCCGCTACGCCTATGTCGAGGCCGGGACACTCAAAGTGACGAATGTCGAGACCGGCAACAGCAACACCTACAAGACGGGCGATTTCATCATCGAGATGATCGGCCAATGGCACCAGGCCACCAACATCGGCGACGCCCCGGTCAAGCTGCTGGTCATCGACCAGGTCGAACAAGGCGCCAAGAACACGGTGCTGCAGAAACAATAGATCTCTCGCTACGGACCTAGGCAGGGTTGCCGGGCTGGCCCAAGCAGCGACTGGCTGTTCCGGCTTCCCCGCCAACCGAGCCGATGCTAGGGCTGGCCGTCATGCAATCATGAAGGATCGCCCCTTGGCCGGAAATGCTCGCCCCCTGATCGAAATCTGCGTCGAAGGCATCGATGGACTGCTGGCTGCGCAGGCCGCCGGCGCCGACCGGGTCGAGCTCTGCGCCAGCCTGGTCGAAGGCGGCATCACGCCCAGCCTCGGCACGGTGCGCGCCGCACTCGAGAGCGCGACCATTCCCTTCCATGTCATCGTGCGGCCGCGCGGCGGCGATTTCCTCTACAGCGAGGCCGAATACAGCTCGATGCTCGCCGATGTCGCAGCGCTTCGTGACCTCGGCGTCGCCGGCGTCGTTGTCGGTTGCCTCGATGCCGACGGCACCATCGATGAAACCCGCATGGGCGCGCTGGTCGATGCCGCCGGTCCGCTCGCCGTTACCTGCCACCGCGCCTTCGACATGACGCGCGACCCGGCCGAGGCGCTGGAAGCGCTAATCCGCTGCAAGGTCGGCCGCGTGCTGACCAGCGGCCAGAGGGACACCGCGGTGGAAGGCGCCGGCCTGTTGGCGGATCTCGTCCGCCAGGCCGACGGCCGCATCATCATCCTCGGCTGCGGCGCGCTGGACCCCGAAAACATCGCCGGGGTGCTGGCATCAACCGGGCTGACGGAACTGCATTTCGCCGCGCTCAAGGACGTACCGAGCGCCATGGCCTACCGCAACCCGCAAGTCGGCATGGGCGGCACCGATCTCGACCGCGAGTATCGCACCACAGTCACCGATGGGGCGCTGGTTGCCGCGACGATTGCGGCGGCCAGAGCATGATGAGCGAAGCCGTGAGTGGGCCGTCGCCGATCAGCCGTGTCTCGCCTCAGGACGAAGCGGCCATCCTCGCACTCAACAACGAGCACGCCGCCGAACTGTCATGGCTCGAGCCCGAACGGCTGTCCTTCCTTCTTGGCGAAGCGTTTTACGTCAGGCGCATCGGCGCGCTCGAAGCCTTCATCATGACCTTCGACCAGGATGCGCGCTACGACAGCCCGAATTTCCTCTGGTTCCGCGAGCGCTATCCACGCTTCGTCTATGTCGACCGCGTCGTCGTCGCGGCGCAAGCGCGCGGCCGCGGCCATGCCCGCCGGCTCTACGAGGATCTGTTCGGGGAAGTCGCACGCGCGGGCCACAGCATCGTCACGTGCGAGGTGAATGCCGAACCGCCCAATCCGGCTTCGGACGCCTTCCATGCCGCGCTTGGCTTCGCCGAGGTCGGCGACGCGGTGATCCATGGCGGCAAGAAGACCGTGCGCTACTACCTCAGGCAGATTGCGGGCTGACGCATCGCTGGCTGATGATCGGCAAGCAGATCGCCACGGCAGCATAAGATTAGGAGTCCGTAGCCCTCACCAATTCCGGTTCAGCCAGGCCCGCGCGGGCTTCTCGACCAGATAGTAGCTGCATAATGCACAGGCGAAGACAGCCGCCAGCATCGGGATCGGTGCACTGCCCTGCTCGGCGACGAATTTGTAGAAGGGCTGTTGCCAGAGATAGAGCGAGTACGACCATAGCCCGATCATCACCATCGGCCTGGATGAAAGCAGGCCGGTAAGATGCCAGTTGCTGGTGTCCAGCGTATTGACGGCAAGCGCCAGCAACGGCACCGCCAGTAGGTAATGGATCGGCGTCGGCACCGGATCGAGGAACAGCAATATAGCCGCCGCCGCCGACACGAGGCTGACATAGGGGCTCGTCAGGAATGCCGGCAGCCGGTCATCGTGCTTGAGCAGGCAGATCGATGCCGACAGCAGGATCGAGGCGATATGCACATCGGTGCGCCAATAGCTGTGCTCGTAATCCATGCCGAGTGCCCAGTACGAAATGGCGCCATTGGCCATCGCCAGCAGCGACAGCGTCACCAGCAGCCGAACGACATTACCCCGCCCGGTCACCACCACGCTGATCAGCGCCAGGATGATGTAGGCATGCTCTTCCACGCATAGCGGCCAGATGTGGTCGAGCGCGCCGGCGCGGGTGATGAGAATTCCGGCATAGTTGTAGGTGAATGTCAGCGCCGTCAGCGCCGCCTTCCATTTGAAGCCGATAAAGGTGCCGGAGAGCCCGATCATGGCTGATGTCACGAACACCAGCAGCGCGGGATAGATGCGCGAAAAGCGGCGCTTGAAGAATTTTTTCAGCGGAAAGCGTTCGATGAACAGTATCTCGCCCATCAGCCGGCCTGAGAGCACGAAGAAGAACTCGACGCCGAGCACGCCGAGATTGATCCCGGGAACGGGGAAGAAATGGCCGATCAGCACCAGTGCGATCGAAAGCCCGCGCCAACCATCGAGATAGGCCAGTCTTGCTCTGGCTGCTTTGTCGGCTGTGGCCCGCGGCAGGGCAACAGACGCTGCGGAGATGTCGGCCATGCCGATCCTCTACGACGCAAGATCTTGGCGCAGCTCACACCGCCGCGCGCAGAATCCACCCCGTGTTCCGCCAAGCTATACATATTGCGGTGCAATATCAGATTGTGCAAGTGCGAGAATGGGGCTGGGCAGTCCCTTGGGAAGTATGCGCCTGTTCTTGCACGGGAATTTCCTGAAACAACGGATTTGCGCGTGGCAGCGAACCCGCAAGGACTGGGCAGTTACAGCCCGCCACAGACGAACAAAGGGGCCGCGATGGCCCCTTTCCTTGTCAGTAGCTTTATGATGTCAGGCGTTGGCTGCCGCCACCGCGCGCTTGGCCATCACGGCGATCAAATTGGCACGGTATTCGGCCGAAGCGTGGAGGTCGGTCATCAAATTCTTCGCCGGCACTTTCACGCCGTCGAGCGCCGATGCGGCAAAATTCTTCGCCAGTGCTGCTTCGATCTCCTTCGAGCGGAACACACCGTCATCGCCGGCGCCGGTAACGGCAACGCTGACCCCGTCCTTGCCCTTTGCCACGAACACGCCGACGATCGCATAGCGCGAGGCCGGGTTGCGGAATTTTTCGTAAGCAGCCTTGGCCGGCGCGGTAAAACTCACCGCGGTGATGATCTCGCCTTCTTTCAGCGCCGTTTCGAACAGGCCGGTGAAGAATTTCGCGGCTGAAATCTCGCGCTTGTTGGTGACGATGGTGGCGCCCAGCGCCAAGAGCGCCGCCGGATAATCGGCGGCTGGGTCGTTGTTGGCGACCGAGCCGCCGATCGTGCCCTTGTGGCGCACCGCCGGATCGCCAATCAGCGACGCAAGGTGGGCAAGCGCCGGACAGGCCTTCCGCAGCTTCTCGTCATTGGCGACGTCGTAATGGGTTGTGGCGGCGCCGATGGTGACGGTCTTGCCCGACACCTTGACGCCTTGCAGCTCCTTGATCCGCGACAGGTCGATCAGGTCGGACGGTGCGGCGAGCCGCGTCTTCATCGCCGGGATCAGCGTCATGCCGCCTGACAAAAGCCTGGCGTCGCCGCTCTTCACCAGCTTGGCGGCGTCGGCGACCGAGGCGGCGCGGTGGTAGTTGACTGCGTACATGGGATCCTCCCCTGAAGTGGTTAGGCAGTAGTGAGTAGTGAGTAGGGAATAGGGACGCTGTCATCTCCGGTAATGCCCATTCCCTACTCACTACTCCCTACTCACTCATTTCTTCGCCCTAATCGCCGCCCACACCGTTGACGGCGAGGCTGGCATGGCGATGTCCACAATCCCCAAAGCGTCGGTGATGGCGTTGATGACCGCCGGCGGCGAGCCGATGGCGCCGGCCTCGCCACAGCCCTTGATGCCGAGCGGATTGCTCGGACACGGCGTGTTCGAGGTCGACACCTTGAATGACGGCAGGTCGTCCGCGCGCGGCATGGTGTAGTCCATGTAGCTCGCCGTTAGCAGCTGCCCGCTATCGTCATAGTGCGCGCCTTCCAGCAGCGCCTGGCCGATGCCCTGGGCGATGCCGCCATGCACCTGACCCTCGACGATCATCGGGTTGATGATGTTGCCGAAATCGTCCGCCGCGACGAACTGGACGATCTCGGTCGTGCCGGTTTCCGGATCGATCTCGACCTCGCAGATGTAGCAGCCCGCCGGGAAAGTGAAGTTCGCCGGATCGTAGAAGGCTGTTTCCTTCAGTCCCGGCTCCATGCCTGCCGGCAGATTGTGAGCGGTGTAGGCGGCAAGCGCCACCTGGAACCAGGGCAGGCTCTTGTCGGTGCCGGCAACCTTGACCTCGCCATTCTCGATGACGATGTCGCCCTCGTCGGCCTCGAGCAGATGGGCGGCGATTTTCTTGGCCTTGGCCTCGACCTTGTCGAGCGCCTTGGCAATTGCCGACATGCCGACCGCGCCCGAGCGCGAGCCGTAGGTGCCCATGCCCATCTGCACCTTGTCGGTGTCGCCATGGACGATCGACACCGAGTCGAGCGGCACGCCGAAGCGCTGGGTGACCAGTTGCGCGAAGGTCGTCTCATGGCCCTGGCCGTGGCTGTGCGAGCCGGTCAGCACCTCGATCGTGCCGACGGCATTGACCCGCACCTCGGCCGATTCCCACAGACCGACGCCGGCGCCGAGCGAACCGACCGCCGCCGACGGCGCGATGCCGCAGGCCTCGATATAGCAGCTCATGCCGATGCCGCGCAGCCTGCCCTGGCTGGCGGCCGCCGCTTTGCGCTTGGCGAAGCCGGCATAGTCGGACGCCTGTGTCGCCGCATCGAGTGAAGCTCCATAGTCGCCGGCGTCATAGTTCATGATGACCGGCGTCTGATGCGGAAACTCGGTGATGAAATTGGCGCGCCGAAGCTCCGCCGGAGACACGCCGAGTTCGCGTGCGGCGGTCTCCATTGTGCGTTCGAGCAAATAGGTCGCTTCCGGCCGCCCTGCCCCACGATAGGCATCGACGGGTGCCGTGTTGGTGTAGACGGTGCGCACATTGGCGTGGATCGTCGGGATGTTGTACTGGCCCGACAGCAGCGTCGCGTAGAGATAGGTCGGCACGCAAGACGAGAACAGCGACATGTAGGCGCCGAGATTGGCGATGGTGTCGACTTTGAAGCCGGTGATCTTGTTGTTCTTGTCGAACGCCATTTCGACCGTCGAGACATGGTCGCGGCCATGTGCGTCGGTGAGAAAGCTTTCGGTACGGTCGGCAACCCATTTGACCGGCACGCCGGTCTTCTTCGACGCCCACAGGCAGACGATCTCTTCGGGATAGATGTAGATCTTCGAGCCGAAGCCGCCGCCGACATCGGGCGCAATGACGCGCAGCTTGTTTTCCGGCGCGACATTGTAGAAGGCGCTCATCACTAGCCGCGCGACATGCGGGTTCTGCGACGTCGTCCAGCAGGTAAAATGGTCCTCGGCCTTGTCGTAATGGCCAAGCGCAGCGCGCGGCTCCATGGCGTTGGGAACCAGCCGGTTGTTGACGATCTTCATGCGGGTGACATGGGCCGCCGCCTGGATCGCCGCGTCGGTCGCCTTGGCATCGCCGATCTCCCAGTCGAAGATAAGATTGTCCTCGGCTTCGGCATGGACCTGCGGCGCACCTTTTTGCAGCGCCTTAGTGGCATCGACCACCGCCTTCAATTCCTTGTAGGTGATCTCGACCGCTTCGGCCGCGTCGCGGGCCTGGCCCTTGGTTTCCGCCACCACGATGACGACCGCGTCGCCGACATAGCGCACCTTGTCGACGGCCAGCGGCGACCACGCGCCCATCTTCATCGGCGAGCCGTCCTTGGAATGGATCATCCAGCCGCAGATCAGGTTGCCGATGCCGTCGGCCTTGAGCTCCTTGCCGGTCAAGACGCCGATGACGCCGGGCATCGCCTGCGCTCGTCTGACGTCGATCTTCTTGATCTGAGCATGCGCGTGCGGGCTGCGCACGAAAGCGGCATGCTTCATGCCGGAAACCACCATGTCGTCGACATAGCGGCCGGCGCCGGTGATGAAGCGTTTGTCTTCCTTGCGCACGACCCGAGCGCCGATGCCTTCAATGCCCATAGGAATTCCTCCGGAATAGCGAATAGTGAGTGGCGAATAGTGATTAGTGAGTAGGGAATTGTGCTCGGAGCGGTTCGGCTAAACCGACTACTCGCTACTCCCTATTCGCTACTCGCTTCTTTCTTACGCTGCCTGTTTCGCCCTGCCCTTCGGCACCTTCGCCATAGTCTGCGATGCGGCGAGGATCGCCTTGACGATGTTGTGGTAGCCGGTGCAGCGGCAGATGTTGCCTTCGAGCTCGGCGCGCACCGTCGCCTCATCGAGGCCTTCGGGATGGCGCGCGACCATGTCGGTCGCGGTCATGATCATGCCCGGCGTGCAGAAGCCACATTGCAGCCCATGATGTTCCTTGAACGCGGCCTGCATCGGATGCAGGTCGCCGCCATTGGCAAGCCCTTCGATCGTCACCACGGTCGACCCGGAGGCCTGCACGGCCAGCATCGAACAGGACTTCACCGCCTTGCCGTCGACATGCACGACGCAGGCGCCGCATTGAGAGGTGTCACAACCGACATGCGTTCCGGTGAGACCAAGATTTTCGCGCAGGAAATGAACCAGAAGCGTTCGGTCCTCGGCAGCGCCGCTGATCCGTTTTCCGTTCACGACAAACGAAACGTCCGACATGCATCCTCCCTGGGTATGACCTTGGTAGTCATGCTGCCGATGCGGCTTTGGCGCTCGGCCATGCGCTATTGGTACACTGCACAAAGCGCAAAAAACACACGGCGCTCATTGTACTTTCGGTCATGGAGAAAACGAAAATCATGGGCCTGTCCGCCCCATTGCCAAAGAGCGAATAGGGGGCAACAATGCCCTCGACGCCAGCGCGCCGAGAGACATAAAACGGGCGCGCGCAGGAAGCGTCGGAGGATATCGGGAGGAAGCCTCTGGCCAGTTCACGGACGAGCTATGCATCCGGTCTGTCGGCGCTCACCACCGACGAGCCCGACGCCGATGCATTCGCCCTGGCGGTCGCCGTCGAGGCCGCAGCCATCGATGCCGGCTTTGCCCTGCTGTTCTTCTCCCAGAGCCTGTTTGACGCGAGCGTCCTTTCGCAAGGGCTGAAGACCCACGCGCCGACGCTGGCCTACGCCGCCTGCTCGACCGCCGGCGAGATTACCCCCCAGGGCCTGGAGGAAGGCCATGTGCTGGCGCTGCTCTTTCCCTCCGCGTCGTTTTCGGCGGTCAGCACCATGGTCGACAATCTCTCCTCGTCGGGCATGGACAGGATCACTGATGAAGTCGAGGCCCTGCGGCGCCTACTGCGCGGGCGCCTCGGCTGTTGCCATACCAAAAGCACCTTCGCGCTCTGCTTCATCGACGGCCTGTCCTTTGCCGAGGAAGCGGTGACCTCGGCCATCCATTGGGGGCTGGACGACATCCCGCTGCTCGGCGGTTCGGCGGGCGACGACCTCAAATTCGAAACCACCAGTCTGATTTCGAACGGCAAGGTGGCGTCAGACAGCGCCATCATCGTGTTGATTGCTACCGAAATTCCCTTCCACGTCTTCAAGACCGACAATTTCATCCCCACCGACGAAAAGCTGGTGGTGACGGCATCCGACCCGGACCACCGCACCGTGCGCGAGTTCAACGCCACCAATGCGGCCGAGGAATATGCAGCCTCGGTCGGCATCGTTGCGCAGAACCTGACGCCGCTGAGCTTCGCCTCTCACCCCGTTGTGGTGAAGGTGGGCGGCGAATACTACTGCCGCTCGATCCAGAAGATGCATCCCGACGGCTCGCTGTCGTTCTTCTGCGCCATCGACGACGGCGTCGTGCTGTCCATCGCCCAGCCCAAGGACATGGTGGAATCGACGCGCGCCGCACTGCGCGACGTCGAGGAGCGGCTCGGCGGCATCGACATGATCCTCGGCTTCGATTGCGTGCTGCGCCGGCTCGACGCCCGCAACCGCCAGGTGTTCCGCGACATTTCGGAGCTTTACCGGGTCAACAATGTCATCGGCTTCGGCACCTATGGCGAACAGTATCGTTCGATGCACCTCAACCAGACTTTCACCGGCATCGCCTTCGGCGAATGCCAGGCGGCGGAATAGCCCATGCCGCTCAGGGACATCGACGACGTCGACAGGCTGAAGAAGATCAACGCCGCTCTGGTCAGCCGCGTCGAGCGCTCGATGGACCAGCAGGGCAATGCCTTCTCGCTGTTCCAGACTGCAATTTCACTGGAAAACCGGGTGCGCATGCGCACCGAGGAACTGCACTCGACCTTGCGCCGGCTGGAACAGTCGAACATCGACCTCAGCGCCGCCAAGGAAAACGCCGAGCTGGCGAACCTGTCCAAGACCAGGTTCCTGGCCGCCGCCAGCCATGACGTGCTGCAGCCGCTGAACGCCGCCCACCTCTCGGTCTCGGCACTGGCCGAAGTGCAGACCAGCGACGAGGGCAAGAAACTCGTCCGTCAGGTCGAGCGCTCGCTGGAGACGATGGAAGACCTGTTGCGCACGCTGCTCGACATTTCCAAGCTCGACGCCGGCGTGGTCCAGCCCGACATTGGCGACGTCAATCTGGAGACGTTGTTTTCGTCGCTGCGCTCGGATTTCAAGCCGGTTGCCAAGCTGAAGGGGCTGACACTTAAATTCCGCCCGGTCAGCGCCGTGGTGCGTTCGGACCGCACGCTTTTGCGCCGCATCCTGCAGAACATCCTGTCCAATGCGCTGCGCTATACCCGCTCGGGCGGCGTGCTGGTCGGCACCAGGCATCGCGGCGACACCATCCGCATCGATGTCGCCGACACCGGCTGCGGCATTCCCGACGACCAGCGCGAGGCGGTGTTCGAGGAATTCCATCGCGGCTCCGCCATTCCGGCCGATACCGGAATTTCCGGCGGCGGGCTGGGGCTGGGCCTTGCCATCGTGCGGCGCATGGCCGCCGCGCTCGGCCACCCCGTGACGTTTTCGTCGAAAGTCGGGCGCGGCACCATCTTCCACATCGATGTGCCGGTCGGCATCGGCGCCAGCGCCGACGCCATCGCCAGCCTTGCCGAGATGGAGCGGCCGCGCGGCTACGGCCTGTTCGGCACCAAGGTGCTGCTGGTCGAAAACGACGCCGATGTGTTGCAGGCGATGACCTTCCTGCTCGAGCGCTGGCAGTGCCTGGTGCGTGCCGCGACCTCGACCGAGGATGCGCTCAGCCTGCTCGGCGACACCGACTGGGTGCCCGACATCGTCATTGCCGACCAGCATCTCGACGACGGCGACCTCGGCACCGCAACAATAGCCGAAGTGCGCGATTATCTCGGCCGCGCCGTGCCGGCGCTGATCGTCACCGCCGACGGATCGGAGGCCGTCGCCAAAGCCGCCCGCGCCGCCGGCATCGAACTGATGCGCAAGCCGCTGAAACCGGCGCAGCTAAGGGCGCTGCTGGCGCATCTGCTGGCTTGAGCCCCATACCCTCCCCTTGATGGGGAGGGTCGGCGCGCAACGCCGGGGCGGGGTGCAGCGCCAAGGTCCCCCACCCCGCTCCGCTTCGCGGATCGACCCTCCCAACAAGGGGGAGGGTAAAGATCAAAACCCGGCCTGATCGCGAAACAGCTCCGCATTGTCGAGCTTCGACACCTCGATCACCGCTTGCGTGCGGCTGTAGACGTTGAGCTTGCGCAGGATCTCCGAGACATGCGCCTTGACCGTGGTCTCGCCGACCTGCAGCTCGTAGGCGATCTGCTTGTTGAGCAGGCCTTGGCGCAGCATCTGCAGCACGCGCAGCTGCTGCGGCGTCAGTTTGGCCAGCCGCTGCACCATGTCGGCGCGGTCGGCGCTGTCGGCGTCGGGCGGCTGTCCCTCATATGTCTCCGGCACATAGATCGCGCCCTCCATCACCGAGCGGATGGCGGCGGCGAGATCGCTCTTGCGCGCCGATTTCGGGATGAAGCCGGCTGCACCATAGGAAAGCGCCTCGGAGATGATCTTCGGCTCCTCATAGCCCGAGACGACGACCACCGGCAGCCGCGGATGGCGGGTCCTCAGCTGCAGCAACCCGTCAAAGCCATGCACATCGGGCATGTTGAGATCGAGCAGCGCCAGATCGAACGGTTTTATCCCACCCAGGAGATCGAGCGCTTCGGCAATCGAGCGCGCCTCCACCGTGTCGACTTCCGGGTACGCCATCTGCACGGCGCTGTGCAGCGCCTCGCGAAACAGCGGATGGTCGTCGATGATCAGAAACCGGGCGCGATCGTTGATTGCGGTCATGGTGTTCGTTTCAGTTCTCCGTGGGCACGATACTCCCGCTGGTATGGCCAGCTTATTGGCAAATAGTCTATCGCCATCTTAACCCCCGGAGGCGAAGCCGACTTTATCCGACAATCAAGGCGCAGCTCGTGCTTTTGCGGACGCTGATGCCTTGCCCGGGGGTTCAAATCGGTCAAATGTGCCGTCAAGATCCCAAGCAGAGACCCGCGCATGACAGACTTCGTCCTTCCCCTGCCCGCAACACCATCGGTCGCCGTCGCCGGCTCGGCCGAGCGTTTTGCGGTGCGCCGCATCTTCTGCGTCGGCCGCAACTACGCCGCCCACGCCCGCGAACTCGGCAATGACGAGCGCGACCCGCCGTTCTTTTTCACCAAGCCGGCCGATGCGGTGGTCGATTCCGGCACCACGATCCCCTACCCGCCCTTGACCAAGAACCTGCACCACGAGATCGAGCTGGTCGCGGCGATCGGCAAGGCCGGCTTCCGCATTCCTCGCGCGCAGGCGCTCGACCATGTCTGGGGCTACGGCGTCGGTATCGACCTCACCCGCCGCGACCTGCAGGACGAGGCCAAGAAAGCAGCCCGGCCCTGGGACTGGTCGAAGGCCTTCGACCGCTCGGCGCCCTGCGGCCCGTTGGTATCAGCCGCCAAATCCGGCCACCCGCAAAAGGGCCGCATCTGGCTCGCCGTCGACGGCACGGTGAAACAGGAGGGCGACCTCGCCGAATTGATCTGGCCGATCGCCGATATCGTTTCGATCTGCAGCAGTGCGGTTGTACTACAACCGGGCGACCTGATCTTCACCGGCACGCCGGCCGGCGTCGGCGCGGTGGCGCCGGGACAGACGATGACCGGCGGTGTCGACGGCATCGGCACCATCGAGATCACTGTCGGCCAAGATTCGATCGGCCAAAATTCCACCGGCAAGCCGTGATCCGATGAGCGACCTCGTCCTCCACAACTACTACCGCTCCTCCACTTCCTACCGCGTCCGCATTGCGCTCGAGATGAAGGGGCTGGGCTACGATTACGTGCCGCATCATCTGCGTCATGGCGACCATCTGGAGCCGGCTTACCTGGCGGTCAATCCGCAGGGGCTGGTGCCGGCGCTGATCCTGGGCGACGGCACGCTTTTGACGCAGTCGCTGGCGATCATCGAATATCTCGACGAGACCCACCCCGAACCGCCGCTGCTGCCGAAGGACGCGCTCGGCCGGGCGCGCGTGCGAATGCTGGCGCAGATGATCGCCTGCGACATCCACCCGGTGAACAATCTGCGCGTGCTGACCTCGCTGCGCACTTTGTTCGGCGCCGGCGACCAGGATGTCATCCACTGGTTTCGCCACTGGGTGAACGAAGGGTTCCAGCCGCTTGAAAAGATTCTGGCTTCATCGGATGAGACCGGCACATTTTGCCATGGCGACGCACCGGGCCTCGCCGACATCTGCCTGGTCGCCCAGATCGCCAGCAACGCCCGCTTCGGAGTCGACCTGACACCCTACCCCGAGATCTCGCGCATCCACGCCGCCTGCATGGCGCTGCCGGCCTTTCAGAAGGCAGCGCCGGAGAATCAGATAGATGCCGAATAGGCTCACAATGCCGGAGCAGAGCACGGAGAGTTGCCGATGAAAGCCGTCGTCTTCGAAAAATTCGGCGAAGCGCCGAGAATCCAGACCGTGCCGGATCCTAAACCGGCCGCCGACGGCGTCGTCATCAAGGTCGAGGCGACCGGGCTCTGCCGCAGCGACTGGCATGGCTGGATGGGCCATGACGATGGCATCACACTGCCGCATGTGCCGGGCCATGAACTGGCCGGCATCGTCGTCGCCGTCGGCAAGCAGGTGACCCGCTGGAAGGCCGGCGAACGCGTCACCGTGCCGTTTTGCGTCGGCTGCGGCCGCTGTTTCGAATGCAATTCGGGCAATCATCAGGTCTGCGAGCACCAGACGCAGCCGGGTTTCACCGCCTGGGGATCGTTTGCCGAATATGTCGCCATCGAGCATGCCGACACCAATCTCGTACGCCTGCCCGAGGAGATGGAGTTCGCCACCGCCGCCAGCCTCGGCTGCCGCTTCGTCACCTCGTTTCGCGCCATTGTCGACCAGGGCCGGGTGACGCCGGGGGAATGGGTGGCGGTGCATGGCTGCGGCGGCGTCGGCCTGTCGGCGATCATGATCGCCAGTTCCATGGGCGCCAATGTCATCGCCATTGACCTCACCGACGAGAAACTGGACTTCGCCAAAAAGATCGGCGCCGTGGCGACCATCAACGCCGCGACCACGCCGAACGTGGTCAAGGCGGTCAAGCAAATCACCAATGGCGGCGCGCATATGTCGATGGACGCGCTCGGCCACCCCACGACATCCTTCAACTCGATTGCCAATCTGCGCCGGCGCGGCCGCCATGTGCAGGTCGGCCTGATGCTGGGCGAACACGCCCGCCCGCAAGTGCCGATGGACAAGGTGATCGCCTTCGAGCTGGAAATCCTCGGCAGCCACGGCATGCAGGCCCACCGCTACCCCGCCATGATGGAGATGATCCGCACCGGCAAGCTCAAGCCCGAACTGCTGGTCGGCAAGAAGATCAGCCTTGATGAGGCGCCTGCGGCGCTGGTGGCAATGGGCGGGTTCGAGGGGATTGGCATTGGGGTGGTGACGAAGTTCTAGGGCGGAGTCGCCCTCCACCACCAAACTCCTAGCGCGCAAATTTCTTCGCCCCGAACACGCAAGCCACCACGCCGAGCGTCACGACCACCATCAGCGGGCTGACCTGCTCGTGCAGCAGCGACGCTGCCAGCGCCAGGCCGAAAAAGGGCTGCAGCAACTGCAACTGCCCGACGGCAGCGATGCCGCCTTGGGCCAGGCCGCGATACCAGAACACGAAGCCGATCAGCATGCTGAACAGCGAGACATAGGCGAGACCCATCCAGGCGTGAGAGCCGATGCCGGCGAAGGACGACGGCAGCGTCGCAAAGGTCAGAACCAGCATGATCGGCAGCGAGATCGCCAGCGCCCAGCAGATCACCTGCCAGCCGCCCAGCCTGCGCGACAATGCCGCCCCCTCGGCATAGCCCAGGCCGCAGACGATGATGGCGGCCAGCATCAGGCCGTCGCCGACAGGTGAGGCCGTCACGCCTTGCATCAGGGCAAAACCGGCGACCAGCGCGCTGCCGATGCAGGAAAACAGCCAGAAGGCCGGGCGCGGACGCTCGCCACCGCGCAGCACGCCGAAGATCGCGGTGGCCAGCGGCAGCAGGCCGACGAAGATGATGGAATGGGCGGAGGTGACGTGCTTCAGCGCCAGCGCGGTGAGCAAGGGAAAGCCGACAACCACGCCAAGGGCGACGATCACCAGCGACAGAAAATCGCCGCGCTCCGGGCGTTTCTGCCGAAACAGCATCAGCATGGCGAGACCGAGAAGTCCGGCAATCGCGGCGCGGGCCGAGGTCAGGAATATCGGATCGAAATCGGCCACGGCCACGCGCGTTGCCGGCAGCGAGCCTGAGAAGATCAGCACGCCGATGAATCCGTTCATCCAGCCGCTCGCGGTTTTGTCCATTCCAGGCTCCATTGCTTTCGCCCTCTATCGGGCAAGTGCCTATGGTGCAGCCAGAGACAATGCAGTACAATTCCGCAAAACTGTAATGGCTATCAGAGCAATACAGATGACCGAACTCATTTTGGAAACCGGCAATGCGCACCCTCCTGTCGCGACCACGCTTGTGGAAACTGTCATGGCGACCATCCGCCAGCGGATATCGGCGCGCAGCCTGACGCCAGGCGCGCGGCTACCTTCGATCCGCGCCTTTGCCAAGGCCATGCAGGTGTCCAAGTCGACCGTGGTCGAAGCCTATGAGCGGCTCGCTGCCGAAGGCGCGATACGCTCACGGCCGGGTTCGGGTTTTTATGCCGCCGGATCGCTGGCGCCACTGTCGCTGGCCGAGATAGGCCCGCGGCTCGACCGCGCTGTCGATCCGCTTTGGGTTTCGCGCCAGTCACTGGAAGCCGGCGACGAGATGCTGAAACCCGGCTGCGGCTGGATGCCGGCCTCATGGATGCCGCAGGGGGCCTTGCGCCGGGCGCTGCGCACCGTGGCGCGCGCCGACGATGTCGACCTAGCCGATTACGGCACGCCGCTCGGCCTGCCGCCGCTCAGGCAATTGCTCGCGCGGCGCATGGCTGGCCACGGCATCGAGGTCTCGCCCGAACAGATCATGCTGACCGAATCGGGCACGCAGGCCATCGATCTTCTGTGCCGCTTCCTGATCCAACCGGGCGATACCGTGCTGGTCGACGACCCCTGCTATTTCAATTTTCACGCGCTGCTGCGCGCCCACCGCGCCAAGGTCGTCAGCGTGCCCTACACGCCATCGGGGCCTGATATCGAGCTGTTCGCGCAGGCGCTCGCCGAGCACAGGCCGCGCCTCTACATCACCAATTCCGCCATCCACAACCCGACCGGCGCGATCCTGTCGCCGGTCACCGCGCACCGGCTGCTGAAGCTCGCCGACCAGTCGGACCTGACCATCGTCGAGGACGACATCTTCGCCGATTTCGAGCACAGTCCCGCGCCCCGGCTGGCGGCGTTCGACGGCCTCAACCGCGTCGTCCATATCGGTAGCTTCTCCAAGACGCTATCGGCATCGGTTCGCTGCGGCTTCATCGCGGCACCGCGCGACTGGATCGAGCAACTCACCGACCTCAAGATTGCCACCACCTTCGGCGGCGGCCGGCTGGCGGCCGAACTGGTGCTGACGCTGCTTAGGGACGGCAGCTACCGCAAGCACATGGAATTGCTGCGCGCGCGGCTTTCCCGCGCCATGGGTGAGACGGGCGCGCGCCTGAAGGCGATCGGCATCACGCCCTGGATCGACCAACCGGCCGGCTTGTTCCTGTGGTGCAGCCTGCCGGATGGCGTGGATGCGGCTGAAATTGCTCGCCGTGCATTGGCCGACAACATCGTGCTGGCGCCCGGCAATGCATTCAGCCTGTCGGGAACCGCCAGCCGGTTCCTGCGCTTCAACGTTGCCCAATGCCAAGACGAGCGGATTTTCAGGGTGCTCAAGGCGGCAATGGCGCGCTGAGCGCTCAGCGGGAGGCCGCGCAGACCTTCCGAACGCAATCTCGCAGCCAGCGTTGCGCCGGATCGGCATCGAGCCGTGGATGCCAGAGCATCGAGATGGTGACCTCCACCGTGGCGACCGGCAGCAGAAAGCTGACCATGCCGGCGCGTGCGCCTTGCGTGTGCCGTTCGGGCACGCTGGCAATAAGGTCCGAAGCGCGCGCCATGGCGAGTGCAGCCGAAAAGCCGGAGACCATGCACGCCACGGTTCGCTGCAGGCCGAGCAGCGCCAAAGTCTGATCGATCGGCCCTCTTTCCCGACCCCGCCGTGAAACGCTGATGTGGCGGCCGGCCGCGTAGCGTTCAGGCGTCACCGCGCCTTCGCTCAAGGGATGGCCGGCTCCTACGGCGCCGACGAACCGGTCACGGAACAGCGCCTGTATCAGCACTTCAGGTCCGGTCTCGCCGGCAACGCCGATTTCCAGATCGATCGCTGCGTCGCGCAACGAGGCGACATCCTTGTCGGCTTTCGGCGCAAATCGCAGCCGCACGCCCGGCGCCTCGGCCTGGATGCGAGCGACAAGACGCGGCCCGAACTCCTCGACGAACCCTTCATTGGTGCGCAGCGTGAAGATCTGGTTCAGCTTCGCGAGATCGAGAGGCCTGGCAGGGCGCAGCAACGTTTCTGCTTCCTGGACGACACGGCCGGTCTGCTGCCGCAATGCCTCCGCGCGCGGCGTCGGCACAAGGCCTCGACCGGCCCGAACCAGCAGCGGGTCGCCGGTCGCTTCGCGCAGTCGCGCCAGGGTGCGACTCATCGCCGAAGGGCTGAGCCGCAGCCGGGTTGCCGCGCGAGCCACGCTACCTTCGGTCAGCAGGACGTCGAGAGCGAACAGCAGATTGAGGTCGGGCGATGTCATTGGCGGATTGTAGCACATGCCATGGCGTTTGGTGCACGAATAAGATGCAAATGCTGCGGCTTCCGCCATTCCACCCTGACGACTAGATCTCCGACAGGTCCGGTTGCGGGACTGACAAGGAGGAAATCGCCATGGCAACTGCCGAGCAGAACGAGTGCGCATCGGCGCCGCAGAACACCCGGTCCGCAGGCCTGGCCCACTCTCCTGTCTTGGCATTGGCCAGCCTGTCGCTCGCCACGCTGCTGTCGTCGCTTGGAACCAGCATTGCCAGCGTCGGACTGCCTTCCCTCATGCAGGCGTTCGGTGCGCCGTTCCAGTCCGTGCAATGGGTGGTTCTCGCCTATCTGCTCGCCATCACGGCCCTGATCGTCAGCGCCGGCCGGCTGGCCGATATGGTCGGCCGCCGGCCGTTGCTGCTCGGCGGCATCGCGCTGTTCACACTGGCCTCGGTGCTCTGCGGCCTGGCGCCGACGCTCTGGCTGCTGATTGCGGCGCGCGCCGTGCAAGGGCTGGGTGCCGCGCTGATGATGGCGTTGACGCTGGCCTTTGTCGCGGAGACCGTGACCAAGGAGAGAACCGGCAGCGCCATGGGCCTGCTCGGCGCCATGTCGGCGATCGGCACGACGCTCGGACCCTCCCTCGGCGGCTTGCTGATCGCCGGCTTTGGCTGGCGGGCGCTCTTCCTCGTCAATGTGCCGCTCGGCCTCCTGACCTTTGCCCTCGCCTGGCTGGCCCTGCCTGCCCGCGGCAAGGCTGCGGGCGTTCAAGGCGGGTTCGACGCGATCGGGACGGTCTTGCTAGGCCTGACGCTCGCCGCCTATGCACTGGCCATGACGCTCGGCCACGGCCATTTCGGCGCCCTCAACACCGGCCTGCTGGTTGCCGCCGGCATCGGCGTCGTTCTGTTCGGCGTCGCGCAGAAGAGGGCGAAGAATCCCTTGATCCGGCTTGCCCGGTTGTACGACATCCGGCTCAGCGCCAGCCTCGCCACGAACCTCGTTGTCGCCACAGTGATGATGGCGACCCTGGTGGTCGCTCCGTTCTATTTGTCGCGAGGGCTGGGGCTCAATGCTGCGATGGTCGGCGTGGTCCTGTCGACAGGTCCGCTGGTCTCCGCGCTCTCGGCACTTATCGCCGGCCGCCTCACCGATCGCTTCGGTACCAACAGGATGATGATCGCCGGACTATTCGGCCTGGTCAACGGCACCTTGCTTTTGTCGCTCGCCGCAACAAAACTCGGCATTGCCAGCTATATCGTGCCGATCGCCGTCACCTGCTTCGGGTACGCCCTGTTCCAGACATCCAACAATGCCGCCGTCATGAGCGGTGTCGCTGCCGGCGAGCGCGGCGTGGTGTCCGGCCTGCTCAATCTGTCGCGCAATCTCGGCCTGATCACCGGCGCATCGCTTATGGGCGCCATTTTTGCGGCTGCCTCGACGGGAGAACGGCAAAGGCAGGACATGCTGACCTCAGCGGCAGCCGCGCACGGCATGCAGGTTACCTTTCAGACGGCAACGGTCCTGGCGGTGGCTGCGCTGTTGCTGGCACTGCTCTCGACCCGCGCCGGCGGCAGGCTGTCGGTGCGGCAACAGCCATCATGACCGAAGATAGGGAGCTTACGCTCCCGCCCGCTTGCGCCGCTCATAAAGCATGACCAGCGTTTCGGCGGTCAGCGCCGGCCTCTGTTCGCCCTCGATCTCGACCGTATTGGCGGCCTTCATCAGATACTGGCCCGGCCCCTTGTCCTCCACCGACAACAGCGTCGTGCGCAGCCGGATGCGTGCGCCGACCCTGACGGGCGCCAGGAACCGCACCTTGTCGAAGCCGTAATTGAAGGCGGCTTGCGTGTTTTCGGGGACGATGCCCATGCCCAGCGCCAGCGCGCCGATGATCGACAGCGTCAGATAGCCATGCGCGATCGTGGTGCGAAATGGGCTCTGCCGCTTCGCCCGCTCCGGATCGACGTGGATCCACTGATGGTCGCCTGTGCATTCGGCAAACTGGTTGATGCGGTTCTGGTCGACGGTCGTCCATTCCGACACGCCGAGCTCCTGCCCGGCCATCGCCCTTAACTGCTCGAAGGTCGGCGGCGTTTTCGGCCGTAGTTCCGTCATTCCTGCTTTCCCGGTGGCTCCCAGTGCCTCGGACCACGAACGGACGGCTCCTGTCAATTCGCCCGTTGCGATTCCGTTCCGCCATTTTCCGCCAAACAGCGTCCCTCGTCCATGCTCATGCGCCGCAACCGGCCCGCTCCTCTCATGGTTGCGTTGAGAGTCACTTCTTGTCATAGCCCGAGCGGATTTCCTCCATCGCTTCCTTGATGCGGCTGCGCAGGATTTCGATCGATTCGGTGCCGGATTTCTTGACCAGCTCGGCCACTTCGCCGGCATTTTTCAGGGCGGCTTCGAAGGATTTCCTGGCGAACTCCGCCTGTTTTGTCATCAGTTCCTGGGGATTGCCCGGCGCCTTGTAGCTCTGCGCCATGTCGCTGACTTCACGCAGCGTGTCCTGCAGCATCTCGCGCTGTCTGGACAACAATGAGGTCGCGCCGGCAGCTCCCGCCCGCGCCGATCTTTCCAGGGCCTCGAGGTTCTTGCGATGATGCGCGAGGATCGCCTCGACATTCGGCACCTTCAGGTCACGGCCGAACCGGCTGAACATGTCAAGGAACGAATCGGAGTCGGGTTGTTTGGCCATTGCTCGTGCTCCCCAGTGTCGCAAATGCTGAACCCTGTTCTGGACAATAGCACTCGCGCGCCGTGTGTCCATTCGGACGCCCAAGCAATTCAGCGGCAAATGCAGCATCAGCCAGCGAGAAACAGCCTCTCCGCCGTGTAGAGCACGATACCCGCCAATCCGCCGATAATCATGCCGTTGAAGCGGATATATTGCAGGTCCTTGCCGATGTTCATCTCGATCAGCCTCGTCAGTTGGGCAAGGTCCCAGCGCTTGACCTGGTCGGCGATGAATGTCGACACACCGCTCTTCTGGCTCTCGACGAACGACGACAGCGCCACGACAAAGCCCTGGTTCATGTCGGCCCTGATCTGCGGATCGCCTGAGAGATGGCGGCCGACCTCGACGAACATGTTGGCGAGATGCGCGCGAACAATCGAATTCTCCGCCTTGGCGTCCTGTTCGATGAACAGGCTGAGGCTCTGCCACATGTCGCCGGCGAGCGACTTCACTTCCGGCCGCGCCAGGAAATCGCGTTTCAGCTTCTCGGCCCGTTTGGCGTATTGCTTCGAGGTTCTGAGCCGCTCGATGAAGCTGTGCGCGAAACGGTCGAATTCGGCGCGCATCGGATGGTCGGGGTCGGCCCGCACCTCGTCAAGCAGCGAACCGGCGGAAGCGACTATCTTCTTCAGCAGATAGGCGTCGGCTCTGAACAGGTTGAACAGCGACGGCAATTCCTCGCGGATTTTCTCGCGCATGGTCGCCAGCGCCTCTTCATCGTTCAGGAACCGGCCGATCACCCTGGTGAATTCGTCGAAGAGTTTCTGGTGGCGGCGGTCGTCGGTCAGTGCCGACAGCAATTCGGCCGCGAGCGGCGCCAGCGGCACCTTGTCGATCTGCTCCAGCATGCGGCTGGTGACGAAGCCGCGCAGGCCGGATTGCTCGATCGCCGCAAGCGTCTGCGGGACCAGCCGTACGACGAAGCGTGACAGGCCGGCAGAGCGTTCGGCGTCAGTCAGCCAGTCGGCGACGAGTGCTGCAAAATCGACCTCGGCCAGCTTTTCCCGCACCGGCTCCGGCGCCAGAAAATTGACCTCGATGAAGCGGCCCAGATTATCGGCGATGCGGTTCTGGTTCGCTGGGATGATGGCGGTGTGCGGGATCGGCAGGCCCAGCGGCCGCTTGAACAGCGCCACCACCGCGTACCAGTCGGCCAGGCCGCCAATGGTCGCCGCCTCGGCGAAGGCCGCCACGAAGCCCAGCCACGGATACTTGGCCTCGGACGATTTGGCCACGGCAAAAACCACGACGCAAAGCACCAGCGCAGCCGTGGCGAGGAACTTTGTCCGCCGCAACGCGAAAAGCTTGGCGCCCGTCTCGGCATCAAAACCGCCAGGCGCCAGGGACGAAGCCGATTGGGACATGATACGCCGCTCCTCATCGATCTCTTGGCTATCTGGCATGGGCTATTTAGGGGGTGTTTGGGCCCGTAGCATGATCGGATGGGCCGATTTCGTCCGGGGATTGCCGGTTTCGCACGCAAAGTTGACAAGAATGTTCATCTATCATGCAATCCCAGTCTGGAATTGTTCCAAGGTATAGGCCATATTCCGATCAGGCCAGTGTGGGCGAATCCGAAACTCCGGGTGAGAAAGCCGCACCAGCACAATCTAAAATCTGGTGCAGTTCCAGCGCGCCAGCACTCGGGTGAGGAATTAAATGCGGCTGACGCGCCAGACCAACTACGCCATGCGCATCCTGATGTATTGCGCCGCCAACAACGATCGCCTGAGCCGCATCCCCGAGATTGCGGCCGCCTATTCGGTGTCGGAGCTTTTCCTGTTCAAGATCCTGCAGCCGCTGGTCGAGCATGGCCTGGTCGAGACGGTGCGCGGCAGGAATGGCGGCGTGAGGATCGGCCGCCCCGCCGAGCAGATCAGCCTGTTCGACGTCGTACGGGTGACCGAAGAGAGCTTCGCCATGGCCGAGTGCTTCGAAAACGACGCCGCCGAATGCCCGCTGGTCGACAGCTGCCAGCTGAATTCGGCGCTGCGCGAGGCGCTCAACGCCTTCTTTGCCGTACTCTCCCGCTACACCATCGCCGATATGGTGGCGGCGCGCCCGAATGTGCGTCATTTGCTCGGCATCGACATGCTGGTCCAGCGAGCACCGGCCGCCTGAGTTTTCTAGTGCATGTCGCTCAAAAGTGGCCCCGGTTTTGAGACAACGACATGCATAAAGACAAAGACCTAAAGCGCGTCGCCTGAGTTCGTTCAAACGCGACGCGCTTTAGGCGGCTGACTGCGGCAAGACAAACGGCATGTTCGCCGCCGGCAACACACCGACCCTTAGCCGACAATCGAACACCTTTTCGATCAGATCGTCGCTCAGCACCTCCTGCGGTGAACCGTCGGCGGCGAGCCGGCCGCGATGCATCACGAAAATCCGGTCGGCATACATGGCCGTCAGATTGAGGTCGTGCAGGATGGCGATCACACCGCCGCCGCGCCGGGCGAAATCGCGGGCGATGTTCATGATGATCAGCTGGTGCTTGATATCAAGGCTGGAGACCGGCTCGTCGAGATAGAGATAGCGCGGCTTGCCGTCCAGCACCGGCGCCCAGACCTGGCACAGCACGCGCGCCAGCTGCACACGCTGTTGTTCGCCGCCCGAAAGCTCCTGATAGAAGCGGCCGGCAAAGCCGTCGAGGTCGACCCGCGCCAGCGCCCGCTCGGGCAGACGATCATCTTCGCCCGGCAGAACGCCGGAACGGCCGCCGATAAGGCCGAGCCTGACCACTTCGTGCACCGTGAAGGGAAAGGACAGCGTCGCGGCCTGCGGCAGCACGGCACGCACGGTGGCGGCCTCCACCGGCCTCATCGCCGTGAGATCGCGCCCGTTGACGGCCACTGTCCCCACAAACGCCAGATCGCCCGACAACGCCTTCAAAAACGTCGTCTTGCCCGAGCCGTTGGGTCCGACGACTGCCGCAATTTCGCCCGGCCGCGCGACGAAATCGACATTGGCAACAATGCGCTTGCCGCCGATCGCTACCGAGACATCGCGTGCTTCGATCATGCCGGCCTCATAGGTTTCAAATCTCACAAGTCGATTACGCCGCGCTTGCGCAGCAGGATCCAGAGGAAGAACGGTGCGCCGGCGATCGCGGTGACGATGCCGATCGGCAGTTCGGCCGGGGCCACGACCACGCGGGCAACGGCATCGGCGATCAGCAGCATCGAGGCGCCGAGCAGCGCCGATGCCGGCAAGAGATAGCGATTGTCCGGACCGATCAGCAGCCGCAAGAGATGCGGCACGACGATGCCGACAAAACCGATGCCTCCGCTGACTGCGACAGAGGCGCCGACCGCTGCCGAGACGCCGACGATCGCGGTGTATTTCAGCCGCTGTACCGGGATGCCGAGATGTCCGGCCGTCGCCTCGCCGAGCGCCAGGGCGTTGAGGCCTTTGGCCAGGAACGGCATTACCGCAAGCGCCAGCACGATGATCGGCCCGACGGAAGCGATCTTCGGCCAGGTCGCGCCGCCAAGCGAGCCCAGCTGCCAGAAGGTCAGGTCGCGCAACTGCCGGTCGTCGGCCATGAAAATCAGGATACCGGTCAGCGCCATGGCAAGGGCTGCGAGCGCAATGCCGGCAAGCAGCATGGTGGCGACCGAGGTGCGCCCCTGCCGCGTGGCGACGCGGTAGAGCACCAGCGTGACCGCAAGGCCGCCGCAGAAAGCGGCGAGCGGCAAGGCCAGCCCNCCAGCCACGTCGTGCCGAGCACGATGACGGCGACCGCGCCGAGGCTCGACCCGGCGGAAACGCCGATCAGGCCGGGATCGGCGAGCGGGTTGCGAAACAGGCCTTGCATGACCGCACCCGATACGGCCAGTGCCGCCCCGATCAGCACACCGAGCAGTACGCGCGGCATGCGGATATCGTAGACGATCAACCGGTCGCGGGCACCAAGCGCGGCGTCGTCCGGCATGGCGCCGGTCAGCCAGTCACGAATGACACCAACGGCCGATGCATCGGAAGCGCCCGTCCTCAGCGACAGGAACATCGAAAGGGCAAGCGCCACACACAGGAGCACAATAACCAGGCGAGCGCGCCCGGAGCGATCGCCCTCGGCCACCTTGCCCGCCGCGCCGGCGATCGACTGATCCACCATCGGCTCAGTCCGTGACCTGGCTGCCATAGAGCGAGGCGGCCAGATCGTGGATGGCATCGGCCGTGCGCGGCCCGAAGCCGAGGAGATAGCTGCCATCCATCAGGGTCAGTTTGCGGCCTTCACCCGCCGGCGTCGAGGTGATCGACGGGATGGCGAAAAGCTCGGCCTCCGCAATCGGCGGGCCGGCATTCTTCATGGCCAGGATCACGTCCGGCCTGGCGGTTACGACGGCCTCGTCGGACATCTGCTTGTAGCCGGAAAAACCTTCGACGGCGTTGACCGCACCGGCGAGCTTGATGATGCCGTCACCGGCGGTGTCGGTGCCGGCGGCCAGGATCTTGCCGCCCTGGATCGACAGCACGAACAGGATGCGCTTGCGCTGCTTGATCGACGCCGTCTGCTTCTCGGCCGCCTTCAGCTTGGCGTCGGTCTCAGCCACCAGCGTCTCGGCCTTGGCGTCGACGCCAAGCGCCTTGCCGACGATGCGGATCTTTTCCAGGATGCCGTCATGGCTGTAGTGCTCGGGCACGTCGATGAACGGAACGCTCGACTTTTTCAGCACGTCGACCGCTTCCCTAGGGCCGCTGCCATGCAGCGCCAGGATGCCCGACGGATTGACCGAAAGCACACCTTCCGGCGACAGCTGGCGCATATAGCCGACATCGGGCAGCGCGACCGCGGCCGCGGGGTAGCGGCTGGTCGAATCGCGGGCGACGAGATGGCCTTCTTCGCCAAGCGCGTAAACGATCTCGGTGATCGAGCCGCCGATCGCCGCGATCCGCGACGTGTCGTCAAAGACGGCGAGGTTTTCGCTGGCTGGCGCGGGCGCGGCAAGAGCCAGCGACAGGCCCATGGCTGCGGCAAGCGTCGGGCGCCTGAACAGTGAAATCATCGTCGTGATCCTCAGGCTGCGGTCGGGCTTGGAATGCGCGGCAGGTTTTCGGCGAGGAACCGCCAGTCGTCACGCTCGCCCTCGCCTTCATGGCGCTTGCCAAAGAACTGGATGATCATCTTGCCGTCGTCGGCGCCATAGGCTTCGAGCGACGTCACATGACCGTCCTTGGTCGGCTTGCGCACCGCCCACACCTCCTGGATGTGATCGGTGCGCAGATGCAGGTGGAAGGTCTCGTCCATGACGTTGATCCACGGACCCATCGGCTTGATCGACTTGACGGGACCCGAATGGATCTGGATGCAGCCGCGGTTTCCGACAAAACACATGATCGGCATGCCGTCGGCGGCGGCATGATGGAACATGGCGCTGACGGCGTCATTGTCGAGCAGCCAGGCATAGTCCTGGCCGACCATGCGCACGGCCTGGCGGCGGCTGAGCTTCAGCTCTTTCAACATGCCGAAGAACTGGTGGACGTCGGTCAGCCGGCTCCAGCGGTCGCGCAGGTCATCGATGTCTGCGGCAACGCCCGACGTCTCCGCGTCGTCGTCGGCCAAGCCTGCGATAGACACGGTCGCCTCCTGGTTCGGCGATTCGAGTGCGGCCACGAGCTTCTGGTAGGCATAGAGATTGGACGCCGGCCGCAGATGCACCTTGTGCACCGCATCGCCGGCCGCGTCGAAGAATTGCAGGCTGCGGCGGATGTCGCCGCCGTCGCGCTTTTCCACGGCAAAGCCATGCGCCCAGACTTTGGGAAAAATGCGCAGGTCGATGTTTTCGCCCAGCACCATGGCGTTGTGCGTGCCTGTGACAACCTTGTCGTAGACGCCGATCTTCTCGTGCACCGCGCTTTCGTTGCGGGTCAGCGCCATCACTTCGCCGACGGCGTCGAGGCCGGTCAGAAGATCGTTGACCCTGGGCTCGACGCGCACGACGCCGTCGCCGCAATGCGCGGCCACCAGCTCGGCCTCGGAAATACCGAGCTCGGCGGCAAGATCGCGCTCGCGCGCTTTCGGATTGTCTGCCCGCGCCCGCCGGATTTCATGCGGGGCGGGTTTTGCGCGCTGGTCCATGTCCTGCTTACCTGTCTGCCGTGTTTGGTCGTTTCGTCACTTGTTGAGGATGAGCTTGCCCTGGCGGGTGATCTTCAGCCGATAGAGCGCGCCATGGTGCTCGATGCCGATCTCGTGCTCGCCCTGGAACAGCGTGTTGGAGGACAGCGTCCGCACCGCCAGCGGCACCCGGTCGAAGCGGGTCGGCGTCTCCTCGGAACGGCGGACGCGGTAACGGAAGTCGTTGGGATTGTGGGTGTTCATCTCTTTCGATCCCTTTCCTGTGCCGGGCAACTGGCTAGGCGTTGCAAAAATGCCGATTCATTTCTTGACTCGGATTATCATGTTTATTAGTCAGTGCAATACCGGACCAAATGAGTCAACATTTAAGACGCCGGACAGAATGAAAAATGCCAGCGAGCACCAAGCCAGCCAGCATCGAACCTGGAATTTTGGAGTTGGGGCATGGGCTTGGGAAATTGTGGACGACTGGGTCTGGCGAACGCCGATCCGGTGCATCGGCCTATGGCAAAGGCAATGGCAGCCTTGCTTGCGGGGGCAGCGACGATCGCGCTGCTGACATCGCCGGCCAGCGCTCAACCGGCCGCTGACCAGGCCGACCAGACCAGGAAAACCGAGGACACCAAGCCGGCGCCCGCCGGCGCGACCCTGCTGGACAAGATCCTCGTCATCAGCCGCACCGGCGAGACGGCAATCGAATCGCTGGCTTCGGCCAGCCATGTTGACCAGGATCAGCTCGACCGCCGCATGGCGACGACGCCGAACGAAATGCTGCTCGGTGTGCCTGGTGTCGCCGTGCAGGCCGATGCGCGACGCGTCAGCTCCAGCATCAACATCCGCGGCCTGCAGGATTTCGGTCGCGTCGCGGTCATCGTCGACGGTGCCAGGCAGAATTTCCAGCGCTCAGACCACGGCACGCAGTCGACCTTCTATGTCGATCCCGAGCTCATCAAATCCGTTGACGTCATTCGCGGACCGACCGCCAACACCTACGGCTCCGGCGCCATTGGCGGCGTCGTCTTCTTCGACACCAAGGATGCGGTGGATTTCCTCAGACCGGGCGAAACCTGGGCCGGCTCCGTCACCGGGCGCTATGAAAGCAACGGCAAGGGCTGGACCGCCAGTGCCAGCGGCGCCTACAAATTCAACGACGATTTGGATGTGCTGGGCAACATCGTCTACCGCGACTACGGCGACTACAAGAATGGCAGCGGCGACACCGTCGACGGCACCGGCTTCGACCTGCTGAGCGGCCTGCTCAAGACCACAATCCGCCCCAGCGAAGACAGCGAATTGAAGCTCGGCTGGGTCGGCTCGAGCGACGGCTGGACGGAAACCAGCGGCGGCGTGCCGGCCAACGACGTCGACCTGAAGTCGAACACCTTCACCGCCCGCTACAACATCACCGACGACGCCAGGAGTTGGCTCGATCTCCACATCAACGCCTCCTACAACAAGACCAATCTCGACCTCACCACGCTGGTCCCGCAGAACCGCTTCGATCCGTCGACCGGCCTTCCCGTGCTGCTGCCCGTCGGTTCGACCTCGACCTTCGACGTTGGCACGGCCGGCGTCGACATCTGGAACACGTCGCGCTTCGAAACAGCCGGTGTTGCGCACGAATTGACCTATGGCGGCGACTGGGTGGGTGACGATGTCGAGACCGGCGGCACCGCCGGCGGCGACAGCTTCTACACCCCATCGGGCAAGCGTAGTGTTTCGGGCGCCTACATCCAGGACAAGCTCACCTGGGACTGGCTCGAGGTCATTGCCGGGCTGCGTTACGACAATTACAGCCTCGAAGACAGCACCCACGAAACGTCAGGTGATCGTCTGTCGCCGCGCATCACCGTTGGTGTCACGCCTTTCGAAAGCGCCAGCCTGGCGGGCCTGCAGTTCTATGGCACCTACGCGGAAGGCTACCGCTCGCCGTCGCTGACCGAAACGCTGATCAGCGGCAACCATCCGGCAGGCGTCACCTTCCCGTTCCTGCCCAACCCAAACCTGCGGCCTGAAACCGGCAAGACCACCGAGTTCGGCGTCAACTACAAGCTGAACGACCTTATCGAGGCCGGCGACGCGTTCCGGCTCAAGGCCGCCTACTTCCACAACGATGTCGACGACTACATAGAAGGCGTCACACTGTCGGCATTCGACCCGACCAGCGGCTGCCCGTTCGGCCCCGGCATTCCGATCTGCTTCCAGTACCAGAACGTCGCCCAGGCCAAGATAAACGGCTTCGAACTGGAAAGCGTCTACGATGCCGCCTGGGGTTATGCCGGGCTCTCCGCCTCGATCACCAACGGCCACACCATCTCCGATGAAGGTGAGCGCGCCGACCTTGCCACCATCCCGTCCTCGCAGGTCACCGGGCAGCTCGGCTTCCGCTTCCTTCAGGACAAGCTGACCGTCGGCGGCGAGGTGCAGTACAACGGCAAGCCGAAGGGCAACCCCGTAGCCAAGGATTATACTCTGGTCAACGCCTTCGCCAGTTACCAGGCCACCGACAATCTGAAGGTGGACTTCCGCGCCGACAATTTGTTCGACGTCAAATACACCAACCCGCTGAACGGCGGCACCACCGCCGTCATCTATGAACCCGGCATCACGCTGAAGCTGGCCGCAACCATGCGCTTTGGAGGCTGACACCGATGACAAGTTTGACGGCATCGCTTCGCCTCCTGACCTCGACGCTGGCGATGTCGCTTGGCTTGATGCCGGCGTGGGCTCAGTCCGCGCCGGCTCCGCAACTCAGCCTCGAGCTCAATGCCGTGCAGCCCTCGGACAAGGGTTGCCGGCTGACCTTCGTGGTCAACAATGCGCTCGGCGCCGATCTTTCCAAGGCGGCATTCGAAATCGCGCTGTTCAACGAGGCCGGCATTGTCGACCGCCTGAGCGTGCTCGACTTCAAGGACCTGCCGGCCGGCAAGACCAAGGTGATCCGCTTCGACCTCGCCGGCACCGAGTGCACCAAACTCAGCCGCGTGCTGATCAACAGCGCCACCGAATGCGCCGGCGTCAAACCGGGCGCCTGCATGCGCGGCCTGAAGACGCAGACCAAGACCGGTATCGCATTCGGCGTCTGAGGTGGGCCTGCATCCCGCCTTCCTGCACGACAATGCGACACGACCCGTCGCAGCTCCGCCGTCATGGCCGGCAACCGATCTTGATTTGACAATCCCACCCCGCTCGCGGCAGGTCTCGCCGCGAACCATGCAGGACATCACCCCCCTCCCCGACGCCGGCAACGAACCGGCGATTACGATGGACGAGCTCGCACAGCCGGCAGCCGCGGACCGCAAATGGACTGTGGCGATCGTCGCGTCCTGCCTGCTCCATGCCGCTGCCGCAGCGGCGTTCTTCATCGGACCCGCAGGGACATTCGATTCCAGTAACGCGATACAATCCGAAGGCACCGAGCAATCGGGCGCCGAGGTGGTCGGCAGCGCCTTGGACAGCCAGGCTCCCGACGCGGTCGATGTTACCTTGGTAACCGATCCGCGGCCGGCCAAGCCCGAGGCCGTTCGACCCGTGCCGCCGACCGAGGCGCCTCAACCGGTAAAGGAGCCGGCGGCGCCCAAGCCTGCGCCGGAAGCCGCCGAACAGGCGACCGCCGCGCCAGATACACTGACGGCCGCCATCCCGAATGATCAAACTGTCGCCCCAAGCGCTGAGACGTCGACTCCGCCAGGGGTTCAAACGCAAAGTTCAGAGGCACCGCCCGCCGACGAGCCCGCCGTTGATTTGCCTGCTGCCAAACCACCAGTCCCGAGCCCGCGGCCGACCCCTCCAGCCGGATCTGGAGATACCCGCGGTGCGGCAGATGGCGAAGAACGCGACGCACCGGCGGTTGCCAGCAAGGGTAAAAACCAGGACGCGGCTGGCAATGCGATGGAATCTCGTTACGGCGGTGAAATTCAAAAGAAGCTTGCCCGCGCTAACCGGCGCGTTTCGAAGGAAATTCAAGCCAAGGCTCGCAACAATGCCAGGGTCTATTTCGTCGTCATGGCCGACGGCAGCGTCAGCGACTTGCAGCTTGTCGAAAGTTCAGGGTCTGCCGAACTAGACCAATTCGCTTTGAAACTGGTGCGCCAGCAAGCCCCGTTCCCGCCCATTCCACCCGAGACCGGATTATCAAGTTGGGTGTTCAGGGCGCGGATCGGTCCGTTTTAACCAGCTCGCAGACCTTCGCCAAATCGTCCATCAATTCAAGAGGAAGCCCAATGTACATCGCCATGAACCGCTTCAAGGTCCAGAACGGCTCGGAGACCGCTTTCGAGGATGTCTGGAAGAACCGCGATTCGAGCCTCTCGGAGATGAAAGGCTTCAGAGAATTCCACTTGCTGCGCGGCCCGGTCAACGAGGCCGAGGGTTACACGCTGTTTGCCTCGCACACGGTGTGGGCAAGCCATGAGGATTTCGTCGCCTGGACCAAATCCGAGAATTTTCGCGCCGCCCACCGCAACGCCGGCACGTCGAAGGTGCACTATCTCGGCCATCCGCAGTTCGAAGGCTTTTCGGTCGTCGAAGGCGCCTGATTGAGATTTCACCCGTCGACGAGATCTGACGACGGGCAGATGCCGTCAGGTTCCGGTTGAATTCCGGCCGCCCAGTCGCCGAAGCCACTGGGCAATGTGCAGGCGCAGCCGCCGCCAGGGCTGTCCGCGTGTCAGGTAGCGCGCCAACCGCGGATCACCGGCCAACTCCGGGAACTGGCGCACATGCTGCGTCAGGAATGCAGGTATGAAATTGCGCCCGTTGAGATCGCTGAGCCAGGCAGAATTCGCCAGCAAATAGTCTGCGGCATCCGCCGCCAACACGCTCCTGTAGCTCCTGTATGCAGGCGTTTGCCGCACATTGCCGCCAGCAAAGGCAGTTCCGGTGGACAGGTTGGAGCCATGCAGGCGATAGAGGCCGAGACCTTCTGACAGGATGAGGCTGCCGCCGGCCTGGTGCGCGAGTGTCGCCGTCAGATAATCCGTCCCGACCTTGGCCTTGAACGGGAAGGACAATACCGGTTCCAGCGCGCCACGCCGGTACATGATCGCCGAGCATTGCGACCACAGCCAGCCCGTCACCGCAGGTGTGAAATAGGTTACCGGATGCTCCGATGCGTAGGCGATCCCGGGCGCCATGCCGGCAAGCCGGCCACCGGGCGCGATGGCGACGCCACTGCGATCCGCTCCGGACCGCGGTTTGCGCAAGGCAAGGAAGGTACCGCCCAGCAAGGTGCCGTCGCCATCGACAAGGAACACATCGGAACTCGACAGTGCGGCCGAATGCGTCGTGTTGAGGTGGGCGGACAGATGCGCGAGGAGAAAATCCGGCAGCCACACGTCATCGGCGTCGAGAAACGCGACGAAGGGCGCGTCGGTTGCGGCAAAGCCGTCGCGGAATCCCGCGGTCTGGCCGCCATTCTCCGTGCGCGCCAACAGGCGCAGGCGCGGGTCGTCTATATCCCTTAGAAGCTGTCGGACATGGTCGGCCGAGCCGTCCGTCGAGGCATCGTCGACGATGACGCATTCCCAATTCCGGTAGGTCTGCGCAAGCACCGAGCGGATCGCCTGTTCGACGTACGGCCGATAGTTGAAGCAAGTGATGACCACCGCCACGCGCGGCAGCTCAAACGGTCGGGACGTGTCTTCCATCTGTTCGGCTGCCCCGCTCGAGTTGCTCTCTATCCCTTGCGCATACCCTTGCAACCCGACGCAGGCAAGCGAGCCGCGAAAAGCCCCCTAGGCCGCCGCGAGCAGGCTGGCATTGCCGCCGGCAGCCGTGGTGTCGACGCAGACAGCGCGTTCATGCGCATAGGCCGCCGGGTTGAGCACCTCGCTGACCAGCGGCACGATCGGCCCGCCGCGGTCGGCAATGACCTTGCGCACGATCCGCGCCGCCTCGGGCCTGCCCGAGAAGGCGACGACATCGACGCGCAGCGAACGCGCTTCGACTGGGTCTGGCCGACCGTCTATGGCCGCCAGCGGCAACCCCTTGCCGGTCAGCGCCGACAGTGCTGCCGGCGCGCCCGGCGCCACGGCCAGCACCGCATTGCCGGCGGCCAGCGCCTGGATCGTCTGGGCAAGCAGCGTTTCGGCGTCCGGACCGAGGCACAGCACCCGGCCGCGCGGCGACAGCGACAGCGTGTTGGCCTCGCCGGTCGGTCCCGGCAGGTCGACCTGGCCGAAATCGATGGCGGCTGCAGCGCCGATCGCTGCAGCGCCCTTGCCGCGCAGATGCTTTCTCAAAATGGCGATGCGGTCCGGCCGCGTCGACCAGCCGCCAAGCGTCGGATCGGGCAGATTGTCGGCCAGTTCGGTCGCCGTCACCTTGTGGCCCTCGGCAATCTCCGTGCCCGCCTCCGGCCCCTTGCGGAACCGCCGGAGATAATGCGGCCCGCCGGCCTTCGGCCCGGTGCCCGAAAGCCCCTCGCCGCCAAAGGGCTGCGAGCCGACGACGGCGCCGATCTGGTTGCGGTTGACATAGATGTTGCCGGCATGGATGCCGTCGACGAAATGCTGGACGCGGCCTTCGATGCGGGTGTGCAGGCCGAAGGTCAGGCCATAGCCTTTGCGGTTGATGGCGGCGATGACGGCGTCGATCCCGTCGGCGTCGAAGCTGGCGACATGCAGCACCGGACCGAACACTTCGCGCTCCATCTCCTCGATGCCTTTGACCCGGAACACATGCGGCGCAACGAAGCGGCCATCTTTGGGTGCTTCGAGCTTGGCGATCAGCCGGCCCTGCAGCCCCATTTTGGTGCAATACTCGCGGATCGAGTTCTGCGCCTCGTCATCGATGACCGGCCCGACATCGGTCGAAATCTGCCAGGGATCGCCGATGGTGAGCGCTTCCATGGCGCCCTTCAGCATCTCCAGCATCTTCTTCTCGACATCCTTTTGCACGTAGAGCACGCGAAGCGCCGAACAGCGCTGGCCTGCACTCTGGAAAGCCGATGCCAGTATGTCGCGCACCGCCTGTTCGGGCAGTGCTGTGGAATCGACGATCATGGCATTGAGACCGCCGGTCTCGGCGATCAGCATGGCGTCCGGCGCGGCCGTCTCGGCCAGTTGCTTCTCGATCAGCTTTGCAACCTCGGTCGAGCCGGTGAAGCAGACGCCGGCAATGCGCGGATCCGCAGTTAGCGGTCCGCCGACCGACGGACCGTCGCCCGGCAGAAGCTGGATGACATCTTCCGGCACGCCGGCCTCGCGCAGCAGCTCGACGGCGCGGAAGGCGATCAGCGGGGTCTGTTCGGCTGGCTTGGCGATGACCGAATTGCCGGTGACGAGCGCTGCCGCGATCTGGCCGGTGAAGATGGCGAGCGGGAAATTCCACGGCGAAATGCACACGATCGCGCCGCGTGCCTCGGTGCCCGCTTCGTTGTTGGCCGCTTGGGCAGCGTAGTAGCGCAGGAAGTCGACAGCTTCGCGCACTTCGGCCACGCCGTCGGCCAGCGACTTGCCGGCTTCCCTGGTAGCCAGCGCAAAGAACTCGACCGCGTTGGCCTCATAGAGGTCGGCCGCGCGGTTGATGATGGCGGCGCGCTCGGCGACGGGGCGTTTTGCCCAGGCCGGCTGCGCCTCCACCGCGAAGCGCACCGCGGTCGCTACCTGCTTGGCAGCGGCTTCGGCGACCGTGCCGACGATCTCGGCAGGCTTTGCCGGATTGACCACCGGGCGCTGCTTGCCGTAGCCGGCGGCGCGCGTGATCGGCTTGGCATGCCAGCGCTCGGGCCCGGCAAAGGCCGCCTTGGCCTTGTCGATCGCCGCCAGCGTCACCGGGTCGGTGATGTCGAATCCCTTCGAATTGCGCCGCCCAGTGCCGAAGATCGTCGCCGGACGAGCGATTGCCGGATTGGCGGCGGAGCCCTGGCTCTCGACCGTCTCGAGCGGATCGCGCGCAATATCCTCCGGCTCGACATCCTCATCGGTGAGCTGATGAACGAAGGAGGAGTTGGCGCCATTCTCCAGCAGACGTCGCACCAGATAAGCCAAGAGGTCGGAGTGCGCGCCGACCGGCGCATAGATGCGGCAGCGCGTGCCTTCGGCCTGGCGCACCGTCTCATGCAGCGCCTCGCCCATGCCGTGCAGGCGCTGGAATTCGAAAGCGTCACGGTTGTCAGCCATCGACAGGACGGCAGCGACTGTATGGGCGTTGTGCGTGGCGAATTGCGGATAGATGCGGTCGGTCATCGACAGCAACTTCCTGGCGCAGGCCATGTAGGAAACATCGGTGTTGGCCTTGCGGGTGAAGACAGGGTAGCCGGAAAGCCCGAGCGTCTGTGCCCGCTTGATCTCGGTGTCCCAATAGGCGCCCTTGACCAGCCGCACCATGATGTTGCGGTCGTACTTTTTCGCCAGCGCATAGAGCCAGTCGATGGTGAAGGCCGCGCGCGGGCCGTAGGCCTGGACGACGACGCCAAAGCCATTCCAGCCGGCAAGCTCCGGCTCGGACAACACACGCTCGATGACGTCGAGCGACAGGTCGAGCCGGTCGGCCTCCTCGGCGTCGATATTGAGGCCCATGCGCGAATGGCGTGCGGCCAGCGCCAGCGACAGCAGCCGCTCGGCCATCACCGGCAGCATCTTTTCCTTCTGTGCCTCTTCGTAGCGCGGATGCAGCGCCGACAGTTTGACCGAGATGCCGTGGTTCTGGCGGATATCGGGACCGTTGGAGCCTGAATCGAGCGAGGAGATCGCATCGGCATAGGCTTTGAGGTAGCGCAGCGCGTCGGCCTCGGTGCGGGCGGCCTCGCCCAGCATGTCGAAGGAATAGAGATAACCTTTCTGGATCATCGACTTGCCGCGCTTGACGGCTTCCGCAATGGTGCGGCCGAGCACGAACTGCTCGCCCATTTCGCGCATGGCGGCGGCGACCGCCTTGCGGATAACCGGCTCGCCCAGCCGGCGAACCATCGAGCGCAGCGTGCCTTCAATGCCGCCCTCGCCTTCGTCGAGCACACGGCCGGTCAGCATCAGCGCCCAGGTCGAGGCGTTGACGAAGATCGAGCTCGAACCGCCCGAATGCGCCGACCAGTCATGCGGTGCGATCTTGTCGGCGATCAGGTCGTCCATGGTCTCGGTGTCAGGCACGCGCAGCAGTGCCTCGGCCAGGCACATCAGCGCCACGCCTTCCTTGGTGGAGAGGCCGTAGGCCGAGAGAAAAACCTCCATCAGCCGCGGGTCGGACGAGCCGCGCACCGCGCGCACCAGATCCGCGGCACGGGCCGAGACGGCTTTGCGGTCATCGGCCGAAAGTTCTGTCGCCGCAGCCAGGCGCTTCACAGCCGCGTCTTCGTCGGGCAGGTAGTTGGCGCGGATCTGCTGGCGAATGGTGTCGAGCGGCATGGCGGTCCCTGCTGAGCAAGCATCTGGGAGCGGGCCGGCGGTCGCCGGACCGAATGGCGCAAGCTAGCACAGAGCCGCATTTTCGGCCNGCATCTGGGAGCGGGCCGGCGGTCGCCGGACCGAATGGCGCAAGCTAGCACAGAGCCGCATTTTCGGCCGGTCCAAAGAAATCGACATGGCAGGCCGATCGGTCTATCATTACGGTTGAATCGTTATCAGGTGGACTATGATATCCGTGACAGAAGACCAATTGGACCGCATCGACAGAAACATCCTGTCGGCGCTGGCGCGCGACGGGCGGCTATCCATGTCTGGACTGGCCGGCAAGGTCGGCCTGTCGAAGACGCCGGTGCAGGCGCGGGTGAAGCGCCTGGAGAAGGACGGCTATATCAGGGGCTATCAGGCGATCATCGATCGCGAGCGCATGGGCGAAGGCCATGTCGCCTTCGTCCAGGTCAAACTGTCGGACACACGCTCGGCCGCGCTCGATGCTTTCAATCGCGCGGTGCAGGCCGTGCCGGAGATCGAGCAGTGCCACATGATGGCGTCGAGCTTCGATTATCTCCTGAAAGTCCGTACCACCGACATCGCCGCCTATCGCCGCGTGCTCGGCGAGCGCATCTCGGCACTGCCGCATGTTGCGCAGACCTCGACCTTCGTGGCCATGGAGACGGTGAAGGATCGCTAGCTCACTCCGACAGCGTCTTCAAAAACGCCACCAGCGCCGCGCGTTCGCGGTCCGACAGTTGCAACGGGTGCACTTCGGAGGTGCCTTCAACGGCCGCCTCCGCCTTCGCGTAGTGCGCCACCACCTCCTCCAGCGTGGAGAACTGTCCGGCATGCATATAGGGCGGCCGTGTCGCCGCGCCCCGCAGCGACGGCGTCTTGTAGGCACGCATCAGTTCGGGTGCTGCCTTGACGATGAAGCGCAGTTCTCCGCAGGCGCCGGCGTCGCCATCGCGGAAGGCGCCGAAGCAGTTGAATGGGTCGGCCTGAACCTGGGCCACCGCATCGAAACGGCCGCGATCCAATGGCAAATCCCTGACCGGCCGCACGCCGGTGTTGTGGAAAGCGTTGTCGGTGAAGCGCGGGCCGTTATGGCAGGGGACGCAATTGGCCTTGCCGATGAACAGTTTCAGCCCGAGCATCTCCTCCGGCGAAAAGGCATCGTCNTCCCTGACCGGCCGCACGCCGGTGTTGTGGAAAGCGTTGTCGGTGAAGCGCGGGCCGTTATGGCAGGTGACGCAATTGGCCTTGCCGATGAACAGTTTCAGCCCGAGCATCTCCTCCGGCGAAAAGGCATCGTCGGCTTTCGGCTTGGCGCCTGACGCAAGATCGATGGCAAAGCGGTCAAAGCGCGTCTGTGCCGGTTCGATCGACCGTTCGAAGGCGGCGATCGCCTTGCCGATATTGGAAAAGACGCGGTTGACGTCGTCCATTTGGGCCGCGGTCATTGCCTTCCACGCCGCCTGCTCGGCCTCGTTGCCAAGCGGGCTGGCGTTGGCCGGCACGGCGGAAAGATCCGGCAGTGGCCCGAAGATGCGCTCGTAGCGCTCGCCGAACCGCTTCTGGATGTAATGCGCGAAGGCCGCGCGGTTCCCCGCCTGCTCGAGCGGGTTTTCCAGCGGCGTCAGCGCCTGCGCCCACAGGCTGTCGCGCCGTCCATCCCAGAAGAACCACGGATTGCGGGCAATGCCGGCCAGCGGCATCGAGCGCCTGTTGGTTCGGCCGACGCCGACGGATTGCGGCAGGTCATCCTGGAACTGCCGGTCGATCTTGTGGCAGGTCGAGCAGGATACGTTACCGTCGCGGCTCATGCCCTGGTCGAAGAACAGAGTGGAGCCCAAGGCGGCGGCGGCCGGCACGTCGGCGAACCGGTTGGTGGTGTCGGGTTTGAGCGCCGGCAAGGTGTTCAGCGCCAGCGAAGCGATGGTCTTCTTCTCGGCATCGGAAAAATCCGGTTTGCCGCAGCCGGCAACGAGCACGACCGCCGCCAATGCCAGAAGGCGCAACAGGCCGTTCATCCGCTCACAGCACCACGTTGAAGACGACCGTGTCGGAACCGGCCGCCGCCGAAATGGCGAAGCGCAACTGCCACACGCCGCTCATGGTGAATTTCAGCCCCTCGATCCTGTAGCGCCCCTCGCCAAGATAATCGGTCGCCTGCGGACTGGTCGGCAAGCCGTGATTGTGCTGCGGCATGCCGCCGGACACCGAGATCGCCGCACCTTCCACGGAATCGCCGTTGACCGTCTTCAGGGTCAGCAACCAGGATTGCAGTTCGCCTTGCCGGATAACGCCGCGTTCCGGCTGAATGCTGGCGACAAACAAGCCGTTCGCCGTCTTCTTCGAGCGCGAAACATCGGGGCCCGGCGCCGACTGCGGCGCGGTCAGATAGACGATCGCCAATATGCCAGCCAGCAAGGCGGCCAGACCAACGCCCGCAAGAAGATAACGCCATATCGATGCCAAACCGGTTCCTCTTCTGGGCATAACGTCTCGGGAAGCAATTCGCGTCCCCGCTTCTGTGGGAAAACGCTTCTGGCGCAAAAAACCGCCGCCGCCAAGCATGGCGCTGCCGGCCGCAAAAAGCTACAGCAGCGAACTGATCCGGAGACAGATACATGGCAGCAGACGGCGTCGCTTCGATCGGTGAATGCATGCTCGAACTGTCCGGCCAGGCCGGGCCGAACTGGCGCATGGGCTTTGCCGGCGACACGTTCAACACGCTGTGGGCGCTGCATGCGCTGAGCGGCGAGCGGCCGGCGACCTATGTCTCGGCCTTCGGCGACGATCCCTTCTCGCAGGGCCAGATTTCGTTCTTCGCCGAAAACGGCATTGACATCGGCGCCAGCCCGGTCATCCCAGGCGCGCGGCCCGGCCTCTACGCCATCACCTTGACCGGCGCCGAACGCGCCTTCACCTACTGGCGCAGCGACGCGGCGGCCAGGCGGCTCGCCTCGGACCCGCCCGCCTTGGCAAAAAGCCTTGAAAACCAAGCTCTTGTGTATTTTTCCGGAATCACCTTGGCAATTCTGGATGCCGCCGCGCGCAAGACGTTGCTGGCGGAAGTGTCCAAGGCGCGGGCTGCCGGTTCGCTCGTCGCCTTCGACCCCAACTACCGGCCGCGCCTGTGGCAGAGCCGCGAGGAGGCGCAAGCCGCGATCCTCGACGCGCTTGCCGTCGCCGACATCGCGCTACCGACCTTTCCCGACGAGCAGATGCTGTTCGGCGACTCGGCACCGCAAGCGACCGCCGAGCGGTTCGGAAAACTGGTCGGCGAAGTCGTCGTCAAGAATGGCGAGGAACCCGCGCTGATCGCCACTGGCGGAGCCCTGCAGCCGGTTCCGGCCCAGCATGTCGCCACCCCGGTCGACACCACCGGCGCCGGCGATTCCTTCAATGGCGGCTATCTCGCCGCCCGGCTGGCCGGCCATGCCCCGGCGGATGCCGTGCAGCGCGCGCATCGCGTCGCCGCCACAGTCGTCCAGGTGCGAGGCGCGCTGGCGCCGTTCGAGGTTCTAAGAACCGCTTTCGAGGGCTAAGACCTTAGGGAAGCCTGAAACGATATTCCGTCACCTGATGATAGATCTGGCCCGGCCACAGCGTGGCCTGTGGGAAATAGGGCCGGTTCGGCGCGTCGGGCCAGGTCTGCGCTTCCAGGCAAAAGCCGGAAAACGCCTTGTAGCGCCGTCCGTCCAGGCCGCCCGAGGTCGGCGCGACATACTGGCCGGTGTAAAGCTGCAGGCCCGGCTCGGTGGTCCAGACTTCCATCTCGACGCCGGAATTGGCGCCTTGCGCCCACGCCACCTGGTGAAGCGGGCCCCGGGCTGACGCCAGGCAGAAATTAACGTCGTAGGGAAGCTGCTCGCCTTCCGTTTCCATGCGCAGCGGCCGCGCCTGGCGGAAGTCGAAGGGCGTGCCGTCGACAGGTTTGACGACGCCGGTCGGGATCATCTCGCCATCGACAGGCGTATAGGCGCCGGCGTTCAGCATCAGCCGGTGGTCGAGAATGTCGCCGGTGCCGCCATCGTCGAGATTGAAATAGGAATGCTGCGCCAGATTGCACAGCGTCGGCTCCTCGCAAGTGGCGGTCAGTTCCATCGAGAGCGTGCCGGGAATCTTCAGCCGGTAGGTGCAGGTGACGTCGAGCGCGCCGGGAAAGCCCATCGTGCCCTCGGGATCGTGCAGGGTCAGCGTGACAAAATCCCGGCCGTGCAGCGAAACCGTCCACGGCCGGTGGAAGAAGCCCTCCGAGCCGCCATGCAGCGTGTGCTTGCCGAGGAAATTGCGCTCGGTCTGGTAGCGCTGGCCGGCAATGGTGAAGCGGCCGTCGCGGATGCGGTTGGCATAGCGGCCGACGACCGCGCCGAAGAAGGCCCGGTCGGTCTCGTAAGGTTCGAAGCGGTCGTAGCCCAGCACCAGCGGCGCGTCGTGACCGGCGAGCCGCAGATCCTGGATGATTGCGCCGAGCCCGATGATGTTGGCGCTGACGCCGCCGCCCCGGATGGTGAAACGGCGAACGGGTTCGCCTGCCTGCGTCGTGCCGAAGACTTCGCCGTCCTTCATCGCTATGTCCAAATGCTAATTCGTCGATCTATCGACTTAGAGCAATTCCAGGAAAAGTGTGAAACGGTTTTCCGTCCGGAATTGCAAAAAACAAAGAACTGGAGCGGTTCGGCGTTTCCGTGAAACGCTGAACCGCTCCAGTCCGGCTGAATGTCGTCTGGCAAGGGCCGGCCCGCGGCCTGCCCTGCCCTGCCCGTCAATGATTTAGAGGCCGAGGCCGCCAATGCAGACATATTTGGTGTCGAGATAATCCTCGATGCCCTGATGTCCGCCTTCCTTGCCGAGGCCCGATTCCTTGACACCGCCGAACGGCGCTTCCGGCGTGGTGATCAGGCCTTCATTGACGCCGACCATGCCGTATTTCAGGCCTTCCATGACCCGGAAGGCGCGGCCGAGGTCGCTGGTGTAGAAATAGGCGGCAAGGCCGAACTCGGTGTCGTTGGCAAGCGCAATGGCTTCCTCCTCGGTCTCGAACTTGAACACCGGGGCGATCGGGCCAAAAATCTCTTCCTTCATGAAGCGCATGTCAGGCTTCGCATCGGCGATGACGGTCGGCTGGAAGAATGAGCCGCCAAGCGCGTGGCGCTTGCCGCCGGCAACGACCTTGCCGCCCTTCGACGTGGCGTCGGCGATGAATTCCTCGACCTTCTCGACCGCCTTCACATCGATCAGCGGTCCCTGCTGCACGCCCTCTTCCAGGCCCGAGCCAACCTTCAGCGCATTGCTGGCAGCCGCCAGCTTCTCGACAAACTTGTCGTAGATGCCGGCCTGCACCAGGAAGCGGTTGGTGCACACGCAGGTCTGGCCTGAATTGCGGTATTTGGCGGTGATGGCGCCGGCGACCGCGCGATCGAGGTCGGCATCGTCGAAGACCACGAACGGCGCATTGCCGCCGAGTTCCATCGAGACCTTCTTGACGGTGACGGACGACTTCTGGATCAGCAGCTTGCCGATCTCGGTCGAGCCGGTGAAGGTGATCTTCGAAACCAGCGGATTGGCGCAGATCTCGTCGCCGATTTCGCCGGCAGCACCCGTCAGGATGTTGATGACGCCCTTGGGGAAGCCGACTTCCTCGGCGAGCGCGCCCCATGCGAGGCCGGAATACGGCGTCTGCGAAGCCGGCTTGACCACGGCGGTGCAGCCGGCGGCAAGCGCGGGGCCGAGCTTGCGGGCAAGCATCGAGGAGGGGAAATTCCACGGCGTGATGGCGGCAATGACGCCGACCGGCTCCTTGGTCACCAGGATGCGGCGATCGCCCCATGGTGATGGCACGACATCGCCATAGGTGCGGCGGCCTTCCTCGGCAAACCACATGATGTAGGCGGCAGCCGAACCGATCTCGCCCTTGGATTCGGCGAGCGACTTGCCCTGCTCGATGGTGAGCAGTTCGGCCAGCACATCCTGATTGTCCATCATCGCGTCATGCAGCTTGCGCAGAAGCTTCGAGCGCTCCAGCGCGGTCGTCTTGCGCCAGGTCTTGAAGGCTTCGCTTGCGGCTTCGATGGCGCGGCGGGTTTCCGCCTTGCCCGACTTCGGCACGGTGCCGATCTTGAGACCGGTGGCCGGGTTGTTGACGTCGACCGTCTGGCCGCTGTCGGCCTGCACCCATTCGCCATTGATGAGATTGGCCTGGCGCATGAAATGGCTGGTTTTCTGCAGCATGGTCTAGCCTCCGTTCGGCGCACTGACGGGCCGGTCTGTGGATGTCTTCGATGAGCGCGCGCACAATGGCCTGGATGCCCGACACGCTGAGCCACTGCTCTTTACCTAGGGCAAGCTCGGCAAGCAATTGCAAGATGGCATATAGGCTTTGGGCCAGCCAAACGCCAGAGAAAATTCACGTGTAAATTAGTTTGGCCCCCAGCCTTGCCAAAGACCAAGCTTACCCAAAGACATGAACCACCACCGTCAGCCAAAAGGCGGTTGTAACAACCGCGCTTGCCGTGGCGATGGTCATCTGGTTCGACGCCAGCGCCTGGCCGGTGTTGAACTGCACGGCGATGAGATAGGAATTGATGCCGGACGGCAGCGCCGCCACCACGACCGCCACCTTGGCCGTCAAGGGCGGCAGGCCAAACAGCCAGACCAGGCCGAGGACCAGCGCCGGCATCAGGAACAGTTTCAGCGTCGACAGCGCCAGCGCCGGTCGGATGTTACCGGAAATGCCGAAACGGCGCAGGCTGAGCCCCATGGCGAACAGCGCCACCGGCCCGGCGGTGTTAGCCAGCGCATCGACCAGCCGCGTGGCAAGGTTCGGCAGCGGCGCGCCGGTGAGGCGCCATGCCAGCCCGGCCAGGATGCCGATGATCAACGGATTGGTGAACAGTCTTCTCAGAAAGCTCTGGATGATGCGCAGCGGGTGTACGGGCTCGCTGCCGCCGCGGCCAAATATCTCGAACATGATGATCGAAGCCATCATCATGGTCGGCAGATGCACGGAAACGAGCAGCGACAGCACTTCGAATCCGCTGGACCCGAATACGCCGAGAACGAAGGGAATGCCCAGCAACACCACATTCGAGAAGGATGACGACACTCCACCGACGATGCCGGTGCGCGCGTCCCGCCCGAAGATCCGTGTCGTCACCAGATGGCCGGCGGCCCATGTCATTGCAACTGCCGCGAAATAAGCACCCCACAGCGACCAGGGCGCCACGCCGTGGAAATCCGAATTCACCATCGTCCGAAACAGCAGCAGCGGCATCGCCACGTTGATGGCGAATTCGGAGATGCCGTCCCCGCTGGCCGGTTTCAGATAGCCGGTGAGCCCGGTGACATAGCCGAGCGCGACGAGGCTGAAGACGAAAAGAACGGTTTCGGTAAGCGGAGACATCTTTTCAGGGATAGGCGAGCCCGGATTCCAGCGCAATCGTCATGATCTTCAGAAACTGATCCTCGATCCGCCCGGCGCCTGAATTTGATCATGGTCGGGTGGCAGCGCTATACAGGCTTGGGATCATCAGGGCGGACACACAGCGAATGGTTGCGACGCCGAAACAGCGTCATTTCAGACAGGAGTGGCTGGTCAGACAGGAGTGGCTGGCGGCTTTCGTCGCTATACTGCTTTGCCTTGGCGTATTTGTGGCCCAGGCCGCCGAGACCAAAAGTCTCAAGGGCGTGGCGCTGATCATCGGCCAGTCGAAATACGAACACATCGCAGCCCTTGCCAACCCGGCCAACGACGCCCGCGACATGGCCAAGATGCTGACCGACCTCGGCTTCGACGCCCGCAACGTCACCGATCGCGATGCCGCCAAGCTGAAGCGCGATCTCGATCGGTTTGTCGAGGACGCCGAAGGCGCCGACGTCGCCTTCATCTATTATTCCGGCCACGGCATCGAGGCGGGCGGCGAGAATTATCTGGTGCCGGTCGATGCCGACGTCTCGTCGTTGAAAAATGCCGGTGAGGCGCTGGTGCCGATTTCAGCCGTCATGGACGAGCTGAAAAAGACCGTGCCGATGACGATCGTGCTGCTTGACGCCTGCCGCACCAACCCGTTTCCGCCGGACGCGGTCGTGCGCCGCGGGCCGACGGCTTCCGCCGAGCCTGTGGGCGCCGGTGGGCTGGAGCCGGTGCGCGGCGCCAAGGCCCTCGCCGATGCCTCAGTGGATGATGCCAGCCTGGGAACCGTGGTCGGCTTCGCCGCCGAGCCGGGCCGACCCGCGCTTGATGGCGCAGCCGGCGAAAACAGCCCCTACGCCGCCGCCCTGCTGCGCCACCTCACCGCGATGAAAGGCACGGAATTCGGCTCGGTCATGCGCATGGTCACCGAGGAGGTCTATCTCGACACCAAGGCAAAGCAGCGCCCCTGGGTCAGCGAGAGTCTGCGTCGCCTGCTCTATTTCGGCGTCGCGCCGCCGGAACCGACCGGCGACGACGGGCTGATCACCGGTGAGCGGCGGCAATTGCTGCTGACCATTTCCGACCTGCCCGATCCCAAACGGGCTCAGGTGGAGTTGGCTTCTCTGCAGGACGGCGTGCCCCTTGACGCGCTCTACGGCGTGCTCAAGGCGCTCGGCACGGAAAAGATCCCGGAGGACCCGAACGACCTGCAGAAGGTGCTGGACAGCCAGGCCGAGCGTCTGAAGAAGATGATGGCCGAGCGCGCCGCATTACGCACCGACGATCCCGAGATCAGTCGCCTGGTCGCATCCGCCGACAAGGCCATAGGCCAGGGCGCCATGGTGACGGCGCGCAAATTCCTCGACGACGCGGTCGGCCGGATCGAGGAAAACAGCGGTGCGGTCGACGAGGCCGAGGACCTGCTCCGGCAAAAGCGCATCGCCGACGCCGCCATCTATGCCAAACGCGCCGACGCCGCCGCGCTGGTCTTCGACTACAAATCCGCCGCCAACGACTATGCCAAGGCGTATTCGTTGGTCGAGAAGTGGGACGAAAAGCTGCGCTGGAACTACAAGAACCAGGAGGCCGAGGCGTTGAACGCTCATGGCTACGCCACCGGCGACCTCGATGCGCTGCAGCACTCCATCGAGGCCTATCGCACCATCTTGAACTTCATCCCCAACGGCGAACAGAATCGCGACTGGGCAATCACCCGCAACAACATGGCGGTGGTGCTGCAGACCATTGGAGAGCGCGAAACCGAGACTGCGCATCTCGAAGAAGCAGCGGTGATTTTCCGCGATTCGCTGGTGGTGTTCGAGCGCGAGAAGGACGACCGCAACTGGGCCGCGGCGCAGAACAACCTGGCCAACGTGCTTCTGAAGATCGGCGAACGCGAGAGCGACCCGAAGCGTCTCAATGAAGCGGTGGCGGCGACGCGCGCCACCCTTGAGAAGCGTCCGCGCGACAAGCTGCCGTTGGACTGGGCCGGTTCGCAGAACAATCTAGGCCTCGCGCTCTATGCACTCTCCGAGCGTGAGCCTGCCGGCGAGCATCTCACCCAGGCGGAAGCAGCCTACCGGCTGGCGCTTGAGGAATACACACGCGAGAAAGCACCCGTGGAATGGGCGATGGTCGAGAACAATCTCGGCAACACGCTTGTAACGCTTGGCATCCAGCTCAACGACAAGGCGAAGATCAACGAGGCGGCCGACGCGTTTCGCGCCGCGCTGGAAGTGCGAACCCGCGAAACTTTCCCGGTGTCCTGGGCGACCAGCCGCCTCAACCTGGGCAATGCGCTGAGCGGTATCGCCCGCTTCGATATGGGCACGGCTACGCTCGAAGAAGCTGCTGCTGCCTATGACGACGCTCTGACGGTGTTTACCCGCAAGCGCTTCCCGATGGACTGGGCGTCAGCCCAGAACAATCTCGGCTCGATCTATCAGACTTTGGGCCAGCGCACGCGTGATGCGGCCAAGCTGGAACAGTCGGCGGCAGCCTTCCAGGCGGCACGGCAGGTCTATGTCAGGCGGAAGTTCCCGCAGGACTGGGCGATGAGCTACTACAATCTCGGCAACACGCTGCAGCTTCTCGGCGGCGTCACCGACAAGCCCGAGCATTACAGCGAGGCGGTCGACGCCTACGGCAATGCGTTGCGCGAGTACAAGCGCGAGACCAACCCGCGGCAATGGGCAATGGCCCAGGCCGGCCTGGGCTCGACGCTGCACTGGTTGAGCATGAGCAATGGCGATGCCAAGACGCTGCAGGATTCGATTGCGGCGCGGCGAGCCGCGCTCGAAATACTCACCATCGAGGCCGCGCCGGTCGACTGGGCCAACGCTCAAAATGGCATCGGTATGAGCCTGCTCAATCTCGGCAATCTCCAACGGACCGACAAATATCTCAACGACGCCGAAGCCGCGTTCACGGCGGCGCTGAAGGTGTTTACGCGCGAAAGTCAGCCGCTGCAGTGGGCCTTCGAGCAGAACAATATCGGCGACGTCCACTGGAACCGCGCCAGCTATGGCGCGGGCAAGCCGGAATATCTCAAGGCGATCGAATTCTTCGAGAACGCCAAGCAGGGCTTCACCGAAGCCGGCTACACGATCCCTATCCCGCTCACCGATCAGAAGATCGAGCTGGCGAAGAAGCAAATGGCGAAAATGTGAAGCGAACCGAGGGTTCGCCTTTCGCTTGTCTTTGTGCCGGCTTTCCGATCCCTATATCAGAATGACCGGAGCGGCATCCGGCTCCCGGAAAGGTTTCGATGATTCGATTTGTGCTGTCGCTGTTCCTGCTTGCTGTTCCCGCCGTCGCCCACGCGACCGACGCCGGCTGGGCGCTGCTGCGTGACGGCGGCCATGTCGTGCTGCTTCGCCACGCACTGGTCACCGGCACCACCGACCCCGCCAATTTCGTCATCGACAACTGCGCCACCCAGGTCAACCTATCGGCGCGCGGCAAGCAGCAGGCGAGCAAGATCGGCGCCTTGTTCGGCGCCCGTGCCGCCCCCATCGAGCGGGTGCTGTCCAGCCGATATTGCCGCTGCCTCGACACCGCCCGCATCGCCTTCGAGGCGGAGCCGGAGCTTTTTGCGCCGCTCGACCTCCTGAGGAGCGATCCGACCGAGAAGGCCGCGCAGCTCGACGCGGTGATGAAGGAAATCCGCGCCTACACCGGTTCCGACAATCTGGTCATGGTCACGCATCTCGAAAACATCGTCGCGCTGACCGGCGTCTCGCCGCGCGAGGGCGAAGCGGTGGTGGTCGAGCCGCAGGGCGATGGCTTGCGCGTGCTCGGCCGCGTCACGTTCTGAGAGAGCCAGTGGTCAAGCTCCGTGAAAACTGAGCTGACGTAACGTCAACTGGAAGGGCCACCAGCTTGTCGGGCGGCCCTTCTTGTCTTCACGGGAGGGCCATCCCATCTGCGCCCCGCGCATCAGGCCTTTTCCTGCCGGGAAAAACCGATTAGACAGCGCCCAAACCAGATGCGGACAGATTCCGCCCGCAACCGAAGGAAGAGCCCTTGTCCACCACGTTCGACAAAGTCGCCAAGATCATTGCCGACACCAGCGAGATCGATATCGACACCATCACTCCCGAGAGCCACACGATCGACGATCTCGGCATCGACAGTCTCGATTTCCTCGATATCGTCTTTGCCATTGACAAGGAATTCGGCATCAAGGTGCCGCTGGAAAAGTGGACCCAGGAAGTCAATGACGGCAAGGCTTCGACCGACGATTACTTCGTCATGAAGAACCTGTGCGCCAAGATCGACGCGCTGGTCGCCGCCAAGACCGCCTGATATCGGCTGGCGCGCGGCCTTGACGGGCTGCGCCGCCTGACCCACAAAGCCGCTCATGAGCAGCCCTCGCGACGTCGTCATCACCGGTATCGGCCTTGTCTCCTCGCTGGGAGAGGGTCCGGATACCCACTGGCAGAAGCTGGCGCAGCCGGGCCTGCAGCCGGTGCTCGAATCCGCGCGCTTTGCGCCCTACACCGTGCATCCCCTGCCGGAGATCGACTGGAACTTGCAGATCGCCAAGCGCGGTGACCAGCGGCAGATGGAAACATGGCAGAGGCTGGGCACCTATGCCGCCGGCATGGCGCTGGACGACGCCGGCATCAAGGGCAATGACGAGCTCTGCACGACCATGGACATGGTTGTCGCTGCCGGCGGCGGCGAGCGAGACGAGGCGGTCGATGCCGCCATCCTCGCAGCGTCCGAGAGCCGCAACGACCGCGACGTGCTGCTCAACGAGAAACTGACCACCGAATTGCGGCCGACGCTTTTCCTGGCCCAGCTCTCCAATCTGCTCGCCGGCAACATCTCCATCGTCCACAAGGTGACGGGATCGTCGAGGACCTTCATGGGCGAGGAAGGTGCCGGCGTCGCCGCCGTCGAGACCGCCGCCGCGCGCATCCGCTCCGGACAGTCGACGCACATACTGGTCGGTGGCGCCTTCCAGACCGAACATTCCGACATGCTGCTCGGCTATGAATTGGCCGGCTATCTGCATCGCGGCCCATGGAAGCCGGTCTGGCAGAGACAGGGCGCCGAGGGCGGCGGCCTGGTCTCCGGCTCCGGCGGCGCGTTCCTGGTGCTGGAGCAGCGCGAACACGCGCAAAGCCGCGGCCGCAAAATCTATGCCGAGCTCGGACCGGTCGTCTCAGGCCGCGCCCGGCGTTCGCGCGGCGAGCTTGACGCCGAGATCGCGACACTGCTCAAACAGGCAACTCTCCCGAACGGCAAGTTGCTGGCCCTGTCGGGCGCCTCCGGGGCGCATACCGCAACGTCAGCCGAAAAGTCAGCGCTGGATGCCAATCCGGCGATATCGGCGCGCGGCTTCGCCACGCTGACCGGGCATATGAAGGAAGCGCAGTTTCCATTCGCGGTCGCCCTCGCCGCCCTGGCCGTCGACCGCAAGGCCGCCTACCCCGTATTCGACGCCGCGGCCGAGAAGCCGTTCGAAGGCATTCCCGAAACCGTGCTCGCAACGGCGATCGGCTATCACCAATTCGAGGGCATGGCGCTGGTCAACGCTGCTTGAAGCAGCGCTGCGCGATCATGCTGCAAAGTTAAGAGGTTCCGGATGGCCAATCTCAGAGATCACATGGGCAGGCCGATCGTCGCCGTCACCGGCATCGGCGTGGTAACCTCGCTCGGCGTCGGCAAGGCAGACAATTGGGCGGCACTGACCTCCGGCAAATCGGGCATCCACCCGATCACCCGCTTTCCCGTCGACCACCTCAACACCCGCATCTCCGGCATGGTCGATTTCCTCGACTCAAGCTCGAAAGGCGCCAGCCTGCTGACCTACGAACTGGCCGAAACCGCCGCGAATGAGGCGGTGGCCGAATCCGGCCTCGATTCCTCTGATTTCGGTGGCCCGCTCTTCCTCGCCTCGCCGCCGGTCGAACTCGACTGGCACGACCGCTTCGCGCTTTACAATTCCGACGGCAAAGGCGCCGGCGCCGAAAGGCTGCTCAGGGTGGCGCGCGGGCTGAAGGAAACAGATACGTTCGCAAGCACGCAGTTCGGCGCGATCGCCGACCGGCTGGCCGACCGCTTTGGCACGCGCGGCCTGCCGATCACGCTGTCGACGGCCTGCGCTTCGGGCGCCACCGCAATCCAGCTCGGGGTCGAGGCGATCCGCCGCGGCGAATGCGACCGGGCGCTGTCGATCGGCGCCGACGGTTCGGCAACCGCCGAGGCGCTGATCCGCTTTTCGTTGCTCTCGGCGCTGTCGACCCACAATGACATCCCTGAAAAGGCGTCAAAACCCTTCTCCAGGGACCGCGACGGCTTTGTGCTGGCCGAAGGCTCCGGCGCGCTGGTGCTGGAATCGCTTGAGGCAGCCCTTGCCCGGGGCGCCAGCGTTCTCGGCATCCTGCGCGGCTGCGGTGAAAAGGCCGACGATTTCCATCGCACCCGTTCCAAGCCCGACGGTTCCCCGGCGATCGCAGCAGTGCGCGCCGCTCTTGCCGATGCCGGCTTGAGCAAGGACGAGATCGACTACGTCAACGCTCACGGCACCTCGACGCCGGAAAACGACAAGATGGAGCATCTGTCGCTGTCGACCGTGTTCGGCGATCGCATCGGCTCGATGCCGGTCTCGTCCAACAAGTCGATGATCGGCCACACGCTGTCGGCGGCGGGTGCTGTCGAAGCGGCGTTTTCGCTGATGACCATGCGCGAAAGCGTCATTCCGCCGACCATCAACTACGACAATCCCGACCCGGCAATCGTGCTCGACGTGGTGCCCAACAAGAAGCGCAATGCCGAAGTCGGCACCGTGCTCTCGAACTCGTTCGGCTTCGGCGGCCAGAACACTTGCCTTGTCATGGCGCGGGAACCGGTCTAAGCGACCTTTTTCAGCCAGACTGAACTGACAGGCTCCATGCGCGCACTGCAACTTATCGAGGACCGCCGTCTTGAAACGGTGGACCTGCCGCCCCCGCCGCCCCCCGCATTGGGCGAAGTCACGCTGCGCATCAAGGCGGTGGCGCTGAACCATATCGACGTCTGGGGCTGGCGCGGCATGGCGTTCGCCAAGCGCAAGCTGCCGCTGGTCGTCGGCGCCGAAGCCTCCGGCGAGGTCGAGGCTGTCGGCCCCTGCGTGTCCAGCCTGCTGCCCGGACAATTGGTATCGATCTACGGCGCGCGCACCTGCGGCCTTTGCCGCGCCTGCCGCGAAGGCCGTGACAATCTCTGCGAACATGTCTCGGGCGTCCACGGCTTCCATCTCGACGGCTTTGCGCAGGAGAAGATCAACCTGCCGGCGCGCCTGCTGGTCCCTGCCCCTCCCGGCGTGACCGACGTCGGCGCTGCCGTCGCCCCTGTCACCTTCGGCACCGTCGAGCACATGCTGTTCGACAATGCCAAGCTGCAGCCCGGCGAAACCATCCTCATCCATGCCGGCGGCTCCGGCATCGGCTCGGCGGCGATCCAGCTGGCCAGGCGCATGGGTTGCACCATCATCACCACGGTCGGCTCCAACGACAAGATCGACAAGGCCAAGGCCCTCGGCGCCGATCACGTCATCAACTACCGCGACGACCGTTTCGAAGGCGTCGTGCGCAAGCTCACCAGGAAGAAGGGCGTCGACGTCGTCTTCGAGCATGTCGGCGCCGACACCTTTGCCGCCTCGATGCTGTGCCTCAAGCGCGGCGGCCGCCTGGTCACCTGCGGCTCGACCTCCGGCGTGTCGACGCAGATCAATCTGATGCAGCTGTTCCAGCAGCAGCTGAAGCTGCTTGGGTCCTTCGGCTGCCGCATGGAGAACATGGCCAACGCCATGCAGAAGATGGCGGCGGGACAGGTCGCACCTGTCATCGACACCGAGGTCGGCTTCGACGGCATCGACGCCGCGTTGAAGCGCATGGAAGGCCGCGACGTGTTCGGCAAGATCATCCTGCGCGTTTCTTAGGACTATGGTCGGCAAGGTGTTCAAGAAAGCCCGCCGGGACTTCATGTTCCGCTATGGCCGAAGACTGCGCCAGATGGAGCACTGGCTGGTGGCGCGCGTGGCGATGACGATCATCTCGCTGCTGCGCCTCTTGCCCGCGGACAGGGCGCTCAATTTCGCCGACCGGGCGGCCCGGCGCATCGGTCCGTGGGTCGGGCGTCACCGCGTCGCCATCAACAATCTGCGCCTTGCCTATCCCGAAAAGAGCGATGTCGAGATCGAGGCCATCGCCTCCGACATGTGGGGCAACATGGCCCGGCTCGCCGCCGAATACATCTTTCTCGACGCGCTCTTCGACTATGATCCGAACGCAGCGACGCCCGGCCGCGTCGAAGTCGGTGGCGCCGATCATTTCCATCAGATAGCTGGCGAGGACAAACCGCATATCCTGTTCACCGGCCATCTCGGCAATTTCGAACTGCTGCCCGTGGCAGCCGCGACGTTCGGCATGAAGATCACGGCGCTGTTTCGTCCCCCGAACAATCCTTACCTCGCCGATTATATCCATTCGACGCGGCGTTCGAGCATGGGCGCCTTGCTGCCGTCTTCGACCGGCGCCTCCTTCGCGCTGGCGTCGATTCTGGAGAAAGGCGGCAATATCGGCGTTTTGGTCGACCAGAAATTCTCCAGCGGGCTGGAGACGATCTTCTTCGGTCGCCCGTGCCAGAGCAATCCGGTTCTGGGCATGCTCGCCCGTCACTATGATTGCGACGTCTATCCGGCGCGATGTGTGCGGCTGCCAGGCAACCGCTTCCGCCTCGAGATCGAGGACAAGCTGACCTTGCCGCGCAATGAAAGCGGCAGCGTCGATGTCGCGGCCACCACCCAACTGCTCGCCGACGTGGTCGAGCGCTGGGTGCGCGAGGATCCGGGACAGTGGATGTGGTTCCACAAAAGGTGGGAAATCTCGGGCCGGCGTCGGCGCCGGCGCGGACAGGCCAACGCCACCGGCCAGCGGCAGCGTCAATCTTAAGTCGTCGATAGCCTCAGTTCGTAACAACGATCCGCGTATTGCCGAAGCCGACTTCGCGCACCATCGCATAGAACATCGCGGCATTGGCGGTGTGCAGCCGCACGCAGCCATGCGATGCGGGACGCCCTAGCTGCCTGACCGCGCCGGTGCCGTGGATGGCGTAGCCGCCATGGAAGAACACCGAGTAAGGCATTGGCGACATGTGGTATTTTTTCGAATACCACATCCTCGCCGTGCGTTGCGGCCGATAGGTGCCGCGCGGCGTGAAATAGCCACTGCGGGCGGTCGACACGCTCCAGCGATAAAGCACCTGGCCGTATTGGCTGACGGTCATGGTCTGCGACGAGACGTCGATGCTGGCCACCAGCGAGGCAGCCCTGCTTTCGATGGACGTGCCGAACAGCATCGCCGCAAAAGCAGCTGCCATGAGAACGATTTTAGTCATGAGATCAAACCCCTTTGATGCCCCTTGCCTGCCCTGTCATCACGCGGTTTTTCATCTTTTTAACGACAGGTGAGTGATCTAACACACACTCCTTGATAAATTCGCCAATCTAAAGCAGCGAATTTGAACGATTTTCCCGCCGTAGTTGCCGCTGCGACACGAAGTTTCGGCGCCAGTGGCGCGATGCTTGCAAAACCACCCCCTTGCCTGCTCAAATCCGGGAATGAACGAACGACTCTTCAAAGCGATAGACGCCCGTGTTGATGACTTGGTCGCACTGACCGCCGACCTGATCCGCTTCCCGACCATCAACCCGCCTGGCGAAGCCTATCGCCCCTGCGTCGAATATATAGGTGCGCGCCTAGGCAGGCTTGGCTTCGAAACCGAATTCATCCGCGCCGAAGGCACGCCCGGCGATACCGACCGCTATCCCCGCGTCAATGTCGTCGCCCGCTTCGACGGCCGCTCGCCTGGGGCCTGCGTCCATTTCAACTCGCACATCGATGTGGTCGAAGCCGGCGAGGGCTGGAGCGTCGATCCCTTTGCCGGCGTGGTGAAGGACGGCAAGGTCTACGGGCGCGGCGCCTGCGACATGAAAGGGGGCATGGCCGCCTCGATCATCGCGGCGGAAGCCTTCATGGAGGTATTCCCCGACTTTCCTGGCGCCATCGAAATCTCCGGCACCGTCGATGAAGAGTCCGGCGGCTTCGGCGGCGTCGCCCATCTGGCGAAGCTTGGCTATTTCTCGAAACCCAAGGTCGACCACGTCATCATCCCCGAGCCGCTGAACAAGGACCGCATCTGTCTTGGCCATCGCGGCGTCTGGTGGGCGGAGATCGAGACCAAGGGCGAGATCGCGCATGGCTCGATGCCGTTCCTCGGCGACAATGCCGTGCGCCACATGGGCGCCGTGCTGCAGGCCTTCGAGGATGAACTGTTTCCGGCGCTCGATCGCAAGGTGACGCGCATGCCTGTCGTGCCCGAAGGCGCAAAGCGCTCGACCATGAACATCAACTCGATCCATGGCGGCCAGACTGAGGATTTCCGCCCCGGCCTGCCCTCACCCAACGTGCCCGACGCCTGCCGGCTGACCATCGATCGCCGCTTCCTGCTCGAGGAGGACCTTGCCACGGTCAAGAGCGAGGTGACCGATATCCTCGACCGGCTGAAGCGCGAGCGCAAAAAGTTCGATTACGAGATTCGCGACCTGATGGAGGTGCTGCCGCTGATGACCGAGCGCGATGCGCCGGTGGTCAAGGCGGTGGCGCAAGGCATCATGGCGATCTTCGCCCGCGAGCCGGATTATGTCATTTCACCAGGCACTTACGACCAGAAGCACATCGCCCGCATCGGCCACATCTATGATTGCATCGCCTATGGCCCGGGCATTTTGAACCTCGCCCACCGGCCCGACGAATGGGTCGGTATCTCTGATATGGTGGAGTCGGCCAAGGTGATGGCGATCGGGCTCAATGTGCTGCTCAGGGGCACGGCCGCGGGCTGAACCATCGACTTCGCTGAAAAAACATTCCTCCCCGCGCCGCTGCAGAGCACGAAACGCAATTTACTCCACCTCGAAATCACGCTTCTATCGCACTAGGGTTCGAGCATTTGGGAGTTGCACGATGAAATTGTGGAAAACCATTCTTGCCGCCGCGGTGCTGGCACTGGCCGGCAGTCAGGCATTTGCCGCACGCACCGACCTGGTGATCGGCATTCCGCTCGAGCCGCCACATCTCGATCCGACCGCCGGTGCTGCCGCGGCGATCGACGAAGTGCTCTACGCCAACGTCTTCGAGGGCCTGACCCGCATCGGCCCGAATGGCGAAGTGCTGCCCGACCTCGCCGAGAGCTGGGCCATTTCCGACGACGGCAAGGTCTACACCTTCAAGCTGCGCACCGGCGTCAAATTCCATGACGGCAGCGATTTCGACGCCGGCGACGTGAAGTTCTCGCTCGACCGCGCCCGTGCCGACAATTCCGTAAACGCGCAAAAGGCCCTGTTCGCCGCCATCGATACGGTCGAAGTCGTCGATCCGACAACGGTCAAGGTGACGCTGAAGAACCCGCAGGGGTCGTTCCTCTACAATCTGGGCTGGGGCGACGCGGTGATCGTGGCGCCCGAGAGCGCCGACACCAACAAGGAAAAGCCCATCGGCACCGGCCCGTTCAAATTCCAGAGCTGGGCCAAGGGCTCGTCGATCACGCTGGTGAAATCGGACACTTACTGGGGCGCCCCGGTGTTCCTCGACAAGGCCGAGTTCCGCATCGTTCCCGACGCCGCTGCCGCCGTGCCGGCGCTGCTCTCCGGCGACATCCAGGCTTTCCCTTTCTTCGATCCCGACAGCGTCGCGCAGGTCAAGGACGATCCGCGCTTCAAGGTGGTGATCGGCTCGACTGAGGGCGAGACCATTCTGGCGATCAACAACAAGAAGCCGCCTTTCGACAAGCTCGAGGTGCGGCAGGCAATTGCCTTCGCGCTCGACCGCAAGGCGATCATCGACGGCGCCTCGGCCGGCCTCGGCGTGCCGATCGGCTCGCACATGTCGCCCGCCAGCAAGGCCTATGTCGACCTCACCGGCCTGTACCCGCACAATGTCGACAAGGCCAAGGAGCTGCTGAAGCAAGCCGGCTTCGAAAACGGCATCAAGGCGACGCTGAAACTGCCGCCGCCTTCCTATGCACGGCTTGGCGGCGAGATCATCGCCTCGCAGCTGCGCGATGTCGGCATCGACCTGGAAATCATTCCGGTCGAATGGGCGCAGTGGCTGGATCAGGTGTTCACCAAGAAGGATTACGACCTGACCATCGTCTCCCACACCGAGCCCAACGACATCGATATCTACTCGCGCAAGGACTACTACTTCAACTACGACAACCCCGCCTTCGACAAGATCATCGCCGAGCTGAACCTCACCTCCGACGACGCCAAGCGCAACACGCTGCTCGGCGAAGCACAGAAGATCCTGGCCGACGACGCCGTGGTGGGGTTCCTCTATGAACTGCCGAAGGTCGGCGTCTGGGACGCCAAGCTGCAGGGCCTGTGGGAAAACGCCCCGATCCAGGCGAATGACCTGACCAAGGTGAAGTGGGCGAATTGAGGCGGCGCCCGACAGGCAACAGTGTGCATTCCTTCACACCCCCCACTGTGCTACCGGACATCTCCCCCTCAAGGGGGGAGATTGCGCTCTCATCTCTGCTTTCGCCAATTGCCAGCGCCGCAAAGGAAAGCCCGGCGCTGAAACTGCTGATCTCCCCCCTTGAGGGGGAGATGTCCGGCAGGACAGAGGGGGGTGTGACAGAACGCTGCCTTTGCTCAGTCATCGCACTTGGCAACGCACCATTCCCTCCACCATGACCGCCTACCTCCTCCAACGCCTCGCCATTGCCATCGCCACCTTGATCCTGGCCTCGATGGTCGTCTTCACCGTGCTCGAAATCCTGCCCGGCGATCCGGCGCGGCTGATGCTTGGCCTCAACGCCAGCGCCGAGCAGGTCGAACTCCTGCGCAACCAGATGGGCCTCAACGCGCCGCTTTTCCTGCGCTACCTCCACTGGGTCGGCGGTCTGCTCAGCCTCGATTTCGGCCGCTCCTACACTTATTCGGTGCCGGTCATCGACCTTGTCCGCGAACGCATGGCGGTTTCCCTGCCGCTGGCGCTGATCGCGCTGGCGCTCTCTACCGTCATCGCCATTCCCGTCGGGCTCTTTTCCGCCAGCCGGCGCGGCCGGGCCGGCGATACGATCGCCATGGGCGCCGCCCAGCTTGGCGTTGCCATCCCGAACTTCTGGTTCGCGCTGATGTTGATCTACCTCTTTGCCGTCTGGCTGCGGCTGGTGCCGGCCGGCGGCTTTCCCGGCTGGAGCGCCGGTGTCTGGCCGGCGCTGAAATCGCTGCTGCTGCCGGCCGTAGCACTTGCGCTGCCGCAGGCGGCGATCTTGGCGCGCGTTGCCCGCTCCGCGCTGCTCGAGGTGCTGAACGAGGATTATATCCGCACCGCCCGCGCCAAGGGCCTGCCCTATCGTGCCGTACTATGGCGGCACGCGCTGCGCAACGCGATGATCCCGGTTCTGACCATTCTGGGCCTGCAATTCGCCTTCCTGCTCGCCGGCACCATCATCATCGAGAACGTCTTTTATCTCCCCGGCCTCGGACGGCTGGTGTTCCAGGCGATCACTCAGCGCGACCTGATCGTCGTCGAAAGCATCGTCATGCTGCTGGTCGTCGCCGTCATTGCCGTTAACCTCGTCGTCGACGTCTCCTACGCCATCGTCGATCCGCGCCTTCGAGGCCGGCAATGACGCTGCACATCGACATCCCGCAGGAGACGTTGGGCAGCATTCTGGCCAAGGCCTTCCGCAACCGCTCCTTCCTCATCGGCTTCGCCATCACGGTGCTGGTGGCTGCAATAGCGGTCATCTCCTACGTCTGGACGCCCTACGACGTGACCAAACTGGTGATCTCGGACAAGACGCTCGCGCCCTCTGCGGCGCACTGGTTCGGCACCGATCATTTCGGCCGCGACATCCTGTCGATGATCATGGTCGGCGCCCGCAACTCGATCGCCGTGGCGCTGGTCGCGGTCGGCATCGGCATGGGCGTCGGCGTGCCGCTCGGCGCCTTCGCCGCGGCGCGCGGCGGGTTGGTCGACGAGGCGCTGATGCGGCTGAACGACCTCGTCTTCGCCTTCCCGGCGCTGCTGTCGGCGATCATGATCACCGCCATCTTCGGACCGGGCGCGATCAACGCCATCATCGCCATCGGCATCTTCAACATCCCGGTGTTTGCGCGCGTCGCCCGCGCCGGCGCGCTGGCGATCTGGCCACGCGAGTTCATTCTCGCCGCGCGCGCCGCCGGCAAGAGCAAGACGCAGATTACAATCGAGCACGTGCTGCCCAACATCGCCACGCTGCTTCTGGTGCAAGGCACCATCCAGTTCGCGCTCGGCATTTTGGCCGAAGCCGGTCTCTCCTATGTCGGCCTCGGCGCCCAGCCGCCAATGCCGAGCTGGGGCCGCATGCTGTTCGACGCGCAGACGCGCATGGTGGTGGCGCCGTGGATGGCGATCTTCCCCGGCATGGCCATTGTCGTCACCGTGCTTGGGCTCAATCTGCTCGGCGACGGCATCGCCGACATACTCGACCCGAAATCGCGGCGGCAGCGATGAGCCTGCTGCAGATCGAGAACCTGTCGCTGGCCGTCGGCGACACGCCGATCCTGAAAGGGGTCGAGCTCTCCGTCGCGCCCGGCGAGGTGATGGGCCTGGTCGGCGAATCCGGTTCCGGCAAATCGATGACGGCGCTGACCATCATGCAGCTTCTGCCGCATGCGGCGCGCGCCACCGGCCGCGTGACCTTCGACGGCATCGATATTCTGGCCGCAACCGAGGACCAGATGTGCGCGCTGCGCGGCGACGACATCGGCATGGTGTTCCAGGAGCCGATGACGGCGCTCAACCCCGTCAAGACCATCGGCGAGCAGGTCGCCGAAGGCATACGCTGGCACACTAGGGCAAGCCGTGCCGACGCCGAAGACCGCGCGCGCAAAATGCTCGACCGCGTCGGCCTGCCGGAGGCCAAATTCCCGCTGTCGCGCTATCCGCACGAACTGTCGGGCGGCCAGCGCCAGCGCGTCGTCATCGCCATTGCCTGCGCATTGAAACCCAAGCTGCTCATCGCCGACGAGCCGACCACGGCGCTCGACGTGGTGCTGCAGGCGCAGATCCTCGACCTCTTGCGCGGCCTTGTCAGCGAAAACCGAATGGGCCTGCTGTTGATCTCGCACGATCTCGCGGTCGTCACCGAAATGGCCGACCGCATCACCATTCTGCGCCATGGCGAGGTGATGGAAGCCGGCGACACCGCACGCACGCTGTCGGAACAGCTGCATCCCTACACGCGCCAGCTGGCGCTGGCCTCCATGCACGTGCCCGCGCGCGCCAAGGTTCACGCCGCCGGCCAGGGCAAACCGCTGCTTGAGGTCGAAGGCGTGACACGGGACTATCCGGGCCGGCGCACCTCCCTGTTCAAGTCAGCGGCTCCGATCCGCGCCGTCGACGACGTGTCCTTGTCGCTGGCGCCGGGCCAATCGGTGGCGCTGGTCGGCCGCTCCGGCTGCGGCAAGTCAACGCTTGCCCGCATGATCCTGGCGCTCGACAAATCGACATCGGGAACGATCCGCTTTCGCGGCGAGACCATAACCGGCAAAAGCGAGGCGGAGCTCAAAGCCGCGCGGCGCGACATGCAGGTCGTGTTCCAGGATCCCTACGGCTCTTTCGACCCGCGCCAGAAGGTCGTAAAACTGGTCGCCGAGCCGCTGCATGTACTGGAGACGAAGCCGACACCGGCCGAGCGGCGCGAGATGGTGGCGCATGCGCTGCACGAGGTCGGCCTCGGCACCAGCGACATGGACAAATATCCGCATGAGTTTTCCGGCGGCCAGCGCCAGCGCCTGTCGATCGCCCGCGCCATCATCACTAGGCCGAAGCTGGTCGTCGCCGACGAGCCGGTCTCGGCGCTCGACGTCTCGATCCGCGCCCAGATCCTCGATCTGTTCGCAGAGCTCAACCAGAAGCTCGGCATCGGCTATCTCTTCATCACCCACGATTTGACCGTCGCCCGCGCCATCACCGATGAGGTGCTGGTCATGCATGACGGCAGGATCGTCGAGCGCGGCAAGACCGGCGACGTGCTCGATCATCCGCAGTCGGAGGCGGCCAGGGCGCTGGTCGCGGCTGCGCCCGATCTGCATCGGGCGATCGCTCACCGTATGCAGGAACAGGGGTAAGTGACCGGTTCGCGCAGCGAATTCATCGTGCCAGTGGCACGATGAAAGGTCACAAACGCTGGGACGCTGCGAAGCAGCGGGGACCCGGCTGGGCGGCCGTTGCCCCTGGTCTGCCTCACTCCTCCGGCTTCACCACATCGACCGGGCTGATGTCGAGCAAATCGAGCGTGCGGCGCAACAGCCGCACTTCGCTCTCGGCCAGTTTGGAATCGGCTTTGGCGATCTCCGCCATGTGGAGCGCCAGCAACTTGCGCCGTTCGACATCGAGATCGCGGAACAGCGCCATGGCTTGCGAACCGTTGGTCTCGTAGCCGAAATCATTGAGATATTCGATGACCGCGTCGATGCTGGTTTCCGGGATGCCGAAGGCGTCCTTGCAGATGCGCCGGAAGGCGACCATTTCGCTCTCCGAAACCGAGCCGTCGGCCAGGATCATGCGAAACAGCATCAAGAGTTCCGCCGACAGCACGGGGTCGTCGGCAACCTTGCGCACGCCGGGGTCACCATCGAAGATCGAGCGTATCTGGTCGAGCAATGCCATCGCCAACAGTGTCCCTTTCCCGAGCCCGCCCAGCGCACATGACCCAAAACTGCCAGCGGTACTGAGATAATGACATGCACCACAGGAAATCCAAGCGCAACGCGCTTGGATGGACGTAGCGCGGAATCGGCCTTGCGCAAACCGGATGGCCATGAGAAGGCGCGGCACCACCTTTCCCGCCGGAATGTTCAGAAAATCCCGATGCTCGACCTCGCTACCCAGACCGTCATCATGCTTGCCTTCGCCGCCTTTGCAGCCGGCTTTGTCGATTCGATAGCCGGCGGCGGCGGGCTGATCACCATCCCGGCCCTGCTGCTTGCCGGCTTCCCGCCGGTCGCAGCACTTGGAACCAACAAGCTGCAGGGCATTTTCGGCACCGCTTCGGCGACCATCCACTACGCCATGAATGGCCATGTCGATCTGCGCCGACAGCTGCCATCGGCGCTTCTGGCCCTTGCCGGCAGTGCCGTCGGCGCCTTGCTGGCGGCATTCGTGCCGGGTGATCTCCTGCGGGCGCTGCTGCCGCTGCTTTTAATCGCCATCGCGATCTACTTCGCCGTGAAACCCAACATGAACGATGTCGACCGCGCCGAGCGCCTGTCGCCCTTCCTGTTCGGGCTGGTCATCGCCCCTTTGGTCGGCTTCTATGACGGGCTGTTCGGGCCGGGAGCCGGCTCCTTCTACATGCTGGCCTTCGTCAGCCTCGCCGGCTTCGGCGTGCTCAAGGCCACGGCACACACCAAGCTGCTCAATTTCGCCTCCAACATTGGCGGTTTCATCGTCTTTGCCGTCGCCGGCGTCGTCTACTGGAAGATCGGGCTGATGATGGGCGTCGCCCAGTTCCTCGGCGCCCGGCTCGGCGCCAGCCTTGCCATCCGCATCGGCGCCCGGCTGATCAAGCCGCTGCTGGTGATCATCTGCCTGGCTCTGGCGGTGAAGCTGCTGGCCGACCCGGCGAACCCATTGCGCCAGCTGATTGGTGTATAAGCCTCACGCCTGATAGAGTGCCGTTGTACGAATCATGTTGGAGGGACCACACATGAATCTTAGTGCACCCACTCAGCTTGTTTTCATCATATCCCTTGTCATCGCCATCATCGGCGTGCTCGCCGCGCTCGGCGTTCTTGCGTTCATTCCTCTGGCTGCGGTGTGGATTGTCCTCATCGCATACATCGTGCTTGCCGCCGCCTGCCTGATGCGCGGCGCCTAGGCGCCCGCGACTTCTGCAATTCGAAGCGCCCGGTCAAAAGCCGGGCGCTTTTGCTTTGGATGCATGGTCCGTTAGGCTCTTCCGCGCGGAAGGATGACCATGTCCGGCGAGACGGAGCGCCACGATCAACAGCACCGCCCGGTAGCCGACCGGTTCGAGATGGTGCGGCGCGCGCCGGGCCTGCGGCTGCAGAACGCGGTCACCGACATTTGTGGCTATCGCGAAACGGCGCCCGGCCATTTTCGCAATGTCGAATACGCCTCGCTCACCGTCCCGCTGGTGATCAGTTTCGCAGAATCCTTCGCCATCGGCCTTGGTCCTTCAGCGCCGCGTCGAAGGTCGGCGAAAGCGCCCGAACTTCGACATCCACGGAGTGGAAATGAAGCGGACGCGCAGACCCGAGGATGGCGAAACGGTGGACGGTCCTACCTTGCTAACCCAAAAATCGCATCGCACTCAAGATGGCGCTCCAGCTCGGTGGCGATCTCGTCCAGCGCTTTTTCCACGTCCGCGCGATAGTCGATGCCGCCGCCTTTCACCCCGAGGCTTTCCAGGAATCTCGCCCGGAAAGCGTCGGCGGAAAACAGGCCGTGCAGATAGGTGCCAAAAACCTTGCCGTCGGCGGAAATCGCACCGTCGTCGATGCCGTTGATCACAGCCGACGGCCGCGCCATGTCCGGCCCGGTGGTGCGGCCGAGATGAATTTCGTAGCCCTCGAGCGCCAGGCCGAACGGCGCTGAGCGGGCGCTGACATTGCGCACCGTCTTTTCCGGCTCCATCACCGTCTCGATGTCGAGCAGGCCGAGTCCCTCGGCCTCGGTGACGCTGCCCTCGATGCGATCGGGATCGCGCACCAGGCGGCCGAGCATCTGGAAGCCGCCGCAAATGCCGACGATATGGCCGCCGCGTTTGCGGTGCGCGAGGAGATCGCGATCCCAGCCATTCTCGCGGAATTTCATGAGATCCCCGATCGTCGATTTGGAACCGGGAATGACCACCAGGCCGGCATCCTCCGGCAAGCGCTGCCCCGGCGGCACGAACACCACTTCGACCTGCGGCTCGGCCTTGAGCGGGTCGAGGTCGTCGAAATTGGCGATGCGGCCAAGCATCGGCACGGCGACCTTCAACGCCCGCTTCTCGCCCGATGCCAGGCGTTCGAGCACGACCGAATCCTCCGAAGGCAATCGCGCCGCCGCCTTCAGCCACGGTACGACGCCAAAGCAGCGCCAGCCGGTGAAGCTTTCGATCGACCGGATGCCGTCGTCGAACAGCGAGACATCGCCGCGGAACTTATTGATGAGGTAGCCGACGATCATGCGCCTGTCTTCCTCCGGCAGGATCAGATGCGTGCCGGCGACCGAAGCGATGACGCCACCGCGGTCGATGTCGCCGACCAGGATGACCGGCACGTCGGCGCGCGTGGCAAAGCCCATATTGGCGATGTCGCGGCTGCGCAGGTTGATTTCGGCCGGCGATCCGGCGCCCTCGACGACGACCAGATCGGCGCCCTCACCGACCTTCGTCCAGGACTCCAGCACGGCGTCCATCAGCCCCGCTTTCATTGTCTGGTAGTCGCGCGCTCGCGCCTCGCCGAACACCTTGCCTTGCACGATCACCTGCGAACCGATGTCGCTCTGGGGTTTGAGCAGCACCGGATTCATATGCACGGTCGGCTGAGCACCACACGCCAGCGCTTGCAGCCATTGCCCACGGCCAATCTCGCCGCCGCCGGGGCGGTTGTCGCCCGGAATGTCGGCGACGGCGGCATTGTTCGACATGTTCTGCGGCTTGAACGGCCTGACTTTCAGCCCGCGATTCCTGGCCGCGCGGCAGAGCCCCGCCACCAGCACCGTCTTGCCGACATCCGAACCCGTGCCTTGCAGCATGATCGCCTTGGCCNCGCCTTGGCCATGCTCAGCCCCTGCCCTGCGCGCCGGAAACGGTCGATTTCTGCGCCAGCGGCCCGCCGCGCCAGATGTAGAGCGCCAGCAACGCTTCGCTGCCGGTGCGCATGGCATGGCTGACATTGGAGGCGTGATGGATAATTTCGCCCGCCTGGCGGGTGTGAAAGCCGCCTTCGCCCATGCGCCACTCGGTGCCGCCGGTCAGCGGAATGTAGATCTCCTCGGCAATGTGATGATGGTCGGGATAGGTGATGCCGGGCCCCAGGATCAGCAATCCGGCCGCGACCTCTTCATTGGCGAAATGGCCGCGCGTGCCAAACACCTCCAGCCAGCCGTAGTTCTGCAAGAACGCTTCACCAAAATCGCTCGCGTTGTAGGTCTGCCCCCAGCACAGATCGTCACGACGCTCCGCCAGCAGTTGCACCAGAGGCTGCGGGTCCGGCGGCGCCAGTTCGACAATGCGGTCGAGCAGACCAAGGCAAGGCAGCGGATGCGCTTCGAGCACGCGCGCCGTCATATTCCAGCCGATCCGGGTCACGGCGTCCCGCACCAGCGCGTTGTCCACGCCCCGGAGATAGGCATGGAAGCGGTCGAGCAATTCGTCGAAATATGTCGGCACGCAATGCTCCGTTGATCCATTCATGCACAGCGGCTGCGCGGCGAGCCGGGTTGCGCGGCGGCATCATTGGTCTAGATTGAGCGGCGCGCAAAGCCAAAAACAACAGGCCAGCAAGCCAACCCCAGCTGGGAAGCACAGGGAGCACGCCATGGACGCCGCGGTCGATGCGAGCACCAGTCAGTTCGAACTCAATGAGGAGCAGCGCGCCATCCAGGAGATGGCACAGGCCTTCGCCGCCGATCGCGTTGCGCCCAATGCGCTCGAATGGGACCGGGCAAGACACTTTCCCGCCGATGTAATCCGCGAGACCGGCCCGCTCGGCCTCGGCGGCATCTATGTCAGGGACGATGTCGGCGGCTCGGCGCTCGGCCGGCTCGACGCCGTGCTGATCTTCGAGGCACTGTCGCACGCCGATCCGGCGTTTTCATCCTTCATCTCGATCCACAATATGGCGGCGTCGATGATCGACCGCTTCGGCGACGACGAGCAGCGCCAACGCTTCCTGCCGAAGCTGACCTCGATGGAATGGCTGGCGAGCTACTGCCTGACCGAGCCGGGCTCAGGCTCGGATGCCGCGGCGCTGAAGACGCGCGCGGTGAAGAGCGGCGACGACTATGTGCTTAACGGCGCCAAGCAGTTCATCTCCGGGGCCGGCGACAGCGACCTCTATGTCGTCATGGCGCGCACCGGCGCCGACGGGCCGAAGGGCATTTCCACCTTCGTCGTGCCGAAGGATGCGCCCGGCCTGTCCTTCGGCGCCAACGAGCACAAGATGGGCTGGCACATGCAGTCGACCCGCCAGGTGATCTTCGAGGACTGCAAGGTGCCGGCTGCAAACCTGCTGTCGGGGGAAGGCGCAGGTTTCGGCATCGCCATGGCCGGCCTTGACGGCGGCCGCCTCAACATTGCGGCATGCTCGCTCGGCGGCGCGCAATCGGCGCTCGACAAGGCTTTGGCCTATACGGGCGAACGCAAAGCCTTCGGCTCGAAGATCAACCAGTTCCAGGCGCTGCAGTTCCGGCTGGCCGACATGGAAACCGAACTGCAGGCGGCACGCATTTTCCTCTATGCTGCCGCCTCGAAGCTAGACCGCAAGGCGCCGGACGCCGGCAAATGGTCGGCCATGGCCAAGCGCTTCGTCACCGACATCGGCTTCAACGTCGCCAACGAGGCGCTGCAGCTGCATGGCGGTTACGGCTATCTTCATGATTACGGCATCGAAAAACTGGTGCGCGACCTGCGCGTCCACCAAATCCTCGAAGGCACCAACGAGATCATGCGCGTCATCATCGCGCGGGCGTTGATCGGACGCTGACGGCAACAATTCAGGAGAGATTGATGACCACCATCGCCTTCATTGGTCTCGGAAATATGGGCAACCCGATGGCTGCCAATCTCGTCAAGGCGGGGCACGCGGTGCACGGCTTTGACCTGATGCCGGAAAACCTCACCGTCGCCCGCGAGCATGGCGTCATTGTCACGGCGAATGCCGTGGCGGCGGTGAAAGACGCTGATGTCGTGATCACCATGCTTCCCGCCGGCAAGCACGTGCTCTCGGTCTACGAGGACATCGCACCCAAGGCCAAACCAGGCGCCCTGTTCATTGATTCCTCGACCATCGATGTCGAGTCGGCCCGCAAGGCGCATGCCGTAGCAAGGAAGCAAGGGCTGCATTCGATCGACGCCCCCGTCTCCGGCGGCACCGGCGGTGCTGCTGCGGGAACGCTAACCTTCATGGCCGGCGGCGCCAAGGATGCCTTCGCTAAGGCCGAACCGGTCCTGAAGCCGATGGCAGGCCGCATCGTCCATTGCGGCGACGACGGCGCCGGTCAGGCAGCCAAAATCTGCAACAACATGATGCTCGGCATTTCGATGATCGGCGTCGCAGAGGCCTTCGTGCTGGCCGAAAAGCTCGGCCTCTCGCATCAGGCCCTGTTCGACGTTGCCTCGACCTCGTCGGGCCAGTGCTGGTCGCTGACCACCTATTGCCCGGTGCCGGGTCCCGTGCCGGCCTCACCCGCCAACCGCGACTACAAACCGGGCTTTGCCGCGGCACTCATGCTGAAGGACCTGAAACTGGCGCAGGAAGCCGCCCAAAGCGCCGGCGCGGTGACGCCGATGGGGGCCGAAGCGGCCCAGCTTTATGCGCTGTTCAACGCCCAGGGAAATGGCGGCGACGATTTTTCCGGCATCATAAATTTCCTTCGCGGCAGTTCTCTATAAGTTTCGAATTTGACAGCGCTTTTCTCGATTTTTATTGCGCGGAAAAATTGCAAATTTAGATTTGCTTAAGCTCTCGATAACCCGGCGGTAACGATGTGCCTATATAACGGATGGCGAGGCGGACATATCGCATCCGCCCGGCGCTCCGGATCAGGTCTCGCGTACCGGAGCCCGTAAGTTTCGCAAGTGTATTGTTGGCGAAATGCCATGCGTATCTGGCAAAGCCGCGTTCCGATGGAGCGCGGTTTTTGCGTTTTGCAGTCGTATACTGTTCGGTCTGAATTATATTCCGATTACAGCGTTCGGAATTGCCTGATGGTCTTCATTGACCAGCACGATCGGTGCGCTGACCCCTTCGACCCTGACGATAAGCAGGCGCACAGTCCGGGCGCCCTGATTGCAAGGCGTCCGGCTGTCGTTCCATCTACTTCTTGCGCAAATCCGCTTGCGCCAGATCCAGCGCTTTGGCGATGCGATCGCAAGCCATGTCGATCGTCGCGCGGGTCCAGATCAGCGGCGGCGACAGGATCATCGTGTCGCCGGTGGCGCGCAGCATCAGGCCTTGCGCGATGGCGTGGTCGCGGACGGTGACGGCGGCACTGCCCGCCGGCAGGAAGCGCTCCTTGGTCGCCTTGTCCTTGACGATCTCGATCGCGCCCATCAGCCCGATCGATCGCACCTCGCCGACCAGTTCGTGGCCGGCAATGCGCTCTTGCAGCGCCTGGGCGAAGTAAGGTCCGGTATCGTTCCTGACCCTGTCGACCAGGCCTTCGCGCTCCATGATCTCGAGATTCTTCAGCGCCACCGCGCAGGCCACCGGGTGACCCGAATAGGTATAGCCGTGGTAGAATTCGCCGCCCTTTTCGACCAGCGTCGCCGCGATACGGTCGCCGACCAGCAGCGCCGACAGCGGCTGATAGCCCGAGGTCAGTGCCTTGGCCGTGGTGATGGTGTCGGCCTCGACGCCGAAGGTCTGCGCCGCAAACCATTCGCCGGTGCGGCCATAGCCGGTGATGACCTCGTCCAGCATCAAAAGCACATCGTATTTGCGGCAGATGCGCTGCACTTCCGGCCAATAGCTCATCGGCGGTATTTTCACCCCGCCCGCGCCCATCACCGGCTCGCCGATGAAGGCCGCGACCTTGTCGGCACCGGCTTCAAGGATGGCGTCCTCGACGGCCTTGGCCGCGCGCAGGCCGAAATCATGGTCGCTCTCTCCGGGCAGCGCCAGCTCATAGGCATAGGGCATCATGACATGGACGATGTTGGGAACCGCCCCGCCGAGCTGCTTGTGCATCAAATCCATGCCGCCCAGCGACGTCCCGGCGACGGTCGAGCCGTGATAGGCCGACTTGCGCGAGATGATGCGGTTCTTCTCCGGCTTGCCTTCCAGCACCCAATAGTGGCGCACCAGCCGCAGCGCCGTGTCGTTGGCCTCCGAGCCGGAGGAGCCGTAGAAAACCTGGCTGATGCCCTTGGGCGCCAGCTCGGCCAGCTTCTTCGACAGCAGCACGGGCGTCGGCGTCGAGCATTTGAAGAAGGAATTGTAGTAGGGCAATTCCTTCATCTGCGCGTAAGCGGCGTCGGCCAGCTCGTCGCGGCCATAGCCGACATTGACGCACCACAGCCCGGCCATGCCGTCGAGTATTTCGGTGCCGTCGGCATCGTAGATGAACGGGCCGTTGGCGTGGGTGATGATGCGCGAGCCGGTCTCGCGCAATTCCTTGTGGTCGGTGAAGGGATGCAGATGATGCGCGGCGTCAATCTGCTGAAGCTGCTTCAGCGAATAGTTCTGGTAAGTCATGGGTTTGCTCTTTCCTCTGGAATCAAACCGGCAAGCTGCCGGGGCGACTTCGTCAGAGGACGGCGGGCGGCGAATAGCCGATGCGGGCGCACAGCCTGAGCAGTTCGGCGCGCAGCGTGCGCGGCGACGGTGTCACCGCGACCCCGAAGGCGCCGGATGTGCTCATGTAGACCATGGCTGCAGTCTATGCCGCCCGAGGCCCGGAATTCAAGCGGTGCCGCTCAATACCCTTTGCAGGAACACGTATTTCATGGCGGTTTGCGCCGCTTGCGGCCGGCGGTCGCCGCGCCCGCCATGGCCGCCTTCCGTCTCCTCGAAGAACAAGGTCTTGCCGTGACCTGCCTCCTGCAGCTTCGCCGCCATCTTGCGGGCATGGCCGGGATGGACGCGGTCGTCGGCGGTCGATGTCGTGAGCAGCACCGGGGGATAGTCGGCATCGGCCGAGACATGATGGTACGGCGAATAGGCGGCGAGCCACTTGGCCTCTTCCGGTTTTGCCGGATCGCCATATTCGCCGATCCACGAGGCGCCTGGCGGCAGTTCGGTGTAGCGCAGCATGTCGAGCAGCGGCACCTCGATGATGACGGCGCCGAACAGTTGGGGATGCTGCGTCAGGGAAACGCCGGTAAGCAGGCCGCCATTCGAGCCGCCCTGGATGCCGAGGGAAGCAGCCGTGGCTATGCCGCGCCTGACGACGTCCTCAGCCACCGCGGCGAAATCGTCGAAGGCAGTCTGGCGATTGCCCTTCAGCGCCGCCTGATGCCAGGCCGGCCCGAACTCGCCGCCACCGCGGATGCAGGCCTGCACATAGGCGTTGCCCTTTTCCAGCCACAGCCTGCCGCGCACGCCGGCATAGCCGGGCAGCAGCGGTATTTCGAAGCCGCCATAGCCGTAGAGCAGCGTCGGCACCGGACCCTTCTGGTCGCGCCGCCTGACGACGAAATACGGGACCATTGTGCCGTCCTTCGAGCGCGCCTCGAACTGTTCGGAGACCAGCGGCGCGGCGTCGAACCGAGCCGGCTGCGATTTCACGGTGGCCAGCGTCGCCCCGTTATCATCCGACCAGATGATCGAACTCGGCGTCAGGAAATCGGTGAAGGAGAAGGAGACGCTGGAACCGAAATGCTCAGCATGCGCGATGCCGACATTGCCGTTCTCGGGCAGCGCCACCGGCTTCAGCGACCAGCGGTCGCCGCAGCGCTCGGCGACAACGACCTTGCCGCGCACATTGTCCATCAGATTGATGAACAGCCGGTCCTGAGTGCGGGCAATGCCGGCGACCGAAACACGGTGCGCTGGCGCGAGCATGGTTTCAACAGGGCCCAGGTCGCCGGTGTCCATCCAGTGTTCGAAATCGAAGGAATAGAGGCCGTCCGGCAAGCACTCAGTGCCGCCCGGCGCCGTCCATGGGCTGCGCACCCCGAACACGAACCGGCCCTTGAACAGCGCGGTGTCGGTGACATCGTCCGGCAGCGGGATGCGCCGGTTTTCGCCCGACGGCAGGCGCAGAAAACTGTGCGAGGAGAAGAAGGCGATCGTGCGGGCCAGAAACAAATACTGCCTGTCGCCATCATGCTCGACCCCCGCGCCGGCCGCGAGATCCTGCTTCTCGGCCTCGAAGATCGGCGTCGCCTCCTCCAACCGGGTGCCGCGCTTCCACAGCTTGACGACGCGCGGATAACCGGACTGGGTCTTGTCGTCTTCATCGAAGGCAGCCGAGACAATGACCGTGTCCCTGTCCAGCCAGGAAAAGCCGGATTTCGAGGCGGGAGCGCGGAAGCCGCCCTCGATGAATGATTTGGTCTCGATGTCGAATTCGCGCATCTCGCTCGCATCGCCGCCATCCGGCGACATCGCCACCAGGCAAAGGTTGAAATCGGGGTAAAGGCGGCTGGCGCCGCTGAACACCCACTTCACCCCCTCCTTGGCCGACAGCACGTCGAAGTCGATGATCGTCTCCCACACAGGCTTCTCGGTCTTGTAGGAAGCAACCGTCGTGCGGCGCCAGAGGCCGAGCACATTGGTCTTGTCCTGCCAGAAATTATAGACTTGGCCGTTGAGCGCGGCACCGACCGCAATGTTGTCCTCGGCCGTCATCAGGTCGAGCGCCGTCTCGAAGGCCGCCTGGTAGGACGGATCGCCCTGTAGTTCGGCCACGGTGATCTGGTTCTGGCGATGCACCCAGTCGAGCGATTCCTTGCTGGTCCGGTCCTCCAGCCAGAGGAACTTGTCCTCCGCGGTGGCATCCGTCTGGCGTTTTGTCGTCGATTGGGTCACGCATGGTCTCCAGGCTAGTGGCGGGCAGCCCTGCCTACATCGCGTTGCAAGCGGTTTTATTCAAGATGGTACGTCAGGTCATCGGGGGAATGCGGCCTCAAACCATCCGCCGGCGCAGGACCGTGGCCACAGCCAGTGCCAGACAAATCGCGCCCAGCGTGATCGGCAGACCGGAGGCGCCGATCACATCCATGACGCCACCCGCCAGCGGCGGCACCACGATGCCGCCGATGCCCCACATCAGGGAGAAGGCGGCATTGCCGGCGACCAGCGCCGAGCCGGTAAAGCGCTCGCCGAGCTCGATGATCGACATGGTGTAGATGCCATAGGAGACCGCGCCCCAGATAAAGACGCAAGGCCAGATCAGCGGCGTCTCGATGAGCAGCGGCAACAGGGCGCAGCCCAGCACCGTCACCACGACGCAGATGAATCGCACCAGACGCGCCGTCAGCCGTTCCGCCAGCAAGCCGAGCGGCACCTGCATGGCGATGTTGCCTGCGATCATCACCGACAGCAGCGCCGACATGCGCGCTTCCGCGATGCCATAGTGCGTGCCGTAGACCGGCAGCAGCGCCAGCACGCCCTGTTCGAAACCGGCGGCAACGACCACCGCCGACAGCAATAGCCATGCCAGTGGCATGAAGCCCATGACCGAAACCCTGCGCCCGGCTTCGTCGACCTTCGGCAGTTGCGGCAGCACCAGCGCCAGGCAGGCGCCGCAGAAGATGAAGGCGGCGATCCCCACCAGGAATGGCGGCCATCCCACGGTGCCGACAACGAGCAGGCAGAGCGGCCCGGCAGCGAAGCCGGCCGAGATGATGGTTGAATAGACACCCATGACGCGACCGCGGCGCGATGGCGGCGCCAGTGCAATGACCCAGATTTCGCTCAAGACATAGAGCGGGTTGGTCACCACCCCGATCAAGAAGCGCAGCGGAAACCACAGATAGACATTCTGGGTCCAGCCGATCAGCGCAAGCACAATAGCCGAAAGCGCCGCGCAGGTAAGCGCGGTGCGCCCTGCCCCGAACCGGCGCGCCAGTGCCGGGATCAGCGGCGACGAGACAATGAAGCCGATCGGCGTCATTGCCGCCGAGAGCCCGATGATGGCCGGCGAAACGCCTTGGCGTTGCAGGATGAAGCTCAGCAGCGGATAGGACAGGCCTTGCGCGATGGCGAACACCGAGACGGTCGCGATCACGCCGCTGATCGCCGTCCACTGCATCTTCTCGTTGTCAGCTTCCGCCAGGTTCATCATTGGCACCTAAACCAGGCTCAGGACTAGCTTTTCTGTCCGACGCGGGTAAGCCCCGCCCCGGTAAAAACCGTTTGCTCCAGACAAGGCCTGTCATGAGTTTGGGCCTGTCAGGAGTTTTTGGGCCTGTCAGGAGTTTGGCGCTTGAACGATCGGTAAAGCGCGAAGCTCACCAGCAGCGCGTCGAGTCCGGCGATCACCACCGGCAGGCCGAGCGGACCGATGACCTGCATCAGCGCACCGGCGCCGGGCGGGCCGACAATGCCGCCGGCGCCCCACATCAAGGCAAAGGCGGCGTTACCGGCGACCAGCACGGTTCCCTTGAAGCGGCTGCCGAGCTCCACCAGCGCCATGGTGTAGACGCCATAGCCGACCGCTCCCATGACGAGAAGGACGAGCCAGATCGCCGGCGTCGTGATCAACAACGGCAGCAAAACCGCGCAGGCCGTTGTCGCCAACGCACAGAAGATGATCATCGCCCGCCCGCCGAAACGCTCGGCAAGCAGGCCGAGCGGGATTTGCAGGAAGATGTTTCCCAGCGACAGTGCCATCACCAGGGCCGCCAGCGTCCTTTCGGGCAGGCCATAGGCAGCACCGAAGACCGGCATCAATGCGTAGGTGCCCTGCTGGACCGCCGCCGAAACCAGCACGGCAAACAACAGCGCCGGCGCCAGCCTGGCGAAACCGAAAAAGCCGCCGGGCAATTGGCCGTCATCCTCGAAGCCGGCGAGGCTTGAGGAAACAGCACGAAGGATCGCGGCGCACAGGATGAAGCCGGCCATGCCGACCAGGAAAGGAACCCAGCCCGATATCCCTACCGCGGTCAGGACCAAAGGCCCCGCAGCATAGCCAGCGCCCAGCACGGTGTTGAATGCCCCCATCACCCTGCCGCGGCGCGACGGCGGCGCCAGCGACAGCGCCCATACTTCGCCCAGTATATAGAGCGGGTTGATGACGATACCGATGATGAAGCGGATGACGAACCAGCCCACCCAGTCCTGCAGGTAGCCGATGCCGAGGAAGCACAGCGCCCCAATCAATGAGCAACCCACAGCCAGGTTGCGCGCGCCGACCAGCCGAATGGCTGCCGGCACGAACGAGGCCGAAAGGATCAGGCCAAGCGGCATCATCGCTGCCGACAAGCCGATCAGCGCCGGCGACATGCCTTGCTTCTGCATCAGCAGCGTAAACAGCGGCGAGCTCAGCCCTTGCGCCGCACCGAACATCGCGAGGGCGGCAGTTACGCCGGCAAGCGCCGCCCATTGCGTCCCCGCTTCGCCATCGCTCGAACCGGTCGCAGCCATGATGCCTTCCACATGAATTGCCGGCCCATCCAGCGGCAAACCACTGAGCTAGCGGTTCGATTTAGGGAAAGGAAGGGCCGCGCCTGAAATCCCCTTGCGCCAAGAGCCGCAGTGGGCGCGTCCTGTCCGCTAATCCCCGGCAAGGTTGTCAACTATCGGACTGCCGTTCGGGCATGTCGCTTCCCTCGTCCTAGTGGTCGCCGCCTCCGCAATGGTCGGACAGCCGCCGGTCCATTATGCCGCCCGCTACCAGCATCGTACGAGGACCATCATGACCGCCGCCCTGCATCCAGCCGAACCGCCTTTGGCAACCGACCGGGCCCGTCGCGGTGGCCGTGCGGGCAAGCGCGCCGGCGGCTCGGCCGCCTTCGAACAGCCGGCTTTTCGGCAACTGAGAAATCCGCTAACGCCGACCAAGCTGGTCTCTGACGACGAGCTGGAATCGATCCACCTCGCCTCGCTGCGCGTCTTGAGGGAAATAGGCGTCGACGTGCTGCATGACGAAGCGCGCCGCATGATGAAGGAAAACGGCGCCGATGTCCGCGAGGGCAGCGAGCGCGTGCGCTTCGACAGCGACATGATCCTCGATCTCATCTCCAACTGCCCGTCGGAATTCACGCTCCATGCCCGCAACCCGGCGCACAATGTGCGCTTCGGCGGCAACAATGTGATCCTGTCGATGATGGCGTCGGCACCGAACTGCTCCGACCTCGATCGCGGCCGCCGTCCGGGCAACCAGCAGGACTACCGCAACTTCCTGCGTCTGGCGCAGATGCACAACATCCTGAACTGCACCGGCGGTTATCCGGTCGAGCCGACCGACATCCATCCTTCCGTGCGCCACCTCGAATGCATCCGCGACCTCGCCACGCTGACCGACAAGGTGTTCCACATCTATTCGCTCGGCAAGGAGCGCAATGTCGACGGCATCGAGATCGCCAGGATCGCCCGCGGCATCAGCCATGAGCAGATGCTCGAAGAGCCGTCCGTCTTCACCATCATCAACACCAATTCGCCGCTGAAACTGGATGTGCCGATGATGGAAGGCATCATCCAGATGTCGAGCAAGGGTCAGGTCGTCGTCATCACGCCCTTCACCCTGTCCGGCGCGATGGCGCCGGTGACCATCGCCGGTGCGCTGGTGCAGCAAAATGCCGAGGCGCTGTCCGGCATCGCCTTTGCCCAGATGGTGAGAAAGGGCGCGCCGGTTGGCTATGGCGGCTTCACCTCGAATGTCGACATGAAGTCAGGCTCGCCGGCCTTCGGCACGCCTGAATATATGAAGGCGCAGCTTGTCGGCGGCCAGCTTGCCCGCCGTTACAAGATCCCCTACCGCACCTCCAATACCTGCGCCGCCAACACGGTCGACGCGCAGGCAGCCTATGAAAGCGTGTTCTCGCTGTGGGGCGCCATCCAGGGCGGCGGCAATCTGATGATGCACGGCGCCGGCTGGCTCGAAGGTGGCCTGCGCTGTTCCTACGAGAAGACCATCCTGGACATCGACCTGTTGCAGATGGTGGCCGAGTTCCTCACCCCGCTCGACCTGTCCGACGAAGCGCTCGGCTTCGACGCCATCCAGTCGGTCGGCCCCGGCGGCCATTTCTTCGGCACCCAGCACACGCAGGACCGCTACAAGACAGCCTTCTACTCGCCCATCCTCTCCGACTGGCGCAATTTCGAGACCTGGGCCGAAGCCGGATCGCCGACCGCGCTGGAAAAGGCCAACAAGGTCTGGAAGGAGCGGCTGGCATCCTACGAGGAACCTTATATGGACCCGGCGATCCGCGAAGAGCTCAACGACTTCGTCGAAAGGCGCACGTCCGAAGGCGGCGCGCCGACCGATTTTTGATCGATGTTGTTGATGAACAATCGACCCCCACTCCGTCGAGCTTCGCTCGACACCTCTCCCCCGATCGACGGGGGAGAGGAAAGGCGCGAGCCTATGCAAGGGCGCGNTCCGTCGAGCTTCGCTCGACACCTCTCCCCCGATCGACGGGGGAGAGGAAAGGCGCGAGCCTATGCAAGGGCGCGAATTTATGCGGGCTGGCTCCCTTCCTCTCCCTCCGGAGGGGGGAGAGGTGGCGCCGCGAAGCGGCGACGGAGTGGGGGACGGCGCTCATGAAACCCGCAGTCGCCGCAAGATGGGCACCACCCAACGCGCGCGAACGCTGAGGCAAGGCGGCAATCAGGCGGAAGCATTGCTATGGCTTGAATTGAAGGCGCGCAAGCTTGGCGGCTATCGCTTCACCCGCCAGTTTTCCATCGGACCCTTTTTTGCAGACTTCGCCTGCCGCGAAAAATGGCTTGTCGTGGAAATCGACGGCCATCAACACGCCGGCAGCTCCTATGACCGTCGCCGTGACGATTTCATGGGCGCGCAAGGCTATTCGATCCTGCGTCTCTGGAACCATGACGTCCTGAACCATCGCACTTCCGCCTGCGAGACCATCCTTGCCGCACTTGATGGCAGGTTGGCCGAGAACGTCGCTGCGGCCGATCTCCGCTTTGTTTTCACGCCCCGCCCATTCGATTCAATCTCTTAAAAAACGGACCTATCTCTCATGAAATCTCACATTAAAGCGGTTGTCATTGGCGGCGGCGTCGTTGGCTGCTCGGTGCTCTATCACCTCGCCAAGGCCGGCTGGACCGACATCATGCTGATCGAGCGTTCCGAGCTCACCTCCGGCTCGTCCTGGCATGCGGCCGGCGGCTTCCACACGCTGAACGGCGATCCCAACGTCGCCAAGCTGCAGGCCTACACGGTGCAGCTCTACAAGGAGATCGAGGAAATCTCCGGCCAGTCCTGCTCGCTGCATTTGACCGGCGGCGTGATGATGGCCGATACGCCCGAGCGCATGGATTTTCTGCGCCTGGCCCACGCCAAGGGCCGCTATCTCGGCATGGACACCGAGCTGATCACGCCATCCGAAGCCAAGGCGATGTTCCCGCTGATGGACGAGACCAATTTCGTCGGCGCCATGTGGGATCCGGTCGAAGGCCATCTCGATCCCTCCGGCACGACGATCGCCTACTCCAAGGCGGCCAAGAAGCTGGGCGCCGAGATCGTGCTGCGCAACCGCGTCGTCGAACTGACGCAGGAAGTTGACGGCACCTGGAACGTCGTCACCGAACAGGGCACCGTCCACGCCGAGCATGTCGTCAACTGCGGCGGCCTGTGGGCGCGCGAGATCGGCCGCATGGTCGGCGTCGAACTGCCGGTGCTGGCCATGGAGCACATGTACCTGCTCACCGAGCCGATGCCCGAGGTCGAGGAGTTCAACAAATCGACCGGCCGCGAGATGATCGGCGTGCTCGACTTCAAGGGCGAGATCTACACCCGACAAGAGCGCAACGGCATCCTGCTCGGCACCTATGAAAAGGCCTGCAAGCCATGGTCGCCGGTCAACACGCCGTGGGATTTCGGCCATGAACTGCTGCCGCCCGACCTCGACCGCATCGCGCCGTCGCTGGAGATCGGCTTCAAGCATTTCCCCGGCATCGAGAAAGCCGGCATCAAGCAGATCATCAACGGCCCCTTCACCTTTGCGCTCGACGGAAATCCGCTGGTCGGGCCGGTGCAGGGCCTGACCAATTTCTGGTGCGCCTGCGCCGTCATGGCCGGCTTCAGCCAGGGCGGCGGCGTCGGCCTCGCTTTGTCCAACTGGATGGTGCATGGCGATCCCGGCTTCGACGTCTGGGGCATGGATGTCGCCCGCTTCGGCGAGTGGGCCGGCCTGCGCTACACCAACGCAAAGGTGCGCGAAAACTATTCGCGCCGCTTCTCCATCCGCTTCCCCAATGAAGAGCTGCCGGCTGCGCGTCCGGCGCAGACGACGCCGCTCTACGATACCATGCTCGCCAACAACGCCGTCATGGGCGATAGCTGGGGCCTGGAGACCCCGCTGTGGTTCGCGCCGAAGGGCAAGGAGCCGAAGGACGTCGTCTCCTTCCACCGCTCAAACGATTTCGGTCCTATCGGCGAGGAAGTGCGCGCCACGCGCGAACGCGTCGGCGTCACCGAAATCGCCAACTTCGCCAAATACGAAGTGTCGGGACCTGCGGCTGAGGATTTCCTCAACCGGCTGATGACCAACCGCATGCCGAAGACCGGCCGCATCGTGCTGACGCCGATGATCAACGAATTCGGCAAGCTGATCGGCGACTTCACCATCGCCAAGGCAGGCGAAGACAGATTCATGATCTGGGGCTCGTCCGCCGCGCAGAAATACCACATGCGCTGGTTCGAGACGCATCTGCCGAAGGATGGTTCGGTGCGTATCCACCGCTTCGATCAGACGCTGGTCGGCCTGTCGATCGCCGGTCCGAAATCGCGCGACCTCTTGCAGAAGCTGGTCGATGTCGACATCTCGACCAAGGCGTTTCGCTTCATGGATTTCCGCGAAATGGCGGTCGGCGGCGCGCCCTGCATGGTCAACCGCATCACCTATACCGGCGATCTCGGCTATGAAATCTGGATGGCGCCGGCCTATGAGCGCCTGGTCTACAAGGCGATCAAGGACGCCGGCGAGGAGTTCGGCCTCGTCGATTTCGGCATGCGCGCTTTGCTCTCCATGCGCTTGGAGAAGAACTTCCCGACCTGGTACCGCGAACTGCGGCCGATCTACGGCCCGTTCGAAGGCGCGATGGACCGCTTCATCAAGCTGGAGAAGAACGACTTCATCGGCCGCGAGGCCGCTGCCAAGGAACAGGCGGAAGGGCCGAAACTGCGCCGTGTCTCCTTCATCGTCGATGCGGCCGACGCCGATGTCATGGGCGACGAGCCGATCTGGGCCAAGGTCGGCAAGGACTATGGCACGGTGGAAAAGCCGCATGGCTATGGCGCGCCGCGCTTCGACATGGCGGGCAAGGAAGTGCGTGGCTCGAAGGCTGCCGAAGGCGCTTCCGCCGTGCGCGGCATCGTCGACGGCGACTGGCGCGTGGTCGGCTGGGTCACCTCGGGCGGTTATGCGCACTATGTGCAGAAATCGATGGCGCAGGGCTATGTGCCGGCGGCACTCGCCGAGGACGAAAGTGCCGGACTGTTCGAGATCGAGATCCTCGGCCACCGGCGTCCGGCGCGTATCAATGTCGAGGCGCCCTTCGACGCCAGCGGCGAGAAGATGCGGACCTGAAAAGGCGACAGGGAGCGTGAGATCGTGTAAGGGGCCTTCGGCAGTTGGCCGCAGGCATTTTCCCTCGATGAGAAGACGATCCCCTTGCAGTATCTAGAGAAATGGACGGACTGGCTCTGCGAAGGCAAGGTCGGTCCCTTCAACGCCGCACTGGTCTGCGTCGCGGTCTATTGCGTCGTCCAGATCGTGGTGATGGCGCTGCTGTCCCATGTCGTGGGAACCGGTGTCGGCGTCGACGATTCCGAACAGCTGATGTACATGCCCTACCTCTGGGCTGGCTATGGCGGCTCGCAGCCGCCGCTCTACACCTGGCTTGCCCGCCTCGTCGCCGCCGTGGTCGGAACGAACATCCTGGCGCTCAAGATCGTGAAGTACCTGCTGATCGGAGCGGCGCTGGCGTCGGTTTTCATCGCTGTCCGCCGCCTAGGCTATTCCAGCCGCGCTGGCGCCGCCGCATTGTTCGGCCTGCTGTTGTTTCCGCAGATGGTGTGGGAGATGCAGCACGCCCTCACCCACTCGATCGCCGCTTTCTGTTTTTCAGTGGTGCTGTTTCTTGCGCTCGTTGAACTGGTGCAGCGGCGTTCGCTGGCCACCTATGTGCTGTTTGGCGTGGCGATGGCCGCCGCCATCCTGTCGAAATACAACAACGCGATCTTTCTCGGCGCGCTGATGCTGTCCACCCTGTCGCTGCGCGAAACGCGCGGCGTCATCCTCAACCGCCGGTTTTCGATCAGCCTTGTCGTGGCGGTGCTGCTTTGCCTGCCGACGCTCTACTGGAACCTGACCTACACCGACCAGTTGCTGTCGCACAGCGGCGGCTTCGGCATGGGCAGAGGAGAAAGCGCCATACAAACCGCATTCTACGGAATGCGCGGACTGGGCAAGGCTATCCTGTATTTCGCCGTGTTGCCGGCCGGCATATTCGTCGCGGCTTTGCTCATCGCATGGAAAAAGCCGGCGCCGGCTCTGCAACCGGCGCCATGGACCGAGAAACTGGTGTGGCGCACCATCGCTTTTGCCCTGGCGATGACCATCGTGCTCGTCCTGGCGAGCGGGACGACGCAATTTCGCGATCGCTGGATGCTTCCCATCCTTGTGTTGCTGCCGGTCGCGCTGGCCTTGCGGATGGATGCCAGAGGCGACAAGGGAAGGAAGGTGCAGGACGTCGTCGTCTTTGTCGGCGCAACGCTTGCCATCCTCGTGCTGCCGGTGACCTGGTACACGCACCTCAATGGCGGCGACAGCCGCGGCAGCATCGTGCGTGTCGACTACCAGTCGCTCTATGGCCAGCTGACGGCAAACGGTCCGGTTCGCACGGCGATATCGAGCTGGCACTGGGTGGGAAATCTGCGTCTTGTCGATCCCGATCTGGTCGTGCTCGACGACGAGATGCCGGACTTCGGCCATTTGCTGATCGAGCCGGCGGTGCTCGTGATGGCCAATGACAAGGAACCTCCCGAGGGCATCCTGCGGGCCTTGAGCGAGGCCGGCTATGTCGCTGACGGCTCGCCGCAGCAGTTGGTCGTTCCGATGCTGTTCGACAGCGAGCCGCCCACCCGCACGCTGACGGTCACGCGGCTGAAGAAAGCGGCCGCGGGCGCAGCGCCACAGTAAGTCGGCAGGGAGGCGTCGGGTGGAGAAACAAGGGTTCGGTCGTCATCGCAAGATCATGCCGTTCGAGCCCGGCTCCGTCGAAGCCTTGCGCGAAACATCGCGCCAGAAGGCGGCGTCGCTGAACCAGCATGTGCTGGGCTATGGCGCGCTGGCTGAAGCCGAATGGCAAGCGGCAGGCATCGCCGCGCCCGATCTTGCCGCGATGCGCAAATACCGGCTCGAGCGCCTCCGCGCCGAACTGAGGCGCCGAAACTACGCCGGCGCGCTGCTCTACGACCCCGTCAACATCCGCTACGCCACCGATTCGACCAACATGCAGCTGTGGGTCGCGCACAATCCGACCCGCCACTGCTTCGTCGCCACTGAGGGACCCGTGGTGCTGTTCGACTATTTCTCCTGCGAGCATCTGTCCGACCATTCCGGCGTCGTTGACGAGGTGCGGCCGGCAGTGTCGTGGATGTACCTCTATGGCGGTGAGCTGACCGAGCACAAAGTCCGCCGCTGGGCGGCCGGCATCGCCGATCTGGTCAAGGAGCATGGCGGCGGCAACAGCCGCATTGCGGTCGACCACATCAACCCGGAAGGCGTCGAGGAACTCGCCCGGCTCGGCATCTCGATTGGCAATGGCGAAGCGGTGATGGAAAATGCGCGGCTGATCAAATCGCCGGACGAGATCCTCGCCATGCGCCGCGCAATCGTCGCTTGCGAAGCGGCGATGGGTGAAATGGAGAAGGCGCTGACGTCGGGCATTTCCGAAAACGAATTGTGGGCCGAACTCCACCGCGGCAACATTGCGCGCGGCGGCGAATGGATCGAAACCCGGCTGCTGGCCTCGGGGCCGCGCACCAATCCGTGGTTCCAGGAATGCTCATCGCGCGTGATCGAAGCAGGCGACCTCGTCGCCTTCGACACCGACCTGATCGGTCCCTACGGCTTCTGCGCCGATCTCTCGCGCACCTGGCTTTGCGGTGACGCCAGGCCGTCGAACGAGCAGCGCGACCTGTTCCGCATTGCCGCCGACCAGATCGCCCACAACACGCAATTGATGCAGCCCGGCATGTCCTTTCGCGACCTGGTCGAACGCTCCGTGGTGCCGCCGGGAGATTGCTTCCCGGCGCGCTACGGCGTGCTCTATCACGGCGTCGGCCTCGCCGACGAGTATCCAACCCTGCCACATGCCAGCGACTGGACGCCGGACACGCCCGACGGCGTGCTGGAGCCGGGAATGGTCCTGTGCGTGGAAAGCTATATCGGCCGTCTCGGCGGCCATGAGGGCGTCAAGATCGAGGAACAGATCCTGATCACCGAGACCGGTAACGAGCAGCTTTCAACCTACCCGTTGGATGCGAGGCTGCTCGGCTGATCCGGCAAGCGCCTCGCGCAGAGCCTTGAGCGTCTTTTCCGGCGTCGTCCTGGCGGTGATGTAGGGCAGGCCTTTGCGCCTTGCCGTCCAGCCGACGACCTTCACGGCGTTTGCCGCAGGTTCGAAACGCTGCGCCAGCGCCCAGCTCTCACAGTCGATGGCAGCTATATCCGCCTTGCCCTCGGCGACCGCGACGATCGAGCCGCGATGGCCACCGCTTTCGCTGCGCGAGGAAAAGATATCCAGGCTTTCGCCGGCGGCCTGCAGATCGCGCGCCAGTGCAATGATGCCCGACATCGAATCGAGGCTGTTGTAGGTAAAACGCTTGCCACGCATCAGATCGAGCGGCAGCAAGGCTTTGCCATCCGCGGGCGAGCGAACTTCCGATCCCTCGCCTGTGCGCATCACCAGCGCGCTGGAATAGAGTTCGCCCTGGCCGCCTTCGTAAGCGTCGTAGCTCGGCTGGCCGACCACCTGCACATGCTTGTTCAGGCCGAGTTCCATCGGCCCCCAGCAGGTCTGCGCGAACAGCAGCGCCGGATGCAGCCAAAGCTGGTGATGGTCGAGTTCGTTCGGCGGCAGTGTCGCCGGATCGGGCGCGATTAGCTTGCCCTCGGCGTCCCGGATACCGCCCGGCACCGGCGGCAGGTCGCCACTGCGGCGCACGATTGTCTGCGGCGCATCGATGCCCTTGTGCCGAAAAGCCTCGCGCAACGCTGCCCATTGCGCGTCGACCTCGCCGCGCACTTCGGGCCAGTCGTACATCGGCAATGCCGCAATCAATTCACTCATGCCGACACTCAATCATCATGGCTCGGGAAAGGATCGCAAAAACGCGGCGTTCAATCAGAATTGGCCGACACCGGGATGTCCGGGGATTATTCCTTCGGCGGCTCGGCCGGAACCGGCGCGCTGCCAAGCCCGCTGATGCTGCGCGCCCTGATGCGCGGCTTGAATGCCCTGCCCGGCTCGGGCTGGCGGCGCAGCACCGGGTGCACGATCGGCTCCTTGGCCTTGAATGCGTAGGCCTTGATCAGTGCGAAATAGTTCGGATAGGCGTAGCCATTGTTCATCCGCAGCCACTCGTCGCGGCGGTCGGCAAACAGTTTTGGAAGCCTGTACCAGGCAACGGTCGGGGTCTTGTGGTGAACGAAGTGCAGATTGTTGTTGAGGAACAGGAACGACAGCGGCGAGCGCTCGATGATCACCGTGCGTCCTTCAGGGTGCTCGCACCACTGATGTTCGGCGAAAGTCCGGACCGCGATCAGCGACTGGCCGAGCCAGACCGGCACCAGAATGTAGAGCCATACGGGAATGCCGAAGCCGAACTGCACGATCGGCACTACGATGGCGAGGCCGATCGCATGCAGCAGCCATGCCTTGCCGATCACCTTGTCGCCGGCAATCACATGCCTGGCGTCGTCGACGAAGAAACCGATGCAGGACAGCCAAGGGCCGAGAAAGAAACGGCCGGCCATGGTGTTGTTTATCTTGAGCAGGAATTTCATCGTCGGCGGCAGATCGTCATGCATCCACAGCGCCTGGTAATAGCTCTCGGGATCGTCGAGCGGATCGGTCAGGCGCTCGTCGGCGTGGTGGCGCAAATGAAGCGTCTTGAAGCGACGGAACGGCCAGACCAGGCCGATCGGCAGGAAGACGAAGGCTTCGTTGATGAGCGCGCTGCGCGTCGGATGGCCATGCAGCACTTCGTGCATGATCGACGACTGCAAGGCCAGGATGAAGCCGAGGAGAAGAAGTGCCAGGATCGGATAAGAGGGCCAGAGCAGGAGCCCGGCAGCGAGCCACATTCCGTAACAGAAGAAAGCGAGAACCACGGTCGGCCACTCGATGGCTGCTGCGTTGCGTCGCTTGATGCTCTTGCCTGTCATGCTATCGACCACTGTCCCTCAGCCGCCGAAACCCCAATTGGTTCCTGACAACATAGTGTCAGGAGAAGCGATTCCACTCAACGAGACAAAGTGTACAAAATGTTGCATTTGCGCATTTTTGACCGCAGATGTTACACATTGTAAACAACCCTAGGGATTCATTTACGCCTGGAGTGCTGATTCGACGGCTATGCGCAAATTTTTCCTAAGTGAGCGCGGAGAACGAACAGTGGACAAACGGGACCTGTCGGCAATCTTTCGGGAGCGTCTGAAGCTGCTCCTGACACGGTCCGACCTCAACCAGTCGGCCTTCGCGTCAGCAGTCGGCATCGATCGGTCGGCGCTGTCGCAACTGATGTCCGGCGCCTCGACGCGCCTGCCGCGCGCCGAAACGCTGCTCAACATCGCCGCCGAATTCAAGATCTCGCTGGACTGGCTCCTCGGCCTCTCCCAGGACGAAGGCGTCACCGGCGAAATCCGCGAAAGCCTGGAGATCGAAGAGGCGCCCGACGGCTTCGACCGCACGCTGCTCGCCAAATGGTTCGCCGAGGCCGCAGGCACCAAGATCCGCTATGTGCCGGCCGGCATTCCCGACCTCCTGCGCACACGCCAGCTGGTCGACTACGAAGCCAACATCACCAACCGCAGCCGCCTCGCTCAGGCGAGCGAGACGCAGTACCGCATCGAGTACAACCGGCGCCCTGAGACCGACATGGAGGTCTGCATGCCGCGCCACACGCTGGAGATTTTCGCCCGCGGCCTGGGCGTCTGGGACCGCTTTCCCGAGGCTGACCGCCGGCAGCAGCTTGCCCATATGGCGACGCTGCTTGACGATCTCTACCCCACCTTCCGCCTGTTCCTCTATGACGGCCGCATGCGCTATTCCATCCCGCTGACCATCTTCGGCCCTTACCGCGCCGCCATATATGTCGGCGACATGTATGTCGTGCTGAACGCCACCCAGCCGGTCCAAGCGCTGACCCAGCATTTCGACAATCTGATCCGCGCCGCCGACATCAACCCGCATGAGGCCGCCGCCTACGCGCGCAATCTGGCCGGCGCGTCATTTCCATCGGGTTCTGCCTGATCCCCAACGCCCCGGAAAGGTGCGCCGCCCGGCAATTGCCGGTCGCAAACACATTGACTGGACATAAAGACTTCTTTATATCCTTATTCCATTCAAATACTGAAAGTCGATCCGATGACCGCGAACAATCCCATCGATGCTCTGCTGGCCGAAAAGGGCGTGCTGCTCGCCGATGGCGCCACCGGCACCAATCTGTTCGCCATGGGGCTGGAGGCCGGCGAAGCGCCGGAGTTGCTGAACGAGGCAGCGCCCGACACCATCACCAGCCTGCACCAGAATTTCGTCGACGCCGGCGCCGATATCATCCTCACCAACTCGTTCGGCGGCACCCGCCACCGGCTGAAGCTGCATCATGCGCAGGACCGCGTGCATGCGCTGAACAAGCGCGCCGCCGAGATTGCCCGCGCGGTCGCCGACAAGGCCGACAGGAAAGTCATCGTCGCCGGCTCGGTCGGTCCGACCGGCGAGTTGCTGGTGCCGCTCGGCGCCATGACCTATGACGAAGCAGTCGAGGCTTTTGCCGAGCAGATCGAGGGTCTCAAGGAAGGCGGCGCCGAAGTCGCCTGGATCGAGACCATGTCTGCGCCGGACGAAATCCGCGCCGCGGCGGAGGCCGCCATCCGCGTCGGCCTGCCCTACACCTATACCGGTTCGTTCGACACTGCCGGCCGCACCATGATGGGCTTGCTGCCCAAGGATATCCACGGCGTCGTCGACGGACTTTCAGAGACACCGCTCGGTGTCGGCGCCAATTGCGGTGTCGGCGCCTCCGACATCCTGGCCTCGCTGCTCGACATGACCGAGGCGAAGCCGGAAGCGACGGTGATCGTCAAGGGCAATTGCGGCATTCCCGAATTTCGTGGCACCGAGATCCATTATTCCGGCACGCCGGAGCTGATGGCCGACTATGTCCGGCTGGCGGTGGATGGCGGCGCGAAGATCATCGGTGGCTGCTGCGGCACGTCGTTCCAGCACCTTGCCGCCATGCGCAAGGCGCTCGACGCGCACACCAAATCCGAACGCCCGACCGTCGCGGCGATCGTCGAGCGCATCGGTCCGATGCGCAACAAGGTGGCGACGGAAAACACCGCCGAGACCAGCGAAGCCCGCCGCGAACGCCGCCGCACCCGGGCCTGATATCGAACTTATTCGCTGTTTTCAGCGTAACGCGATAGCGCCGTCTTGAAATCCAGGGCGGTGCTGTCGGCGCTTTCATTCATCGTCACCAGGTCACCCGACGACTGCGGATTGCCGATCTGCTCCAGCATGACACGAAAGCGGTCATTGGTCAGCGCCGACTTTGCGGTATTCCGGGCTGCGTCGACGTCATCCATGATGCGCCTGGATTCTGGCGACAGCGTTCCCGACGCCTGCGTGTGTCTCACCGCCGGCGTCGTGTTTCCAATGTTCATGATCTGCAATTCCCGGCTCCCCAAGCCCAGTCCCGACCCCATGCAATAATAGCAGGGCATTGCGATGACGTTCCGGAAAAGCCGCGCAATTTAACGATCAGGCGGATCATCTGTGCGCTTCGGATCAATCGATCCGAAAAAAGGCCGGCAGGGTTTCCCCCGCCGGCCTGCCTCACCCGCCCGTAGCCGGTTCCCCGTATCAGAACGACCCCCGTCTGAAAGGAACCGGCTGTATTGCCACTACCGGTTACCGCCGAGCGCCGAGGCAAGGCGCACAAGCGAAAGGAACTCGGACCTGTACCCAAACGGGTCGGCTCCTCGGGCGGCGGTGGCAATCTCCATGATCTTGTCGTAGCCGAACTTCGCGGTCGCATCCTCGTCGCGCAGCTTCTGGCCGAAGGCGGCGACAGCGACGGAGAAACGCTGGTCGGTGCTGGCCTGGTCGAAGGACGCGACCTCGTTGGCCGACGTCACCGGCGTGGTGATCAGCTTCGAGACGTCTTCGTTCGGCAGCTTGTAGCGGATTTTCACGAAGGCATATTCGTCGGCGTTGGCGACGCCGCCATTGTCGACCGCGGCCTGGCCGTAGCGCAGCGGATCCATCTGCTCGCCGCCACTGCCCTTCGGCGTGATCTCGTAGATGGCCGTCACCGAATGACCGGAGCCGATATCGCCGGCATCGACGCGGTCATTGTTGAAGTCCTCGCGGTTCAAGGCGCGGGTTTCATAGCCGATCAGCCGGTACTCCGAGACCTTGTCCGGATTGAACTCGACCTGGATCTTGACGTCCTTGGCGATGGTGAACAGCGTCGAGGAGGCATCCTCGACCAGAACCTTCTCGGCCTCGGCCAGCGTGTCGATATAGGCGGCGGTGCCGTTGCCGTTCTGGGCGATGGTCTGCATCATCTGGTCGTTCAGATTGCCGCGTCCAAAGCCGAACACCGACAGGAAGACGCCGGTCTTGCGCTCCTGCTCGATCAGTCGCTTCAGATCGTCGTCATCGGTCTGGCCGACATTGAAGTCGCCGTCCGTGGCCAGCATCACACGGTTGATGCCGTCCTTGACGAAGGACTGCTGGGCAAGCTTGTAGGCTTCCTTGATACCCGCCTCGCCGGCCGTCGAGCCGCCCGGCTGCAGATTGTCGATGGCGTTGAGGATCTTGTCCTTCTCGGTGACCTTGGTCGGCATCAGCACGGTGCCGGCGTCACCGGCATAGGTGACGATCGAGATGGTGTCGTCCGCCTTGAGCTTGCTGACCAGCAGCCGGAAAGCCGACTTCAGCAGCGGCAGCTTGTCCGGCTCATCCATCGAACCCGAGACGTCGATCAGGAACACCAGATTGGCCTTGGGCTGCTCGACCGGCTTGATGTCGAAGCCCTTGATGGCGACGTGCATCAGCTTGGTGTGCCCGTTCCACGGCGTCGGCATGACGCTGACGGTCGAGTTGAACGGCGTCGAAGCCGAGTCCGGACCCTTCCAGTCATAGGGGAAGTAATTGACCATCTCCTCGACGCGGACCGTATCGGCCTGCGGCAGGTAGCCCTGCTTCAGCGAGCCGCGGACGAAGGAATAGGAAGCCGTGTCGACGTCGATCGAGAAGGTCGAGACCGGATCCTGAAGGGCTGCATGCACCGGATTGGTCTTGAAATCCTCGACGCGGTCGCGGTTTGGCTCCTGCGGCGCAATCTGGTCGGCCGGCATCGTCGAAGGCTGTGCCAGGTACTTGGATTCGGTCGCGCCGGCCATGCGGTTGACCCGCGCGCCGCCGGCCGGAGCAGCACTGCCGTCAAGCGAAAACTCGCGGCTCTCAACTGGCGCAGGCTCGGCCAACACGCCGCGTCCCAGCGCATCCTGCTGCGCCGGGGCGACAGCAACGGTCGATTCGGGCTTCGGCGGCGCGGGTGGCGTAAGCGGCGTAGTGGTGTCGCGGCTTCGCACATCGGCGTCGGTCTTCTTGTCGCCTTCAGGCGCCTGCTTTTCTTTTACCGGCGCGTTGATCGCCGGCCCATTGGTTGCCGGCTTGTCGGCCAGCGTCTCGGTGATCTTCTCGTCGCCGCCGAACGGCAACGGCTGTTCCCTCAGCATATGGAAGGTGGCGTATCCGGCGATCGGCAGGGCGACGAGCCCGGCAATGGCCGGCGTGGCGATGAGTTTCTTTTGCATGATCTCGCTCCAGAGCTTTTGTGCTCGCTCTGTGAGACGAAGCCCGCCGACCGATCCTTGGGTGACGGCAGAAATATTTTCCTGATCATAGGCGCTCATGGCGGCTTCGAAGGCGCGTGCCTTCGCGCTTTCGCCCGGCGCCGGTACTGCTGCGTCGCGCAGCCTGTTGAGTTCGTTGTCGTCGACCATGGTCACACTTCCCCGGCTGAACGCATCAACGTCTTCAGCCGTTTCTTCGCTTCATGGATGTGCCAGGAAACCGTCGTCTCCGAGATTGCCATCGCCTCGGCGGCGGCCGCGTGGCTCAAACCTTCGCCATAGACCAGAAGTACTGCATCGCGCTGCTTGTCCGGCAATTGCCGCACCGCTGCCCAGAGCGCCTCAGTCGGATCTTCGGGCTCGGCCGAGGCCTCTCCCGAAATCATGCTGTAGGCGCCGAAAGCCTCGGTCTTGACGTTTTCGCGCGTGGTCTTGCGCATCATGTCGCGCGCCGCGTTCAGCGTCACGGAATAGAGCCATGTCGTGAACGCGCCGCCGCCGCGATAGTCGCGGATCGCCTTGCCGAGACGGACACAGACCTCCTGGGCGATGTCTTCGGCATCGGCCTTCTTTCCGCACCAGCGATAGGCGGCGCGATAGACGAAGTCGTAGTGCCGCTCCAGCAATTTGCCGAAGGCACCCCTGTCTCCGCCCTTCGCCCGCCCGATCAATTCGGCGTCGGAGGCTTCGCTTTCATCCAGCATCATCGCCATCATTTGCCTGTTGGACGAAGGCTAATGGCCAATCCTTGGGGTTATGGAAAGATTTTTTTCCGAGGCGACGGATGCACGCGCAACAGGTGCGCTGAGATTCAGGTGAGGCCGAGCCGAAAACGATGGATTTCGAGAACCGGAGTGGAGCGTACTTTTGGTACGCGAGCACCGGAAGCACTGAAAGCCGTCGTTTGCAGGCCGGCCTCACCTGAATATCAGCACACCTGGCCCGAGGCCCAGCCGGACGACCAAGCCCACTGAAAATTATAGCCGCCCAGCCAGCCCGTGACATCGACGACTTCGCCGATGAAAAACAGCCCCGGCACGGATTTCGCCTGCATCGTCTTCTGATCGAGCCCGTTGGTATCGACACCGCCAAGCGTCACTTCCGCCGTGCGGTAACCCTCGGAGCCGGCCGGCTTGATGCGCCAGTCGTTGACGGCGGCTTCGACGGTTTTCATTTGCAGGTCTGTCAAATCAGCGAGATTGCCATCGATCCCACTGCGCTCGGCGACTGCTTGCGCAAGGCGCTTCGGCAAATGGTTTGCAAGCACCGTCTGCACCGCTTGCCTGCCGTTGACGCGCCGGGCGGCGCGAAGCAGTTCCGCCACATCCCTCCCCGGCAGCATGGCGATGCGGATCTCGTCGCCCTCGCGCCAATAGGACGATATTTGCAGGATGGAAGGCCCGCTCAAGCCGCGATGCGTAAACAGCATCGCTTCTGAAAACCGCGTCTTGCCGCAGGCGACTTCGGCATCGACGGCATTGCCGGCCAAAGGCGCCAGCCGCTCCAGCGTTCTTGCGTCGAAGGTAAGCGGCACCAGCGCCGGCCGTGTTTCCACCACCGCAAGGCCGAATTGCGCCGCAAGCTCGTAGCCGAAACCGGACGCGCCCATTTTGGGGATCGACTTGCCCCCGCAAGCCACGACTAACGAGTTGCAAGCGACGCTGCCAGCGGAGAGCGTCAGCACAAACCCGTCCGCGGTCTTGCTGACGTTCCTCACCTCGGTCGACAACGCCAGTTCCACACCCCAATCCTGCATGTCGGAAACCAGCATGTCGATGATCAGCCGCGCCGAGCCGTCGCAAAACAGCTGTCCCAGCGTCTTCTCGTGATAGGCGATGCCGTGGCGTTCGACGAACTCGATGAAATCGCGCTGCGTGTAGCGGCTGAGCGCCGAGATGCAGAAATGCGGATTGCCCGAGATGAAATTCTTCGGGCTCGCATGGATGTTGGTGAAATTGCAGCGGCCACCGCCGGAGATGCGGATCTTCTCGCCGGGCTTTGCCGCGTGATCGAGCACCAGGACCGAGCGGCCGCGCTTGCCCGCCTCGATGGCGCACATCATTCCGGCCGCACCGGCGCCGATCACCACGACATCATAGGATTCCATCAGGCTGTTCGTTCCCGCTCGACCGGCGCTGTTTTAACAGGCCGCGCCAATCGTGCAGTCTCTACCCGTTCGTTGCGACTTCAGGCAACGCCTCGTTAGATCAGCGTCTCGGCGAACAGCGTCGTCAGTCGCTTCCAATGACGTTCGGCGCCGGCCGCGTTGAAGACGCTGTGGTCCGACACGCACCAGCCATGCGCCATGCCGGCATAGTTTTCGATGGCGTGGTCGACCTCCGCCACGCGCAGCGCCTCGACCAGCCGCGCCGACTGCTCCGGCGGAAAGCTGCGGTCGACGCCCGATGTCCCGACATAGACGCGCGCCTTGATCATTGCGGCCTTGCGGTGCGGGCTGTCGGCGGCATCGCTGGCCAGATTGCCGCCATGGAAGCTCGCCGCCGCCACGATGCGATCGGGATAGGTTGCAGCCGCATTCAAGGCCCGCGCCCCGCCCATGCAGTAACCGACGACACCGACCGGTCCGGTGACACCTTCAGCGGTAAGCGTGTCGAGGAACGCCCTGCTGTCGCGGATGGTCATGTCCTGTGTCGTGCCGTGGACCAACGCCGTCAGCGCGACCTTGGTCTCCTCGACGACGAAAGCGGTCTTGGGCTCGAACGGCCCGTAGGGTGCTTTGCGATAGAAAAGATCCGGCACCAGCACGGCATAGCCCTCGCCTGCCAGCCGTTCCGCCATTGCGTCGAGCGCCGGTCGCGGACCGAAAGCGTCCATATAGAGAATGATGCCGGCCCTGGACGAGGAAGCGGTCGCCGAGCGGAACAGCCCGGCTTTCGCCACGCCGTCCCCGGTCTTGATCTCAATGTCCTGCTTCGCCATGGCCCGCTCCGTTAAATGTCGTGCGATACATATAAGCAGGCATTGTCAGGGCAAGCCGTTCCCTGACAATCCCGTTCAACACTTTGTGCGGGCTTTCGACCCGGCTACAGGCCGGCAAACGCCGTCATGTGAAAGGCCTGAACCTCAGGCGGATAGCGATGGGCCGTGCCATACGGACAGGCGTTGCGGTCGAGGCAGCCGCCGCCGCGGCATGGTTCGCCCTTCGATCCCCGCACATGCGCCAGGCAAGCCTGATGAGCGAAACCATCCGCGGAATAGGCGTCAACCGGACAGGATTTCAGGCAAGGTTTTGCAACACAGGCGTCGCAAAGGTGAATCGCTTCGCGACGTTCAGGAAGCGCGATCTCATCCTCGAACAGCAACGCGCCGCGATAGGCATGCCAGAGCCCGTACTGCGGATGCATCAGGATGCCCAGCGGCGACGGTCTCAGCCCCTCCGCTCGCATCGCCCATTGCTGGAACGGCAGATAAGGTCTGTCCGAAGGCGAAACGCCGCGCGCGCCGAATTTTTCCGCCACCGCGCCGATCACTTCGCGCGACCATGTGTCGAGCGGATTAGCAATGGTTTGCGGTTGCCGGTCGCGCCAGCGCAGGAAATGCGGCCAGGGTGCCGCTCCCGCCTGCCCCACCAACAGCACGGATTTGGCGGGGGCAACTGAAGGGCCATGCGGCGGCGTTTCGCTTGTTGCGAAATTGAAGCCGCCGCGCAGGATGAGGCCGTCGGCGGAAAGCGCGGCCGCTATCTCGTCAGCCCGGCGCCGCGCAATCATCCCTTCTTGTCCGGGTCGGAGAAAGCGCTCCGCCAGACTTCCTTGTGGATGATGTTGGCGACTTTAGCCCCGCCTGACTCGGGCTCCTTTCAGGTGAAGGCGTCAGCCATCGACGCCTTCTTCGTCGCGATGTAGTCCTTCAGCCCGTCGTCGATGCCCGGATCGAGATACGGCGCCTCGTAGGTCTCCAGCCAGCGGCGGGCGAGTTCGTTGGCGCGCTGCGGCGCTGTTTTCTCCCCCTCGGCCAGCCACTGCTCGTAGGAATTGTTGTCGGCGATGCTGGAGCGATAGAAGGCGGTCTGGAAATTCGCCTGCGTGTGGTCGCAGCCGAGATAGTGGCTGCCCGGGCCGACCTGGCGGATGGCGTCCATCGCCTGGCCGTTTTCCGAGAGGTCGACGCCTTCGGAAAACTTTTGCGTCATGCCGAGCTGGTCGATGTCCATCATGAATTTTTCGTAGCAGGAGGCCAGTCCGCCCTCGAGCCAGCCGGCCGAATGCAGGACGAAATTGGTGCCGGCAAGAATGGTCGAGTTGAGCGTGTTGGCGCTCTCATAGGCGGCCTGCGCGTCCGGAACCTTGGAGGCGCAGAGCGAGCCGCCGGTGCGGAACGGCAGACCGAGCCGGCGGGCAAGCTGTGCGGCGCCGTAGGAAACCAGCGACGGCTCCGGTGTGCCGAAGGTCGGCGCACCAGACTGCATGGAGATCGACGAGGCGAAGGTGCCGAACAGCACCGGCGCGCCGGGACGGATCAACTGCGTGAAAGAGGCGCCGGCCAGCACCTCTGCCAGAACCTGCGTCAGCGTGCCGGCCACCGTGACCGGGCTCATCGCGCCGGCAAGGATGAACGGCGTGACGATGCAAGCCTGGTTGTGACGCGAATAAACCTTCAGCGCGCCCAGCATGGTTTCGTCGAACACCATCGGCGAATTGGCGTTGATCAGGCTGGTCAGCACGGTGTTGTTTTCGACGAAATCGTCGCCGAACACGATCTTGGCCATGGCGACGGTGTCTTCGGCCCGCTCTGGCGCCGTCACCGAACCCATGAACGGTTTGTCCGAATATTTGATGTGGCTGTAGATCATGTCGAGATGGCGTTTGTTGACCGGCACGTCGACCGGCTCGCAAACCGTGCCGCCCGAATGGTGAATCGACGGCGCCATATAGGCGAGCTTCACGAAATTCCGGAAATCCTCGATCGTCGCGTAGCGCCTGACACCGTCGAGATCGCGCACGAAGGGCGGACCATAGACCGGCGCGAAGACCGTGGCGTTGCCGCCGATCTGCACCGAACGTTCGGCGTTGCGCGCATGCTGGGTGTAGATGGGCGGCGCGGTCTTCAGCAGCGAGCGGCAGAGGCCCTTGGGAAAATGCACGCGCTCGCCCTTGACGTCGGCGCCCGCCTCTTTCCAAAGCTGCAGCGCCTCGGCGTCGTCGCGAAAGATGATGCCGATCTCTTCCAGCACCGTATCGGTGTTGTTTTCGATAATCGCCAGGCCTTCCTCGTTGAGGACCTCATAGATGTTGATCTTGCGCTTGATATAGGTGAGCTGGGTGCCCGGTCCGCCGCCCGAGCGCGCCGCCCGCCTTGCAGCCGCGCCGCCGCTGGCAGCACGTCCACGTCGCGCATTGGACGCTTCCTGGTCGACTGACGCGTTTTCACTCATGATCGTTTTTCCCTAAAAACCGTTTGCGGCCGCGTAGGCGGCTTCTCGCCCGGATCGTAGCCATGCACCCTATTCGAAACGGCCCGCCAGCGCCAACGCCTGTCGCAAAATCGACAAGAATTCCAATAGATTTGCGGTCGCTTTCCTTTTGCGGGAAGTCGCAAATCAGCTATGGATACCTGCCCCCGCCGGGTTAGGTATTGACGCGATTATTTTAAGCCGCCGTGATCGCATCCGCGCGGCAAGGAGCCCGAGAAAAATGGCCGACGACGAGATCATCCTCTCCGAGCTTTCCGACGACGAGTTGGTGCAGCAGATGCACGACGATCTCTATGACGGACTGAAGGAAGAGATCGAGGAAGGCACCAACATCCTGCTCGAGCGCGGCTGGGTGCCCTACAAGGTGCTGACCGAAGCTCTGGTCGAAGGCATGCGCATCGTCGGCGAGGACTTTCGCGACGGCATCCTGTTCGTTCCCGAGGTGCTGCTGTCGGCCAACGCGATGAAAGCCGGCATGTTCATCCTGCGCCCGCTGCTGGCCGCCACCGGCGCGCCGAAGCAGGGCAAGATGGTGATCGGCACCGTCAAGGGCGACATCCACGACATCGGCAAGAACCTCGTCGGCATGATGATGGAAGGTGCCGGCTTCGACGTCATCGATCTCGGCATCAACAATGCGGTGGAAAAATACCTCGACGCCATCGAGCAGCACCAGCCCGACATTATCGGCATGTCGGCGCTTTTGACCACGACCATGCCTTACATGAAGGTCGTCATCGACACGATGAAGGAAAAGGGCATCCGCGACGACTATGTCGTCCTGGTCGGCGGCGCGCCGCTAAACGAGGAATTCGGCAAGGCCGTCGGCGCCGATGCCTATTGCCGCGACGCGGCTGTGGCGGTCGAGACCGCCAAGGACTTCATGAAGCGCAAGCATAACGTGCGCGCTTCAGCCTGATCTGTTACGCAAGGCGTCTGGGCCACAATCGAAAGCCGCGCCTTGCAGCGCGGCTTTTTTGTTCCAGCTATTGGAACGGATGGCTGCGTCAGGGTTTGGTGACGGTGTCGTCGACGGCTTTCGCAGTCGATTTGATATCCCGGCCGACACCACGGACGGTGTTGGCACAGGCCGTAAGCGCCAGGATGCAGGCAAGGATTGCAATCGGCGCAAGGCGTAACAGTTTCATGGACGGTTTATCCCTCTCTCGATAGATTCGCCCCACAGCAACGAAGGCCGCTTCGACCGGGTTCCATGGCCAGAATGCAAAAAACGAAACCGAATCAGGACGACAGGCTGCTAGTCATCGCCTGCGGAATGATTGCGCGCGAAGTTTTGGCCGTCAAGGAGCAGCTCAAGCTCGACCATCTCGACCTGACCTGCCTGCCGGCGGAGTTCCATTTCTACCCCGACCGCATCGCACCGGCGATGGACAAGGCGATCGAAAAGGCCAAGGCGGAAGGCTATAGCAACATCTTCGTTGGCTATGCCGATTGCGGTACCGGCGGCATGCTCGACCGGGTCCTGGAGAAGCACGGCGTCGAGCGCATGGCCGGGCCGCACTGCTTTGCCTTCTACCAGGGCATGGACGCCTATGCGAAGGTCGCCGACGACGACATGATGTCGTTCTACATGACCGATTTCCTGTGCCGCCAGTTCGACGCCTTCTTCATGAAGCCGCTCGGCCTCGACAAGCACCCGGAGCTGATCAAGGACTATTTCGGCAACTACCAGAAGCTGATCTACATCGCCCAGACCGACGATCCGGAACTCGACAAGGTCGCCGAGAAGGCCGCGAAGATGCTTGGCCTCGCCTATGAGCGCCGCTCGACCGGCTATGGCGACCTGACGGCTGAATTGGCGCGGGTGGCGGCACATCCAGAAGAATTGCGTTAGGCGCCCGACTTCGGATTATTTGCTCTCCGGTTGCGGATCCGACACGAAATCGACAACGCGGCCGTTGTCTAACCGGATCGGCCCTCTTGCAGTTGGATCCTTGCGCAAAGCCTCTGCAAGCAGAGCGTCGACTGTGTCGAGATTGACCTGCAGAATTGTGCGGTCGCCCAGTTCCCAGTACTCGCCTTCATCGAAGACGTCGAACTTGTCGAAAAAAGGAGCAACTTTGCGAAGCAACTCGATGATCTCGATATGCGCCTCCGACCCCGCAAACTGGGTCTTGCAATATTGCTGCATGAAGAGGTCCCTGTCGAACTCGAACCTTAGGCGATCCGACTTGGGATGCGGCTGGCATTCTATCCCCAAGACCGGGCCGATATAGTCAACGCTGCGTTCGTCGATGACCCGGTTGAGAACCATTTCGGCCTCGTCTATCGGCCGAAATCGCCAGTCTCGAGCGATGGCAAGCGCTTCAACTTCCTGCAACAGCGCAACATATTGTTCCTCTCCGCGCAGTTGTCCCTCAAAATGGATTGTAACCCCCACGCGCACCTCCCGCGGAACATACCGCTGTTTAAGCACGGATGACAGGCCGCCGCGAATGGGTAAGTGTGCACTGGAAGATAGAATCGGCTGCTCCAGCCGCGCCAACATGGATACCACCGATGACCCCTCGCGTCCTGCTCGCCGCCCTTGGCCTCCTCTGCCTCGTCTTGCCCGCTCGCGCCGACGGCGAGGTGCAGAAGATCATCACGCCTGCCGACAAGGTTCGCCTCGACAAATATGGCGAGACCCGCAAGGCGGCGCTGGCCGAGGCAAAAGCGGGAGACCCGGCTGAGGTCAGCCAACTCGACGCGCTGCTGGCAAAGCCGATAGTGGCCTTTTCCGACAAGGACCTGAGCGGCAACTGGCAATGCCGAACCATCAAGGTGGGCCTGACCGGCCCGCTGGTCATCTATGGCTGGTTCAAGTGCAAGGTCACGGACGATGGCTCCGGCTGGCAGCTGGAAAAGGTCAGCGGCTCGCAACGCACCAAGGGCCGTTTCTTCGACGATAGCGAAAAACGCGCGATCTATCTCGGCTCCGGCTATGTCAATGACAACAAGCCAAAACCCTATGGCAGCGGCCCGGAAAGCGACCAGGTCGGCTATGCCTTCCGCACCAGCGCCAATGAATGGCGCATCGAATTCCCGGCGCCCTACTACGAATCGAAACTTGACATCATCGAGTTCAAGCGCTGATCCGTTGGTCTCTCGCTGGCCCGGCGCTCATCAAGATTTAACCTCGCCCGGCACAGAATTGAGCCGGGCGGCGCACGGCAAATGGTTGCGCGCCGGCAAGAAAGCGCGCCATGGCATCAGCGGTTGAAAAAAGTGCTGCGATCGTCATCGTCACCGAAGGCGGGCCGCACATCTGGGCCATCGTCAACGCCATCGCCGACCAGTTCGGTCCTGTCAGCGTCATCCTCGAAAGCCCTGAATCCAAAAAACAATTGCTGCTCGGCCGGGCGCGCCGCCAGGGGTTGTTTTCGGCCATCGGCCAGCTTGGCACGATGGTGCTGACCAGGCTCGGCAAACGCTTCTTCGCCGGGCACGCGGAGCGGCTGATCGCAGCGCAAAAACTGCAGACAGAGCCGAGGCCGGGACAAAAGATCATCCACGTCTCCTCCGCCGACGGGCCCGATTGCCTGCAGGCGGTCGCCGACATCCGCCCGGGCGTGGTGCTGCTCGCCGGCTGCCGGATTTTGTCCCGGCAGACGCTGGCGCAAATGCCCTGCCCGGTGCTCAACTACCACGCCGGCATCGCGCCCAAATACCGCGGCATGAATGGCGGCTACTGGGCGCTGGCCTCCGGCGATCTCCAGAATTTCGGCACCACCGTGCATCTGGTCGACGCCGGCGTCGACACCGGCGGCGTGTTGAAACAGGCGCGCGGCAAGCCGGAGCCCGGCGACATCATTTCGAGCTATGCGTTGCGCCAGGCGGCGTTCTCGCGCGACATCTGCGTCGAGGCGGTCCGCGACGCCTTGGACGGAAAGTTGGCCACGATCGACCCCGGCCTGCCGTCGAAACAATGGTACCATCCGACGATCTGGTTCTATCTCTGGACCGGCCTGACCAAGCGGGTTTGGTAGCCAGCCTTCCCTCGGAATCTCGCCTTTCTTTTTGCGACGTCCAATAGCGTCGCTTTTGAATGCGCGCGCGTCGTCCCATAACAAGCAGCCCCACTGCGCATCCGGCAATGCTCGCACCTGCTGGACAAAGTGGTGGAGCGTCGTTTCCCTCGTGGACGCACGGCGCTCTACAGGGAGTGAGAGAATTCATGGCCGATCTGATCGTCGTCTATTGGCGCGACATCCCCGCCCAGGTCATCGTCAAGAAGGGCCGGCAGAACGCCAAGCGCGAACTGCCGCTGCGCTTCACCGAGGCGATCGATATGTGCGCCATGCGCACCGGCGCCGGCGGCACCGACGATTACCTCGCCGAATGGCGCAAGGCCGATCCGATCCCGGTCGGCGACGACCTCGAAGCCGAGGTCGAGAAGGCATTCAGCGACATCGACGCGAAATACGACCGCGAGCGGCTGGTCGCTCTGGTCAAGGCAGGCGGGAAAGAAAATGTCTGAAACCACTCCTGCCAAAGAGGGGCCAAGGGTTACCCAGCCGGTTACCCAGGCCACTCAGGTCAAGAAAGCAGCGCCGAAATCGGACTACAAGCCGGCCGACGTATCGCCGCAGCGGCGCGTGCAGCGCTCGTTTGCGATCAGGCTGTGGTCGATCCGCCACTCGCGATTGCTCGAATGGTTCTACTCCAGGTTCGCCGACATGTTCCTGCTTCTTCATCCGCTTTGGAAAGGCCTCGGCTATGGGCGCGTCGAGGCGCCGATCAAGTTTGTCGAAAGGCGCGTCAAGGGCTTCATGTTCGACTGCCGCATGTGCGGCCAGTGCATCCTGTCCTCGACCGGCATGTCGTGCCCGATGAACTGCCCCAAACAGCTGCGCAACGGCCCGTGTGGCGGCGTGCGCGCCAACGGCAATTGCGAGGTCGAGCCCGACATGCCTTGCGTCTGGGTCAAGGCCTGGGAAGGTTCGCGGAACATGGAGCATGGCGACAGGATCCTGACCGTTCAGAAGCCCGTAGACCAGTCGCTGCGCGAAACCTCGGCCTGGCTGCGGGTGACGGCGCAGTCGGCAGCGGCCCGTGAAGCCGCTGCCAAAGCCAACACTGGAGCGGCCGCGTGATCGGCCGCCAGCGCGACGAAAACCCGGCCGGCATCCATCTGCCGCTCGATCCCCTGCCCGGCCACTCCTCACGTGGCCGACTGGAGCGTGTGCTGCGGCGCGGCGAATTCGCGGTCACCACCGAGCTCAACCCGCCCGACAGCGCCGATCCCGAAGACGTCTATAACCGCGCGAAAATCTTCGACGGCTGGGTCGACGCCATCAATGCCGTCGATGCCTCCGGCGCCAACTGCCACATGTCGTCGGTCGGCATTTGCGCGCTGCTCACCCGCATGGGCTACGCGCCGATCATGCAGATCGCCTGCCGCGACAGGAACCGCATCGCCATCCAGGGCGACGTGCTGGGCGGTGCCGCCATGGGGGTCGCCAACATGCTGTGCCTCACCGGCGACGGCGTCCAGGCCGGCGACCAGCCCGGCGCCAAGCCTGTCTTCGACCTCGATTCCATGTCGTTGCTGGAAACCTGCCGCATCATGCGCGACAACGGCAAGTTCCTGTCCGGCCGCAAGTTGACGACGCCGCCGCAAATTTTCCTCGGCGCCGCCGTCAACCCCTTCGCGCCACCCTTCGATTTCCGCCCGATCCATCTCGGCAAAAAGATCGCCGCCGGCGCGCAGTTCGTGCAGACGCAGTATTGCTTCGACGTGCCGATGTTCAGAACCTTCATGCAGAGGGCGCGGGACTTGGGGCATACGGAAAAAGTTTTCATCCTGTGCGGCGTCGGCCCGCTGGCTTCGGCCAAGACGGCCAAATGGATCCGCTCCAACGTGCCGGGCATTCATATTCCCGATACCATCATCAAGCGGCTGGAAGGCGCGCAGGACCAGAAGAAGGAAGGCAAGCAGCTCTGCACCGACATCATCAACGAGGTGAAGGAAATTCCTGGTGTCTCCGGCATCCATGTGATGGCCTACCGCCAGGAGGAATATGTCGCCGAGATCGTCGATGAATCGGGTGTGCTGAAAGGCCGCCAGCCATGGAAACGTGAGATCCGCCACGACGATCAGATGGTCGCCGACCGGCTCGAGAGCATACTGCACGACGACATTACCGAAACGCAGGTGGATATGGTGAAGACCGCGCACTGACAGCGCGGACGGCCAGCCATTCGCTTGAATGAAACCAGACAACGATATAAAGAAATCTTTATATCAGGCGGAGAAACTTCATGACCCGGACCATCGTCGCCTCGGCGACACGAGAGATCATCATCGGCTTCGACCAGCCTTTCTGCGTCATCGGCGAGCGCATCAACCCAACCGGCCGCAAGAAGCTGGCCGCCGAGATGATCGCCGGCAATTTCGAGACCGTCATCAAGGATGCGCTGGAACAGGCCGCCTGCGGCGCCACCATGCTCGACGTCAATGCCGGCGTCACCTCCGTTAATCCGAACGAAACCGAACCCGGCCTGCTCGTGCAGACGCTGGAGATCGTCCAGGGCCTGGTCGACCTGCCGCTGTCGATCGACTCGTCGGTGACCGCCGCCATCGAGGCAGCGCTCAAGGTCGCCAAGGGCCGGCCGCTGGTCAACTCCGTGACTGGCGAAGAGGAAAAGCTCGAAGCCATCCTGCCGCTGGTCAAGAAGTACAACGTTCCAGTCGTCGCCATCTCCAACGACGAGACCGGCATTTCGATGGATCCGGATGTGCGCTTCGCCGTCGCCAAGAAGATCGTGCAGCGCTGCGCCGATTTCGGCATTCCGGCGCATGACGTCGTCGTTGACCCGCTGGTGATGCCGATCGGCGCGCTCGGCGATGCCGGCCGCCAGGTCTTCGCGCTGTTGCGCCGCCTGCGTGAAGAGCTCAAGGTCAACACCACCTGCGGCCTGTCCAACATCTCGTTCGGCCTGCCGCACCGCCACGGCATCAACGCCGCCTTCATCCCGATGGTGATCGGCGCCGGCATGACCTCGGCGATCATGAACCCGGTGCGCCCGCAGGAAATGGAAGCCGTGCGCGGCGCCAATGTGCTCAACGGCACCGACGAGAACTGCACCAACTGGATCAGGACCTACAAGGACTACAAGCCGGCCGAAGGCGGTCAGGCGGTCGCAGCGCCCACCGCGGTTAACGCTCCGGGCGAAGGCGGCGGCAATGGCAATGGCGGTCGCCGTCGCGGCGGCCGTGAAGCCCGCATGGCCAGGGGATAAGCGCGCAATCGTGAACTCGCCTGCAAACATTACTGATCCGCTCGTGCTGTTCATGCCGTCAGGCAAGCGCGGGCGGTTTCCCGTCGGCACACCGGTGCTCGATGCCGCGCGTCAGCTCGGCGTCTATGTCGAGAGCGTCTGCGGTGGCCGCGCCACCTGCGGTCGCTGCCAGATCGAAGTGCAGGAAGGCAATTTCGCCAAGCACAAGATCGTCTCGTCCAACGACCACATCTCGCCCAAGGGCGCCAAGGAAGAGCGCTATGAGCGCGTCCGCGGCCTGCCCGAGCGGCGCCGCCTGTCCTGCTCGGCGCAGATTCTCGGCGACCTCGTCATCGACGTGCCGCAGGACACGGTTATCAACGCCCAGACCATCCGCAAGGATGCCGACACGCGCGTCATCGCCCGCGATGCGGCGATCCGCATGTGCTATGTCGAGATCGAAGAGCCCGACATGCACAAGCCGCTGGGCGATCTCGACCGCCTCAAGATCGCCTTGATGAAGGATTGGGGCTTTAAAAACCTCGAATTCGACTTCTACCTGATGCCGCAGATGCAAGGCATACTGCGCAAGGGTAACTGGACCGCGACCGCGGCCATCCACAAGGATGCCGAAAGCGACATCGCCCGCGTCATAGCACTCTGGCCCGGCCTCAAGAACGAGGCCTATGGACTGGCCTGCGACATCGGCTCGACCACCATCGCCATGCATCTGGTGTCGTTGCTGTCGGGCCGCGTCGCCGCTTCGTCGGGCACCTCCAACCCGCAGATCCGCTTCGGCGAGGATCTGATGAGCCGCGTCTCCTATGTGATGATGAACCCGGACGGCCGCGAAGGCATGACGGTCGCCGTGCGCGAGGCGATCTCGGGCCTGGTCGACAAGGTCTGCGCGGAAGGCAATGTCCAGCGCAACGACATCCTGGATTCCGTCTTTGTCGGCAATCCGATCATGCACCATCTGTTCCTCGGCATCGATCCGACCGAACTCGGCGGCGCGCCCTTCGCGCTCGCCGTCTCGGGCGCGGTGCGCATCAAGGCCTCCGATATCGGCCTGAAGCTCAACCAGGGCGCCCGCCTCTATATGCTGCCCTGTATTGCCGGCCATGTCGGCGCCGATGCGGCGGCGGTGACGCTGTCGGAAGGCCCGCACCGCCAGGACGAGATGATGCTGATCGTCGACGTCGGCACCAATGCCGAGATCGTGCTTGGCAACCGCAAGCGGGTGGTCGCAGCCTCCTCGCCTACCGGCCCGGCCTTCGAGGGCGCCGAAATCTCCGGCGGCCAACGTGCCGCCCCCGGCGCAATCGAGCGCGTGCGCATCGACCCCGATACGCTCGAGCCGAAATACCGCGTCATCGGCTCTGAACTCTGGTCCGACGATCCCGGCTTCCTCGATAGCGTGCAGGCGACCGGCGTCACCGGCATCTGCGGCTCCGGCATCATCGAGATCGTGGCCGAAATGTACCTCGCCGGCATCATCTCCGAGGATGGCGTCATCGACGGGTCGCTGGCCGAGCGGTCGCCGCGCGTCACGGTCAACGGCCGCACCTTCTCTTATGTCTTGAAGGAAGGCGAACCCAAGATCACCATCACGCAGACCGACGTGCGCGCCATCCAGCTTGCCAAGGCGGCGCTCTATGCCGGCACCAAGCTTCTGATGGAAAAGCAGAACACCGAACACGTCGACCGCATCCATTTCGCCGGCGCCTTCGGCTCGTTCATCGATCCGAAATACGCCATGGTGCTCGGCCTGATCCCGGACTGCGACCTCGACAAGGTCTCGGCCGTCGGCAACGCCGCCGGCGCCGGTGCGCGGATGGCGCTGCTCAACCGCGGCTATCGCCGCGAGATCGAGGACACGGTCAGCCACATCGAGAAGATTGAGACCGCACTGGAGCCGAAATTCCAGGAGCATTTCGTCTACGCCATGGCGCTTCCCAACAAGGTCGATCCGTTCCCGAAACTGTCGGCGGCGGTGAAATTGCCGCCACGCAAGACCGTCAGCGAGGATGGCGTCGCCGGCGACGCCGCCCCGCGCCGGCGTTCGCGCGAAGGCCATGCCGCCAGGCGCAGCCGGGAATAAGCCGCCTTACGAAGGCCGCCAATTCGCCCAACTTCATTTGTATGCAAATGTTTCCAGATCGCACCGATCTGGAAACCGAAACGCTGTTTTGGCGCAATCCGTCCGATACAGACGTGAAGCATTTAACGGACATCGAATGGCGGACCGGACTATTCCGCCGCCACAACGCTCCAAAGGAGAATAGAGATGTTCGAGACCCTGGGCCGTTTTCGTGCGGCCATGAAGAATGCACAGGCCGTGCGCGCCATGAACAACCTGCCACCCGAAATCCAGAAGGACATCGGCTGGCCCGTGTCGCCGCGCATCGACGCCCAGACCAACCTGTCGCGTCTGATCCTGGGCTCGGGCCGCTGATGACCTTCGCCGACAAGTGCAAATTGCTGACCAAGCGCCGGGGCCGCCGCATGGTCCCGGCTGCGACCGACGTCAAGCTGCGCGCCGCGCTGCTGCCCCGGCGCTGAGCCGCGCTGCGCAAAACAGCGGACCTGGCTGATCAAACAACCGTGTTGGCTTGGGCCAGAATCTTGACATTTCGGCTGGAGGTACGATCTTCGAGACAGTGGGGGAATTCTCTTAGTCGGCTGCGGCCGAGCTTGTGTACGCGAATGCCCAGTTTCAAAAGCCACCTCGTTTCCTTCATCCTCCGGCACAGCCGCAAGAAGGCATTTGCCAGCCCGGAAAACCTGCAGCGCTGGATCGCCTATGCCCGCAAGACCGAGGATCATCATCCCCCGGCATTGCTGCGGGAGCAGCTCGATATCACCGAGCGCAGCGTCGATGGCTTCCCTGTCTATGAAATCGCGCCGAAGGCCGGCGAACGCAGGCGCATCCTCTACATGCATGGCGGCGCCTATGTCTTCCAGATCACATCCTATCATTGGGGGTTGATCGCCGAGGTGGCCGAGCGCTTGGGTTTCGGCATCACCGTGCCGATCTATCCCATCGCGCCGGAGCATGATTTCCACGCCATGTTCGGCATGGTCGGCGACGTCTACCGGCAGATGCTGGATGAGACCGACGCTGAAGACATCGTCTTCATGGGCGATTCCGCGGGCGGCAACATGGCCGTCGTGCTGACCATGATGGCGGCTGAGGAAGGCCTGCCCTTGCCGTCGCGCCACGTGCTGATTTCACCCGGCCTCGACATGTCGCTGTCCAACCCCGAAGTGTTCGAGGCGGAACGCAACGATCCGTGGCTCGGCATTTCCGGCGGGCTGGAAGCGATCCGCATGTACAGTGCCGGCATCGATCGCAGGGACTGGCATATCAGTCCGCTCTATGGCGACCTCTCGGTGCTGCCGCAGACCCTGCTTCTGACCGGCTCGCACGACCTGCTCAGCCCCGACAATCTGATCTTCGCCAAAAAGGCACGCGCTGCCGGCGTCGATATCGACGTCGTCTATGAGGAAGGCATGTTCCACGTCTGGCCGCTGATCGAGATGCCGGAGGCGCGTCGCGCCAGGGACAGCATCGTCGCCTTCCTTGAAGGTGAGCCCACCAAGCGGCGCGCAACTGCGCGGCGCACGGCGCGACCCGCTCTCGCGGCGCGCCCCGCCCAAGCAGCGGAATAGCAGAGCAATTCCAGGAAAAGTGTAAAACGGTTTTCCCGGGAAAGCGTGTAGCGCTTTCCCTTGGGAATTGAGTCAAAACAAGGAGTTAGAGCGGCTCGCCGTTTCCGTGAAACGGTGAACCGCTCTAGAACTTGCCGGTTTCGCGGAAAAGCTCGAACGTCGCACGGATATGGTCGGCGACGGCCTTGACCGGCGCGCTGGCGTCCGGCGACACCACCATCGCCAGATTGTAGGTGCCGATATCGGGCATGCCGTCCTTCGGGCAAAGCTCGACCATGTCGTTGCCCAGGAACGACTTCGGCAACGGTGCAACCGCGAGATCCGACATGATGGCGGCGCGCTGGCCTGCCGTGTGGGCGCTCATATAGGCGATGCGGTAATTGCGGCCTTCACGGCTCAGCGCATCGAGCGCGCCGGCCCGCCAGGCGCAGCCCTCTTCCCACAGCGACACCGGCAAAGGCTCGCGCAGATGCGCGCTGCCGCCCTTGGCGCCGGCCCAGACGATCGGCTCGGTGAGCAGCACCTCGGCGCCGAGTGCGCTGGTCTTGTAGGAATTGGTCAGCAGCGTGATGTCGAGCGCCCGGTCATCCATGCGGCGGCGCAGATTGCTGCTCTGGTCGATGGTGACGTCGACGGCAATCGACGGATGCGACTGCGCGAAACGCTTCAGCACATGCGGCAACACGCGCTCGCCATAGTCGTCCGGCGAGCCGAGCCGCACCACGCCGACGATCTCGGGGATGATGAACTTCGACACCACCTCGCGGTTGATCGACAACAGCCGGCGGGCATAACCGAGCAGCATCTCGCCATCCGTGGTCAGCGTCACCGAGCGCGCATCCCGCGCGAAAACAGAGCGCCCGAGAATGTCCTCGAGCTTCTTGATCTGCATGGAGACCGCCGACGGCGTGCGGAACACCGCATTGGCCGCCGTGGTGAAACTGCCGGTCTCGGCAATGGCCACGAAGGTGCGCAAAACGTCGAGATCGAGCAGCGGCAGCGGATGATTGAGTGGGGCGTTCATCGGGATCGACCTTCAATTTTTCTGATGTGAAGCATCATTCCATTTCGTTTGATTGAACATCAGATTGGGAGGATAGTCAACTCCATCGAAGGCAGGACGTGCCATGGCCCCAACGCTCCTGACACGGAATTGCACTCGATGCGGAATATCCAGGCGACGGAACGCGTTCATGCGGGACGTGCCACAACCAAAGGAGAATGAAATGTCTATCCTGTCATCCATCGGTCGGCTTGCGACCGAATTGAGCGCGGCCCGCGCCCGCTTCCAGACCGAACGTGCGATCCGCTCGCTGCCGATCGAACTGCAGAAGGATATCGGCTGGCCTGAAGCTGCCGACACCAAGACCGGTGCACGCCACGGCGTCGGATCCTAGGCTGGAGCAAAGTAAACCATTGTGTACCTTGTGCTGAAGGCCTGCCGCGCAGACCAGCCCGGCAGGCCTTCTCTATTCGCCCTGCAGGCTTTCTCCAACTTATTTGCACTCAAATGATTTTCAGAGCCGTGTCGCCGCTGCATGGCGCATATGCGTCACTTGCATGGCGCCTCAATGTCGCCGGTAACACACTGTAAGTAATCGTAAATTTTGGGCACCATGCCCAATAATGTCGCAAACGATGTCGCATTTCCATTCAAGCGCTTCGCATTTGCGATTTAGTTTCTGCTCACGCAGGCCTATATCACCGTCAGCAAACGAGCTGCCCCACTCCATCAAGCGAAGGCGACCCGTCTGAGCAACCGATAGGAGATGATGATGAAGCTTTTTGCCCGCCTCTTTGCCCGCCGCGAAATGAACCTGACGACCGCTCTCGAGCGCCAGCGCCTTGCCAATACCATGCCCGGCCAGACCGGTGCCATGAATGCGGTGCGCCTCGGTTTCGTTGCCTGAGATAACGGCTAGCGCTCAGCGCTTCCCTGCCGCTGCCGACAGTCGATAACAGCGCCGCTTCGGCTTGACCGAAGCGGCGTTTCTCATTTTTGGCACCTATGCCGCCGCCACCACGCCCAATCCGTCGGCAGCCCGTGCCTGTCATCCCGGACGATTGCTCATTTGCGACCCATGTCGCAAATATAGTTTCCGCTTAGCCCCCTAGCCAATTGACAGGAATGGCTTTTCCTGATGTCGCTGTGCTGTTCGCGACATCCTGTTCGCGCCATGGCCGCGTGAGGTTCCCTTGAACGCCGTAAAGCATCCGATCAAGCGATCGTTTGTATTCTTCCTTGTCCCGGACTTCACCATGATCGCCTTTGCGACGGCGCTCGACCCGCTGCGCTCGGCCAACCGCATGCTCGGCTATGAGGCCTATCGCTGGCGCCTCGCCAGCATCGACGGCAAGCCGGTGCGCGCCTCCAACGGCGTCGAATGCGCCGTCAACACCTCGCTCGAGGAAGAGCGCAAGAAAATGGCCGGGCCGGATCGGCCGAACATGGCCATCGTCTGCAGCGGCATGAATGTCGAGCGCTACCAGAATAGGTCGGCCTTCGCCTGGCTGCGCGAGGAATACAACAGAGGCGTCGCCGTCGGCGGCCTGTGCACCGGCGCGCATATCCTTGCCGCCGCCGGCCTGCTCTCCAACAAGCGCTGCGCCATCCATTGGGAAAACCTGCCGGGCTTTTCCGAGGCCTTTCCCAAGGCCAACGTCTTTGCCGACCTCTTCGAGATCGACCAGAACATCTACACCTGCGCCGGCGGCACCGCCGCCCTCGACATGATGCTCAAGCTGATCGGCGACGATTTCGACGACAATCTGGTCAACCGCGTCTGCGAGCAGGTGTTGACCGACCGCGTGCGCAGCCCGACCGACCGCCAGCGCCTGCCGCTGCGCGCGCGCCTGGGCGTCCAGAATTCCAAGGTGCTGACCATCATCGAACTGATGGAAGGCAATCTCTCCGAACCGCTGTCGCTGATCGAGATCGCCGACCATGTCGACCTGTCGCGCCGCCAGATCGAGCGGCTGTTCCGCACCGAGATGGGCCGCTCCCCTGCCCGCTACTATCTCGAGATTCGCCTCGACCGTGCCCGGCATCTGCTGATCCAGTCATCGATGCCGGTGGTCGAGGTAGCGGTCGCCTGCGGCTTCGTCTCGGCGTCGCATTTCTCCAAATGCTACCGCGAACTCTATGCCCGCTCGCCGCAGCAGGAGCGCGTCGACCGCAAGCAATTGCTGGCGGCCTGATCCGAAAACGCACTCAGGCTTCGGCGGGCTGCGCCTGCGCCGTCCGCATCGCCTCGACGCGGATATCCTCGGTCAGCCGCGCCTTGAGCGCCGAGAATTCCGGGCTGGTCTTCAGCGTGTAGTGGCGTGGATGCGGCAGGTCGATGGCGACATCCGACTTGATGCGGCCTGGCCGCGCGCTCATCACGATCACCCGCGAAGCCATGAAGATCGCCTCCTCGATGTCGTGGGTGACGAACAGCACTGTCTTCTTGCGCCGCTCCCAGATGCCGAGCAGCAGTTCCTGCATCAGTCCGCGCGTCTGGTTGTCGAGCGCACCGAACGGCTCGTCCAGCAACAGGATTTCGGGGTCGTTGGCCAGCGCCCGGGCGATCGCCGTGCGCTGCTGCATGCCGCCGGACAGCTGCTTTGGCCAATGGTTCTCGAAGCCCTTGAGCCCGACGAGGTCGACATAGGAAGCGACGATCCCGTCTCGCTCCTTTTCGGCCATGCCACGTTCGCGCAGGCCGAAGGCGATATTCTGCGCCACCGTTAGCCACGGAAACAGCGTGTAGGACTGGAACACCATGCCGCGATCCGGTCCCGGCCGCGTCACCGCCTTGCCGTCGAGCAGCACACGGCCTTCGCTCGGCGCTTCCAGGCCGGCAACGATCCTGAGCAGCGTCGACTTCCCGCAGCCGGACGGCCCCAGAATGGTGATGAAGTCGTTGGCCGCGACCGCAAGGTCGACCGGCATCAGCGCCTTGACCGGCTGCCCGCCGCGCACGCCGGCGAAGGTTCGCGAGACGCCTTCGATAAGCAACTTGCTCATGCCAGGCTCCAGGGAAAGAGCCAGCGATTGAACGCCTTGAAGGCGAAGTCGGACAACAGTCCGATCAGCCCGATGACGATGATGCCGAAGATGATCTGCCCTGTCGCCAGCCGCGACTGGCTGTTGATGATCATGTAGCCGATGCCTGAGGACGAACCGATCAGCTCGGCGACGATGACATAGGTCCAAGCCCAGCCGAGCACCAGCCGCAGCGTCTCGGCAATCTCGGGCGCATTGGCCGGCATGATGACCCGTTTGACGATACCGCTGTTGGTCGAGCCCAGCGTATAGGCCGCCTCGACCAGGTCGCGCCGCGTCGAGCCCACCTTGACCGCGACGATCAGGATGATCTGGAACACCGAGCCGACGAAGATGACCAGCAGCTTTTCCAGCTCGCCAATGCCGGCCCACAGGATGAGCAGCGGAATGAAGGCCGAAGCCGGGAGGTAGCGGGCGAAGGAGACGAACGGCTCCAGAAACGCCTCTATTGGTTTCCAGGCGCCCATGGCGATGCCGATCGGCACGGCGACGATCGACGCCAGCAGGAACCCGCCGAAGACCCGCCAGATGGTGATCAATATGTCGAGCCAGAAGCGGTCCTCGACCAGCAGCCGCCAACCATCCCGCAGCATCGACAGCGGGTCGGCGAGGAAGATGCGGTTGACGTGGCCGCCAAGCGTGATCCACGCCCAGAAGGCGACGAACAGCACGAAGAAGGAAATGCCAAGCACGGTTCGAATGCCCGGCGACACCGGATGCAAGGGGCGCATCTTCAGATCGTCCGCATCGTCAAATCATCACTTGTCCAGGAGAGAGCGGCGGCCCTAGGCGCCGCCGCACAATGGTCAAAGGCGAGGCCTGTCAGTTCGCCACCGCGCTGGTATCGGCAAGCGCTGCAACATCTGGCGCTTCCTTGATCAACCCCATCTGCAGCAGAAGCTCGCCGGCGGTCTTGGAAAAGTCCTGGAATTCCTTGGTGAAAAACTGCTTGTTCTCCGCCTTGTCGGCCCATTTCAGGTATTTCGCCGAATCCTCGAATTCTTTCGCAGACTGCTTCACGTCGGCGCCCATGATCTCGTAGGATCTCTGCGGATCGCTCTTGATCAGGTCGAGCGCTTCGAAATAGCTGTCGGCCAGCGCCTTGGCGGCGTCGGGATTGGCGGTGAGGAATTCAGGCGTGCAGCCGACCGTGTCGAGCACCATCGGGTAGTCGAGCGTGGTCGCCAATATGTGGCCCTGATCGGACTTGTCGCGCACCGCCGAGATGAACGGCTCATAGGTGACCGCCGCATCGTTCTGGCCGGCGAGGAAGGCTTGCGCCGCCGCATCCGGTTCCAGGTTGACGACGGTCACATCCTTGGTCGACAGGCCGTTCTTGTTCAGCACCCAGGCCAGCATGAAATAGGGCGACGTGCCCGGCGCCGAGGACGCGACATTCTTGCCCTTGAGGTCGGCGACGGTCTTGATGTCGTTGCGCACGACAATGCCGTCGGCGCCATAGGATTTGTCGAGCTGGAAGATCTGCTTGGTGGTCACCCCTGAGGCGTTCCACACCAGCCAGGTCTCGACCGTGGTGGCGGCGCATTGCAGATCGCCGCTGGCGATGGCGAGCGGCCGGCTGGCCTGCGGCACCTTCTTCAGGGTCACGTCGAGGCCATGCTTCTCGAAGATGCCGGCCTGCTTGGCGAGCGTCAGCGGCGCAAAGCCGGTCCATCCGCTGATGCCGATGGTGACCGATGTGGCAGCCTCGGCCGGCACGGATATTGCAGCCGCAAGCGCCAATACCGCGGCAGCGACGATGGTCTTGTTCATGTCGGTTCCCGTTGTTTTTTCGGATGCCGAATTGTGTCACAGACGCCCATGGGCTTGTCAATGAAACCGGCCCTTCACGGCAGCGTGATGATGCGAACGCTAACGGGCATCGAACATCCAGCTGCGGTCGCGCCACATCTTTTCGCCGACCTGGCAGTCGGTCGGCCGGTCCTGCGCCAGCACCACCGGCGGATGCCCGGCCTCCTCGCGCGCCCGTTGCGGCGAAGCGGCGCCGGCCAGCTCCAGCACCAGCTTGCGGCGGATGGCTTCGGGAAACTGCGTCCAGTCATTGACCGGGATCATGAAGGATCCGGGACCGCCGATGACGCAGTCGCTGTAGTAGCGGTCGAGATTGTTGACGTCATAGGCGCCGCCGAACCCGCCGCGCGTCATCAGCGGCAGGCCGTTGATGATGATGCCTTGCTTGACCACCGCGTCGCGGGTGATGTCGACGGGCGCGCCCTGGTTGTTGGGCCCGTCGCCGGAAATATCGATGACGCGCTTTGTCCCCTGAAAACCGCTTTCGGCGAACAGATCGCTGCCGAATTCCAGCGCGCCGGAAATCGAGGTGCGCCGGGCGCTGGCCGGCGGATGGGCGGAAAGCTGCGCGGCCACCCGCTCGGCATCGGCCCGGCTGGCGATCACCGTCCACGGCACGACGACCTGCTGCGTGGTCGCTCCCGCCCATTCGACATAGGTGACGGCGACCTTGCCGTAGGCGCCATCGGCGATGGCCTGCAGAACATTGTCGTGCGTCAGCGCAGCAGCATAGCCGTGACGCTGGATTTCAAGTTCGCCCGGCGACATCGACAGCGACACGTCGACGGCCAGCACCAGCTCGACGTCGACCGGCTCGGCGGCTTGAACCGGCGGCACCAGCCAGAGCCCCAGCGCCAGCGCGGCGCTGCCTGAAAGGAAATGTCGTGCGCAAGAAAAAGCAGACATACCCGAAGGTAAGCGAAAACCGGCTGCTGACAAAGCAAAAAGCCCGGCGAGGTGCCGGCTTTTCGATATGTTGGTTGGAACCGATGAAGCTCAACTCCTCGGCTTCAGATTCTCTGGATCGTAGAGCGGCTTGTAGCCGACGGCAGCCACCTCGACCGGGTAGGTCTCGCCGAAATATTCGATGGCGAACTTGCGGCCTTCCTGGGCATGGGCCCAGGGCAGATAGGCGAGGCCGATGTTCTTGCCGATGGTCGGGCCATAGGCCATCGACGTGGTGAAAGACCGGCGGCCGAGTTCGTCGACCAGCGTCTCGCCGGTCTTCGGATCCATCACCGGCATGGTGCCGACGGGATAGCGGGCAACGCCTTTCGCATCGACGTTCTCGGTCATCACCAGCGTGCACAGGATCGCCGGCTGGTGCTCGCGGGCGCGGTATTCGACATGTTTGGCCTTGCCGCAGAAATCGTTCTCCTTGACCTTCGGTCGGGCAAGGTCGGCCTCAAGCAGATTGTACTCGGTCAGAAGGTCGGCGTTCTGCAGGCGCAGGCTCTTTTCCATGCGCCGCGTGTTGGCATAGGTCTCGACGCCGAACGGCATGACGCCGGTCGAGCGCAGCGCGTCCCAAACGGCCAGGCCGTCCTCGTAGCGCATGTGCAGTTCCCAGCCCTGCTCGCCGACATAAGAGATGCGGAAGGCGGTGACGTCCTTGCCGCCGATCCTGACCGGCTTGATCGCCGCGAACGGGAAGTTCTCGAGCGAGAGACCATCCGGATTTTCGACCACTTTCTGCAGCGTCGCCCGCGCGTTCGGTCCCCAGATGCCGATGGTGACGTATTTTTCCGTCACGTCGGTGATGGTGACGTCAAAGCCTTTGTCCTGCGCGGTGCGCTGCATGTAGCGGAAGTCGCGCGGACCGGCGTCGGCGCCGTCGATCAGACGGCAGCGGTCGGCCATGCGGATGACGGTGAAGTCGGCGCGCACCATGCCTTCCTCGTCGAGGAAGTGGGTGTAGATACCCTTGCCGATATTGTTGTCGCCACCAATCTTGGCCGCGCACAGCCACTCCAGCAGCGCGACATGGTCCGGCCCTTCGATGTCGTACATCGAGAAATGCGAGAGGTTGACGATGCCGCAATCCTCGCTCATCGCCAGGTGCTCGGCATTGGACACCCGCCAGAAATGGCGATTGTCCCACTCGTTCTCACGTATGGGAACCCGGTTGCCATACTTCTCCAGCAGATGCTCGTTGGCGGCATAGCCATGCGCGCGCTCCCAACCGCCCAGCTCCATGAAGTAACCGCCAAGCTCCTTCTCGCGCTCCCAGAATGGCGAGCGGCGGATGTTGCGGCCTTTGGAGAACGGCTCGCGCGGATGCACCGCCGGATTGTAGACCTTCATCGCCGTCTCGGTGCAGCGATCCCAGATGAACTGCTCTTTCGTCTGGTGCGGATAGAAGCGCGCATAGTCGATGGCGTGATGGTCGATTTCCGTGCGGCCGTCCGTCATCCAGTCGGCGATCAGCTTGCCCATGCCGGGGCCGTCCTTGACCCAGATGGCGACGGCGTACCAGAGGCCCCTCACCTTCTGGCTCTCGCCCATGGACGGGCCGCCATCGGCGGTCACCTGCAACAGGCCGTTGAAGGAATGGCTTTCGTTGTAGCCGAGTTCGCCCAGGATCGGCGTCAGTTCCATGGCGCGCTCCAGCGGCGCCAGGATCTGCTCCATGTCGAGATCGCGCTGCGACGGCGACAGCCGCGCCTGATCCTTTTCCAGCAAATCGCGCGGATGGCAAAGACGCGGATTGGTCTCTTCGTAGTAACCCCATTCGATCTGGCCGCCTTCGGCGGTCCTGGGGTCGCCGGTGTCGCGCATATAGGCCGAATTACCCTGGTCGCGCAGCAGCGGCCAGCCGATCTCATTGCCCGTGCCGGCAAACTCATTGTAGGGACCGAAGAACGTCAGCGGATGATCGATCGGCATGACCGGCAGGTCTTCGCCGACCATCTCGGCGATCAGCCGGCCCCAGATGCCGGCGCAGACGATGACATAATCGGCCATGATCGTGCCGCGGTCGGTGACGACGCCCTTGATGCGGCCCTCCTCGACGATGAGAGATTTGGCCGGCGTGTTGGCGAAGGACTTCAACTTGCCCGACGCTTCCGCCTGGTCGACCAGCTTGCCGGCGACAGTCTGCGAGCGCGGGATGACCAGGCCGGCGTCCGGATCCCACAGGCCGCCCTGCACCATGGACTCTTCGATCAGCGGGAATTTTTCCTTGATCTCGGCCGGTTCGATCAGCCGGGCGCGGGTGCCGAAGGATTTGGCCGAGGCGATCTTGCGCTTGATCTCGTCCATGCGGCTGTCGTCGCCGACGCGCGCCACTTCGAGACCGCCGATGCGGGCGTAATGGCCCATCTTTTCGTAGAAATCGATCGAGTAGAGCGTCGTCCAGCACGACAGGAAATCATGGCTCGTGGTGTAGCAGAAGTCCGAGGCATGCGCGGTCGAGCCGATATCGGTCGGGATGCCCGACTTGTCGATGCCGACAATGTCGGTCCAGCCGCGCTCGATCAGATGATGCGCGATCGACGCGCCGACAATGCCACCCAGGCCGACGATGACGACCTTCGCCTGTTTCGGAAACTCTGCCATTGCCGCGACTCCAAGGGATAAAGCAGGCGTGTCCGCGCCCGTTCGGATGGCGCACAATATGCAGAGGACGTGGATGGAGCTACCGCCTGTTTGCGACACGTCGCGGATGCGACGCGACCCGGCGCGCCGGCGTGCCGCCAGTGGCGATCTATCTCAGGCGAAGGCCCAGATGTCCTCGGCCTGGAAGCCGACCTGATAGCCTGATGTCTTCAGCTTGACCACGACCTGGCCGATTTCGGCGGCCGGCAGCGCGCCGACCTCGACCTTGATCATGCCCGGACGATAGCGCTTGAGATCGAGCTGTTCGAAGACGATCCAGTCGGCGCCCTCGCAATCGACCAGGAAGGCGTCGATATGCGTGATGCCGTTGCGGTCGAGCAGTGTCTGCAACGTCTCCGACGGCACTTCGATGTCCCTGAGATGCGGCGCGAACTTGTTGAAATTGACGTCGGCCTCGCCCCAGGCATTTTTGCCCGACATCAGATTGGTGTCGGTGACCGACGAGCAGCCGATGAACTCGATCGGCAGCGTGCCGGCCTCGAGTGCCGCGGCATCGAAAGTGTGGACGGTGATCGTGCCCTTGGTCTTCGTCACCGCGACCGGTTCGATGACGAAGCGTTCCGTGTCGGGATAGTTGGCGCGCAACCGCTTCTGATTGTACGGGATCGGCTCGACCAGCACGGCCCGCGCCCGCGGAATGCGGTGCAGCCACGGCGTGACGTCGTCGAACAGCACGCCGTCGCAAGCGCCGACATTGACCATCTGGAAGGCTTGCCCACCGCCAAACCGCGCCTTCAGCGCCGCCTTGGCCAGGAATTTCGTGCCACGCAACGCCGGCCCGCGATCGAGCAGGCCGGCGGGCAGGCCGAGCGAAAGGGCGATGCGCGCCAGGCCGGAAATGGAACTCATGGCTTATCTCCAGGTATGGCCTGCAAGGCGATGGGCCGCCTTCCATTCAGGCTTGCCGACGCCCACAGCGCCATGATCGGGCCGACGAGCAAAAGGTAGGGCGGCAGAAGGTTCGGGAAGTAGATGCGGGTGTCGTGGATCGGAAAGACGGTGAATTTCGCCAGCACGCCAAGCACCAGTGCTGCAAGCAGGATGCCGGCGCGACGATCGAGCCGGAAGCCGGCGAGGCCGAGCGCAAACCACGCGGCCAGCGCCAGAACCGAGACCCCGACCCAGCTGTTGATGCTGATAGCGCGAATGAAGGATGCGGCAAACGCCTTGAGATAGGCGCCAACCGAGAACGGCGGCTCGAAGCCATCCATATTGTAGTGCTGCTCGATGCTGGAGAACCACAGATGCGGCCACCAGCCGGGATGCTGGGCCCAGTGCGAAATCGCGAAATAGGCGACGAAGGACGCGGCAAAGCCGGCCAGCGCGCCCCACGCCCGCTGCCGGAAGACCAGCAGCAGCACGGCGAAAATGGCCAGGAACACGATGTTGTCCGGCCGCGCCATGAAGGCCAGGAAAAGCAGGACAGCGGTCGCTGCCTCGCGGCCGCGCACATAGGCAAGCAGCCCGCCGAGGAACAGCGCCGAGCACAACAGATCCGGGGTCGAGGCGCGTGCGGCATCGCCGAAATCGGCCATGATCAGCACCGCGCCGACCACAGGCGCCAGCGCAAGCGCGCCTTCGGTTCGCAGCCAAAGCAGCGTGATCATCCCGAACAGCAGCACCGAGACCACCTGCAGCACCCGCATCGCCTCGACCGGCGACATCACCGAACTCATCGTCGACAGCATCTCGGCATAGAGGAACTTGATCCGGTACATGCCAAGCAGCGAGTGGAAGTCGGCGGCATTTTGCGCCATATGGCTGCGGAAGCCGCCGCCATCGTCTGTCAGCGCCTTGTAGTCGGCGGCCGAAACGCCGGCCTGGACCGTTCTGTAGGCATAGTCATGTAGCGCCTGCGCATCTGGGTAAGCGCCCTCCTCGGCGATTGCGAGATAAGGCAGCATGTCCCAATTGGCATCGGGCATCGTCCAGGCGGTAAACGCCGTCAGCAGGATATAGAGCGAAAACGCGATCGCGCCGATTGGCGCGGCCCATCGCGCATAAGTCCCCTCGCCCCGCGCCAGAGCGGCCGCGGTCAGCCGGTCGAGTGTGTTTTGCGGGGCGGGAAACTTGCTCAGCATTGTCGGACTCGGGACTTCGCTCAACGGACTTCTTTAACGGACCTGGCTTTTGACGAAATCCTTCACGATCCCCACGATGCCGCGCGACAGCAGGCTATCGAAGGCATCGACGAAATGGTCGACATGCTCGCGCTGGCAGATCAGCGGCGGCTCGAGACGGATGACGTTGCGGTTGTATTCGGTGAAGGCGACGAGCACGTCATAGTCGCGCAGCAACAGCGCGCCGACGAAGCCCGACAGCGAGCCCTTCAGCTTGTCGTCCAGCACGCTGACGATCGGACGCAGCACCATCGGCAAGGTCTGCGAGAAGTCGTGGAACTCGAGCCCGACCATAAAGCCTTTGCCGCGCACATCCTTGATGATCTTCGGGTACTTCTCCTTCAGCGCCTGCAGGCGCTGCAGCAGATAGTCGCCGGTAGTGGCGGCGTTGTCGATCAGCCCCTCATCATAGAGCACGTTGATGCCCTCGATCGCGGTGACGCAGGCCTCGCCCATGCCGCCAAAGGTGGCCATGGCATGGATCATCGCCGTCTTCGGCGTGCCATAGGCCTTCATATAGACCTCGCGCCGGGCGACCATCGCGCCGACCGCCGCCTTGCCTGCGCCGAGCGACTTGGCCAGCGCCGTCACATCGGGCACGACGCCATAATGTTCGAAGGCGTAGAAGCGGCCGGACCGGCCATAGCCGCACTGCACTTCATCAGCCACCCACAGCACGCCATAGTGGTCGCAGAGCGCGCGCAATTTCTGCCAGTATTGCGCCTCTGCCTGGATGATGCCGCCGCCGCCCTGGATGGTCTCGAGTACGATAACGCCGACCTCCGGGTCGGAGCGGAACAGCCGCTCGACCGCTTCGATATCGGCGAACGGAATGCGCACGGTGTTCTCAGCCATCTTGAAGTCCGCGCGGTAGAGCTGGCCGTCGGTGATGCCGAGCACGCCCTTGGTCTTGCCGTGGAAGGAATTCTCGGCATAGACGACCTTCGGCCGCTTCGGCCCGGCGGCGCGCTCGGCGAGCTTCACCGCCGCTTCCATCGCTTCCGAACCCGACGAGCCCAGAAACACCATGTCGAGATCGCCGGGCGAGCATTTGGCGATGTTGTGCGCCAGCGCCGATGCATATTGCGACATGAAGGCGATGGCGATTTCCTGGCGCTTCTCCTCCTGGAATTTGCGCCTGGCCTCCAGGATGCGCGGATGGTTGTGGCCGAAGGCCAGCGAACCGAAGCCGCCGAAGAAGTCGAGAATCTTGCGGCCGTTCTGGTCGATGTAGAACATGCCTTCGGCACGCTCGATCTTGATCTTGTGGAAGCCGAGCAGCTTCATGAAATGCAGCTGGCCCGGATTGAGATGCGCCTTGAACAGGTCGGTCATGCGCGCGACATCCATCGCCTTCGCCTGCTCGACGCTGATCAGGTCGGGCTTGGCGATGGCGGTAGGCGACAACGCCGGCGCGCCGACCATGGTGCGCGCGTTCGTCTGCTCAGGCTTGGCCATGACGGTCATTTCGGAGTTCTCCTGGTCGTCCCACTTATTCGGCGGGGACATGATTGGCGGTGACGGCAAGCCCGTCTTTCTTGGCGCGGTATTCGCTGTAGGCGGCGATCAGCATGTCCTCGTCGCGATATTGCGGCACCCAGCCGAGCTGGCGCTCGGCCTTGGATACGTCGAGCACGCACTCCTCATCGGCGATCAGATATTGTTCGGGATCCATGATCGGCATGTTCATGAGATCGAGCAGGTCGAGAGTGCGCTTGACCGCCCAGCCCGGCGTCGGGATCAGCAGCGATTTCGAGCCGGCATGCTTGATCAGGTCGCCCAGCAATTTCTTCACCGGCGGCGGATTGAGGGAGCCCAGATTATAAGCCTGGTTGGGCACGCCTGCCTTCCAGGCCGAGCGGGCAGCTTCCGCGCAATCGAACACCGAGATGAACTGATAGGGGTTCTTGCCCGAGCCGATCATCGGCACAGGAAAATTCCAGTCGATCAGTTTGAACAGCTTTTCCAGGATCCCGAGCCGGCCGGGACCGATGATCAGACGCGGGCGAAACAGCGAGATCGACATGCCGCGCTTGCGCCATTGCGCGGCGAGTTCCTCGGTCTTCTGCTTCGACCAGCCATATTCGCCGAGCGGCGCGACCGGATGTTCCTCGGTCATCGGCTGGGTGACCGTATGGCCGTAGATCATGTCGGTGGTGTAGTGGACGAGCTTGGACGCGCCGGCCTTGTCCATCGCCTGCATGATGTGTTCGGTGCCGTGGAAATTCACCGGAAAGAAGAAGTCGTGACGCTTGGCCCGCACCTGGATCGGCGACAGCATTTTGGCCGACAGGTTGTAGATCATGTCGTCGGCCTTCAATCCGATGTTGGCCACCGAGGCCGTATCCGTGACATCGCAGGTGACGAAGCGAACGTTGCGATAGTGCGTCAGGTCGCTCTTGACGATGTCGGCAACGACAACCTCTTCACCATCGGCCACAAGCTTCGGGGCAAGATGACGGCCGACGAAGCCGTCGCCGCCGAAAATAACATGTCTCATCGAACGATCTCGCTGGTCTTGTCGGGGATGATGGAAGCGGTTTGGTCGTCATGCCCGCGCCCGCCCAAGTCTCGACCGCTTTGCGCGATCAGCACGGTGCCGACGCAGATGAAGGCGATGCCGGCAATGCGCCAGGCATTGAGGTCCTCGCGGAAGATGAAATAGGCGAAGATCGCAACCGCGACATAGGCAAGGCTGAGGAACGGATACGCAAAACTGAGCTCGACCTTGGACAGCACATAGAGATGCGAAGCCATCGAGATGACGAAGGTGCACAGGCCGAGAAACACCCATGGGCTGAAAACGACCTGCAACAGCTTCAACAGCGGATTGGTGCCTTCGAACGAAATGGGACCGAGCGACATCATGCCTTGCTTCAGCATCAGCTGCGCGGCGGCATTGGTCATGACCGTGAACAGAATGAAGACGATGTATTTCATATTTTGCACCCGCCACTCGCAACGATCCTATTACTAACCTGCAAACATTTCGTGAAGTCACGACAATGCTTTGAGTAAACCACGGAACTCACGATCTATTCACCAAGACTTATTCGGATTGTACCTATTCAGCTGCCTCGACACGCCCTGGCCGGACGTTGAGCTTTTTCGCCGTCCGCAGCCAGAAACTGGACACGAACGCCGGGTCGCGCAGCGCTTCAAGCCGCTGCCAATTCGGGAAGGAGGCCGCGAAAGTATCAGCGCCCATGCGCGCATCCTTGTACGGGTTGACCGCGCCGCCGGCCGCGACCGTGATGCGGTCGAGTTCGCTGAGCAGGGCCAGCGTCCTGTCGCCGCGATTGGGGAAATCCAGCGTCAACGTGAAGCCTGGCCGCGGAAAGGACAGCAGCCCCGGCGAGCGGATCGAGCCGAAGCGCTTCAACACGGTGAGGAAAGAGCCCTGCCCGGCCCGACGCGCCGCGTCGAGCAGCGCCGGCACGGTCTGACGCGCGACATTTCCCGGCACCACGCTCTGGTGCTGGTAGAGACCTTTCGGGCCATACAGCCGATTCCAGTCGCCGACACCATCAAGCGGAAAGAAAAAGCCCTGGTAGCCGGTTTGGCTCGGCCCCGGCGAGCGCCCCTTCTTCCACCGATAGGCGGCGTTGAAGGCGGTGAGGAACGGCCGGTTGAGCACATTGAACGGCGGCTGGAACGGCACTGAAAAACGGGAGCCGGCGCGAGACGCCGCATGCGAGCCATACTCGGCATGATTGCCTGTCAACAACAGGCCGCGCCCGCGGCCATGGCCGCCGGCAAGCTGGTCGATCCAGGCGACGGCATATTCATTGGCCTGGTCGGCGGCCTCGGCCAGTTCGAAGAATTCGCCGAGATCGGCAAACCGCGTTACCTTCTCGGCGATATCGAGCGAATGCACCCGCATCAGCCGGATCGAGGCCGACAGGATCAGGCCGGTCAGCCCCATGCCGCCGATCGTCGCCGCAAACAGCCTTGCATTGTCGGTTGCCGAGCAGGTGTAGGTCCGCCCGTCCGAGCGCAGCAGCGTGAACGACTCGACATGGCAGCCAAAGGTGCCGCGCCGGTGATGGTTCTTGCCATGGACGTCATTGGCGATCGCGCCGCCAAGGGTGACGAACTGGGTGCCTGGGACGACAGTCGGAAAGAAACCGTAAGGTGCAGTGTGCGCAATGATATCGGAGAGGAACACGCCGGCCTCCGCCTCGAGCAGGCCGGTCTCGGCATTGAAGGCGCCGATGCGGTTCAGCGGCCGCATGTCCACGACCGCACCTGGCCCGTTCTGGCAGGAATCACCGTAGGAGCGGCCATTGCCATAGGCGAGCAGAGCGTTCTTTGTCGCCTTGCCGCTTCGCATCAGCGCGATGGCATCGTCGGCCGCGATGGCTCGCTTTGCGGCCGGCGTGGCGAGGCCAAAACTCCGGTACCGTTCGCCGGCCATGCCCTACCAGCCTCCCGCGACCAGAAGGGCGGCGCCGATCACCACGACGATCTGGCTTCGCCAGTCGCGAATGATGAAGATGACCGGATCATCATTCATCTCGTTGCGGCGCGCCAGGATCCAGACCCGCATGGTCAAATACAGCACGATCGGCGCCAGCGGCCAGACCAGCCTGGGATGCGGATAGAGTTCGCGCACGGAGACGCTGTCCATGTAGAGCGCCAGCACCAGCGCCGAGGAGAAGGCCGACGCCATGCCCGCCTGGGCGACGATCTCCTGATCTTCGATGCGGTAGCCGCGACCGGCAATGCGCTCGCCCACCGGAATGGCTGTGGTGCGCAGTTCGACATAGCGCTTCACCAGCGCCAGCGACAGGAAGAAGAAAATCGAGAAGGCGAGCAGCCAGAACGAGACTTCGACCCCGGTCGCCGCAGCACCTGCCAGCACACGCACCGTGTAGAGCCCCGCCAGCGTCAGTACGTCGGCCAGGAGCATGCGCTTGAACGACAGCGAATAGGCTGTGGTCACCACCAGATAGCCGGCGAGCACGCCCAGGAACTCGATCGGCAACAGAAGCCCGGCGGCAATGCCGATCGTCAGCAGAGCGGCCATCGCGCCGAGACCGAACGGTATCGACAGCGCGCCGCTGGCGAAAGGCCGGTTGCGTTTGGTCGGGTGCTTGCGGTCAAGCGCAAGGTCGAAGAAATCGTTGAGGATGTAGATGGCGGAAGCCACGGCGCTGAAGGCGACGAACGCCAGCAGGCATTGCCAGATCATGTTGATGTTGAAGTATTCATGCGACAGCACCATCGGCACCGCTATCAGCGAATTCTTCAGCCACTGATGCACCCGCAGCATCTTGACGAATGTCTTCAATGTCCTTTTCGGCGCCGGCATCCTTTCGGCGCTATGCGCGGCCTGCCAGCGCCTCGCATGGCGGTCGGGCGCCACGACGATGGCGTTGCGTGCGGCTCCGAAAACCTTGAGGTCGTGCCGGCTGTTGCCGGCATAGTCGAAACCGCCGTCGCCATAGGCGGCGATGAGCGCGTCGCGCTTGCGGCCCGAGGTCATGTTGTGGGGACCGTCGGTCGCCAGCACATAGTCGAAGACGCCCAGATGCGCGGCGATCGTCTCGGCGAACTTGCGTGGCGTACCGGTCGCCAGCACGATCTTGCGTCCGTCGCGATGGTCGGCGCGCAGCCGCTGCAGCAGCGCTTCGCGATAGGGCAGCGAGGCCGGATCGATGTCGATGCGGTCAGCAATCGCTTGTTTCAGCCGCGCCGGGCCGGCGGCCAGCCAGAATGGAACCAGGAAAACATAGAGCGGATTCTTCTTAAGCAGGATGAACAGGCCTTCCCAAAGAAGATCGGTCGCAATCAGCGTGCCGTCGAGGTCGACCGCAAGCGGGATTGCGTTCTTGTCCGACCGCGCATCCATGTCCGTTCTGCCCTATTCATAACCGGTTGCGCCGTGTTTCGGCGTCTTCGCACCGGTATAGCGGCGGAACGGCGTATTGAACGTTAAAACGCACGGTTGCAGCCGGTAGGCGCCACGATATTTCCCGCGTCATTGTTAAGCAATCGCTACCGCGGACAATAAAAGGCCGGGCATTGCCCGGCCTCTACTACATCTGCTTGCCGACTTTACTTGATGCGGGCAACGCCACCCGAGATTTCGACCGTTTCCGAGCCGGTCAGGGCCTCGAGGTCACCATTGGGCAAGGTGACGAAACAGCCGTTCGGGCAGAATTCCACCGTTTCGCCGGCGGCCAGCGCCAGCTCCGTCTTGCCGCCGCCTTCGGTCACGATCAGCGTACGGGTCTCAGCATCCTTGTTGACCGCGCTAGCGGCAAAGGCCGAGCCACTCGCTGCGGTAAGAGCGATGGCGACGACGAGCGACTTCCACATTTTGCAATATCGGTGTTTCCACACCGCCTCTGTTGCATTTCGCAAGGCATTCTCGCCTTTGCATGTGAGCTTATATGAGATGCAAGCTGAACCGCAACTGAATGCCGCATTCATGCCGCAATTGGTTTGGGAGGAGCTTGGGGCCTTAGCTGGGATCGGGTTTGCGGGCCTTGCGACCAGTTTTGGCCAGCCGCTTCGCCTCGGCGGCGGCTCTGGCCTCCGCCTGCTCCTTCTCGGCGAACTCGACCTCGATCTTGTCGTCGTCGATCGGCCATGCGTCGGTCTTCTTGACCTTGACCTCGGCGCGCGGCGTCGAGGGGATTTCTATGTGCTCGGCGTCAAAAGCATCGAGAACGGCAAAGCGGATATCGTTCTGAACGATGGCGCCGTTCAGCACATCGGCCAGGAACACGCGGATCTCGAACTCGAGTGCTGCCGGCCCGAAATTGGTGAACAGCACGAAGGGTTCCGGGTTCTTCAGCACCAGCGCATGGCCGCGCGCAATCTCAAGCAGAACCGCGTGTACCCGCTTGACGTCGCTGCCATAGGCGACCCCGACCTTGATCTCCACACGTCCGAGCTTGTTGCGGTGCGTCCAGTTGCCGACGGCGTTGTTGATGAGGTTCGAATTGGGCAGGATCACCGATTGCCGCTGGAAGGTCTCGATTTCGGTGGCGCGCACGCTGATCTTCTTGACCGTGCCTGATGTGTCGCCGGCGACGATCCAGTCGCCGACCTTGAACGGCCGCTCGGCGAGAAGGATCAGGCCCGACACGAAGTTGGACACGACATTCTGCAGGCCAAAGCCGATACCCAGCGAGAGTGCGCCGGCAACGAGCGCCAGGTTGGAGAGATCGATGCCCGCCGCCGAGATGCCGACGAGGCCGGCGAGCGCGACGCCGGCATAGCCGACCGCCAGCCGGATCGAGTTGCGCACGCCGGTATCGACCTTGCCGCGCGCCATAACCGAGCCGTCGAGCCAGCCCTGGAACCAGCGGGTCAGGAAATAGCCGATGATGAAGACGACGATGCCGGTGAGGATGCCGGTGACCGAAATCGTCACCGAACCGACGGTGACGCCTGTCGCCAATTTATAGCCCCAGGCCTGGATATCGCCGGGCTGGAAGCCCCACATCAACAGGATCAGCGGCAGGAACACCAGCACGATCATCAGGTTGATGGCGACGCTGACGACGAGGCCGAGCTGGTCGAGCGCGGTGTCCTCATAGCTGGAGTTGGTCTTCAGCCAGCGCCCAATCGAGGTGCCGGCGAAACCACCCTCCTCGCCGATCTCGCGCGCCGACAGGAAGCCGATATAGGCGGTAAGCAGGATGGTGCCGGTGACCACGACCTGCAACGAGACGAAGATGGCAAGACCGATATAGCCGAACAGCGCCGCCGCAATCGTGAACAGGCCGAGCGCGACACAGGTGTAGCGCAGCCAGGCCGGCCAGCGGCGCCAGCGCCCAGCGACGTCCTTGTAAGGCTTCAGCAGCGCCATCAGGATCAGGATGACCCCGACGATCACGGTGGCGACAAAACTCCTGGCCACCGTCAGCGACAGAGGCGAGCCCATCTTGTCGTTGACGATCGACAGGAAATTGTTGATGCCGATGACGACTGCCATGGCCGTCGTCAGCCGCACCAGCCAACGCGCCGGGCCGGTCTCGACCTGGATCAGGCGCCAGTTCGGCATGCTGGGCGACAGCGCCGCATTGGTCAGGCGGTTGACACAGAACACTATGGCGATGACGGCTGCCAGAGCGTTGAGGAACACGCCTATGTCGCCGCGCAGCACATTGTAATAATTGTACAGGAACACCGTCGAGGCGAGGAAGGCGCTGACCGCCAGCGTCGGCAGCAAGGTCGACCAGAACGCCACCGACAGGCGACTGAGATATGTCGGATCTTCAACCGACGCGTCGGGCTCGAAGATGCGCCCAAACAGGCGGCGCCCACCGACCAGAAGCACCACGGCCAACGCAAGCGCCATGAGGGTCGCCGCGAGCATCGCCTGGAACTTGAACTTGAAGGCAAAGCTCAGCCACGACGACACCGCCCTGTAAAAATTGGCGTATTCGTCCCTTGCGTCGGAAAACACCTGCGGGCTCAGTGCATCGGACAGCACGTAGCGCTTGGTCAGCCCGCTGCGAAACAGCTCGCTGCGCATATTGCCGATCTTCTCGATCAGCGCATTGATGCGGATCGACAGGTTCTGCGCGCCGGCGATGACGGCGTTGATCTCCGCCTTTTCCGACGCCAGCGCCTGGCGCTCGCCGGTCACGATGTCCGGTTCAGGGGGCTGTCCGGCAGCCGGCGGTGCGCCAAGCTGCTCGAGCCTCGAATTGATCTCTCCCAGCCGCGAACGAAACGCCAGCGCGCTGTTCAGCGCAGCGCGCGACAGCTCTTCCAGCTGCAGGCGGATCTCGACAAGGGTGGTGTCGTCGACGCCGTCCTCCTGGACCTTCTTCTCCAGAGCGTCGGTCTTCGTCGCCAAACCCTGCAGGATTTTCTGCTGGTCGGCGACCAGCCCGGCAGGCGCCTGACCCAGCCCCTGCGCCATGGCGCCGAACGAATGCGGCGCCAAGGCAACGAGCGCTAGGACCAGGATCAGGCGAAAGAAGCGAAAAAACATAATGGTGGCGACTCAAAGGGCGGCAAAGGCCGCCTCTAAAGCGGTCCTTGATAGAGACGCTCATCCCGTGGGGCAAGTCGTGGCGAAGTCATGACAGTTGGGCGCCTTGCGGGAGTCGGCCAGTCGAAAAGCCATGGCGCAATCTTGGCTTTGCGCACGCCGCCTGCTCTATAGTCTGCCGCATCGCACCCGAGCCGGATGGCTTCAGGTCTGTTGGACCTGAAATCATCCGGCTCTAAAAATCAAAGATATAGAGCATGATGTCGTCCGAAAACCGCTTCACACTTTTCGGCATCATGCTCTAGGGATGACATGAAGAATGGCGGAATATTCAGCCCTTTCGCTTCTCACGAACGCGCTCACGGGAAACAAGGACTGGAAGCCGGCCTGGCGCAAGCCCGACCCCAAGGCTTCCTATGACGTCATCATCATCGGTGGCGGCGGCCACGGCCTGTCGACGGCGTACTATCTGGCCAAGGAGCACGGCATCACCAATGTCGCGGTGCTGGAAAAGGGCTGGCTGGGTTCCGGCAATGTCGGCCGTAACACCACGGCGGTGCGCTCCAACTACCTTTTGCCGTCCAACACCCGCTTCTACGAACATTCGATGAAGATGTGGGAGAACCTGTCGCACGACCTCAACTACAACGTCATGTTCTCGCAGCGCGGCTGCCTGAACCTGGCTCACACGCCGGGCCAGTTCGACGACTTGGCCAGGCGCGGCAACGCCATGCGCCATCTCGGCGTCGATGCCGAGCTGATGAGCACCGCCGAGATCGCGCGCCTGGTCCCGGCGCTGGACATGTCGGCCTCCGCGCGCTTTCCCATCGTCGGCGGCCTGATGCAGCCACGCGCCGGCACCGCCCGGCACGATGCGGTTGCCTGGGGCTATGCGCGCGGCGCCGACCGACGCGGCGTCGACATCGTCGAGAATTGCGAGGTCACCGGCTTCCTGCGCGACGGCGACCGCATCACCGGCGTGCAGACGACGCGCGGAGAGATCCGCGGCAAGAAAGTCGCCGTGGCCGTTGCCGGCAGCACCGGACGGGTGATGCAGCTTGCCGGCATCGATAGCATGCCGATCGAGAGCCATGTGCTGCAGGCCTTCGTGACAGAGTCGCTGAAACCGTTCTGCAACACGGTCCTGACCTTCGGCATGGGTCATTTCTACATGTCGCAGTCCGACAAGGGCGGCCTCGTCTATGGCGGCGATATCGACGGCTACAACAGCTACGCCCAGCGCGGTAATCTGCCCATCGTCGACGAGGTGATGAGCGAGATGCTGGCGCTGTTTCCCGGCCTTGCGCGTGTACGCATGCTGCGCTCCTGGGGCGGCGTCTGCGACATGTCGATGGACGGTTCGCCGATCATCACCACCGGCCCGCTGCCGGGCATGTATCTCAATTGCGGCTGGTGCTATGGCGGCTTCAAGGCGACGCCGGCCTCGGGCTGGTGCTTTGCATACACCATCGCCAAGGACGAGCCGCACGCGCTCAACGCGCCGTTCACGCTCGACCGTTTTTATCGCGGCCTGGTGATCGACGACAAGGGCCAGGGCGCAACGCCCCGGCTGCATTAGGGTTCAAACAAATGCTTATCACTTGTCCCTATTGCGGCCCGCGCGACGTCATCGAGTTCACCTATCAGGGCGACGGCAACCGCGAGCGCCCGCAGCCCAACTCGCAGGACCTCGACGCCTGGAACGCCTATGTCTACGACCGCCTGAACCCGGCCGGCGACCACAATGAGATCTGGCAGCATTCCGGCGGTTGCCGCACCCATCTGAGGATGGTGCGCAACACGGTCACGCATGAGATTTCCAGCACCGGTTTCGCCCGCGACCACAATGCCGGTGCCCGGCACAAAGCCGGAGGCAAGTCGTGAGCCCGCGCCGCACCGAGACCGGCGGCCGCATCGACCGCCTGCGCACCATCCGCTTCACCTTCGACGGCACGCCTTACACCGGCCATGGCGGCGACACGCTGGCCTCGGCGCTGCTTGCCAACGGCGTGACGCTTTTCGGCCGCTCGTTCAAATACCACCGCCCGCGCGGCCTGCTCTCGGCCGGCGTCGAGGAACCGAACGCGCTGGTGACGGTGCTGCGCGGCGAAGTGCGCGAGCCCAACATCGCCGCAACCATGGTCGAGATCTATGACGGGCTGGTGGCCGTCAGCCAGAACCGCTTTCCCTCGCTCGCCTGGGACATCAACGCCGTCAACCAGTTCGGCGGCAAGATCCTGGCCGCCGGCTTCTACTACAAGACCTTCATGGGCCCTGTCTTCGGCCCCTTGAAAGGCACCCGCTTCTGGATGTTCTGCGAGCATTTCATCCGCCGCGCCGCCGGCCTGGGCCGCGCCGGTATTGCCGCCGACACCTCGCGCTACGAGCGCATGAACGCGTTTTGCGACGTGCTGGTGGTCGGCTCCGGCCCGGCCGGCCTGTCAGCCGCCAAGGCCGCTGCCGACCAGGGCGCGCGCGTCATCCTGGCCGAACTCGAGCCGCGTTTCGGCGGCTCCGCCAACTGGTCCGGCGAGGCCATCGACGGCGCGCCGGCCGCCGACTGGGCGGCGCGCACCGTCAGCCAGCTTGAGGGCCATGGCACGGTCCGCCTGCTGCCGCGCACCACAGTGTGGGGCTATTACGACGGCAACACGCTGGCGGCACTCGAGCGCATCACCGACCACAAGGAAACGCCCGGCAAGGGCGAGCCGCGCCATCGCTACTGGGCGATCCGAGCCAAAACGGTGGTGCTGGCCACTGGCTCTTTCGAGCGGCCGCTTGTGTTTCCCGGCAATGACCGGCCGGGCATCATGCTGGCGCATGCCGGCGAGCGCTACGCCAATGATTATGGCGTGCTGCCCGGCGACAGGATTGCCCTGTTCACCAACAATGACAGCGCCTATCGCTCGGCTCTGGCGCTGAAGAAGGCCGGCGCGGCCATTGTCGCCATCGTCGACGTGCGCCCCGAACTGTCGGCCGAGATGCGCAGTCTCGCCACCGAGGCCGAAGCCGAAATCCTCTCCGGCCATGCCGTAGTCGCCACCGAGGGCGGCAAGGCGCTCTCCGGCCTCAAGGTGCAGCGCTTCGACATGACCTCGGGCACGCTCAGCGGTGACGCCCGCAGCATCCACGCCGATTGCCTGCTGATGTCGGGCGGCTGGTCGCCGACCATCCATCTCGCCAGCCAGGCCGGTGCCAGAGCCGAATGGAACCCTGCCCGCCAGGCCTTCCTGCCGCCAAAGCAAACGCAACAGCGCTGGCCAAATCAGCAATGGATTGGTGCGGGCGCCTTCAACGGCAGCTTTTCCACGCTCGAAGCCCTTGCCGAGGGCCGTGCAGCCGGCCTGTCCGCCGCGGGCGGAGCGGCTGCGCCGGCAGCCTTGCCGGATGTCGAAGCAGCCCCGGGAAACCCCGATCCGGCGCCGGTGTTCGAGATCAAAGCCAAGGGAAAAAGCTTCGTCGACTTCCAGCATGACGTGACTGCCGAAGACGTACGGCTGGCGCATCGCGAGGGTTTTGTCTCCGTCGAGCATCTGAAGCGCTACACCACGCTCGGCATGGCGACCGACCAGGGCAAGAACTCCAACGTCCCGGGCCTTGCCATCATGGCCGAGGCGCTGGGCAAACCGATCCCCGAAGTCGGCACGACGCGCTTCCGTCCGCCCTATTCCGCGGTGTCGATCGGCTCGCTGGCGGCCGAGCGCTTCGGCGATTTGAAGCCCGAGCGGCTGACGCCGATGCATGATTGGCACCTCGTCAATGGCGCGACGATGTATTCGGCCGGCCTTTGGTTCCGGCCGATGATCTACGGCCTTGCCGGCGAGACGGTCGAGCAGGCCTATGTCCGTGAAGCCAGGGCGACGCGCGAAAGCGCCGGCATCGTCGACGTCTCGACGCTGGGCAAGATCGCCGTTCAGGGACCGGATGCGGGCGAATTCCTCGACCGCGTCTACACCAACATGTTTTCTACCCTCCCCGTCGGCAAGGCCCGTTACGGGCTGATGCTGCGCGAGGATGGGCTGGCCTTCGACGACGGCACCACATGGCGGCTCGGCGAACGGGACTTCCTGATGACCACCACCACGGCCAATGCCGGCAAGGTGATGCAGCATCTGGAATATTTCCTCGACGTCATCTGGCCGGAACTCAAAGTGCATGTCACCTCGGTAACCGACGAATGGGCGGGCGCGGCCATCGGCGGGCCGAAGGCGCGGGCCATCCTCGCCGCCTGTGTCACGGGCACCGCCGTCGACAACACAGCCCTGCCCTTCATGGGCATCGTGCGCGGTGAGATATCAGGCGTGCCCGTGATGATTTGCCGGCTGTCCTTCTCCGGCGAGATGGCCTTCGAGGTCTATTGCGGCGCCGGCTACGGCACCCATGTCTGGCAAGCCCTTCTCGAAGCCGGCAAGCCGTTCGGCCTGGTCACCTACGGGCTGGAGGCGTTGGGCACGATGCGCATCGAAAAGGGCCATGTCACCGGCGCGGAGATCGACGGGCGCACCACGGCGCGCGACCTGCATCTCGACTGGATGCTGTCGAAGAAGAAGCCGTTCATCGGCTCGGCGATGATGGACCGCGAAGGCCTGATCGCGCCCGAGCGGCTGCAGCTGGTCGGTCTGGTCTCGCTCGACAACCGGCCGTTCAATGGCGGCGCCCACCTCGTCGAGCAACTGGACGAAGCCAATCCGCACGATTCCATCGGCCACATCACCGCCTGCTGCTATTCGCCGGCGCTGGGCAAGCACATCGCGCTGGCCCTGGTCGAAGGCGGCAAGGCGCGCCGTGGCACCCGCGCGTTTGTCTCCGATCCGCTGCGCAACCGGTTCGGGCCGGTCGAAATCGTCTCCAACCATTTCTACGACCCGGACGGGAGCCGCATGCATGGCTGAGCGCCAATCAACCGAACGCCAATCACCCGAGCGCCTCTCGCCGCTCGAGCCGGTGTTCCATCCGGGTTCGCACGGCAATTTCGAGCATGGCGTCGATGTCATCCTGACCGAAATCAGGCCAGGCTCGATCCTGCAGCTGGCCGCATGGCCGGGCGCGGAAAAGCAGCTGATCGAGGCGGTCGGCAAGGTCACCGGCCTCGCTTTGCCCGACGGTGCCGGCGGCGGTCTCGCCAAGGACGGCAAGGCCGTGTTCGGTTTCGCGCCTGGAAAATTCACGGTCGTCGACGATGCCGAGGGCCTGGCGGCGCGTTTTGCCGGGGACGTAACCCCGGCAATCGGCACGATCACCGACCTGTCGCATGGTCGCACCGCAATCCGCATCGCCGGCCCTAAGGCCGAATGGGTGCTGGCGAAATTCTTCGCTATCGACTTTGCGCTGCCCGCCTTCCCCATAGGCTCCGGCCGTTCGACCACCCATCACGACGTCTTTGCGCAGATCCAGCGCACCGGCGCCGACCAGTTCGACATCTATGTCTTCCGCTCCTTCGCCCGCTCGTTCTGGAAGGCGCTCTGCCTTGCCAGCGAGGAGGTCGGCTACGAGGTTCAGTAGGGCCGACAGCCGTTCTGGCCTCAAGGCCAGCCGGTTCTGCCGCTAGAGAATGCTCCAATGGAAGCCCATGGTGGGGAACGTGGCCCAACCGGCCCAGGGGATTAAAAAGATCCCGTCTCAGAGTCGGCATCGTCGTTTGGTTCGAACATCCCCATGACCGCAGATCTATCCGCCGGCGCCACGGATCGCGCCGATGTGTCGGCCAGAGCCTTGCTCCTGCTGCCGCTCACGGTCGCCTGCGGCGTGTTCATGACCAGCCTCGACCAGAATGTCGTGGTCACCGCCCTGCCCGGCATCAGCGACAGCCTCGGCCGGCCGCCGAGCCAGTTCGGCCTGTTGATCACCGTCTATGTCGCCAGCCTGATCATCTCGATGCCGCTCGGCGGCTGGGCGGCCGACCGCTTCGGCTTGCGCAACGTTTACTGCTTCGCCTTGCTGGTGTTCGCCGCGTCATCGGCGCTGTGCGGATTGTCCAACGACATCTGGACGCTGGTCGGCGCCCGCGCGCTGCAAGGCTTCGGCGGCGCCTTGATCGGGACGCTCGGCCAGGTCGTCATCCTGTCGACCTTCCCGCGCAGCCGCACGCTGAAGATCAACATGTATATCTCACTGGCCGGCCAGTCCGGACCGCTGGTCGGCCCGCTCGTCGGCGGCGCGCTGACGACTTACATTTCATGGCGCTGGATCTTCTTCATCAACGTGCCGTTCGCGCTGGCGGCCGCCGTCCTTGCCGCCTCGCTGTTTCCGACGGTCACCAAGCCGGTGCGCACGCCGTTCGATTTTCCGGGCTTCCTGCTGGTCGGCGGCGGCATGGTCCTGCTGGTCTTCGGCATGGATTCGCTTGCGGCCAAAGACGCCGCCGGCAGCATGATCGCGGCCGAGCTGGCGCTGGCGATCGTCATCCTGACGCTTGCCTCCTTCTACTGCCTGCGCGCCCGCAACCCCTTGCTTAACCTGAAACTCCTGCGCATCCGCACCTTTCGCATCTCCTTCCTCACCGGTGGTGGGCTGGACACGATCGGCCTGAGCTCGGTCGTTTTCCTTTTGCCGTTGATGTTCCAGCTCGGCTTCGGCATGAGCGCGGTGCAGGCGGGATCGCTGACTTTCGTCGCCGCAATCGGCTCGCTGATCATGCGTGTCTTCATGCCGCGCCTGCTCAACCGTTTCGGCTTTCGCCGCGTGCTGGTCGTCAACACGCCGATCGTTGCTGCCATGGTAGCGGGCTTCGCCTTGATTGAGGCGACAACGCCGGTCTGGATCGTGCTCGTCTATATCTTTGCCTTCGGCGTTCTGCGCTCGGCGCAGTGGGCTTCGACCGGCAACCTCGCCTATTCCGACATCGCGCCCGACCAGCTCGCCCGCTTCAGCGCGCTCTACTACATACTGTGGCAGTTGGGGGTAGCGATCAGCGTCGGCCTGGCGGCGGCGCTGTTGTCGTTCCTGGCTGGCGGCAGGCCGGCGGTGACCAACGATTTCCGCATCCTGTTCGTGGTCGAGGGCGTCATCACGTTGTGCGCGCTGATCGCCTATCTCAGACTGACACCGCAGGACGGCGCCCATGTCAGCGGCCATGGCGCGCAGATGAACGTGGAATAAGGCGCCGTTAGCCGAGCCCTATTCGCTGAACGTCACCCACTCTTCCAGCGGCACGCGGTCGGTGCGGAAGTCGTTTTCGGGCTTGGAGGTGTCCTCGAGGCCTAGCGCCATGCCGCAGACGACGATCTCCTCGTCGGGAATGTTGAGCACCGGCCGGATCTGCCGGTGATAGGGCGCGAAGGCGGCCTGCGGGCAGGTGTGCAGGCCCCTGCCTCGCGCCGCCACCATGATGTTCTGCAGGAACATTCCGTAGTCGATCCACGAGCCTTGGTTCAGCCGCCGGTCTATGGTGAAGATCATGCCGACCGGCGCGTCGAAGAAGACGAAGTTGCGGTCGTGCTGGGCGCGCATCTTGTCGACCTCGCGGCGGCCGATGCCGAGTGCCCCATAGAGCCCGAAACCGTTGGCGCGGCGGCGGGTGAGATACGGCTCGAAGAACTGGGTGGGGTAATAGCGATACTCGTCCCAATCGGCCTTTTCGGCGCGGATACCGGAATTCAGGATGGCATCGGTGATCTGCTGCTTGACCTCGCCCTTGACGACATAGACCCGCCAAGGCTGCATATTGGTGCCCGAAGGCGCGCGCGCGGCGACGCCAAGAATGGCTCGGATCGTCTCGTCATCGACCATGTCGGGCAGGAAGGCGCGCACTGAACGGCGCGAGATGATCGCCTCGTCGACAACAGCCGCGTTTTGCGCTGCCAGGCCATTTTTTTCCAGCATGGGCCGTCCCTTTGCGCACACTTCGAAAGCCGAACCGGCTATCGGAGAAGACCTTGCGCAGATTTCAATCCTTGGTCGCCGACCCGCATTCCCACACCCGCCGCTCGTGCCAGAGCCTTTGCATGAACCTCCAAAATCGCGCAAGCAAATCTTGTGTGCCCATGAAAATTCGCTTGATTTTTTCACGGACATGAGCTCTCATGAAATTCATTTCTAGTTTTTCATCAAGTGAGCATTTTGCCCCCAGCTATCCCCAAAACATTGCAGGGACCTGACGAGCGCCTGTTGGCAAGCGACATCCGTGCGCTGCGCAAGGCGCGTGGGCTGACGCTGGCTGAGATCGCGCTGAAGCTTGGCCGCTCTGTCGGCTGGGTCAGCCAGGTCGAGCGCGGCCTGTCGATTCCTTCGCTCGGCGACCTCAGGGCCTTCGCAGACCTGTTCGGCGTGCCGCTCAGCCTGTTCTTCAGCCACGACGTGCCGATCGAGAAGGAGCGCGGCGTTGTCGTGCGCGCCGGCAGCCGGCGCACGCTTGGCACAAGCGAATCCGGCCTGGTGGAGGAGCTTCTGTCGCCCGATCTCGGCGGAAGTTTCGAGATGGTGCGTTCGATCTTCGCGCCGGGCGCCGAGATGAAGAGCGAGCAGCTGCGGCCGACCGAGGAAGCCGGCTACATCGCCTCTGGCATTTTCGAGATCGAGATAGCCGGCGTCTGGCACCGGCTCGGCGAAGGCGATTCCTTCCGCTTCGAGCGCAAGCCGTACCGCTGGCGCAATCCCGGCAGCGAGCCGGCCGTGGTCATCTGGGTGGTTTCACCGCCTGTTTATTGAATGCATGTCGCCCAAAGTGTGCAGCGGTTTGGGAAACGACATGCATCAAGCAAAAAGATAGAAGCGCAGCGCGCTTCAGGTTTGGGAGAAGAATATGGCCGGTTTGCCGACCACGGCGCGCGTGGTAATCATCGGGGGCGGTATCGTCGGCGCCTCCTCGCTCTACCATCTGTGCAAGGCGGGCTGGACCGACTGCGTGCTGCTTGAAAAGAACGAGCTGACATCGGGCTCGACCTGGCATGCCGCCGGTAATGTGCCGACCTTCTCGTCGTCCTGGTCGCTGATGAACATGCAGCGCTATTCGACCGAGGTCTATCGCGGCTTGGCTGATGCCGTCGACTATCCCATGAACTACCACGTTACCGGCTCGCTCCGCCTCGCCCACACCAAGGAGCGCATGCAGGAGTTCCAGCGCGCCAAGGGCATGGGCCGCTACCAGGGCATGGACATCGACATCGTCGGCCCCGACGAGATCAAGCGCCGCTATCCCTTCATCGAGACGCATGACCTCAAAGGTGCGCTCTACGATCCAAACGACGGCGACATCGACCCCGCGCAGCTGACGCAGGCACTGGCCAAGGGTGCGCGCGACATGGGCGCCAGAATCGTCCGCTTCTGTCCGGTGTCAGGTGTGCGCCGCGAGAACGACGAATGGGTTGTCGAGACGCCGCAAGGCGAGATCCGTTGCGAGATCGTCGTCAACGCCGCCGGCTACCGAGCCGCGGAAGTCGGCAAAATGTTCGGCCGCGACGTCCCGATGATGGTGATGAGCCATCAGTACATCTTGTTCGAGGAAATCCCCGAACTGGTGGCGTGGTCGAAGGAGCAGGGCAAGAAGCTGCCGCTGCTGCGCGACGTCGACACCTCCTACTATCTGCGCCAGGAAAAGAACGGCATGAATCTCGGTCCCTATGAGCGCAATTGCCGCGCGCATTGGGCAACCCACAACGACCCGATGCCGGAGGACTTTTCCTTCCAGCTCTTCCCCGACGATCTCGACCGTCTCGAGCACTACCTTGCCGATGCCGTAGCCCGCGTGCCGATCCTGGGCACTGCCGGCCTGTCCAAGGTGATCAACGGGCCGATCCCTTACGCGCCGGACGGCAATCCGCTGATCGGTCCGATGCCCGGCGTTCCCAACGCGTTCGAGGCCTGTGTCTTCACCTTCGGCATTGCCCAGGGCGGCGGCGCCGGCAAGGTGCTGGCCGAATGGGTGACGCAGGGCCAGACCGAATGGGACATGTGGTCCTGCGATCCGCGCCGCTTCACCTCATTTGCGGCCGCCCCCGACTATAGCGTCGCCAAGGGCATCGAGATCTACGGCAACGAATACGCCATCCAGTTTCCGCGACATGCCTGGCCGGCCGGGCGCGACCGCAAGCTGTCGCCGATCCACGATCGCATCAAGGCGCTCGGCGCCCAGTTCGACGCCTATAATGGCTGGGAGCGTGCCACCTGGTATGCGCAACCCGGTGACGACACGTCGGAAGAAGCAACACTCACCTTCCGCCGCGACGGGCCGTGGCAGCACCGCGTGCGCGAAGAATGCCTGGCGGTGCGCGACGCCGCCGGCATTCTCGACCTGCCCGGCTTCTCGCGCTTCAACCTCGAAGGTCCTGGCGCAGCCGAATGGCTGGCGCTGCAGGTCACCGGTCTGGTGCCCAAGCCCGGCCGAATCGGCCTCGCCTATTTCGCCGACGACAAGGGCCGCATCGTCACCGAGATGTCGGTGGTGCGCCATGGCGAAGAGCAGATGACGCTGATCACCGCGGCGGTAGCGCAGTGGCACGATTTCGAATGGCTGAAGTCGCGCCTGCCGAAGGACGCGGCTTTCACCCTCACCGACAGGACCGAAGACTATTCGACGCAAATCCTCGCCGGCCCCAATTCGCGCAAGATCCTGGCCGATGTCTGTGGCGCGGATCTCTCGCTGCCCTGGCTGACGCATCAGGAAACCACCATCGCCGGCCGCTGGGCGAAGCTGGTGCGGGTATCCTTCGCCGGCGAACTCGGCTGGGAAATCCACACCAAGGTGGGAGACACCGCCGCCATCTTCGACGCCATCTGGGCGGCGGGACAAAAACACGGTCTGAAACCGTTCGGCATGTATGCGCTGGATTCGCTGCGCCTCGAAAAGGGCTACCGGACCTGGAAGGGCGACCTGTCGACCGACTATACGGTCCTGCAGGGCGGGCTCGAGCGCTTCGTCAAATGGGACAAGCCCGACTTCCGCGGCAAGGCAGCCCTGCAGAACGAAAAGCAGCAAGGCGTGAAGAAGCGCTTCGTCACGCTGGTGGTCGAAAACCCAGGCGATTGCGACGCGCCGTCCGTGTCGACGCTCTGGCATGACGGCAAGATCGTCGGCGAGACGACGTCCGGCGGCTGGGGGCATCGCATCGACAAATCGATCGCGCTCGGCATGCTGCGCGCCGACCTGGCTGAACCCGATACCGCGATCGAGATTGAAATTTTTGGCGATCGTTTCAAGGCAGTCGTGCAGAAAGACGAGCCGCTGTGGGATCCGAAAAACGAAAGACTGAGAGCATGAAGAAAGTCATTCTCACCGATGGCGGCATGGGCCAGGAACTGGTCCGCCGCAGCAGCTCCGAACCGACGCCGCTCTGGTCGGCCAGGGTGCTGATCGACGAGCCGGATCTGGTGCGTGACCTGCATGCCGAATTCATCCGGGCCGGCGCTCGCGTCATCACCATCAACACCTATTCGGCAACGCCGGAGCGTCTCGCGCGGGAAGGAGCAGAAGACCTCTTCAAGCCCTTGCAGAAGCGCGGCATCGAATTGGCAAGACAGGCACGCGAGGAGGCAGGCGATGCAGCGATCGCCGGCTGCCTGTCACCGCTGTTCGGCAGCTATGCGCCGGCGCTGACCATATCGTTCCAGGAGACGCTGGACATCTATCGCCGCATCGTCGCCGAGCAGGGCGATGGCGTCGACCTGTTCCTGTGCGAGACCATGGCCTCAGCCGAGGAAGGCCGTGCGGCCGTTACGGCTGCGTCGGAAAGCGGCAAACCTGTCTGGGTGTCTTGGACGCTCGCCGATCACGGCGCGCCGCGCCTGCGCAGCGGCGAAACAATAGCGGCAGCGGCGGACGCCCTCGACGGCCTGACGGTTGCAGCGCGCCTGGTCAATTGCTGCCGGCCAGAAGCGATCGCCGCGGCACTGCCCGAATTGATTGCTCTCGGCGGCCCGGTCGGCGCCTATGCCAACGGCTTCACCTCTGTCGAAGCGCTCAAGCATGGCGGAACGGTCGAAGTGCTGCACGCCCGCCACGACCTTGATCCGGATGCCTATGCCGACCAGGCGCTCGGCTGGGTCGCCGCCGGCGCCACCATCGTCGGCGGATGCTGCGAAGTCGGCCCGGCCCACATCGCTGCCTTGCGCGACCAGCTCGAACAGGCCGGCCACGAAATCTCGGGAGTATCCTGATGCCCAGACCGTCATCGCGCATTTCCGGCATCGTGCCTTCGGGCAAGGATGGCTGGGAGGTCCACACCGAGGCATGGGCCCGCAAGGAGGCCGGCCAGGACATCATCATGCTGTCGGTCGGCGACCATGATTTCGATACGCCGAGCCAGACGATCGAAGCCTGCGTGACGGCGGTTCGCGGCAGCAACCATCACTACACCCCGCTTTCCGGCGTTCCGCGCCTTCGCAGGGCGATGGCGGCGGCCTCGACCGCTTGCACCGGGGTCGAGACGAGCCCCGACCAGGTGATCGCCACGCCGGGCGGTCAGGCCGCCCTTTACGCGGCGGTGCAGGCCGTTCTCGACCAGGGCGATCACGCTATCGTGGTGGCGCCCTACTACGCGACTTATCCCAACACGTTCAGCGCCGCCGGCGCCAGCTTCACCGTCGTCGAGACGCCGGCCGGAGACGGTTTCCAGCCGCACGCCGAGATGATCCGCGCGGCGCTCAAGCCCAACACGCGCGCCATTTTGATCAACACGCCGAACAACCCGACCGGCGCCGTCTATTCGCGTGAGCGTCTGGAAGAGCTGGCCGAGATCTGCCGCGAGCACGATCTCTGGCTGCTGTCGGACGAGGTCTACTGGACGCTCGGCGGCGGCGAGCACATCTCGCCGCGCGGCCTGCCCGGCATGGCCGAGCGCACGCTGGTCATCAATTCGATGTCCAAGAGCCACGGCATGACCGGCTGGCGCATGGGCTGGCTGACCGGCCCGACGCAGATGATCACGCTGTTGACCAATCTCAATCTGGTGACGACCTACGGCCTGCCGGCCTTCATCTCGATCGCCTGCGCCGAGGCGCTGGAGAACTGCTTTGGCGTCAAGGAGATCGCCGAACGCTATGCGGCGCGCCGCACCGTCCTGCTCGACGCCGTGCGCGGCATGAACAATGTCAGCGTGCACGGCTCCGAGGGCGGCATGTATGTCATGCTCGACATCTCCGCCGTCGAGCCCGACGACGAGAAATTCGCCTGGGCCTTTCTCGACCAGGAGAGTGTCGGCGTCATGCCGGGTTCCAGCTTCGGCAAGGCCGCTGCCGGCCACATCCGCATCAGCCTCTGCCAACCGGAACCGGTGCTTCAGGAAGCCGCAAAACGCCTGCGCCGCTTCGCATCCGGCTATCGCCGCGAGGCCGCATGACCAGAAGCATTCCCATCAAGGCCCGCGCGGTTATTATCGGCGGCGGTGTCTCCGGCTGTTCGGTCGCCTACCACCTGGCCAAGCTCGGCTGGACCGACATCGTGCTGCTGGAACGCAAGCAGCTGACCTCGGGAACGACCTGGCACGCCGCCGGCCTGATCGGCCAGCTGCGCGGCTCGCAGAACATGACGCGGCTGGCGAAATATTCGGCCGACCTCTACGTCAAGCTGGAGGCCGAGACCGAAGTCGGCACCGGCATGCGCCAGGTCGGCTCGATCACCGTGGCGCTGACCGAGGAGCGCAAGCACGAGATTTACCGTCAGGCCTCGCTCGCCCGCGCCTTCGATGTCGATGTGCGCGAGATTTCGCCTGGTGAAGTCAAGGAGATGTACCCGCATCTCAACGTGTCCGATGTGGTCGGCGCCGTGCATCTGCCGCTCGACGGCCAATGCGATCCGGCCAACATCGCCATGGCGCTGGCCAAGGGCGCCCGCCAGCGCGGCGCCACAGTCGTCGAGAATGTGAAGGTCACCAAGGTCCACACCAAGGCCGGTCGCGTCGCCGGCGTGTCGTGGGCGCAAGGCGACGACCAGGGCACGATCGAGGCCGACATCGTCGTCAACTGCGCCGGCATGTGGGCGCGCGAACTCGGCGCCCAGAACGGCGTCACCATCCCGCTGCATGCCTGCGAGCATTTTTATCTCGTCACCGAGCCGATCCCCGGCCTTGGCCGGCTGCCGGTGCTGCGCGTGCCGGATGAGTGCGCCTACTACAAGGAAGACGCCGGCAAGATGATGCTTGGCGCCTTCGAGCCGGTGGCCAAGCCCTGGGGCATGGACGGCATAAGCGAGGATTTCTGCTTCGACCAGTTGCCGGAGGACATGGAGCATTTCGAGCCGATCCTCGAGATGGGCGTCAACCGCATGCCGATGCTGGCAACCGCCGGCATTCACACCTTCTTCAACGGCCCCGAAAGCTTTACCCCCGACGACCGCTACTATCTCGGCGAAGCGCCGGAGCTGTCGGGCTACTGGATGGCGACCGGCTACAACTCGATCGGCATCGTGTCGTCCGGCGGCGCCGGCATGGTGCTGGCGCAGTGGATCAATGACGGCGAAGCGCCCTTCGACCTCTGGGAAGTCGACATCCGCCGCGCCCAGCCATTCCAGAAGAACCGCCGCTATCTCAAGGAGCGGGTCTCCGAGACGCTCGGCCTGCTCTATGCCGACCATTTCCCCTACCGGCAGATGGCAACGTCCAGGAATGTCAGGCGATCGCCCCTGCATGAACACCTGAGGGCGCGCGGCGCGGTCTTCGGCGAAGTCGCCGGCTGGGAGCGCGCCAACTGGTTCGCCCGCGAAGGGCAAGAGCGCGAATACCGCTATTCCTGGAAGCGGCAGAACTGGTTCGACAACCAGCGCGAGGAACACCTGGCGGTCCGCAACAAGGTCGGCCTGTTCGACATGACCTCGTTCGGCAAGATCCGTGTCGAGGGCCGCGATGCCTGCGCGTTCCTGCAAAGGCTCTGCGCCAACGACATGGACGTGGCGCCGGGCAAGATCGTCTACACTCAGATGCTCAACCAGCGCGGCGGCATCGAGAGCGATCTTACCGTGTCGCGGCTGTCGGACACGGCCTATTTCCTCGTCGTACCGGGCGCGACGTTGCAACGCGATCTCGCCTGGCTGCGGCGGCATGTCGGCGAGGAATTCGTTGTCATCACCGATGTGACGGCGGCAGAAAGCGTGCTCTGCCTGATGGGTCCGGATGCGCGAAAGCTGATCCAGAAAGTCAGCCCTAACGATTTCTCCAACGAGAACAATCCGTTCGGCACCTTCCAGGAGATCGAGATCGGCATGGGCCTCGCCCGCGCCCACCGCGTCACCTATGTCGGCGAACTCGGCTGGGAGCTTTATGTCTCTACCGACCAGGCTGCCCATGTTTTCGAGGCGATCGATGAGGCGGGGGCGGATGTCGGCCCGAAACTTTGCGGCCTGCATACGCTCGATTCCTGTCGCATCGAAAAGGCGTTTCGGCATTTCGGCCACGACATCACCGACGAGGACAATGTGCTGGAGGCCGGCCTCGGCTTTGCGGTCAAAACCGCCAAGGGCGAGTTCATCGGCCGCGATGCGGTGCTGAAGAGAAAAGAAGCCGGCCTGTCGCGCCGGCTGGTGCAGTTCCGTTTGAAAGACCCTGAACCCCTGCTCTTCCACAACGAGGCGATCCTGCGCGACGGCAAGATCGTCGGCCCGATCACATCGGGGAATTACGGCCACCATCTCGGCGGCGCGATCGGACTGGGCTATGTGCCCTGCCAGGGCGAGAGCGAGGCGGATGTGCTGGCCTCGTCCTACGAGATCGAGATCGCCGGCGAGCGTTTTGCGGCGGAAGCATCGCTGAAGCCGATGTACGATCCCAAGGCGGAACGGACGAGGATGTAGCACCTTTTTACCCTCCCCTTGTGGGGAGGGTCGGCTCGCAGTCGGAGCGAAGCGGCGATTGCGAGACGGGGTGGGGGTGCGCCCTACGAGACCCCCCACCCCGCTTCGCAAAAGCCGCCTTGCGGCATTTGCTGCGCGACCCTCCCCACAAGGGGTAGGGTGAAGAAGCTTAAAACCGCTCCAGCTTCGCCCGCACTTTCACCAGAAACGCCGCCCTCGTCCTTGGCGTCGAGGCGTCCATCAGGTAGTGCGCCAGGAAAAACGTCCGGCAGCGGCGGGCGCACAGCGCGCGCATACCGCGCAGCAAGGTCTTGCGGCCGGGCTGGCCGACGACGACGCTCCACCAGGTCGGCGCGCCGCAGGTGGTAATGACGCCGACCCTGGTGACATGTGTCATCAGCGACGTGATGCGCCCCTTGCCCAGCTTGAAGGCGACATCGGTCGCCCAGACCCGGTCGAGCCAGCCCTTCAGCATGGCCGGCAGCCCGTACCACCAGGTCGGATAGATGAACAGGATCGCCTCAGCCCAGGCGAGATGCTCGAAATGCGGTTTTAGGGCCGGATCCTCCGGCGCCCGCTCATTGTAGGCGCGTCGCTCTTCGCAGCCCATCACCGGATCGAATTTCTCCGCATAGAGGTCGAGCAGCCGCACCTCCCAGCCGCGTGCCTTCAGCACATCGACTGCGGCATCTCTGATGGCGGCGCAAAAGCTTTCGGGCACCGGATGGCAATAGACCACCAGCACGCGCATCAGAATTCATCCATCCCGGCCGCGACCTTGGCCATGAAGGCTGCCCGCGTCTCGTCGGTCGACAGGTTCATCGAATAATGCGCGAGGTAGGACACCGAGGCGCCGGGCCTGATCGTCGCGCGCAGCATCCGCTTGACCAATCTGCGTGGCGGATCGCCCATCAGCATGGCGCGGAAGCGGCTGCCGCCATAGGTGGTGACGGCGGTCAGCTTGCGGATGTTGTGGAGCGAAGGCTGCGCCTTGCCGTCGACCAATTTGAACGACACGCCGGGCAGAAACACGCGGTCGAAAAAGCCTTTCAGGATGGCCGGGAAGCCGTAGTTCCAGACGGGATATGACAGCACCAGCGCCTCGGCCTTGAGCAGCCGCTCGACATAGGGCGCGGCCGGGTCCGCAGGGCTGCGTTGGTTATGATAATCCAGCCTCTCCCCGCGCGTCAGCCTGGGGTCGAAATCCTCTGCATAGAGGTCGCAATCGTCGACCTCATGGCCGGCGGCCGTCAGCCGCTCGACGATCGTGCGGTGCAGACCTGCATTGAAGCTGGTCTCCACCGGGTGTGCGTAGAGGACGAGGACTTTCATGGGGAAATACTTGCGAGGTGGGCGCGAGGCACCCTCCTCTGCCCTGCCGGGCCGCGGCGTTCAGGCTGCCAATCTCCCCCCTTGCGGGGGAGATGTCCGGCAGGACAGAGGGGGGTGCTCAAGCTCAAACCTCTGCTCATTCTGCTTTCTGCAAACCCCTGAACAAAAAAGTCCGGCCCGAGCGATAGTCGTAATCCGGATTTTCCCAGGCGATCATCTTGCCGGGATTGAGCAGGCCTTCCGGATCGGTCTCGCGCTTGAAGGCGAGCTGGATTTCATCCGTCTGCTTCATGCCGCCCTCTTCCAGCGTGTAGCGGTGCGGGTTGAAGATCGGGCAGCCATTCTCCTCATGCAGCCGGATGATTTCGTTGAGCCGCGCCTCGGTGGTGAATTTCACCAGCGGCAGGCCGAAGCAGGTGATGTTGCCGTCGAGGCGCACGAATTCGAGATGCGAAAAGACCTCGTTCGGAAACATCGCGTCCATCTTCTCCACCAGCGCCAGCTGGTTGGGAAACGGATAGAGCGATTGCAGATAGGTGATCGCGGGATCGACCCGCAGTGCCCTGAGCGTGGTGTGGTTCCACGCCAGTTCGAAGCCCGGCGGCAGGCCCTTTTTCTCTTCGTCCGTTCCCGTCGCCGCATTGAAGATGACTTCGCCGCCGGCGCGGCGGGTGAAGGCGAGGAACGCGTCTAGCCCATGCCGGGCAACCATGACGACGCAGATGCTTTGCCCGTCCCGGAAGAACTTCTGGTGGCGCTTGAAATAGAGCTGCGGCACGGGCGCGGCGATCGGCGTGATCAGCTTGGTCAGGATGCCGTCCTGGCGTGCCAGCGCGTTGCCGTAGCGGGCTGCCGGCATGAAAGCGTCGAAGCCGACGATCACGTCGGTCCATTCATAGGCTGCAGTCAGCGGCATCTCGACCTCGGTGATGATGCCGTTGGTGCCATAGGCGTGGGTGACCTTGTGCAGGTCCTCGCCGGCGAGTTCGAGCGCCTTCGGCTCCGCCTCCATAGTGACGACGCGCAGGCGCAGCACATTGCCGAAATCACGCAGACCGCCGAAATTGATCGAGCCAACGCCGCCCGAGCCGCCGGCGATGAAGCCGCCGATCGAGGCGGTGTTGTAGGTCGACGGCGACAGCCGCAGTTCCTGCCCGGAATGCGCGCGCGTCGCTCTGTCGATGTCGGCGAGGATCGCGCCCGGCCCGGTGACGACGCGGCCCGGCGCTATGGCCTTGATCTCGTTCATCTCGGCGAGGTTCAAAACCACGCCGCCCGACAGCGGCATCGCCTGGCCGTAATTGCCGGTGCCGCTGCCGCGCGGCGTCACCGGAACGCCATGACGGTGGCAAGCGGCAAGCACGCGGATCAGTTCGGCCTCGTTCCTGGGCGTCACGATCAGGTCGCCGGTGACGTGGTCGAGCTGCTGCTTCAGCACCGGGCTGTACCAGTAGAAGTCGCGGCTCTTCTGCTGGACGATGGCCGGATTGTCGTCGAGCTTTATCCCGTCGAGATCGCGTTTGAGCGCCGAAACATCCATCATTCCACCATCAGTTCGTCGAGCTCGGCATAGTCGGGCAATTGCCTGTCGATCGCTCGGCCGTTGCGCACGACGATGCGATCCGATTCGGGCCGCGACAGCAATTCCGTCCAGCTCCGCCCTTTGAAGACGATGAAATCGGCGCTGCCACCTGCTGCCAGTGTCCCGACACCGTCGAGCCGCATCACCTTGGCCGGCGTCGCCGCCACCGTCTGCGGCCAGTCGCCGACCGGATGATCGAAATGCAGGATGCGCGTCGCCATGCGGTAGACCTCCAGCATGTCGAGATCGCCATAGGCATAGAACGGATCGCGGGTGTTGTCGGAGGCGACCGCGACCGGGATGCCCCTCGCCTTCATCTCGTGCAGCAGCGTCACGCCGCGCCAGCGTGGCGTGGTCTGGTCGGCACGCCGGTCCTGCAGATAGAGATTGCACATTGGCAGCGACACCACCGCCAGCCGCGCCTTGGCCACCTTGTCGAGTGTATCGAGCACGTCGAGATCCGGCTGGCGCGCCAGCGAGCAGCAATGTCCCACCAGCATGTTGCCCTCAAAACCGTTCCACAGTGCCGCCTCGGCGATCTTCTTCAGCGATATCGCCGCGATGTCGTCGGTCTCGTCGGCGTGGAAATCGAGATCGAGCCCGTGCCTGTTCGCCTCGGCGAACACCTTGTCGAGAAGCTCTTCGAGATCCGGCACCATATAGGTGACGACGCCGAGCACGCCCTTGGCCGCAGCCACGCGCTTGGCCAGCCTCTCGAACCACTTTCTGTCGCGCACGCCTTCGATGCCGAGCAGGCAGGCTGCCTGCAATTCGATGCGGCCGCGCCATTTCTCCCGCATCGCCTCGAACACCGGCCAGGAGATTTCCTCCTGTGGCGGCACGCTGTCGAGATGCGTGCGCAGCGCCTTGGTGCCGTGCGCGTAGGCCGAGCGCAGCGAGAAATCCATGCGCCGCGCCACGTCCTCGGCGCTCCAGCGCGCTGCACGGTCGGCGCCGGTGGCATTGAGCGCGCCCATGAAACTGCCGTCGGGATTGGGTTTGCGCGGCCAGATATGGCCCTTGTCGATGTGGGTGTGGCAGTCGACGAAGCACGGCAGCACGATGCGGCCGGCAAGGTCGATGGCGGTGGCTGGCGCTTTTGATTTCTTGTGCGCGGCGATGGCTGAGGTCTTGCCATCGGCGACCGTTATGTCGGCCAGGGCGAAGCCGTCGCTGTCGTAAGTGGCGGCAAGGCCTGATGTCAGCGACCGGTGAAGGCGGACGTTTGTGAGATGGTACGAGCCAGAGGTCGGTATCAAGGACCGCCCCCCTCTGCCCTGCCGGGCATCTCCCCCTCAAGGGGGGAGATTGGCAGCTTTTCCGACAGCACCCGTCTTCCAACGTCGATAATTGGCGAAATCCCGGATGACGTCCAATCTCCCCCCTTGAGGGGGAGATGGCCGGCAGGCCAGAGGGGGGTGTTTCGCGCCAGCATCTCAATCACGTCACCCAACCCCCTACCGCTCCTGCTTCAGCGCGCTCTCGTGCCAGCGGCGCAGGATGAGATGCGACACCAGCGACAGCACCAGGAAGATCAATATGCCGGTGAGCGAGATCAGGATCAGCGCCGCGAACAGCCTTGGCGCGTTGAGGCGGTAGCCGGCCTCGATGATGCGCGACGCCAGCCCCGACGACTGCCCCTGCGCGCCGGCGACGAACTCGGCCACCACGGCGCCGATCAGCGACAGGCCGCCGGCTATCTTCAAGCCTCCTAGAAAATACGGCATGGCCGCCGGCAGTCTGAGATAGCGCAATTGCTGCCAGCGCGTCGCGCCGTTGAGCTTGAACATGTCGCGCAGATTGCGGTCGACCGAATTGAGGCCGAGCGTGGTGTTGGACAGGATCGGGAAGAACGCGACGATCCAGGCGCAAAGCAAAAGCTTCACCGTCTGGTTGTCCACATAGATGTTGATGAGCGGGAAGACCGCCACGATCGGTGTTACCTGCAGCACGATGGCGAAGGGAAAGAACGACATCTCCACCCATTTCGATTGCGCAAACAGCACCGCCAGTCCGACGCCGCCGACGACCGCGAGCAGCAGGCTGAGAAAGGTTATGCGCAACGTGACCAGCAGCGCGGAGAACAGGAGCCCCGCATCGCTATAGAGCGTCCACAGCACCACGCCGGGGCGCGGCAGGATATATTGCGGGATCGCGTTCCACACGCAAATGCGGTCCCACAGCCAGATCGCCAGGATCATGATCGCCAAAGGCAAGACCCACCGGCCGATCCGCTCCAGCCGCTCCTGGCGTACGCGGCCCGCCTCTTCCGCGTCGAGCGTTGCGGCATTCTGGTCAATGGCCGTCATGGTGCGGTCCGGCTGATGTGTTGATGGCGTTGACCAGGATGTCCGAGGCCTGGCGGCAGAGCGCGGCATAGTCGGGCGAAGTGCGGAAAACCTCGTCTCGCGGATAGGAGGCGTCGATGGCAAGCTCGGCATGGACGCGGCCCGGCCGCGCCGCCATGACGACGACGCGGTTGGACAGGAACACGCTTTCGAAGACGCTGTGGGTGACGAAGACGACGGTGAAGCGCTCGTCCTGCCACAGCTCCAGAAGGTCGTTGTTGAGCTTGAAGCGGGTGATCTCGTCGAGGGCGGCGAACGGCTCGTCCATCAACAGAATGCGCGGCTTCGTCACCATCGCGCGTGCGATCGAGACGCGCATCTTCATCCCGCCGGAAAGCTCGCGCGGCACGGCGTTTTCGAAACCGGTCAGGTGCACCCGCTCCAGCATCTCCGTCACCACCGGCGCCGCCTTGGCACGCGACACGCCTTTCAGCCTGAGCGGCAGCCAGACATTGTCGAAGACATCGGCCCAAGGCAGCAGCGTCGGTTCCTGGAAGACGAAGCCGATATTGGCGCGGTCGATCGAACCGCCCCAGTCGAGCTGACCGGATGTCGGCGTCGACAGGCCCGCGATCAGCCTCAACGCCGTCGACTTGCCGCAGCCGGACGGCCCGAGCAGGCTGACAAAATCGCCCTCGCGGATGGCGAGATCGACGTCGCTCAATGCAGTCACGCCATTGGAAAACACCTTGCCGACATGGCGCAGCGTCAGCAGCATCGGGCCTTCACCCGATGCCGTCATGGGCGCCTGCGCCATCTTTTCCAGCTTCACGATTACTTCTTCAGCTCGATTCCGACACCTTTGTTGATGAAGGCCAGCGTATAGGCCTTCTTGATATCGATGCCCTCGGGCGTGACCTTGGCCTTGACCATCTTGTCATAGAAGCTCTTGATCCGGTCTTCGTTCATGGCGCCGATGCCGAGCTTTTCGGTGTCGCCGGAATCGGCCAGGCCGAACTTCTTCATCTGCTCGATCGAGAAGGCAATCTGCTCGTCGCTCATGTCGGGATTGTCTTTCTTGATCATCTCGTTGGCGGCCTTGTTGTCGCCGTAGAGGTAGTTGTACCAGCCCTTGGCCGAGCCATCGACGAAGCACTGGACCACCTCCGGCCGCTTGTCGATCGTGTCCTGCATCACCTCGATCGTCGTCGAATAGGTGTCCCAGCCATAGTCGGCGAGCAGGAACTGGTTGGGCACGAAGCCGCCTTCCTTCTTGACCGCAAAAGGTTCCGAGGTGACGTAACCCTGCTGGATCGACTTCTTGTTGGCCAGGAATGGAGCGGTGTTGTAGGTGTAGGGCACGCGCTTGGCGGCATCGAAACCGAGTTCGATGACCATCCACTGGAAGAAGGTCTGGACGCCCTCGTCGCCGAGAATGTACTGGTCGGCGTTCTTCAAATCCTCCCACTTGTCCAGCCCCTGCCCCGGGTGGGACATGATGACTTGAGGGTCCTTCTGGAAATCGGCGGCGACGACGCGCATCGGGATGCCCTGCTGGACGGCGTCGAAAGCCGACAGCAGATTGCCGCCCATGTAGAAATCGAGCTTGCCGGCCAGCAGCAGCGGCCGCCCGCTGACCTGCGGACCTCCCTGCGAAATCGTCACGTCGAGGCCACATGCAGCGTAGGTGCCGTCGGCGACGGCCTGGTAGTAGCCGCCATGCTCGGGCTCGGCCAGCCAGTTGGTGCCGAAGGTGACCTTCTCGTTTGCTGCCGCGCCGAACGTGCCGGCTCCAAGCAGCGCGACCGCAAGCGCTGAAATCTTCTGTTTTCCGTACATCGACACCACCCTTTGTTGGCTCCGGAGCGTCACGCGCCGGGCTCGACACCATTGATCCAAGAAGCAAGACACATGCCACCGCCCGGGCCGCCTGCTTGCGCGGCAGTCACTGCCAACACCGGACGGGTCATGCTGTGCGGGAGGCATCGTGCCTATTTTTTGGACGCCTGTCCACAATCGCCCTTGTGCCATGCACCACATCTTGAACGTACTATCGGTCACGTCTTAGGCTGGTCTCGCAGACAGGAGATTGCCATGTTCAGATACCTCGCGCCGAAGTCGATCAAGCCGCCTTTCGCCCGCTACAGCCACGGCGTCGAGGTGCCGCCAGGCAAGCGGCTGGTTCTGTGCTCCGGCCAGGTCGCCATCACGGCGGACGGCCAGATCCCCGAGGATGCCGGCGCGCAGGCCGAGCTCTGCTTTCAAAACATAGCGGCGATTCTGGCTGAAGCCGGGCTGGGGCTAGGCGACATCGTGCGCATAAACGCCTACGTCACCGACCGCGCCTTTCTGCGGCCCTATATGGACGTCCGCGACCGCTTGTTTGCCAGCCCCGCGCCCGCCTCGACGCTGATGATCGTGTCAGGCTTTGCGCGGCCGGAGTTCAAGGTCGAGGTCGAGGCGATTGCGGCTGGGTGATCGACAGGCGACGTTTGGCGCGCTAGGTCTCCCTCACAGTCAAGAGGCATGACATGACCGTTGCAAACAGACGCGTGTGGTGGGGCGACTACCGGACCACCGAATACGCCGCGATCGATCCGGAGGCGACGATTGCCGTGCTGCCGGTGGCGGCGATCGAGCAGCACGGCCCGCATCTGCCTGTATCAACCGATACCTCGATCATGAACGGCATGCTGGAGACGGTCATCGCCCGCCTGCCCGGCGATCTCGACATCCGCATCCTGCCGGTCCAAACGGTCGGCAAGTCGAACGAGCATCTGCAGGCGCCGGGCACGCTCACCCTGCCGGCGGCCACCCTGGTCGATGCCTGGACCGAGCTTGGCCTGTCCGTTGCCCGCGCAGGCGTAAGGAAACTGATCGTCGTCAACTCGCATGGCGGCAATGAAGAGATCATGGGCATCGTCACGCGCGAGCTGCGCGTGCGTGAGAGGATGCTGGCGGTGAAGACCAGCTGGCAGCGCTTCGGCCGCCCCGCCGGCATGTACACCGAGCTGGAAGACCGCCATGGCATCCATGGCGGCGACGTCGAGACCTCGTTGATGCTGCATTTTCGCCCGGAGTTAGTCGACATGGCCAAGGCCGACAATTTCGCCTCCAAGGTCGCCCGCGCCGAAACCGAATTTGCGCTGCTGCGCCACACCGGAACGCACGCTTTCGCCTGGATCGCTGGGGATCTCAACCCCAACGGCGTGGTCGGCGATGCCAGCATTGCCACGGCCGAGAAAGGCCGACTGACGGCGGAGCATCAGGCCGACGGCTTCATCACCCTGTTGAAGGATGTGCGCAAGGCGAAGCTTGCCGACTGGCTGGCATAGCGGGCCGCCTTAGCCGTCGATCTTCAACACGAAAGGCGTACCCTCAAAAGCATCGGCGCCCCGCCCGATCGCTTCGATCGCTTCGATCATGCGGCCTTGTCGTGAGAGCAGAGCATCCGCGACGGCGATCAACCGTGGATTGGGTGTCGCCGAGGGCGAAAGCTTCCGCAATGTCTGCGCAAGTTCGACTTCGTCGCGCTTCGGGGCGAGCGCCGCCGCAATGATATAGGCCGAGGCGGTCGAGCGGCTGATGCCGGCATAGCAATGGACGACCATGGGTTTGGCGCGGTCCCATTTCCGGGCGAAATCGAGCAGACTGCGCACATGGTCTTCGCCGGGCATGGTCATGCCGTCCTGCGCCACCGCGATGTCGTGCATGACCAGATGCAGGTGGTTTTCCCTCGCGATTGAGGCCGGCCGCGTCACCTCGGTGCCGGCAGCGAGCAGCGACAGCACGCGCTCGGCGCCGCTTTTGGCCACCGTCTCCTCAAGCTTTGCCAGCGAACAGATATGGATCATGGCGCGATCTCCTTCGACCCATCGTCGCGCCGTGCGCCCCAGTCGGCAAGCGCCGATTCAAGCCGCTGCCATTCCTCCTGACGTCCAGGCAGCCCCGCGCGGAGCACCTGGGGACGCTCGGAAAAATGCCTGAGCAATATGCCGCGCTCGCCGAGCGTCGAAAACAGCCCCGGTGCATCGGCAAGCCGGAGATAGCGAAACAGCGTCGTGCCGCCGGCGACAGCAACGCCAAAGCGCGAAAGCAGCGCATCGAGCCGCGCCGCATCCTGCGCCAGCCGCCGCCGCATGTCGGCCTGCCAGCCGCTGTCGGCAAGCGCGCGGATGCCGTATTCGAGCGCTGGGCCGGCGACCGCCCAAGGGCCGAATTGCGTTTCAAGCCTTTCGACCGTCGCTGCATCGGAAAGTGCGAAGCCGAGCCGCAGGCCGGCGAGACCGAAGAACTTGCCAAACGAGCGCAGCACGACGATGCCGCCCCGCCCGACATCGCCGGCCAGGCTTTCCGCGTGCGGGCCGACATCCATGAAGGCTTCGTCGACGACCAGCAGACCGCCTATGGCGCGCAATGTCTCGGCAAGCCGAAGCAGCCTTTCCCGCGACACGACTCGCCCGTCGGGATTGTTGGGATTGACGACGATGGCAATTTCGGCTCCGGCAAGCGCCTCGAAATCGTCGACCTCCGCCACCGCATGGCCGGCAATCGCGGCGGCCTTGGCATGCTCGGCATAGGTCGGCCCGAGCACCAGCGCCTTGCCGGGGCTGACCAGCGAGGCGACGCGCGGCAGCAGGATCTGCGTGCCCGGGGCGACCGCCACATTCTCGGCCGAAGGCGCGCCATAGGCGCCGGCCGCGACCCTGGCCAGCTCACGCAGGCGCGCGGCCTCCGGCAATCGTGACAGGGCGGTGGCGGGCAGCTCGAAAAGCGGGTAGGAGTGCGGATTGATACCTGTCGAGAGATCGACGAAAGGTTGTGGCGCGTGAGGGAAGAGCGCCCTCGCCCGGCCAAGGGATCCACCGTGATCCACCACAGTAATCGCTCCATCAGAAAGCTTCATGTCGATCCTGATCGCTTTCCTGTCGCTGGCCATCGAACGCATCCTGGGTTACCCGGACTGGCTGTTCCGTGCCGTCGGCCATCCCGTCACCTGGTTCGGCAGGCTGATAGCCTTTCTCGACCTCAGGCTCAACCGCGACACTGATTCCGACGCGCTGCGTCGCCGCCGCGGCGCGCAGGCGCTGCTGGTGATCGTGCTGGTGCCGGCGGCAATCGCCTTCATCGTGCAAATCCTGCTCTGGCAGCTCTTTCCTGCCGGCATGATCATCACGGCAATCCTGGCCTCGTCGCTGCTGTCGCAAAAGAGCCTTACCGAACATGTCGAGGCGGTGGCCGATTCGCTGGATACCGGCGGGCTGCCGCTCGGCCGCATTGCGGTTGCGCGCATCGTCGGCCGCGATCCAGAGAAGCTCGACCACGCCGGCGTCAGCCGCGCCGCCATCGAAAGCCTGGCCGAGAATTTCTCCGACGGCATCGTTGCGCCCGCCTTCTGGACAGGTGTCTGCGGTCTGGCCGGCGGCGTCGCCTACAAGGCCGCCAACACCGCCGATTCGATGATCGGCCACCGCACCCCGCACCACGAGGCCTTCGGCCGCGCGGCGGCACTCTTCGACGACTGGATCAACCTGCCGGCGTCCCGGCTGACCGCGTTGCTGATCGTTGCCGCCGCCTTTCTCGTTGACGGCGCCGATCCCCGCAACGCCTGGCAAGCAGTGCGGCGCGACGCCAAAAAGCACCGCTCACCCAATGCCGGTTGGCCGGAAGCAGCAATGGCCGGCGCACTCGGCCTGGCGCTCGCCGGCCCGCGCAGCTATGGCGGCGTTGTCGTCAACGATGCCTTCATGGGCGAAGGCGGCCGCCGCGAGGCGGAAAGTCTGGACATCAGGCGGGCGCTGAAACTTTATCAGGTCGCCGACTATCTGCTGATTGGGCTGTTCGGGTTGCTGTCGGCGGTGCTTATCGCGGTGACGTTCTGAGAGCTTACCGTCGCCTTCCTTTACCCTCCCCCTTGTGGGGAGGGTCGGCCCGAAGCGCCGCGGTGGGGGACAGCGCCCTACGAGGACCCCCACCCCGATCCGCTTCGCGGATCGACCCTCCCCACAAGGGGGAGGGTAAAGACGTCACCACCCTCAAGTNCGACCCTCCCCACAAGGGGGAGGGTAAAAGGTGAGGATAGCCCCTCAGAACTCGATCCCCTGCTGCGCCTTCACGCCGGCCGAAAAATGATGCTTGGTCACGCCCATCTCCGTCACCAGATCCGCCGCCTCGACCAGCGCCGGCTTGGCGTTGCGGCCGGTGACGACGACATGCAGCCCTTCGCGCCGCGCTTTCAGCGCCGCCACCACTCTGTCGAGATCGAGATAGTCGTAACGCAGCGCGATGTTCAGTTCGTCCAGCACGACGAGGCTGATCGAGGGATCGGCGATCAACTCCAGCGCCTTGGCCCAGGCGGCTTCGGCCGCCTTAATGTCGCGCTTCAGATCCTGCGTCTCCCAGGTGAAACCCTCGCCCATCGTGTGCCAGACGACGCGGCCGCCAAACGCCGCGAAGGCATCCTTCTCGCCGGTGTGCCATTTGCCCTTGATGAACTGGACGATTCCGACGCGCTTGCCATAGCCGAGCATGCGCAGCGCCAGCCCGAAGGCAGCCGTGGTCTTGCCCTTGCCGGGTCCGGTGTTGACGATCAGCAGCCCCTTCTCGACCGTCTTTTCCGCGACCTCGGCGTCCTGCACCGCCTTGCGCTTGGCCATCTTGGCGCGATGGCGTTCTTCGTCTTTTGCGTCGATATCGGTCATCTCATTTCACCTTGAGCGGCAGCCCCGCCACCATCAGAAGCACCATATCAGCTACCACCGCGATCTGCTGGTTGAGCCGGCCGGCGGCATCGCGGAACCGGCGTGCCAGCGCATTGTCGGGCACGATGCCTTGTCCGACTTCGTTGGAGACCACGAACCACGGTCCGCGCGGCCGCGAAAGCACATCGGCCAGCCGCCGGCACTCCCCCTCTAGATCATGATCGGCCAGCATATGATTGGTCAGCCAAAGCGTCAGGCAGTCGACAAGCACCGGCCGGTTGTCCGGCAATGCTTCGAGCGCACCTGCAAGATCAAGCGGGGCATCGATGGTCGCCCATCCCTCGCCGCGGCGCGAGCGGTGCTGCGCGATGCGCTCGCGCATTTCGCCGTCATAGGCTTGCGCGGTGGCGATATAGGCCCATGGCTGCGGCAACGCCGTCGCCAAAGTTTCGGCATGCGCGCTCTTGCCGGAGCGCGCACCGCCGATGATGAAGGTCAAACTGCGATCAGGCAAAGCTGTCGCGCAGGCTGGTCGCGGTGCCGGTGAAGCGCGCGCGCACTATGCCGACAACTGCGCCGAGCACCAGCCAGAACACCAGATTGGTCAGCGTCACCGCCACCACGAACTGATGATGCAGGCCTTCCGGGATCGGCGTTACGAAACTGTCAGGCTGCGGCGCGCCGACAATATGCGGGGCGACGATCAGGACGACGGCGAGCACGGTCAGGGGCGCCGACGTGCGGAAGGTGATAAGGGCAAGACCGATCGCCGTTGCCATCACCGTTGCCCACCACCAGATCTGGCGCTGTATGAGATCGGCCGCCGGCATTGCCGGCAGTTCCGGCGGCAGGCCGAGTCCCGGCGCCAGCGTGAACACGGCAAAGCCCGCCAGACCCCAGAACACGCCCTGGCGCCAGCTGCCGATGCCGCCGGCGAACTCGGAAACCGCCACCAGGACCAGCGCGAAGCCGATGCCGGTGACGATATTGGCGACGACACTGAAGGCGAAACGCTCGAAGCCGTCGGCCGGCGCCCAGCCTTCGTCCTCCGCCGGCGCGGCTGCTTCAGCCGGTGCTGCGCTGCTCACCGCATTTTCCGCCGGCGCGGCGGTGCTCATGGCATTGGTGTCCGTAGCGTTGGCGGCGGGCGCCGCGGCATGCTGATGCTCGTGGCCGCCACCAGCCTTTTCGTAGACCTCCGCCTTGAGGATCAGCGGCACGGTGGCGTAGGCCTGCATGCAGGCGAGAGCGACACCGGCCACGAGCCCTGCGATCGCCGCGATGAACACGACGTTGCGAAACAGGTTCATGATGTCAGATCCTCGTCAGTGGCAGGGAAACGCCATCGAATGGCGATAGTCGTGCGCCGCATTGTGGACCGCATCGATATGCGAGAAACCGACAACGCCGACGACGAAAATCCCCAGAAACGCGCTAAGCACGAGCTGCATGAAGCGCGACTGCGAGGAGACGGAAGCGCCGAGGGAGACGGAAGCGGTATTCATATCTTGTCCTTTCGCCCTCCACCCGAGGGCATCGAAGTCAGTTCCCTGTCGCCGGCAGGTCTCCTGGCTCGCGGATCAGCGCCCTTCCCCACCTTCCCGAAGAAAAAATCCTCAGTGGCTTGGAGAGGACTACCGCACACAGTTGCGGGGGCAGCCACGGCATTGGGCAACAAGTCAGCCCTCACCGCATTCCCTCTTGGTCCCTAACGGAACCGACGACATGCATGACTATAGGCTGAAACGGCCGCATCCGGCAAACCAAATTCCGCCGGCCAACAGCGCGAATGCGCCATGCGGCGTTACGGGTTCAACGCGGTGATCCGCTCGGCAACCAGCCGCTGCAGTCGCCACAGATGGCGATCGTGAATGCCGCGCTCTTCAAGGTTTTTCACCGTGTTGTAGAGATAGTCGGCGCCCGACCCCCAGTGCCCGCAGGACGTTGCCAGCCTTTCGACGACCTTGCCCTCGTCGAGCGGCCCTGAATAGGTCAGGCCGTTGCGGTTGATGACGAAGGCCAATGCCCTGAGCGGTCCGACCTCGCTTGCAAGCTTCAGCATGCGCGGCCGGTAGCTTGTCGGCTTCAGCGTGACTTCGCGCCGGAAAAGCCGGCCCAACTGCTCGCGCCGGTTACTGTCGGTCAGCCGGAAGGCGACGCCCTTGCATTGTCCGCCACGGTCCAGCGCCATCATCAGGCCGGGGCTGTCCTTGGTGCCGCGCCAGCGCGTCATGTTCATGCAAAAGGATCGATGCCAGCCGCGCGCCAAGGCAACGCGGTCCTCGACATAATCTATTTCCGGTTTCCAGATCAGCGATCCATAGCCGAACAGCCATAGCGGTTCGCTGTCCGGGAGTTCGACCTGCAATTCATCCAGCAGCGCGTCATAGTCGGCTTCATCGAGATGCATCGCGTCCGGATCCGGCCCGGGGTCCCTGATCTCGCGCCAGCAGCGCGCGACCAGCTCCGGCGTAAGCGACATCTGTCGTGCGGCCACGTTCCGAATCCCCCAATTTCCGAATGTCCCATGTTCACGACATGATTATTCGCCGCGCCTGCAACCGGCAATGCGGCACTCTGATTGACAAACGATTTGCCGGGGTGTCGGCTGACGCTTCATAGGAAGCCAGCCATGCATCCCAACCCGAGCGAGCGCGACCCCTATAACGGCCTGAGCAGGGCCGAACCGACGCTACCGTCGTCGGCCTATTGGGATAGCGAGGCTTACCAGCGCGATCTCGACGCCATCTGGCACAAAAGCTGGCTGCTCGTCTGCCGCGAGGCCGACCTCGCCCAGCCGCTGGCGTTCAGGACATTCCGCGTCGGCACGCAGGAAATCGTCATTCTGCGCGACGAGACCGGCGAGTTGCGCGCCTTCCACAACACCTGCCGGCATCGCGGCTCGCAGCTTTGCCAGGAAAGCGAGGGCCGGCTGAAAGCGCGGCTCATCACTTGCCCCTACCATGCCTGGTCCTACTCGCTGCGCGGCGATCTCGTGCGCGTTCCCTCGAAATCGCTGCCAGATGGTTTCGACAAGGCAGATCATCCGCTCTACCGGGTGGCGCTGTCGGTGTGGCGCGGCTTTGTCTTTGTGAACCTTCAGCAGGCTGCGGCCGGCTCCGCCGGGACCTCCTTCGATCCCGCATCCGGCGACCTCGCCAACTGGCCGCTGGAAACGCTGGTATCAGGCCATGTCCTGCGCAAGGTGATGAACTGCAACTGGAAGATCTTCTGGGAGAACTTCAACGAGTGCCTGCATTGCCCGGGCGTCCACAAGGACCTGTCTCGGCTGGTGCCGATCTATGGCCGCGGCCTGATGAGCCGGCACGACGACCCCGACTGGGTCCGCCATGCCGACAATGACGCGCCAGAGTTTTCGGGTGGCCTGCGCGCCGGCGCCGAGACCTGGTCGCGCGACGGACATGCCCATGGCCCGGTCTTCCCGGGCCTGACGCCAGCCGAGCGTGCGGCCGGACAGACCTATGCCACCAGCCTGCCCTCGATGTTCATCGTTGGCCATGTCGACTATATCAGAACGGTGCGGCTGGTGCCGCTCGGCCCGGAGCAGACCGAGCTGACCGCCGAATGGCTGTTCGCGCCCGACGCGCTGGCTGAGACGGACATCGACAATGTCGTCGCCTTCGGCACCCAGGTGCTGGAGGAGGATGCCGCGATCTGCGAGATCAATCAGAAAGGCCTGCGCTCGATGCGCCACCAGGCCGGCGTGCTGATGCCGGAGGAGTACGATCTGCACCGCTTCCACAACTGGGTGCGCGAGCGGCATGCAGCGCTCGAGGCAACCGCCTGATCGGCGACTAAAGCGACTTCGGCAGCTAGCGCCAGGTGATAAAGCCGCAAACCGCGGCCAGAATGCCCAGCGTCACGAACACCGAGCCGAGGCCGAAAAACGCCAGCACCACCGAATAGACCAGCGGCGGCGTCAGCTCGGAAAAGTCGAGATAGGTGCGGTAGACCGCGGCCATCTGCGCCCGCTCATAGGACCGCACCGAGCGCATGAAGGCGGTCGAGCCCAGTGCATCGAGCGCGATGGCGAAGAAGGCGCCGCAGAGCAGGAAAAATCCCGTAAGCAGCGGCGCGGTAGTGCCGACCGCGCCCGCCGCAAGCAGCGTCGCCGACATCGCGAAATAGGCGAAGGTCATGGTGCGCCGGCCGCCGAAGCGTTTTCCCGCTTTGCCCCAGAAGATCGCCATGAACAACAGCGCATTGCCGGCCGAAACCAGCAGGCCGCCGGCAAGCTTGCCCTCGCCGGTAATCACCATGAACAGCGGCCCGTAGACGAAGAACGTCGTCCAGAAGCAGAAGCGGCCGAAGGCGATCAGCCAGGCCAGCCTGAGCCTGGGTTGTGCTACGAAGCGGCCGATATTGGCCAGCGGATTGGCCGGCCGTGTCTTGCCCGGCCGGATCGACCGGTTGTCGCCCAGCCTGTAGGTCCAGAACAGCGCCAGCAAGGCCAACGCAAACACCGCGACCGCGCCATGCGCGGCATAGATGCCGTAGCGTGTGTAGAGGAAGATGCCGAGTGTCGACCCGCCGGTCCAGGCCAGCATCGACCACGCCATGCGCAGCGATTCGGCCTGCATGAAATCGGTCTTGCGGATGTGATCCATGATGTAGAGGTTGAGCGTGATCGACAGCGCGCTCGCCCCCATGACGCGGCACAGCATGCCTGTCAGTTGCCCGGCAAGCGTGTGGGTGACGAAGAACAGCGAGCCTATCGCCAGCAGGCAGGCGCCGGCGGTATAGACCCAGCGCCGGGCAAACCTGCGGATCAAGATCGGCATGAACAAGGTCACCGACAGGCCGAGCAGCGCCACGATGGTGTAGAGGATCGAGACGATCTGCTCGTTGTGCAGAATCTCATAGGCCTGGATCGGGATGACGCTCGATACCGTGGCGCGGGCGAAGGATTCGACCGCATAGAGCGAGGCAAAGGTGCGCGCATCCGCCGGACGCAGGGCTGGCAGCCAGATCGGATGGCGCACATGGGTGGACATTTGATCCCCAAATCAGACTCGCAGCCCAAATCTGCGCTGGCGCTTCCTCCGCCGGTAACAGGAAACCGACCCCTTCCCGGCAAAAAGCGAATTCGGCCAAAGGCTTTCCGGCTCTGGCCTAAAGCGCCGCCCGATGCAGCCGCACGGCGCGACCCGGAGCGTAGAGGGCGGCCTTCTTTTGTCCGGTGCAACCGTGATAGTCGTCTTTGGGGCTGAATCAGATCGCGAGACCATGAGCATCCATACCGCACCCCCTGGAGATCAACTGAAGCGAGATCAACCGAAGCGCATCGTCGCCATCGATGTCGTACGCGGCATCGCGCTGATCGCCATGGCGAGCTACCACTTCACCTGGGATCTCGAAAATTTCCACTACACCGACCCCGGCCTCACCGCCGTCGGTTGGTGGAAGATCTATGCGCGCTGCATCGCCTCGACCTTCCTGTTCCTGGTCGGCGTCAGCCTGTTTCTCGCTCATGGCAGGCAGATCCGCTGGACCGGCTTCTGGAAACGTTTTGCCATGGTCGCCGTCGCGGCCGCCGCTATATCGGCGGTCACGTACTTCATCACGCCGGACAGCTTCATCTTCTTCGGCATCCTGCATCAGATCGCGCTGGCCAGCCTGCTCGGCCTTTTGTTTCTNACGCCGGACAGCTTCATCTTCTTCGGCATCCTGCATCAGATCGCGCTGGCCAGCCTGCTCGGCCTTTTGTTTCTGCGGCTGCCTTCCTGGCTGACGCTGGTCGTGGCGGCGGTGGTGATCGCCGGGCCGATCTATTTCAGATCCGAAGCCTTCGATCATCCGGCGCTGTGGTGGGTCGGCCTGTCGGCGATCAACCCGCGCTCCAACGATTACGTGCCGCTTTTTCCCTGGTTCGGCGCCGTGCTTCTCGGCATCGCCGCGGCAAAGTTTGCGTCCACCACCGGCCTGCTGGCGCGGCTGGCCACGCTGGCATCGGGAAGCTGGACCAGGCCGCTCACCTTCATCGGCCGCCACAGCCTGGCTTTCTATCTGATCCACCAGCCGCTGCTGTTCGGCTGCGTCTGGCTGTTCTCGCAGATCGCGCCGGCGCCGGTCGAGACACGGGAAGTGGTCTTCCTCAAGGAATGCCAGGTATCCTGCGAACAGCAGCGCGACACGGAGTTCTGCACCAGCTATTGTGTGTGCATGCTGGACACGCTGCAAAGCGAAGCGGCATTCGACCGGCTCTACAATGGCGACCAGACCCCGGAGTTCAAAGCGCATCTCGGTGAACTCGCCAGCATCTGCACCGCCAAGACGGAGGAGAGTCCGATGACGCAGGGAGGGCAACAATGACCGACAAGCTCACAAAACCCGGGCTGGCAAAACCCGATCTATCGAGACCACGGCTGATCCCGTGGCCGCCGCTGATCTACATCGCCGCCATCGGCATCAGCATCGTGCTCGGCCTGTTCTATCCCCTGCCCTGGATCGGCGACCTCTTGGGCGACCTTTTGTTTGCCGCCGGCTTTGTGGTGCTGTTTGCCGTCGCAGCCCTCTGGTTCACCGCTATCCGCACCATGATCCGGGCCAAAACGACGATGAACCCCAATGGCGTGCCGGAGCATCTGGTGACGTCCGGCCCGTTCGGCGTCACGCGCAACCCGATGTATCTGGCCAACACGCTGCTTTTGATCGGCGTCGCCTTCGTCTCGGGGATCGTATGGTTCCTGCCGCTGGCCCTGATCGCGGCTTTTGCAACGCAGAAGGTCGCCATCGAGAGCGAGGAGAAGGTGCTGTTCGCCAAATTCGGCAAGAAGTACCGCGACTATGCGAAGCGGGTCAGGCGCTGGATTTGAGGCGGGTGTGATCGCTGGCAGGGTTCGCACGCCTTGGCGACTAGCCGAAACGCCCATCTCTTCGTCATCCACGGGCGGAGTAAGGAGCGTAGCGACGCAGCACAGACCCGAGGATCCATGCCGCGACTCCAGAGCGTTGCTATGGTCCAGAATTCTCTACCGCTGCACTCCACGACCGATGTCACGGAATGGATTCTAGGGTCTCCGCGACGGAGCTTCGCTCCTGCTTCGCCCTAGAATGACGAAGTGTGGAAGGGCTCCGGCTAATCGCGAACGTTTGCGACGGGCGCGCGCAAACGCTCGACGGTCCGCTCAGGTATTAACCCCCAACTCCACCAGCCGCTCGACGCAAGACTCCTCCGCCTGGTCGAGCTCCGCCAGCGTCTCCTCGAGATCGCGGCGCTTCTGGCGCAAATCCTCGCGCTTTTCCTCGATGCGCTTGATCATCAGGTTGAGTTGACCGACCTCGCCGGGCGGTTCCTTGTACATCTGGATGATTTCGCGGATCTCGTTGATCGAGAAGCCGAGCCGCTTTCCGCGCATGATCTGGCGGATCAGATGCCGGTCAGATGGGCGAAACAGCCTTGTGCGGCCCCGCCGGACCGGTTGCACCAGCCCCTCATCCTCGTAGAAGCGCAGCGTCCGCGTCGACACGTCGAATTCGCGGGTCAGTTCGGTGATCGAATAATATTCCCGCATCTTTGCTCCAAATGTCGGAACATCGGAAAACGCCCGGTCGCCCGGGATTTCCAACGCATTCCGATCAACCCCGTTCCAAGCCGGACTCGGCATGAAACCCCGCGCAAGCCTCGCACCACATTTACGTAAAAGTCAATTAAACCCGCAACGCCACTTTCTCAAGGGATAGCGAACCACCAGGTGGCCAGCCCGAGGAAGGCAAAGAAGCCAACGACGTCGGTGACCGTAGTGACGAAAACCGCCGACGCCACCGCCGGGTCGATCTTGAACCGGTCGAGCAATAGCGGGATCAGGATACCGGCAAGGGCTGCCACGAACATGTTGATGATCATCGCCGCCGCTATGATGCCGCCCAGATTGGCATCGCGGAACCAGACGGCCGCGACGATGCCGATCAGCACGGCGAAGATGATGCCGTTGATGGAACCCACGCCCATTTCGCGGCGGATGATGCGGCCGGCATTGTAGATGTCGAGATCCCTGGTCGCCAGCGCGCGCACGGTGACGGTCATGGTCTGCGAACCAGCATTGCCGCCCATGCCGGCCACGATCGGCATCAGCACGGCCAGCGCCACGATGTGCTCGATGGTGCGGTCGAACAGGCCGATCACCGAAGCCGCCAGGAACGCCGTCAACAGGTTGACCAGCAGCCAGGGCACGCGCGAGCGCGAGGTCGAAAGAATGCTGTCAGAGAGCTCTTCGTCGCCGACGCCGCCCATGCGCAGCAGATCTTCCTCGGCCTCCTGCTGGATGACGTCGACGACGTCGTCGATGGTCAGCACGCCGACCAGCCGCTCGTTCTCGTCGACGACGGCGGCGGACAGAAGATCGTATTGCTCGAAGTCCCGCGCCGCCTCTTCCTGGTCCATGGTGGCCGGAATGGCGTGCCTCGTCTCGTGCATCACGTCTCCGACCTTGGTCGTGCGCTTGGTGCGCAGGATCTGGTCGAGGTCGATGGCGCCGAGCAACTTGAAGCTTGGATCGATGACGAAGATCTGGCTGAAGCGCTCGGGCAGGTTCTTGTCTTCGCGCATGTAGTCGATGGTCTGGCCTATGGTCCAGAACGGCGGCACGGCGACAAACTCGGTCTGCATGCGGCGACCGGCGGTCTCTTCCGGGTAGTCGAGCGAGCGGCGCAGCCTGATCCGCTCGGTGAACGGCAGCTGCGACAGGATCTCGTCCTGGTCTTCCTTTTCAAGGTCTTCGAGAATGTAGACCGCGTCGTCGGAATCGAGGTCCTGCATGCCCTGGGCAATTTGCTCATTGGGCATATTGTCGACGATATCGCGGCGGATCGCCTCGTCGACCTCAGTCAGCGACGAGAAGTCGAAGTCGGCGCCGAGCAGTTCGACAAGGGCGCGACGCTGTTCGGGGTGCAGTGCCTCGAGCAGATCGCCAAGTTCCGACTGGTGCAGGTCGTCGACTTCGCGCTTCAGCGTCAGCGTATCGCGATCGGCGATCGCCGCCCCGATCTGGGCTAGGAATGATGACAGGACGGCGCCGTCCTCGCCATAGATGTCGGCGTGGGCATCGTCAGCGGCTTTGGCGCCGGTCGTGTGGTCGTCCTGGCGTTCCACCAGCGGCTCCCGCCATGGGAATTTCGGAAAAGGTGCCTGTCAGGTCTAGCGCGCAACGCACGGGAATATCAAACGAAATGCGCCCCGCCCTGCATATGGGCGAGAGAGCGATTTCATCAGGATATGACGCCGCCCAGGATTCAGGCGGCGCGACAGCACATGTCGCTGGGGAAAGAGCACCCGAGCACGGTTGGGGCAGAATTGTCATGATGCAGGTCCTGCCATCTGCCGGACCCGCCCAGGCCAGGAACCAGAACAGCCGGAAGCCCTTGAAGATCAGGTCACAGACGCAGAAGGCAATCGAGGAACGGCGCGTGCGCGTGGTCGTCGCCGAACGCAATCCGCTCGTCATATCGGCGCTGCGCGACATGCTGGACTGCGACGGGCGCTTCGATCTCAGGGCCTGCGTGCAAAGCGGCAGGCATTTTCTGGAATTGGCAGCCGAAGCGGAATTCGACGTCGCCGTTATCGGCTGGAAGCTCTCCGACATGGACGGCGCCGATGTGCTGGCCGAGGTTCACAGCCGCAAGCTGGGCGTGCGCATCGCGGTGTTTTCCAACGACCACGACATCGGCATCCTGAAGCAGTGCGTGCGGCTCGGCGCCCAGGGCTACTGCTTCCAGTTCGACGATCCGGCGATCATCTTCGAGACCATCCTGGCCGTCGCGCATGGCCGCATCTGCATCCCCTACATCGACATCAACAAGGTCAACGACACACCCTTGTCGCTGCTCACCGTGCGCGAGCGCGAGCTGCTGGCCGTGCTGTCCGACGGCTGGACCAATCTGCAGATCGCGACGCGCACCGGGATTTCGGAGAACACGGTGAAATACCACCTCAAGAATCTCTACGACAAGCTCGACGTCCGCAACCGGGCGATGGCAGTCGCGCTCTACGCGCGGGAGAGGCGTACCCAGAAGCAGCCGTTGGGGTAGGCGAGCGACTGGCCGCGGGTAGGTCACCCGGGTAGGCAACCCCCACCCGCGCGCGGCAAGATGTTACCCCTTGAGGTGTTGTTGCCATTAGCCGTCGAGACGAAACTCCCCTCACCGCTTTGCTGGATCAGGAGGAGTTCGCGACATGGCCGGTTTCATCCATCTTTTCATTCCCGGACCGACCAACATCCCCGAACAGGTCCGGCAGGCGATGAACCTGCCGATGGAAGACATGCGTGCAGCATCCTTCCCCGATCTCACGCTGCCGCTGTTCGAAGACATCAAGACGGTGTTCAAGAACGAGACCGGCCGCGTCTTCATCTACCCCTCCTCCGGCACCGGCGCGTGGGAAGCGGCGATGACCAATGTGCTCAGCCCCGGTGACCGCGTGCTGATGTCGCGCTTCGGCCAGTTCTCGCATCTGTGGGTCGACATGGCCGAGCGCCTCGGCTTCGAGGTCGATGTCATCGACTGCGAATGGGGAACCGGCGTGCCGCTCGAGCTCTATGCGGAGCGGCTCAGGGCCGACAAGGCGCACCGCATCAAGGCAGTCTTCTGCACGCAGAACGAGACCGCGACCGGCGTGACCAGCGACGTCGCCGGCTGCCGCGCCGCGCTCGATGACGCCAACCACCCTGCTTTGCTCTTCGTCGACGGCGTCTCGTCGATCGGCTCGATCGACTTTCGCCAGGAGGAATGGGGCGTCGATTGCGCGGTCAGCGGCTCGCAGAAGGGTTTCATGCTGCCCGCCGGCCTCGGTTTCCTCTCCGTCAGCAAGAAGGCGCTGGTGGCCTCGCGGAGCGCCACCCACCGCCGCTGTTTCTTCTCCTTCGAAGATATGATCCGCGCCAACGACGCCGGCTATTTCCCCTATACGCCGGCTACGCAGCTGCTGCGCGGCCTGCGCGCCTCGCTCGACCTGATCGCCGAGGAAGGGCTGGAAAACATCTTCGCCCGCCACCATCGCCTCGCCGAAGGCGTGCGCAAGGCGGTCGACGCCTGGGGCCTGAAGCTCTGCGCCAAGACGCCTAAATGGCACTCCGACACCGTCAGCGCCATCCTGGTGCCGGACGGCGTCGACAGCGGCGATGTGGTCAAGCGCGCCTACCAGAAATACCAGACCTCGCTCGGCGGCGGCCTCAACAAGGTGATCGGCAAGGTCTTCCGCATCGGCCATCTCGGCTGGGTGAACGAGGTGATGGTGCTGGCCTCGCTCTCGGCCGCCGAAATGGCGCTGCTCGACTGCGGCGTACGGCTGGCGCCCGGCTCCGGCGTCGGCGCCGCCATCCAGCACTTCCGCGCCTCGGCCGCCGTGCCGGTCGCCGAAGCCGCCTGAGGGAGCCAACGATGAGCCACACCATCAACCATCTGAAGAAACTCCGCCTGCAGCGCAGCGAACTGGCGGTTCCCGGCTCCAGTCCGGAAATGATCGACAAGGCGGCCAACAGCGCCGCCGACTTCATCTTCCTCGACATCGAGGACGCCGTCGCCCCGCCCGACAAGGAGCGCGCCCGCAAGAACATCATCCAGGCGCTCAACGACATCGACTGGCGCGCCAAGGGCAAGACCGTCTCGGTGCGCATCAACGGGCTCGACACCCATTACATGTACCGCGACGTGGTCGACGTCATGGAGCAGGCCGGCGACCGGCTGGACACCATTTTGGTGCCGAAGGTCGGCGTGCCGGCCGACCTCTACATGGTCGAGGCCATGGTCAACCAGATCGAGATGGCAAAGGGTTTCAGGACCCGCGTCGGCCTCGAAGCGCTGATCGAGACCGCGCTCGGCATGGCCAATGTCGAGGCGATTGCCGCGACACCCGGCCGGCTGGAAGCCATGCATTTCGGCGTCGCCGATTATGCGGCAAGCTGCAAGGCGCGCACGGTCAACATCGGCGGCCTCAACCCCGACTATCCCGGCGATCAGTGGCATTTCGCTCTGTCGCGGATGACCGTCGCCTGCCGGGCCTATGGCCTGCGCGCGATTGACGGGCCTTTCGGCGACTTCTCCGATCCGGAGGGCTACGTCGCCGGCGCCAGACGCGCGGCGGCGCTGGGTATCGAAGGCAAATGGGCAATCCATCCCTCGCAGATCGCGCTCGCCAACGACGTCTTCTCTCCACCGGAAAAAGAGGTCACCCGCGCCCGGCGCATCCTCGAAGTGCTGAAGGAGGCGGAGGCGCAGGGCAAGGGAGCAGCCGCCCTCGACGGCAAGATGATCGACGCCGCGTCGGAACGCATGGCGCGCAATGTTCTGGTGGTCAACGAGGCAATCGAACGCGCCGGTCAATTCTCGAGTGAGCCGCGCGTCGCCGCGCATTGACCGTTCAGGGAGGACAAAATGGACATCCACGAATATCAGGCCAAGGAACTGCTGGCACGCCACGGCGTGCATGTGCCGCGCGGCGGGCTGGCCTACAGCCCCGAGCAGGCGACCTACAGGGCGCGCGAGATCGGCGGCGCCAAATGGGTCTTGAAGGCGCAGGTGCATTCCGGCGCCCGCGGCAAGGCCGGCGGCATCAAGCTCTGCGCCAATGACGAGGAGATCTCCGACGCCGCCGAAGCCATGCTCGGCCGCAAGCTGGTGACACAGCAGACCGGCCCGCGCGGCAAGCTGATTTCGCGCCTCTATCTCGAGGAAGCCGTCGACATAGCGCAGGAGCTCTATGTCGGCTTCGTCCTCGACCGCAAGGAAGAGCGCGTCATGATCGTGGCTTCGGCTGCCGGCGGCATGGAGATCGAGGACATCGTCGAAAAGGCGCCGAACTCCATCCTGCGCACATCGGTCGATCCCGGCGTCGGCATGCAGCGTTTCCAGGCGCGCGAGATCGCCTTCGGGCTCGGCCTCGACCACAATCTGATCGGCAAGGCGACCGAGACCATCTTCAGCTGCTACCGGGTGTTCCGCGACTACGACGCCTCGATGCTGGAGATCAATCCGCTGGTGGTGACCCGCGACGGCAATCTGATCGCGCTCGACGCCAAAATGTCGTTCGACGAGAACGCGCTGTTCCGACGGCCGGAAATCTCCGAGCTGCGCGACAAGAGCCAGGAAGATCCGCGCGAAACCTTCGCCAGCGACCGTGGCCTCTCCTATGTCGGCCTCGACGGCAATATCGGCTGCATCATCAATGGCGCCGGCCTCGCCATGGCGACCATGGACATGATCAAGATCGCCGGCGGCGAACCGGCCAACTTCCTCGATATCGGTGGCGGCGCCTCGCCCGAGCGGGTGGCGAAATCCTTCCGCGCCGTGCTCGGCGACAAGAATGTCGAGACCATCCTGGTCAACATCTTCGCCGGCATCAACCGCTGCGACTGGGTCGCCGAAGGCATCATCAAGGCGATACGCGAGGTCGGCGTCAACGTGCCGCTGGTGGTCCGTCTCTCCGGCACCAAGGCCGAGGAAGGCCGCCGCATCCTGGCCGATTCCGGCGAGGCGGTAATCGTTGCCGACACGCTGGCCGAAGCCGCCGAAAAAGCCGTCGCTGCCTGGCGCGCGGCCACCAAGAAAAAAGCAGCCTAGAGCCGGATGATTTCAGGTCGAATCGACCTGAAATCTGAATCCGTCTCTAAAATCAAACAGATGGAGCATGATGTCGTCCGAAAACCGCTTCACACTTTTCGGCATCATGCTCTAGGGAGGTCGAGAAAATGGCAATCCTGCTCAACCGCAGCACCCGCGTCATCGTCCAGGGGTTCACCGGCAAGATCGGCAGCTTCCATGCCGAGGACATGAAGCGCTACGGCACCAAGCTGGTCGGCGGCGTTACGCCCGGCAAAGGCGGCCAGAAGCATCTTGGCCTGCCCGTCTTCAACACGGTCAAGGGCGCGGTGCGCGAGACCCGCGCGGAGGCCAGCATCGTCTTCGTGCCGCCGCCTTTTGCCGCCGATTCGATCATGGAAGCGGCCGACGCCGGCATAAAACTCTGCGTCTGCATCACCGACGGCATCCCGTCGCAGGACATGATGCAGGTCAAGCGCTACATGCTGCGCTACCGCTACGAGGACCGCATGCGGCTGATCGGGCCGAACTGCGCCGGCGTCATCACGCCCGGACAGGCGCTGATGGGCATCATGCCCGGCAGCATCTATCTGCCTGGCCGCGTCGGCATTGTCGGCCGCTCGGGAACCCTGGGCTACGAGGCGGCGTCGCAGATGAAGTCGCTCGGCATCGGCGTCTCGACCAGCGTCGGCATTGGCGGCGACCCGATCAACGGCTCGTCCTTCAAGGACATGCTGAAACTGTTCGAACAGGATGACGACACCGACGCGGTGGTGATGATCGGCGAGATCGGCGGACCGCAGGAAGCCGAAGCCGCGATCTGGGCGCGCGATAATATGCGCAAGCCCCTGATCGCCTACATCGCCGGCCTCTCCGCCCCCAAAGGCCGCCGCATGGGCCACGCCGGCGCCATCATCTCGGCCTTCGGCGAGTCGGCGCAGGAAAAGGTCGAAATCCTGAAGGAGGCCGGTGTGATCATCGTGCCGACGCCGTCCTCGTTTGGTGAGGTGGTCGCCGATACGCTGTCACGTATGAAGAAGGCCGCCTGAACAGCGGCCTTCGCGTTCGACCGCGCCTCAGGCAGCCTTGTCGGCTGCCGGCTTCGCGACCTTGGTGCGGGTGGCGCTGCGGCGGCCGTCGACGCTGACCGGAACGTCGCCGTCGACCGTGGCGCGACGCACCACCCGGTGCTGGTCGCCGTAATCGTTGACGGCGTAGTGCTGCGTCGCGCGGTTATCCCAGATCGCCACATCGCCGGCCTTCCAGCGCCAGCGCACGGTGTTCTCCGGCGCCGTGACATAGGACTGGAACACCTCGTAGAGCTTCGCCGAATCGCTTTTGGAAAGACCGATCAGCCGTTGCACGAAATTGCCGAGCAGCAGCGAGCGCTCGCCTGTTTCGGGATGGACGCGGACAACGGGATGCTCGGTCTCGTAGATCGTCGAGGTGAAGATTTCCTCGAAGTGCTTCTTTTCCGCGGCGCTCGCACGCGGCCGCACCGCGGCGTAATCGTAGGCGTTGCTGTGCACCGCCCAGAGATTGTCGGCCAGCAGCTTCAACGGCTCGGGCAGGTCCTGATAGGCGGCCGCGGTGTTCGACCAGATGGTGTCGCCGCCGGCCGGCGGTATGACGACGCCGCGAAGAACGGAGAATTTCGGATAGGCGTCGACGAAGGTGACATCGGTATGCCATTGGTCGGCGCGACCGCCGCCACGGCTGGAATCGAGTTCGAGAATGGACGCCGTTCCCTTGACGGGACCTTGGGTCGGATGCGGGACGAGGTCGCCGAGACGCTGGGCAAAGCGCTCCTGCTCGGCATCGTCGAGATGCGCCTGGTCGCGGAAGAACACCACCTTGTGCCGCAACAGGATCTGGTTGATCGCCGCGACCGTCTGCTGCGGCAGGTCGCCGGAGAGCCGAATGTTCCTGATCTCTGCGCCGACGCGTCCGGTAAGCGGGACAATATCGGCATCCGGGATGATCTGCTCTACGGGGGTAAGTCTGGTCATGGGAACCTCTTCCTCTAAAGCCGCGGGCTGGTGGCAATGCTCCGCCGTCTGCCGGCCGCATAGCGATCGGCGGAGCAACTCCCTCATCGGGAGCCGACTTGCTTGGCAACGAGAGCACTGATCTCAACTCAGGAGGCGAAGGCCGCCAAGGCTTGCGAGCAGTACCGAGATCCCATTCAAAGCGTAATTCTACAAATTCCATAGACATTTCTTTTCAAAGTTCGGCGGCCCTGAGAAAAATGCCTTCTGTCCAATTCGTTCGTGAGCGGCAGGCGGTGGAGCGCTGCGCGACGCGGCCCGCACCAGTAGTGACGCTGTCGTATCCCCTTCGATATTGGAGATGGCGGGTGAATTGCATGCCTGATATTGATGGCTTCCACGCATCACGCAGGCGCCGAGATGACAGACTCCGATAAGGCTGACGCTGTCGAGCAATTGCTCGATACGCCTGACCTCGCCACCGCGCTGGAAAGCGACCAGTTCAAGAAATTTCTCGACCAGATGCCGATCGCGATCGCCGTCTCGGAATTGATCGCGAAGGAACGTGTCGTCTACGCCAATCCCGAATTCGAGAAGCTCTCGGACCTCAAGGCGCCGAAGCTTGCGCGGGAAAACTGGGCGGCCCTTTCCGGCAGGGGGCTTCATCGGCAGAAGGACAGGCCGCTCGCCGAGGCTGTCGTTGAAGACACCGATTTCGTCGGCACGTTTCGCCTCGAGCGCGGCGAGGACAAGCCGGCAATCGTCGACGTTTATTCCAACGTTATCGAGGACGACAACGGCAAGCTCTGCTTCCGGCTGGTGGCGCTTGTCGACGTCACGGCACACGGTGAGACCGAGGACGCGCGACCCGCGGAGGAGCTCATCCGGGAGAAGGACACCCTGTTGCGCGAACTGCAGCATCGGGTGAAAAACAATCTGCAGATGATCACCGCTTTGATCCGGATGGAAACCCGCAACGCCACCGAACCGGACCAGAAGCGTTTCGAAAGGCTTGCCGGCCGGGTAGACGCATTGGCAATCCTCTACCAGACATTGTCGGCTGACCAGCAGAAGGATGAGGTGGATCTTGGCGTGTACCTTAGCCAGATCGCGTCCGCCGTCATGGCGTCGCACGCAGTCGAAGGTATCCGCCTCGACCTTAAGGTGGATACCTATCCGGTATCCATCAACGTTGCCATGCCGACAGGCCTGGTCGTCAATGAGTTGCTGACCAACGCTCTCAAACATGCATTCGTCGGGCGCGATGGCGGCACGATCACGCTGCACAGCGTCGTCAGCGGCGATGGTTGCCGGGTGACTGTCGCCGATGATGGGATCGGTCTGCCGACGGGTGAGACCTGGCCCAGGCCCGGCAAGCTCGGCTCCTTGATCGCGCGGTCGCTGACCGAAAATGCCAAGGCGCAATTCGACGTCAAGTCGAGTGCCGGCGAGGGAACCAGGGTCACCATCGTCTTCAAGCGATCGGCGGCGACGGACTGAGGCTATGCAACGGCGCGCCGGCAAATCCCGGCCGGACAGGTGCTTCGGGCGCTCGCGGGTGTGGCCTTAAGTCGCAAACGATTTGGCTGCAGAAGCGGGGCGCCGGGCTTCTTTGACGGTGCTATCAGCACCATATGTGGTCCACAGCCCTCCAAAACGAGAGAAGCTCGCTCCGACCGGTCGCATCGCGGCCGTCAGCCGGCAATGGCTATGAACCAGGAAACTGAAAACCATCATGCGTGAAAATATCAGACCAGCGTCGAGAGACGTCCCCCTCATTCAGCTAGGCCTGCACCAGTGCCGCTTCCCGGTGAGCGAAGACCGGTCGGTACCCGGTGGTTACCGGTTTTGTGCCGGGCCGACGTCGCCGGATCGCGTCTACTGCGATCACCACCACACCGTCGTGACGGCCGTTGACCCTCGTCGAGCCCGTCCGGGTCTCCATTTCCCGCAACGACGCGCCGCTTAGGTCAACCACATCCCCTGCCCCGCCACCGGCAAAGCCGGGGACTCAGGTGCAGGAGGCTGGCCGGTGCGAGCCAAGCGGCGTTCGCGTGCGGCTCTGCGACCTCTTGTTGCAACTCTGCTGCGGCCGGTTCAAGCGCCAAAGGCGATGATTTGGCGTCGACGGCCTGAGAAGCCGCAATGATTTCAATGGCCGAAAAATTATGGTGCGGTCGAGAAGACTCGAACTTCCACGGGTTGCCCCACAGCGACCTCAACGCTGCGCGTCTACCAATTCCGCCACGACCGCCCGTGGTAGGAGCCGGAACGAACCGGCTCGCGGCGTGTAGCAAATCGTTTCCTGCGAAACAAGGGCGCGGCGCGCAATAATCGCCGCGAATTGGCATATCGGCCTCTACAGCGCCGCGCCTCCTGTGGGACGCGCAAAGGACGCTGCAGCACTTTGATTTGGCGCATGATCCTTTCCGAAGATCGTTCCTATCTTCGGGGTCGTGCGCGAAGGCCGAAATGCGTGGCGAACTGGACGTTTCAGCCGGATACCGCCATATGAAGGGCAAATGCATTTGGCCCCAGAGCGCAAGGCGGTTTCGCCAAGCCGGCGTGCATCACGCGAAAAACGAAAAAGCCATGACCGAACGCAGCCAGATCGCCACGTCGTTCCTGCCCTTGCCGGGTTCGGCGCCGGTCGAATGGCGCATCGAGCCCGGCCTGACCGGCTACACCGATGCGCTGGCCCTGATGGAAGCGCGCGCCGAGGCGATCCGCGCGGGTGCAGCCGCCGAGATGGTCTGGCTGGTCGAGCATCCGCCGCTTTACACCGCCGGGACCAGCGCCCGCATCGAGGACCTGATCGACCCCGACCGTTTCCCGGTCTTTGCCGCGGGGCGCGGCGGCGAATACACCTATCACGGGCCGGGGCAGCGGGTTGCCTATGTCATGCTTGACCTGAAGCGCCGGCGCGAGGATGTGCGCGCCTTCGTCGCCGCGCTCGAGCAGTGGATCATCGGCACGCTTGCCGCCTTCAATGTGCGCGGCGAACGCCGCGAGGACCGCGTCGGCGTCTGGGTGGTGCGGCCCGAGCGCCCGTCCCTGCCCGACGGCTCGCCGGCTGAAGACAAGATCGCGGCCATCGGCATCCGGCTGCGGCGCTGGGTGAGCTTTCATGGCATTGCCGTCAATGTCGAGCCGGATCTCAGCCATTTCAGCGGCATCGTGCCATGCGGCGTGCCGGATCACGGCGTCACCAGCCTCGTCGACCTCGGCCTGCCCGTAACCATGGCCGATTTCGACCTGGCGCTGAAATCCGCCTTCGAGGATGTTTTCGGGGCAGCGAAGTCAACTTCTACAGAACCGGCTCGCAAGGCCGGCTGAGTCTCGCCTCGACCAACGCTCAAAGCAACCGCGCCGAGGCCCACAACAGCCCGAAACCGTGAATGGCGAAGACGGCCAGCAGCGCGCCGGCCATGGCGAAACGATCGAAGATGCGGATCGGCTTCAATTCGTGGCGCGGTTTTACCCCGCTACCCACTGTCATCAGGCTGAGGATGGCAAAGACGGCGCCCGCCACCAGCAGAAAGCTTTGGGAAAAGCCGGCCAGCCAGCCAAGCCACAGCAAGGCCGAGAGCAGGGAAAACGAGGCGAGCGCCAGGGCGGCCGGCCCCGGGCAGATCTGGCGCAGCACCTGACCGCCGTCGAATTTCCACACCGGCACCAGATTGGCGATGTTGAACAATGCGGCAACGCCGGCGAGCGTCGCCAGAAGGGCCGCGGCGAGCCGATGTCCCTCGCCGGACGCGAGCCCGCTGGCGACGATCAGCAGCGGAACCAGGAACGCGGAAAAGCCGGCGCCCATCAGCGCCACGAAGGCGACCTCGAAGCGGCTGTCATAAGGCCGGCCACCAATGGCGATGCCGCCGAGCAGCGGGATAAAGATCATCCGCGCCTTGCGATGACCGGTCAGCCGGAAGGCCGCCATGTGGCCGAACTCATGCAGGGCGACCACCGAGGTCAGGATCGCGGCCAGCGCCAGGCCGCCGAGATTGAGCCCGAAGAACGGCCACAGGATGAAAGCCGAAAGAACGGCGAAACCGACCTGGCTCAGCGGATGCTCGAACCAACCGCCCTTGCGATATTGTCCGGTCCTCGCCCAGACCTCCAGCTTGCCGAGCTCGCGGCGCATGGCGAAGTAGCGGAACACCAGGAAGGCGACGCCGCGATAGCGATCGGTCTGGCTGAGCGTCACCCGCGTGCCGGCACCTTCCGAGGTGAGTTCGGTGGTCTCATAAAAATCCTTCCAGAACGACGCGTCGAGCGCGGTATCCTCGATGACCCGCATCGAAAAACGACTGCCTTCGACGACGTCCTCGAAGCGCGACCCGCGCTCGATCGGCTGGCCGTCGCGGCCTTCCCAGGACAGCAGGATGCGGGTCGTGCCCTGCCCGTCCAGCGGCTGCGCCTTCAGTATCTCGCCGGACCAGCCGGCATCGCTGCCGAGCGGCCACAGCGCCTGCCAGAGGCGCTGCCGGTCCATTGCGACCACGCGGCTGAGCCTCACCGTGCGCAAACCGAGCGGCGCGGTCATCAAAAGGAAAATCAATCCGAGATTACCGGCCACGAGAAGGGCCGTCACGATCGGCGACACCTGAGGTTTTGCTCCCTGTATTTGGCAGGGCACCCTAGCGGCACGGCGGCAAGAAAGGCTTAACGGCACAACGCCCCTCCTGCCCGCCTAAAACAGTGCGGCGAACAGCAGTTGCATCACATGGCGCCGATCCAGACCGCCATGGAAACGAGAAACGCACTCATGCACACCAACGAAACGACGTCCTGAACAAGATCGCTCATAACTCTCTCCTGTTGTTGATATGTTCGTATTTTGTTCTAACTTTGTTCGAAAGTCAATGAGCGGAAAGCGGCATGCCGACGAATCCTGACAGCCGGTTTGGGCAGGGTTAAGGAAAGGTTGACGGGGTGACGGCGGTGCTGACGCAGGGCGCATCGCATGCCTTTGCGATCGGGACACGCACCAATCACTTCGTGATCCTAGGGCGGAGCAAGGAGCGCAGCGACGCGGCGCAGACCCTAGGATGAGGAAGTTGGGGCCTACAACGGAACGACCTTGCCATCCGCCAACGTCACCCGGCGGTCCATGCGCGAGGCGAGTTCGTGATTGTGGGTCGCGATCAGCGCGGCAAGGCCGGACTGCTTGACCAGCGCGCCAAGCGCCTCGAAGACATAGGAGGCGGTGACCGGGTCGAGATTGCCGGTCGGCTCGTCGGCGAGCAGCAGCAAGGGCGCATTGGCGACCGCGCGGGCAATGGCGACGCGCTGCTGCTCGCCGCCGGACAGTTCCGACGGCCGGTGCGACGCGCGCTTGCCGATCTGCATATAGTCGAGCAGCTGTGCTGCGCGCTCCGACGCCTCCTTGCGCGAAAGCCCTTTGATCAGCTGCGGCATCATGATGTTTTCCAGTGCCGAAAACTCCGGCAGCAGATGATGGAACTGATAGACGAAGCCGACATCGTTGCGGCGGATCGCCGTGCGTTCGTCGTCGGAGAGCCGTCCGCAGGCGCGGCCGGCCAGAATGACGTCACCGGCGTCGGGGCGCTCGAGCAGGCCCGCCGTATGGAGCAGCGTCGACTTGCCGGTGCCCGACGGCGCCACCAGCGCCACCATCTCGCCGCGCTTCAGCGAAAAGTCGGCGCCGTTCAAAATGGTGAGCTTGCGCGGCCCCTGGACATAGTGCCGCTCGACGCTCTTCAGCTCGATAATGATCTCGGACTTCATTCGTATCTCAAGGCCTCGACCGGATCGAGCCGTGCGGCGCGCCATGCCGGAAACACCGTTGCTAGGAAGGACAGGCCGAGCGCCATCATGATGACATAGGTGGTCTCGCGCGGGTCCATCTTTGCCGGCAGCTGGCTGAGGAAATAGAGCTCCGGGTTGAACAGCACCTTGCCGGTCATCCAGGAGAAGAACTGGCGGATCGATTCGATGTTGGTGCAGATGAGCACCCCGAGCAGCACGCCGGCCAGCGTGCCGGTGACGCCGATCGCAGCACCCGTCATCAGGAAGATGCGCAGGATGGCGCCGCGCGAGGCGCCCATTGTGCGCAGGATGGCGATATCGTGGCCCTTGTCCTTCACCAGCATGATCAGGCCGGAGATGATGTTGAGCGCCGCCACCAGCACGATCAGCGTCAGGATCATGAACATGACGTTGCGCTCGACCTGCAGCGCCGAAAAGAACGTCTCGTTGCGCTGGCGCCAGTCGACCATGTCGATCGGGCGTTGCGCCGCCGCATCGACCAGCGGTTTCAGCGCGTCGACATTATCGGGGTTGTCGACATAGATCTCGATCGTCTGCGCCCTGCCGTCCATGTTGAAATAGAGCTGCGCTTCGGAAAACGGCATGTAGACGATGGAGCTGTCATACTCCGACATGCCGACCTCGAAGATCGCCGCCACCTTGTAGCCCTTCAGCCGCGGCGTCGTGCCCATCGGCGTCACATCGCCGTCCGGCGAGATCAGCGTGATGGTGTCGCCGAGCACAAGGCCGAGATTCTCCGCCATGCGCTTGCCGATGGCGACGCCATCGCCGGAGTCGAAGCCGTCAAGCGTGCCTTGCTTGACGTTCTGGGCGACGATGGCGATCTTGCCGAGGTCTTCGGCCCTGATACCGCGCACCAGCGCGCCCATGCCGCCGCCGACATTGCCTTGCGCCAGCACCTGGCCGTCGATCAGCGGGATCGCGTATTTGACGCCGGCCACGCCGTTGATGCGGGCTGCGACCTGCGCATAGTCCTCAAGCGGCGAATCCAGCGGCTGCACGATCAGATGGCCGTTGACGCCGAGGATGCGGGTCAGAAGTTCGGCTCGAAACCCGTTCATGACAGCCATGACGACGATCAGCGTGGCGACGCCCAGCATGATGCCGAGGAAGGAGATCGAGGCGATGACCGAGATCACCGTCTCCTTGCGGCGCGACCGCAAATAACGCCAGGCGACCATGCGTTCGAACATGGAGAACGGGCCGGCGACCGGAGACTTGGTGACCGGAGACTTGGCGACCGGAGACTTGCCAACCGGAGACTGGGCTACCGAAGACTTCGCTGCCGCGGCTTCGCTCATACGGTTGCACCGAAGCGTTTCCTGGCCTCTGCGACCGGCAGCGTCTCGCGCTCGCCGGTCCGGCGGTTCTTGATCTCGATCTCGCCGGCGGCCACGCCGCGCGGCCCGACGATCACCTGCCAGGGCAGGCCGATCAGGTCTGCGGTGGCGAACTTGCCGCCCGGCCGCTGGTCGGTGTCATCGTAAAGCACATCCTTGCCGGCGCTGGTGAAGGCGGCGTAGAGCTCGCCGCAGACGCGGTCGCACTCGGCGTCGCCGGCCTTCATGTTGATCAGGCCGATGTCGAACGGCGTCACCGCTTCCGGCCAGATGATGCCGTTATCGTCATGGCTGGCCTCGATGATCGCTGCGACCAGCCGCGACGGACCGATACCGTAGGAGCCGCCGGAAACGAAATGATCCTTGCCGTCGGGCCCGGTCACCTTGGCGCCCATGGGCTTGGAATATTTGTCGCCGAAATGAAAGATGTGGCCGACCTCGATGCCGCGCGCCGAGACCCGGTCGGCCTCGCCAAGCTTGTCCCAGGCCGCCTCGTCATGCATCTCGTCGGTGGCGGCGTAAGGCATCGTCCACGTCTTGACGATGTCGGCGATCTCGCCGTCATTGCCGAAGTCGGTTTTCTCGCCGGGCACCTGCAGCGACAGATATTCGCGGTCGCAATAGACCTGGCTCTCGCCGGTGTCGGCCAGGATGATGAATTCATGGCTGAGATCGCCGCCGATCGGCCCGGTGTCGGCCCGCATCGGAATGGCCTGCAGCCCCATGCGCGTGAACGTTCGGAGATAGGATACGAACATGCGGTTATAGGCGGCCTTGGCGCCCTCGAAATCGAGGTCGAAGGAATAGGCATCCTTCATCAGGAATTCGCGCGAGCGCATGACGCCGAAGCGCGGCCGCACCTCGTCGCGGAACTTCCACTGGATGTGGTAGAGGTTTAGCGGCAAGTCCTTGTAGGACTTGACGTAGGCGCGCACGATCTCGGTGACCACTTCCTCATTGGTCGGACCGTAGAGCATGTCGCGGTCCTGCCGGTCCTTGATGCGCAACATCTCCTTGCCGTAATCGTCATAGCGGCCGCTTTCGCGCCACAGATCGGCCGACTGGATGGTCGGCATCAGGATTTCCAGAGCGCCGGCGCGGTTCTGCTCCTCGCGGATGATGCGGCAGACCTTGTCCAGCACCAGCTTGCCCAGCGGCAGCCAGGAAAAGCTGCCCTGCCCCTGCTGGCGGATCATGCCGGCACGCAGCATCAGCCGGTGCGAGACGATCTCGGCCTCGCGCGGATTTTCTTTCAGGATGGGCAGGAAAAACTGCGACAAACGCATGGACAGGTCCGTGAGAGAGGAGGCTGCGCCGGAATCGGCGCGGCTGGCTTGCTTGCCCCGGCTTCATAGCTATTTCGTGACGGAATGGAAACCCGACCGGTCGCATCGGTCCGAAATCGCAAAAATCGATTCTTCTTCCAAAGACCTTCGCACCGAAAACGATAATGCTTCTGACGCAAAGTGATCGCCTGACTGCAAAGTCCTCACACACGCTTTGCGCGTCCGGGCTACGCGGCACACCTGGCCCCATTAATGCGGCAGCCCCGGCGTTGTTCGTTTCGCAAGCAAAGCCTGCCGCACTATTGTGCACTGCAGCACAGATTGCCCGATTGCGGGCAAAATTCTGCGTGACAATTTCATCAGGGTTAGGCTAGTGTGCCCCGATAACCGAGAGGGTGGAGAAAAATCTGCTCTCCTACGCGGTCAAAGTCTTGGGAGGATGCGATCTAGGCGCGGTTACCCGCTGCCGCCGGAAACCGGAAAACAGATCGGAACGCGTTTAAATTGCAAGGCCTTGTGCCTTGCATTTTTTTTGCCCGATCATCTGGTTAGATCAACCTGTTCCCAAATCACGTGAGCTTGCGTCAGCCTGACACCAAGGCGTGATTCTAATGCGGGTGGGCCATGCCTGGCCGCCTATTGCGCATCGCAGGCTGGCGAGACAAAATCTGAGTTTGGCGCTCCGAAACAGGCACAAACATCCCAGCCGATCTGCCGGCGGGAAAGTGGTTAGTTAGCCGGTGCCTGGCTGGCTTCGGGGATGATGTGCGGGACTTCGTCGAGGCTGTAGCCCAGCCCGTGCGTCAGGCTGTAGAAAACCCCCATGACGACAGCCGTGACGATGGTGGTGCGGATCACGGCGCGCAGCATATGCGGCCCGCGCGGCGCACTCGCAACCGTGCCCAGCGTCACGTCCTGGTCGTCATCCTGCGTCTTGACGCTGAACGGCAGCACGATGAACAGCATCAGCCACCAGGTGATGAAGAACAGCGCGGCAAACGAAATCCAGCTCATGCCTGCTCCAGTTCGACCAGCGTGCCGAAGAAATCCTTGGGATGCAGGAACAGCACCGGCTTGCCGTGGGCGCCGGTTTTGGGATTGCCGTCGCCCAGCACGCGGGCGCCGCTCGCTTTGAGGTGATCGCGCGCGGCAAGGATGTCGTCGACCTCGTAGCAGACATGATGCATGCCACCCGAGGGGTTCTTGTCCAGAAAGGCCGCGATCGGCGACCCCTCGCCCAGCGGCTCCAGGAGTTCGATCTTGGTGTTGCCGACATCGACGAACACCACGGTAACGCCATGCTCGGGCAGCGCTTGCGGCGCGGTGACCTTCGCGCCAAGCGTATCGCGATAGGCCGCAATCGCCGCGGCCAGGTCCGGCACGGCAAGCGCTATATGGTTCAGGCGTCCGAGCATGAAGTGCTCCACAAGTTAAGAGAGTAGGGAATGGGCAGTAGGCAGTAGTGATACATCTGCATTTTTCTCCACTGCCTACCGCCTACTGCCTATTCCCTCACCTCGTCACAAACACCGTCACCAGCGGCTTCTTGCCCCAGGCCTCGTTGGCGGCGCCGCGCACGGCGCGGCGCACCGCTTCCTGCACCAGATCGAGGTCCTTGCGGCGCTGGCGAGGGATCGAGTCGACCGCGCCGACGGCCGCGTCGAGCATCAGATCTTCCATGTTTTCGCCACGGGCATCGGCCTCGGCGACGCCGATGGCGACCAGATCGGGATCGCCGGCGAGCTCATATTTGTCGTCGAGCACGACATTGACCGCGACATGGCCGGCAAAGGATAGCTTGCGCCGGTCGCGTATGCCCATCGCCTGGTCGGTGCCGATCAGCCTGCCGTCCTTGTAGATGCGGCCGAACGGCACCTGGTCGATGATCGTGGCCGGACCCGGCGCCAGCCGCAGCATGTCGCCGTCGCGCACTTGCGCCACCTGGCCGATGCCCGACGTCGACATCAGCGACCCCTGCGCCACCAGATGCGCGGCTTCGCCGTGCACGGGAACGCCGATCTGCGGCCGCACCCATTCATACATCCTGCGCAATTCGCTGCGGCGGGGATGGCCGGAGACATGCACAAGCGCGTCGCCATCCTCGATGATCTTGATGCCGAGGTCGATGAGGCGGTTCTTGATCTCGAGGATCGCCTTCTCGTTGCCGGGAATGGTGCGTGAGGAAAACACCACCGTGTCGCCGGCCGTCAGCGACACCGATTTCATCTCGTCGCGCGAAAGTTTTGCCAGTGCCGCCAGCGCCTCGCCCTGGCTGCCGGTGCAGATGATGACGAGGTTCTCGCGCGGGATGAAGCCGAAATCCTCTTCGGCGATGAACTCCGGCAGCCCGTCCATGTAGCCGAGCTCGCCGGCGACATCGATGACCCGCTTCAGCGAGCGGCCCAGCACCAGGCACTGGCGGCCGGCATCGCGCGCCGCCTTGGCGATCGAGACGATGCGCCCGACATTGGAAGAGAAGGTGGTGACGGCGACACGGCCGACAGCGCTCTGGATGACGCCCCTGAGGCCTTCGCCCACCGCCACTTCCGACGGCGATTCGCCTTCGCGCAGCGCATTGGTGGAATCGCAGACCAGCGCCAGAACGCCCTTGTCGCCATAGGCGCGAAACCGCGCCTCGTCGGTTTTCGGACCGATCGTCGGTTCCGGATCGATCTTCCAGTCGCCGGTATGGATGACGGTGCCGGCCGGCGAGGTGATCGCCAGCGACATCGGCTCGGGGATCGAGTGCGCCACCGGAATGGCCTCGATCGAGAACGGGCCGACAGTGAATGTTTCGCCTGCCCGGTAGATCGTCACCGGAATTTTCTTCGGCGCGCCCTGCTCGCCCTGGCGCTTGGCGTCCAGCAGTCCGGCGCTGAACGGTGTCATCCACACCGGCGCCTTCAGCTTCGGCCAGATGTCGAGCAGCGCCCCGTAATGGTCTTCATGCGCGTGGGTGATGATGATGCCGCGCAGGCCGGCGAGGTTCTCCTCGATGAAGCGCGTATCGGGCAGGATCAGGTCGACGCCAGGATGCGCCGCATCGGGAAAAGTCACGCCGACATCGACGACGATCCACTCGCGCGCGCTAGGCGGCCCATAGCCGTAAAGGGCGAAGTTCATGCCGATCTCGCCGACGCCGCCGAGCGGCACGAAGACGAGTTCGGCGTTTTGCGCTTTCGCCATCAATTTTCCCTTCCCGGCCCTTGCGGCCAGCCCCTAAATCTTTGCCGACGCGACGGCGCCGAAATGCACGTCGCCGGCGGCTACCGTCACGACCGACCCCTCATCATCGCGGATCACGAAACGGCAGTCCGCGTCAATGGTTTCGAAGGTACCGCGCACCACATTCCCGTCAATCCTGACAGCAACCTCGCCGCCAAGCCCCGCCGCGCGCGATAGCCAGCGACGCCGGATGGCGTCGAGCCCGCGTCCGTCATCCCACAGCCGGGCATTGTCGGTCCAGGCATCAGACAGCGCCAAGAACAGCGTTTCGGCGTCGCATGTCGCGCCCAGCGCCTGAAGCGATGTCGCCGGATACGGCAAATCCGGCGGATGCGCCACCACATTGACGCCGATGCCCACCGCCACCGCGAAACGGCCGCCATCGAGAATGGCCGATTCCAGCAGGATGCCGGCCAGCTTGGCGCCGGAGGCCAGCACATCGTTCGGCCATTTCAGCTCGAAGCGATTCTGCCCCTGGCTGGCGCCGTCGAGGCCGATAGCGATCCTGCCCTTCGGCACCACGGCGTCGAGCGCATCGGCCAGCGACAGGCCGGCGACGAAGCCCAGCGTCGCCGCCAGACGCAACTCACCGCCGGTGATGACCAGCAATGTCGCCGCCAGATTGCCCTCGGGCGATACCCAGGCCCTGCCGCGGCGGCCACGGCCGCTTTCCTGCTTCTTGGAAACGACCCACAATTTGCCGGGATCGCCTGCCCTTGCATGGTCCAGCGCCAGCGTGTTGGTGGAACCCACGCTGTCATGGGCCTCGAGCCGGAACCCTTCCGTCTCAGAGGTCGGAGCCAGCCGAAATGCCATCCGTTCAGAAAAATGTCTTGGCGGCGGCTTCGGCGTAGGTCGCGATCGGCCCGCCGATCAGCACATAGAACAGCACGAAAGCGCCGGAGACACCAAGCACGAGGCGCAGCTCAACCGCCATCGGCACGAAGCCGCCGGCCGGTTCGTCGAACCACATGATCTTGATGATCCGCAGATAGTAGAAAGCGCCCACCACAGAGGCCAGCACGCCGATGATCGCCAGCGCATAGAGATTGGCGTTGATGGCGGCGAGGAACACGTACCATTTCCCCCAGAAACCGGCGAGCGGCGGGATGCCGGCCAGCGAGAACATCAGGATGGTCAGGATCGTCGCCATGATCGGGTTGGTCGACGACAGACCGGCGAGATCGCTGATCTGCTCGACATTGCCTTCCTTGCGCCGCATGGCGAGGATGAAGGCGAAGGTGCCGAGCGTCATGACGAGATAGATCAGCATGTAGATGGCGACGCCGCGCACGCCGGCCTGGCTGTTGGCGGCTAGGCCGACCAGCGCGTAGCCCATATGGCCGATCGAGGAGTACGCCATCAGCCGCTTGATGTTGGTTTGGCCGATCGCGGCGAAGGAGCCGAGCGCCATCGAGGCGATCGAGATGAAGACGATGATCTGCTGCCAGTCGGAAGCGATCGGCTTGAAGGCGCCCATGGTGACGCGCACGATCAGCGCCATTGCCGCCATTTTGGGGGCAGCCGCCAGGAAGGCGGTGACCGGCGTCGGCGCGCCCTCGTAGACATCGGGCGTCCACATGTGGAACGGCACCGCGGAAATCTTGAAGGCAAGGCCGGCCAAAACGAAAACCAGGCCGACGACGAGGCCGAGCTGGCGCTCACCGCTGCCAAGCGCCGAGGCGATTTCCTGGAAGCCGACATTGCCGGTGTAGCCGTAAATGAGGCTGATGCCGTAAAGCAGCATGCCCGACGACAGCGCGCCCAGCACAAAATACTTCAAACCGGCCTCGGTCGAACGCAGATTGTCGCGATTGATCGCGGCCAGCACGTAAATCGCCAGCGACTGCAGCTCGAGGCCGAGATAGAGCCCGATCATGCCGTTGGCCGAGATCATCAGCATCATACCGAGCGTGCAGAGCAGGATCAGCACCGGGTATTCGAACTTGTCGAAATGCTCCTGCCTGGCGAAGCGCATCGACATCACCAGCGTCACCGCCGAACCGATCAGCGACAGCACCTTCATGAAGCGGGAGAACGGATCCTGGATGAAGGCGTTGCCGTAGGCTGCGCCCTGTCCCGTGGGAAAGATCAGCCATAGGCCTGCGATCACCAGCACGGCGACGGCAAGGACAGTCACCAGAATGGCAGTGTTGGCGCGCGAATAGGCGCCCACCATCAACAGCGCCAGCGCGCCGATGGCGAGGATCAGCTCCGGCGTCGAGAGCGAAAGGCTGGAGTAAAGGTCCGGCGTCATGGTTCGCAAAACCTCTGGTCAGTTCGCCGCCGCGGTCTGCGCGGCGCCGATGGATGCGGTGACATTGGTGACGAGCGCCTTGACCGACTGGGCCGTGGCATCGAAGACGGGAGCGGGATAGACGCCGAAGAAGATGACCAGCACGACCAGCGGGTAGATGATCGCCTTCTCGCGCGTCGACAGATCGAGCAGGCCCTTCAGGCTTTCCTTGGTCAGCGCGCCGAAGATCACCCGGCGGTAGAGCCAGAGCGCGTAGGCCGCCGACAGGATGACGCCGGTGGCGGCGAAGAACGCCACCCAGGTGTTGACCCGGAACACGCCGAGCATGGTCAGGAACTCGCCAACGAAGCCTGACGTGCCCGGCAAGCCGACATTGGCCATGGTGAAGATCAGGAACACCGTGGCGTATTTCGGCATGTTGTTGACCAAGCCGCCATAGGCGTCGATCTCGCGTGTGTGCATGCGGTCGTAAATGACGCCGACGCACAGGAACAGCGCGCCCGAGACGAGGCCGTGACTCAGCATCTGGAAGATCGCGCCCTGCACGCCTTCCTGGTTCATGGCGAAGATGCCCATGGTGACGAAGCCCATATGGGCGACGGAGGAATAGGCGATGAGCTTCTTCATGTCCTCCTGCATCAGCGCCACCAGCGAGGTGTAGATGATGGCGACGACCGACAGCGTGAACACCAGCGGTGCGAACATTTCCGACGCCAGCGGGAACATCGGCAGGGAGAAGCGCAGGAAGCCGTACCCGCCCATTTTCAACAGTATGCCCGCCAGGATCACCGAGCCCGCCGTCGGCGCTTCGACGTGCGCATCGGGCAGCCAGGTGTGCACCGGCCACATCGGCATCTTCACCGCGAAGGAGGCGAAGAAGGCCAGAAATAGCCATGTCTGCATGTGGGCCGGGAAGTTGTGCGTCAACAGCGTCGGGATGTCGGTGGTGCCCGCCTGGAAGAACATCGCCATGATGGCGAGCAGCATCAGCACCGAGCCGGCCAGCGTGTAGAGGAAGAACTTGAACGAGGCATAGACGCGGCGCTTGCCGCCCCAGACGCCGATGATGATGAACATCGGGATCAGGCCGGCCTCGAAGAAGACGTAGAACAGCACGATGTCGAGCGCGCAGAACACGCCGATCATCAGCGTTTCCAAGAGCAGGAAGGCAATCATGTAGGCCTTGACGCGCTTGTCGATCGCTTCCCACGACGCCAGGATGCAGAGCGGCATCAGGAACGTCGTCAGGATGACGAACAGCATCGAAATGCCGTCGACCCCCATATGGTAGGAGATGCCGGAATCCAGCCAGGCAAATTTCTCGACGAACTGGAAGCCGGCCTGCGAATTGTCGAAGCCGGTCCAGATGAACAGCGAGATGATGAAGGTGGCTGCCGTCGTCGTGAACGCGATGGCGCGGATGTTGCGACGCGCATTCGGGCTGTCATCCCTGATGAACAGGATCAGCAGCACACCTACAAGCGGCAGGAAGGTGACCAGCGAGAGGATTGGCCAGGCGGTCATCAGAGCATCATCCAGGTGACGAGTGCGGCCACGCCGATCAGCATGGCGAAGGCATAGTGATAGAGATAGCCGGTCTGCAGCTTGACGACGCGGTCGGTGACATCGACGACGCGCGCCGAAATGCCGTCAGGGCCGAGCCCGTCGATGATGGTGCCGTCGCCGGTCTTCCACAAGAACCTGCCCAGCGCCTTTGCCGGCCGCACGAACAGGACGTCGTAGAGCTCGTCGAAGTACCATTTGTTGAGCAGGAAGGCATAGAGCAGCCGATGGTTGGCGGCGACGCTCCGGGGCAGTTCCGGCGAGCGGATGTAGAACTTCCAGGCGACGGCAAAGCCGATGATCATGGCGACGAACGGTGCCAGCTCGACCCACAGCGGCAATTCGTGGATATCGTGCAGGATGTGGTTGTCCGGCAGCGTGAACAGCGACGCCTTCCAGAATTCGGTATAGCCTTCGCCGATGAAGGCGCCATGGAAGATAACGCCGGCAAACAGCGCGCCCGCGGCCAGGATGAACAGCGGCACCAGCATCACCGGCGGCGATTCATGGACATGGTGCATGACGTCGTGGCTCGCCCGCGGCTCGCCGTGGAAGGTCATGAAGATCAGCCGCCAGGAGTAGAAGGAGGTGAAGCAGGCGGCGATGACCAGCAGGACAAAAGCGAGGCCGGCGACCGAATTGTGGCCGGCAAAGGCAGCCTCGATGATGGCATCCTTGGAGAAGAAGCCGGCGGTGCCGATGACGGTCACCGGAATGCCGACGCCGGTCAGCGCCAGCGTGCCGATCACCATCATCCAGTAGGTCTTCGGAATGAGCTTCCGCAGGCCACCCATCTTGCGCATGTCCTGCTCGTCGGAGACGGCATGGATGACCGAGCCGGAGCCCAGGAACAGCAGCGCCTTGAAGAAGGCATGCGTGAACAAATGGAAGATCGCCGCGCCATAGGCGCCGACGCCGAGCGCGACGAACATGTAGCCGAGCTGCGAGCAGGTCGAATAGGCGATGACGCGCTTGATGTCGTTCTGGACCAGGCCGACGGTCGCCGCGAAGAAGGCGGTGAAGGCGCCGATGAAGGTCACCACGGTCAGCGCCGAATGCGACAATTCGAACAGCGGCGACAGCCGCGCCAGCATGAACACGCCGGCCGTCACCATGGTGGCGGCATGGATCAGTGCCGAGACCGGGGTCGGGCCTTCCATCGCGTCCGGCAGCCAGGTGTGCAGCGGCACCTGCGCCGACTTGCCCATGGCGCCCATGAACAGCAGCAGGCAGACGATGGTCATGGCCGCCTGCTTGTCCAGCGCATAGCCGAGGAAGGTCAGCACGGCGGCCCCTTGCGGCGCGCCTTCGGCCGGAATGAACGTCGCGGCATTGGCGAAGATGGTGCCGAGATTGACCGAGCCGAACAAAACGAAGACGCCGAAAATGCCGAGCGCGAAGCCAAAATCGCCGACGCGGTTGACGACGAAGGCCTTGATGGCAGCAGCATTGGCCGACGGCTTCTTGTACCAGAAGCCGATCAGCAAATAGGAGGCGAGACCCACCCCTTCCCAGCCGAAGAACATCTGCACGAGGTTGTCCGCCGTCACCAGCATCAGCATGGCGAAGGTGAACAATGACAGATAGGCGAAGAAGCGCGGCCGGTTCGGATCGTGGTGCATGTAGCCGATCGAATAGATGTGGACCAGCGCCGACACCGTGTTGACCACCACCAGCATGACCACCGTCAGCGTATCGATCCTGAGCGCCCAGGACGCGTCGAGCCCGCCGGATTGGATCCAGCGCAGTACCGGCACGGTGAACACCTCGCCCTCGCCGAAGCCGACGGAGAAGAAGGCGACCCAGGACAGCACGGCCGAGATCACCAGGAAGCCCGAGGTGATGTATTCCGATGCCTTGGCGCCCAGCGAATTGCCGAACAGACCGACGATCAGGAAGCCGAGCAGCGGAAGGAAGACGATCGCTTGATACATGTTAGCCCCGTCAACCCTTCATCTGGTTCACGTCTTCGACCGCGATCGAGCCGCGGTTGCGGAAGAAGACGACGAGAATGGCAAGACCGATGGCCGCTTCGGCGGCGGCGACCGTCAGCACGAACAGGGCAAACACCTGGCCGACGAGATCGCCCAATGCCGCCGAGAAGGCAACGAAATTGATGTTGACCGCCAAAAGGATCAGCTCGATCGACATCAGGATGACGATGATGTTCCTGCGGTTCAGGAAGATGCCGAACACGCCCAGCGTGAACAGGATCGCCGATACGGTCAGGTAATGTGCGATGCCGACGACCATGGCCAGATCAAACCTTTCCCGGCATTTGTTGAATCATTGAACGCGCGGATACGATGGCGTCCAAAAGGCTGTCTATGGCAGAAGGCTCGAAGATAACTGTTGCATCATTCCGGCCTGCCCCCTGAACGTATGTGAAATCTTCGCTCTTGATGTTCAGCGTAAGATTCCCGTCGCGATTCCAGACGAATACCCAGGCCTTTTCAGTCGAATCAACCCGCCAAGAGGCAACCTGCTCTCCCCAGTATTTTTTCTTCAAACGACCGAACATCGTCAGAGCCCCTCGCCCGACTTGACCTTGCGGATTTCCATGCCTGTCGTCGGCGTGCGGCCGACCTGGGCTGCGATCAACTGCCGCTTGATCCCTTCCTTGTGGCGCAGCGTCAGCACGATGGCGCCGATCATGGCGACCAGCAGGATGAGGCCCGAAATCTGGAAGTAGTAGAGGTAGTCGGTATAGAGGATGTCGCCGAGTGCTGCGGTGTTTGTCCGCGCGGCAAGATCCGGGATGGGTTTGGAGACCGTCGAGGCCAGTTGCGGCGCGAAGGTGTAGCCGCCGAGCACCACGATCAGCTCGGCCGCCAGGATCAGCCCGACCAGCGCGCCGATCGGCGCATATTGCAGGGCGCCTTCCTTCATCTCGGCGAAGTCGACATCGAGCATCATGACGACGAACAGGAACAGCACCATGACCGCGCCGACATAGACGACAAGCAGGATCATCGCCAGGAACTCGGCGCCGGTCAGCATGAACAGGCCGGCGGCGTTAAAGAAGGTCAGGATCAGGAACAGCACGGAATGCACGGGGTTGCGCGACGAAATGACCATGAAGGCCGACGCCACCGCGACAAAGGCGAAGAGGTAGAAAAAGGCCGCCTCTAGTCCACTCAGCATTGGGGATCCCCCGGGTTCCTGTCCAAACAGGACATCCGTCCTGTTTGATTTCTGCGACCGCCTCAGGCCGGCAAGTTGCGTTGTCCTTAGACGAGGGCCCTCGCCCCGTCCATGCGTCAAATGTCAGCGGTAAGGCGAGTCCAGCGAGATGTTGCGCGCCAGTTCGCGCTCCCAGCGGTCGCCATTCGCCAGCAGCCTGTCCTTGTCGTAGTAAAGCTCTTCGCGCGTCTCCGTCGCGAACTCGAAATTCGGCCCCTCGACGATGGCGTCGACCGGGCAGGCTTCCTGGCAGAAGCCGCAATAGATGCACTTCACCATGTCGATGTCGTAGCGCACGGTGCGGCGCGTGCCGTCATTGCGGCGCGGGCCGGCCTCGATGGTGATCGCCTGCGCCGGACAGATCGCTTCGCACAATTTGCAGGCGATGCAGCGTTCCTCGCCATTGGGATAGCGGCGCAGCGCGTGCTCGCCACGGAAGCGCGGGCTGGTCGGCCCTTTCTCGTGCGGATAGTTGATCGTTTCCTTCGGCGCGAAGAACTGGCGCATCGACAGGAAGAAGGCGCTGACGAAATCCTGCAGCAGCAGCGATTTTGCGGCCTGGCCAAAAGCGGACATCACGCAAACCCCGTGATTTTGAGGAAGGCCGCGGTGGCAACGACCATGAACAGGGAGATCGGCAGGAACACTTTCCAGCCCAGCCGCATCAGCTGGTCGTAGCGGTAGCGCGGCACGAAGGCCTTCACCATCGAGAACATGAAGAACATCAGGCAGATCTTGAGCACGAACCAGATCACGCCGGGCACCCAGGTGAAGGGGGCGAAGTCGAAGGGCGGCAGCCAGCCGCCGAGGAACAGGATGGTGGCCAGCGCGCACATCATCACCACGGCGACGTATTCGCCGAGGAAGAACAACAGGAACGGCGTCGAGGAGTATTCGACCATATGGCCGGCGACGAGTTCCGACTCGGCTTCCACCAGGTCGAAGGGCGGGCGGTTGGTCTCGGCCAGCGCCGAGATGAAGAAAATGACGAACATCGGGAACAGCGCCAGCCAGTGCCAGTCGAGGAAGCTGTTGGGCAGGCCAAGCTTGGTGCCCAGCCCATCCTGCTGCGACAGCACGATGTCCGACAGGTTGAGCGAGCCGACGCAGAGCAGCACGGTGACGATGACGAAGCCGATCGAGACTTCGTAGGACACCATCTGCGCCGCCGAGCGCAGCGCGCCGAGGAACGGGTATTTCGAGTTGGACGCCCAGCCGCCCATGATCACGCCATAGACCTCGAGCGAGGAGATGGCGAAGACGTAGAGGATGCCGACATTGACGTTGGCGATCCCCCAGCCCGCATTGACGGGAATGACCGCCCAGGCCGAGATTGCCAGCACGGCCGACACCAGCGGCGCCAGCAGGAACACGCCCTTGTTGGCGCCGGACGGAATGACCGGTTCCTTGAAGACGAATTTCAGCAGATCGGCGAAAGCCTGCAGCGTGCCCCACGGGCCGACGACGTTCGGGCCGCGGCGCAATTGCACCGCCGCCCAGATCTTGCGGTCGGCGTAAAGCAGGTAGGCAACCCCGATCAGCAAAACGACGATCAGCACGACCGACTTTAAAAGGATGATCAGCGTCGGCAGCACGTAGAAGGAGAAGAAGGTGTCCATGTCTACTCTGCCGCCTGCCTGAAGCCGTTTTTCGCCAGCGCCGAGCATTCCGCCATGACGGCGGAGGCCCGCGCGATCGGGTTGGTCAGATAGAAATCCGTGACCGGCGAGGTGAAAGTGCCCTTGTTCAGCCGCCCGCCGAGCTTCGCCACCCTAGCGACGTCATCGGCATTGCCGGCTTCGACATGATCGATGCGGGCGAGATGCGGGTATTCGCCATAAAGTTTGGCGCGCAACTGCTGCAGCGAATCGAAGGGTAGTTTCTTGCCCAGCACATCGGACAATGCCCTCAGGATCGCCCAGTCTTCGCGCGCGTCGCCCGGCGCGAAGCCCGCGCGGTTGGTCTGCTGCACGCGTCCCTCGGTGTTGACATAGGTGCCGGACTTTTCGGTGTAGGCGGCTCCCGGCAGGATGACATTGGCGCGGTGCGCACCGGCGTCGCCATGCGTGCCGACATAGACGACGAAGGCGCCGCCGGTCTTGGACATGTCGACCTCGTCGGCGCCGAGCAGGAACAGAACCTCGCTCTCCCCCAGCATGCCGGCAACGTTCTTGCCGCCCTTGCCAGGCACGAAGCCGACATCGAGACCGCCGACGCGCGCGGCCGCAGTGTGCAGCACGGCAAAGCCGTTCCAGTCGGCGCGCGCAGCGTTGACGGCCGTGGCGAGTTTCGCCGCCTGGCCGAGCACCGCCGCGCCGTCGGCACGCGACAGCGCGCCCTGGCCGACGATGATCAGAGGATGCGTCGCCTTCTTCAGCACCTGGAAGAACTTGCCATTGCCGTCGGCCAGATCTTTCAAGGACTCCGGACCGGCGCCGAGCTGTTCGTAGTCGTAACGCGTGTCGCCGACCTCGCCGATGACGCCGACCGGCAGATTGCCGATCCGCCAGCGCTTGCGGATGCGGGCATTGAGCACCGAGGCCTCGAAGCGCGGATTGGCGCCGATGATCAGCACCGCGTCGGCCTGCTCGATGCCCTCGATGGTCGGGTTGAAGATGTAGCTGGCGCGGCCGAGCGCCGGATCGAGTGCGGCGCCGTCCTGGCGGCAATCGGTGTTCCTTGAGCCCAACGCAGCCATAAGCTGCTTCAGTGCGTAGATTTCCTCGACGGCGGCAAGATCGCCCGAAATCGCGCCGATTTTCTCGGGCGCGGCATTCGACACCGCATCCCTGATCGCAACGAACGCTTCGGCCCAGCTGGCCGGCGCCAGCTTTCCGTCCTTGCGGACATAGGGGCGGTCGAGGCGCTGCGTTCGCAATCCGTCCCAGATGAAGCGGGTCTTGTCGGAAATCCACTCCTCGTTCACCGCTTCATTGACGCGCGGCAGGATGCGCATCACCTCCCGGCCGCGGCTGTCGACGCGGATTGCCGAGCCGACGGCGTCCATGACGTCGATGGATTCGGTCTTGGTCAGCTCCCACGGCCGTGCCTGGAAGGCGAAAGGCTTCGACGTCAGCGCGCCGACCGGGCAAAGGTCGATGACATTGCCCTGCAGCTCCGAGGTCATGGCGCTTTCGAGATAGGTGGTAATCTCGGCATCCTCGCCGCGGCCGATCAGGCCAAGCTCGGAAATGCCTGCAACTTCCGTGGTGAAGCGGACGCAGCGCGTGCAGTGGATGCAGCGGTTCATAACCGTCTTGACCAATGGGCCGATATACTTGTCTTCGACCGCGCGCTTGTTCTCGTGATAGCGCGAGGAATCGACGCCGAAGGCCATCGCCTGGTCCTGCAGGTCGCATTCGCCGCCCTGGTCGCAGATCGGGCAATCCAGCGGATGGTTGATCAAGAGGAATTCCATCACCCCTTCGCGTGCCTTCTTGACCATCGGCGTGTTGGTGAAGATTTCAGGCGCCTCACCATTCGGACCCGGACGCAGGTCGCGCACATTCATGGCGCAGGAGGCCTGCGGTTTGGGCGGCCCGCCCTTCACCTCGATCAGGCACATGCGGCAATTGCCGGCGATCGACAGCCGCTCATGGAAGCAGAAGCGCGGCACTTCCGCGCCGGCGTCCTCGGCCGCCTGCAGCAGCGTGTAGTGGTCGGGTACAGTGATCTCTTTCCCGTCGACCTTGAGCTTTGCCATCAATTGCCCCCGGCGGTCTGCGCCGTCTCATATGCCTGAAACAGATCGCTCAGCCTGATGCCATTGATCATCATGCCGGCGACTTCAGCGTTTTCTATCTTCAGATTGCTCATATTCACATTGCTGAAAAACGCGTTCGAGAGGTTCGCGTCGTCCACCACGGCCGCCGACAGGTCGACGTTGTGAAACTGCGTGTTCGACAAGTTCACATCGTCAAATCTGGAGTTGCTGACGATGGCATTGCGCACATCGAGAACATCGCTCCTGTCGTGGATCTCCATGCCTGCCACCCCTACTTCTTCGCCTTGGCAGCCAGCGTCAGCGCCGCGGCCTGGCGGGTCCACTCGTCGCGGCCGATGCGGCCGGTGAGCGACAGGTAGTCCTCGACCCAGGCGATCTCTTCCGGCGTCCACGCCGCGATCTGGGCAAAGGTCCAGATGCCGAGGCCGTTCAGCACCTTTTCCAGCTTCGGCCCAACGCCGGTGATCGCCTTGAGATCCGACGGCTTGGCCGGACGCGCCATGGCCTTGGGCTGTCTGAAATCCTCCGGCATCAATCCGATCGTCGCGCCTTCGGCGACGGCATCGGTCTTCTCCGGCTCGGCATCGACGGTGCGAGCGGCAATATCGGTCACATCCTGGGCAAAACTCTGCGCCTCGGCGATCAGGGTTCTGGTCGCCGCGCGCGCCTTGGTGGCCGGCGCGGTCTCGGAGAACTCTTGGGTGCGCTGCTCGAAATCGTCGATGATCGGCTGGAAAATCCGCTGCGATGCCTCGGCAGCACCCGACAAGGCGCCGAGCCACACGCCAAATGCATGGTTGGCAAGGCCGAAGCCCAGCGCCGACATCGCGGCGGCACCAGCGACAGGATGCGCGAGAAGGTTGACGGCGCTGGCCATCTCCTTCGGCATCATCCTGGTCAAATCCTGGTTCATCTTTTCAAGCTGGTCCAAATTGGGCATCAAAGGGTTCGAATACTGCGCCATAGACATCTCCTGGTCGTTTCTTCGCTTGCCCCGCCCCGCTGTGTCAGTCCCGGGCTTGCGCCCGTATTTCAAATCTACTCAGCCGCCACCATCACCGGTTCGGCCCGGTGCGCGTTGCGCGAAAACTCGTCGATGCGCCGCTCCACCTCGCCGCGGAAATGCCGCATCAGGCCCTGGATCGGCCATGCCGCGGCATCGCCCAGCGCGCAGATCGTATGACCCTCCACCTGTTTGGTGACGTCGAGCAGCATGTCGATCTCGCGCTTCTGCGCCTCGCCGCGCACCAGCCGCTCCATCACCCGCCACATCCAGCCGGTGCCTTCGCGGCATGGCGTGCACTGGCCGCAGCTCTCATGCTTGTAGAAATAGGAAAGCCTGGCGATCGCCTTCACGATATCGGTCGATTTGTCCATGACGATGACAGCCGCCGTGCCGAGGCCGGATTTCAGGTCGCGCAAAGCATCGAAATCCATCGGCGCATCGATGATCTGCTCGGCCGGCACCAGCGGCACCGAAGCGCCGCCCGGAATGACCGCGAGGAGATTGTCCCAGCCGCCGCGAATGCCACCGCAATGCGTCTCGATCAGCTCGCGGAACGGGATCGACATCGCCTCTTCGACGGTGCACGGATTGTTGACATGGCCCGAGATGCAAAACAGCTTGGTGCCGACATTGTTGGGGCGGCCGAAGGACGAGAACCAGGCGGCGCCACGGCGCAAAATGGTCGGCGCGACCGCGATTGACTCGACATTGTTCACGGTAGTCGGACAACCGTACAAGCCGACATTGGCTGGGAATGGCGGCTTCAGCCGGGGCTGGCCCTTCTTGCCTTCGAGGCTTTCGAGAAGTGCTGTTTCCTCGCCACATATATAGGCGCCGGCGCCGTGATGCATGTAGATGTCGAAATCGTATCCGGACGTGTTGTTCTTGCCGATCAGCCTGGCCTCGTAGGCCTCGTCGATGGCGCGCTGCAGCGCCTCGCGCTCACGGATGAACTCGCCGCGCACATAGATGTAGGCGGCGACCGCGCCCATGGCGAAGCCGGCGATGAACGAGCCCTCGACCAGGGTGTGCGGATCGTTGCGCAGGATATCGCGGTCCTTGCACGTGCCGGGCTCGGACTCGTCGGCGTTGACAACGAGATAACTCGGCCTTCCATCGCTCTGCTTGGGCATGAACGACCATTTCAGCCCGGTCGGGAAGCCGGCGCCGCCACGGCCGCGCAGGCCGGACGCCTTCATCTCATTGACGATCCACTCTCGCCCCTTGGCGATGATGCCGGGCGTGTTGTCCCAGGCGCCGCGCGCCATCGCGCCGGCCAGTGACTTGTCGAAGAGCCCGTAGATGTTGTTGAAGATGCGGTCTTTGTCAGCCAGCATGACTTACCTCTTTCCCCGCAAGACGATCGAGACCCACACCAGCACGCCTATGCCGGTCGCGGCCATCGATTCCAGGGTATCCGAAAACGGCAATTCGACGAGGCGCCGAAGCCCCTCCAGAAGGATGTTGGCAGCAGCGATGCAGACAACGCCGATGACAATGCTGCGCAGCGACAGCAAAGATCCGGTGCTTTGCGCTTCAGCCATCAACGTGGCTCCTTGCCGAAGACGCGGATGTATTCGGCGACGCCGCCCTTGGCGAGCGCCTTGGCCTGCTTGCCCCAGTCGTCGCGCTCGATGCGGCCCTGGAAAGCGAGATATCCATCCACCCAGTCGCGCTCGGCCTTATTCCAGGATGCGACCTGTGTGAAGGTGAAGATGCCAAGCGAATGAAGGATGCCCTCGATCTTCGGGCCAATGCCCGAGATCAGCTTGAGATCGTCGACCGCAGCCGGCCTGTCGATTCCGGCCGGACGGTTCTTGTCCTCGAGCGACGGCTTTGCGGGTCTGGCTGTCGGCGCCTTGACGGTCGGGGCCACCGGGGCGTTGGCCGCTGGCGCCTTGAATTCCGGAGCGATGAAGGCAGCTGCCGGCGTGGAGGTGGTCTTCGGGCCATTACGCTGCTTGGCGACCTTCTCGACTTCAGGCGCCGCGGTGTTGGCGTTGGCGGCCGAATGCAGGGGCGCCGGGACGCTCGCCGCTTTTTCCGCCGCCGGTGCAACCTTGGCCCTGGAGGGCGACTTCAACGCCGAGCTGGTTTCCGGCGCATCGGTTTTCGGTTTGCCGGCGTTGGATGGCGCGACCGGGGCGGCCGCTGCAGGAGCGGCAGGAGCCGGAACAGGCGCCGCAATGATTGCGTCGGGCGCCGCGTGGGCAGCCTTGCTCGCCGCCCTGGCTTCCTTGTCGCGCGTTGCTTTGAGGATCGCCTTTTCGCTCTTCAGCGTCGTCAGGCCAGGCGCCGGCTCCGAGCCGGTTCTGCCGTTTTGCGGTCCCGTGGGAACCGAGGCGCCCTTGCCCGCATCGTAAAGATCGATGATTTCGGCCAGCCGCTCGGGGGTGAGATCCTCGAACGTATCCTTGAAGACCATCACCATCGGCGCGTTGACGCAGGCGCCGAGGCATTCGACTTCCTCCCACGACAGTGTGCCCTTGTCGTTGGTGTGGAATTGGTCGTGATGGATTTTCGAGCGGCACACATCCATCAGCGCTTCCGAGCCGCGCAGCATGCAGGGCGTGGTGCCGCAGACCTGGATATGTGCGCGCGTGCCGACCGGATTGAGCTGGTACTGCGTGTAGAAGGTCGCGACTTCGAGGCCGCGAATGCGCGGCATGCCGAGCATGTCCGAAATCGTCTCGATCGCCGCCTTGGTGACCCAGCCTTCCTGCTCCTGCGCAATCATCAGCAAGGGAATGATCGCCGACTGCTCGCGGCCCTTCGGATATTTCTTGATCCATTGCTTCGCAACCGCCGCATTCGCCCGGTTGAAGGCGAAGGAGGCTGGCTGGACGCTTGCTTCTGCGAGACGGCGGACTGACATTTAGCGATCGGGCCCCTGCTCTGCTACGAGAGCTATTGCGGTTTCACATTCTTTCTGATGAGAAAACGGAATGCGTTCGGCAGATCGAGCAACACTCGCAAATCGCTCTGCGGGCAACATGTATTGCCACAGCCCCAGAACAGTTTGCCTTACTTGAGGCGAGATCCATGCCATGACCGCATCAGCGTCGATGTCATCGTCGAACAAGTGCTCGTAAAAAGCGACACCAGCCGCATTCCAAATCTGTTTGTTCGGGTGAACGGCAGCCCATTGGGCGAACCCGTGCATTCTACCCAGCTTGTCGACGTCATTGTCGCGGTGGGCAAGGCGCGTCTTGGGTAGCAGGGTAAAAAAGAAGTCATAGATCGAACAGTGCTGAGTCGAGTTGTAAGAAGCCTCTGCGAACTCGACCGGCAGCATGGCTTTTGCCAATTCGCGCCACCGCGGTAGGGCAGCGTCGGCATTCCCTCGAACACCGACCTGAGAGCGCACTGTAGGATTGGCTGCCGCCATCACCGATCAACCTCCCCGAAGACGATATCGAGGGAACCCAGGACGGCAGTGACGTCGGCCAGCATGTGGCCGCGGCAGAGGAAATCCATGGCTTGCAGATGCGCGAAGCCGGGCGCGCGCAGCTTGCAGCGATAGGGCTTGTTGGTGCCGTCGGAGACGAGATAGACACCGAACTCGCCCTTCGGCGCCTCGACGGCAGCATAGACCTCGCCGGCCGGCACGCGATAGCCCTCGGTGTAGAGCTTGAAATGATGGATCAGCGCTTCCATCGAGCGCTTCATCGCCTGGCGCTTCGGCGGCACCACCTTGCCGTCGAGGTTCGACACCGGCCCGGTGCTCTCCTTGCCGAGCAGAAGGTCGACGCACTGGCGCATGATTTTCGCCGACTGGCGCATCTCTTCCATGCGCACGAGATAACGGTCGTAGCAGTCGCCGTTCTTGCCGATCGGGATGTCGAAATCCATCTCGGAATAGCATTCATAAGGCTGCGACTTGCGCAAATCCCAGGCCGCACCCGAGCCGCGCACCATGACGCCGGAAAAGCCCCAGGCCCAGGCGTCGGCAAGCGACACGATACCGATATCGACATTGCGTTGCTTGAAGATGCGGTTGCCGGTAAGCAGCCTGTCGAGGTCGTCAAGCGACTTCAGGAACGGGTCGATCCACTTGCCGATGTCCTCGACCAGCTTCGCCGGCAGATCCTGGTGCACGCCGCCGGGACGGAAATAGGCCGCATGCATGCGCGAACCGGAAGCGCGCTCATAAAACACCATCAGCTTTTCGCGTTCGACGAAACCCCACAGCGGCGGCGTCAGCGCGCCGATATCCAGCGCCTGCGTCGTCACATTGAGGATGTGCGACATGATGCGGCTGAGCTCGGAATAGAGCACGCGGATCAACTGGCCGCGCTTCGGCACTTCGATGCCGAGCAACCGCTCGGTGGCGAGCGCGAAGGCATGCTCCTGGTTCATCGGTGCGCAATAGTCGAGCCGGTCGAGATAGGGCACTGCCTGCAGATAGGTTTTGTGCTCGATCAGCTTTTCGGTGCCGCGATGCAGCAAGCCGATATGCGGATCGACGCGGTCGACCACCTCGCCGTCAAGCTCCAGCACAAGACGCAAAACACCGTGCGCCGCAGGGTGCTGCGGTCCGAAGTTGATGTTAAAGTTGCGGACGGAGGTTTCAGCCATTCTGGCGCCTCTGGCGAAGAGTCAGTAGTGAGTAGTGAGTAGTGATCATCAATCTCAATGCCTGCTTCATTCCGCCTGCTTGGCCTGCACCGTTCGGATAAGAGATCTCATCATTTTTCCAATCTCTTCGCATCGCAGCGGCAGCTCAATCTCATTGTCTTTTCGCAGCAGGCCAACCCGACATGCCAGCAGTATGTGTGTCTCCAGTTCCTTCAACGAGCCTTGCGCCATGCGCAAAAATTGAACGAACGACCCTCTGTTCTCCCGACCGTATCCCTCCGCGACGTTCGCTGCGACCGAAACCGCCGATCGGCGCATCTGAGAGGTCATGCCGTAAATCTCATCCCTCGGAAACTCTTTGGTGAAACGGTAGCAATCCTCAGCAAGCGTCATCGCCGATTGCCACACCTTCAAGTCGCGATAAGATTCGATCCGTTGCTCCAAATCTTTTGCTACTGACTACTCACTACTTCCTACTCACTGTTTCGCCTTCTCATCGCCCGGCAGGACGTAGTCCGTCCCTTCCCATGGCGAGAGAAAATCGAAGTTCCTGAATTCCTGCTTCAATTCCACCGGCTCGTAGATCACGCGCTTGGCTTCGTCGTCGTAGCGCACCTCGACGAAACCGGTCAGCGGGAAGTCCTTGCGCAGGGGATGGCCCTCGAAACCGTAGTCCGTGAGGATGCGGCGCAGGTCCGGATGGCCGGAGAACAGCACGCCATAGAGATCGTAGGCCTCGCGCTCATACCAGTCGGCGCCGGGATAGACAGCGGTGAGCGACGGCACCAGCGTCTCTTCGTCGGCCTGCACCTTGATGCGGATGCGCAAATTCTGCTTCGGCGAAAGCAAATGATAGACGACATCGAAACGCTTGACGCGCGACGGGTAGTCGGCGCCGCAGATATCGATGATCGAAATGAACTGGCAGCCCGAATTGTCACGCAGGAAGCTTGTCACCTCGATCAGATTGTCTGTAGCAACCGAGATCGTCAGTTCGCCATAGGCAAGCACCGCATCGGTGACGCGGCCCGGCAGCTTTTCGCCGAGATAGGTCGACAGTTCGCTCAGGGATGCGGCCATGGGTCTACCGTTCGATCGTGCCGGTGCGGCGGATCTTCTTCTGCAGGAGAAGAATGCCGTAGAGCAGCGCTTCGGCGCTCGGCGGGCAGCCGGGCACATAGATGTCGACCGGCACGATGCGGTCGCAGCCGCGCACCACCGAATAGGAATAGTGATAATAGCCGCCGCCATTGGCGCAGGAGCCCATCGAGATGACGTAGCGCGGCTCCGGCATCTGGTCGTAGACCTTGCGCAAAGCGGGGGCCATCTTGTTGGTCAGCGTTCCCGCCACGATCATTATGTCCGACTGGCGCGGCGACGCGCGAGGAGCCACGCCAAACCGCTCCGAATCATAGCGCGGCATCGAGGTGTGGATCATCTCGACGGCACAGCAGGCGAGACCGAAGGTCATGAACATCAGCGAGCCGCTGCGTGCCCAGGTGATCAGCGCCTCGGTCGAGGTGACCAGAAAACCCTTGTCGGCCAGTTCATTGTTGATCTCGAGGAAGAACGGATCGTCGGAACCGACCGGACGTCCGGTATTGGGGTCGATCAGGCCTTTGGGCTTCGGCGCGACGAGCGTTCCGGAACTGTCGTTCAATCCCATTCCAGCGCTCCTTTTTTCCACTCATAGGCAAAGCCGATGGTCAGCACCGCCAAAAACACCATCATCGACCAGAAACCGAGCATGCCGATCTTCGAGAACGACACCGCCCACGGAAACAGGAAGGCCACTTCCAGATCGAAGATGATGAACAGGATCGACACCAGGTAGAAGCGGATGTCGAATTTCATCCGGGCATCGTCGAACGAGTTGAACCCGCACTCGTAGGCGGAAAGCTTCTCCGGATCGGGATTGCGATAAGCCACCAGGAACGGCGCGATGATAAGCGCCAGGCCTACAACTGCGGCCACGGCGATGAAGAGGACGATGGGCAGGTATGAACTGAGGAGTACGTTCATGCTCGGCTTTCCGTTGGCGGCCAATCCACTTTGATTACAGCAACCAACCCTAATGCGGAAGCGCGACAGTTTAACCGCTGAACCGTTTTAGGTGCCTTTGCTGCAACGCGGCGAGGGTTAGCGCACGGCTTTCAGCGAAGCAAGTCAAACCTTGTTCAAAAGACAGTGCTGGACGGCAGGCCGGGAAAAACTGGTCCGATCTCCTCCTGTTTGATTTCCTTCATCTTTCACTCCACTTTTGTCTCCTGACACATCTCCCGCCATTTGCCTGCTAGCATGACCGGAATCGCCGGCTAAAGTCGGGAAAATGGTTCGAGGCAAGACACTTTGACGAAGGACAAAATCTCACTCCCCGCGGCCAGGCGCATCGCGCTCGCCGCGCAAGGATTTCTCGATCCCCGCCCGGTCGGCACGCCCGATCGCCGCCACCTCGCCCGCGTGCTGTCGCGCACCGGCTTGCTGCAGATCGATTCCGTCAGCGCGGTGGTGCGCGCCCACTATATGCCGCTCTATTCGCGGCTTGGCCCCTACCCGCTGGCTTTGCTCGACAATGCGGCCATCACCCGCAAACGCACGGTGTTCGAATACTGGGCGCATGAGGCCTCGTTCCTGCCGGTCGAGACCTACCCGCTGATGCGCTGGCGCATGCAGCGGGCCGAGCAAGGCGACGAAATGTATCTCGGCCTCGCCAAATGGGGCCGCGAGCACGCCGCCTATATCGAAGAGATCTACCGCGCGGTCGCCGAGCGCGGCCCGATTGCCGCTTCGGCACTGGAAGGCCAGAAAGGTTCGGGCGGCTGGTGGGGCTGGAGCCACGCCAAGCACGCCTTCGAATGGCTCTTCTGGGCCGGACGCATCACCACGGCGCACCGCCGTGGCTTCGAACGCTTCTATGACCTGCCCGAGCGCGTGCTGCCGCAGGCGATCCTCGATCTGCCGGTGCCGACCGCCGAGGACGCGCACCGCGAATTGCTGCGCATTTCTGCCCGCGCCCACGGCATCGCGACGTCGGGTGACCTGCGCGATTATTTCCGCTTGTCGCCGGCCGACATGAAGGGCCGGTTGGAGGAACTGGTCGAGATGGGCGAGTTGCTGCCGGTAAACGTCGAAGGTTGGGACAAGCCGGCTTACCTCTATAGGGACGCCCGCCTGCCGCGAAAGATCGAGGCCCGCGCCTTGCTGGCCCCCTTCGATCCGGTGGTCTTCGAGCGCGCGCGCACCGAGCGTCTCTTCGNGCTACCGCATCGAGATCTACACTCCGGCCGACAAGCGGCAATATGGCTATTACGTGCTGCCTTTCTTGCTCGGCGACAAGATCGTCGCCCGCGTCGACCTCAAGGCCGACCGGCCTGCGAGTGTCTTACGCGTCCACGCCGCCTATGCCGAAGCAGGCGCACCGCCTGAGACCACCGCACAGCTTTTCGAGGAACTAAAGGAGATGCAGGGCTGGCTTGGCCTTGAGCGCATCGAAGTGACGCCGGCCGGCAATCTGGGGCCGGCATTGGCTAGCGAGAGAGATGGCCAACCCTTGCAGCGTCTGTCATAGACGCCTCAATAAGCCTCGTAGGTTGTGCAATGGCATCGGACAAAGTGCTCGACATGATCCATGGCGCCCTCATTGCGCATGGAATAGATGCAGTCCGCAGAGATAGGGACGTCATGCTCCAATCGAAGCAGCTTCGGTTTGAGGCTGAGGTGTTCGAGACGAGTTCTGACCGGCTGGTCCTGGAAATCTACATTTTTTCTCCGCTGCTTGATGTTCAGCCGGTCATTGAATCCTTTGCTGGCTTCGGCGACACGCGCGAACAGGAACTGAACCAGGCGTTTGAAAAGTTTCTCCGTGGTGTTTTCCATGTGGCCATTGAGGGACTGGCCGATCACGTCTGCGAGAACATGCAGGCCGAAATAGAGCTTTGGCAGCGAAGCAGCGCCAGTTGGAAGATCTGGCGAAAAGATGCCCGCTGGAAAATCTATAGCGGCCCGGTCATTTCCCAGGCCACAACCGAGCTATGCTCGCTGACACCAGGCTATCCAGCATTCTATGCCAAGCTGGAAAAGCTGTTCACAGCTTCGGTACCCCCCGGAAGCCATTTTGTCCGGACCTTTCTGGCAGGCTTGAAGGGCACGCTGATTAGTGCCGAAGTCCTTCTGGACAACGCGGTTTGGCATGAGGGACAGAATCTGGCTGTCGGTCATGACTGGGACTATAGCGATGGCTATCAAGCTATCCGACAGGTCATCCTGGCACTGCCGGAAGCCGGGACATGACAGCCCCTGCCGACATCGCCATGTCGTAGCCGTGCGTTGACACCGCTGCCTGCAAAAGCCTAAATCCGCTCCAGACGGTCCCCTGCCCGCAACGGCAAGGGCCAAGAGGGAATGCGGTGCGGGACGAAAAAATCCCAAATCCGCGGCTGTCCCCGCAACTGTAAGCGAAGAGCCAAGGCCGAAAGCCACTGGGTAACACCGGGAAGGCGGCTAACCAAGGCAATGACTCGCGAGCCAGGAGACCTGCCGTCTGAGACAAAGTATCCGATCGCCTGGCGGGTTTCCGGGCAAGGAGCACGGTTTTTGGACCAGAACAGCAGTTTTTCGGCTGGCACAACGGACATTGCGTCCGGCGACAACGACGCCCTGACCGGCGTGACCGTCATCGTCTGCGCCTCCTGCCGCGATGAGACCGGTTCCGACGCCCATCCGCGCGCCGGCGAATTGCTGGCTGAGGACACAGGCCGCGCCGCTGCCGGCGATATCCGGGTCCGCACCGCCGAATGTCTCGGCAATTGCAAGCGCCGCCTCAGCGCCGCGATCCTGCGCGATGGCTGCTGGAGCTATGTCTTCGGCGATCTGACCGCAACCAGCGGCGCCGACCTCGTTACCGGCGCAAAGCTCTTCGCGACTTCGGCCGACGGCCTCATCCCGTGGCGCGGCCGGCCCGATAGCCTCAAGCGCGGCCTCGTTGCCCGCATCCCACCCCTCGACATGCTGAAGGACTGACGATGAACGCTTCAAACCCGGCCGCCAACCTCTCCCGTGTTCCCTGCACTGTCGTTACAGGCTTCCTCGGCGCCGGCAAGACGACGCTGGTCCGCCATCTCCTGGAAAATGCCGGCGGCAAGCGCATCGCCATCATCGTCAACGAGTTCGGCGACATCGGCATCGACGGGGAAATCCTGAAAGGCTGCGGCATCGACACCTGCCCCGAGGAAAACATCGTCGAACTGGCCAATGGCTGCATCTGCTGTACAGTCGCCGACGATTTCGTGCCCGCCCTCGACAAGATCCTCGCGCTGACACCGAAGGTTGACCACATCCTGATCGAGACCTCGGGCCTGGCTCTGCCCAAGCCGCTGGTCCAGGCGTTCCAGTGGCCGAGCGTGAAGAGCCGGGTAACCGTCGACGGTGTCATCGCCGTGGTAGACGGCCCGGCGCTGGCCGAAGGCCGCGTCGCCAACGACATGGACGCTTTGCAGGCACAGCGCGCTCAGGACGAGACGCTCGACCATGACGATCCTGTCGAAGAAGTGTTCGAGGACCAGATCGCCTGCGCCGATTTGATCATCCTGTCGAAGAGCGATCTGATGGACGCCCCCGGTTCGGCCCGCGCCAACGCCATCATCAATGAACATTCCGCCCGCGCGGTAAAAATCGTGCCGACTGCGCATGGCAAGGTCGACCCGTCGGTGCTGCTTGGCCTCGGTCTCACCGTCGAAGACGACATCGAGAACCGCAAGTCGCATCACGACGGCGCTTTCGATCATGAGCATGACGATTTCGACACCTTCATCGTCGACATCCCCTCGATCGCCAATCCCGACGACCTGGCCAAGCGCGTCGCCACCGCCGCCGAACAGGAAAACGTGTTGCGTGTAAAAGGCTTCGTCGATGTCGGCGGCAAGCCGATGCGGCTTTTGCTGCAGGCCGTCGGCCCGCGCGTCAATCATTACTATGACCGCGCCTGGGCGGCTGAGGACGACCGCCGCTCGCGTCTTGTCGTCATTGGCCTGAAAGGACTGAACCGCCCGGCGATCGAGCGTATACTCGCCGGCTGATCCAAACCACGAGCCGAAATGCATATACTCACCACCACATCCGCCTCGCTCGACGATCTCGCCGAGCCCGTCGATCTCGGGCAGACGCCGGCGGATATCGTGGCGCTGTCCTTCACCGACAGCGACCTCGCCGGCCTCGCGGCGGCGTGGAAGGCCGATGCCGCCCGCCTGCCGTCGATGCGGCTGGCGGCGCTGCGCGACCTGCGCCATCCCATGTCCGTGGACCTCTGGATCGACAGCGTCGCCCGCCACGCCAAGGTGATTTTGGTGCGCATCCTCGGCGGCTACGACTGGTGGCGCTATGGCTGCGACCAGCTTGCCGCGACTGCCCGTGCGAACGGCATCAAGCTGGCGCTGCTGCCGGGCGAGAGCCACGACGAGGATCTCAGGCTGATCGAAGCCTCGACGCTGCCCCGCGCGGAGCTGGACGGCCTGCTGGGCTATTTCCGCGAGGGCGGGCCGGAGAATATGGCAGCGCTGATGCAGCGGCTGGCGGGGTTGGCTGGGCAGGATGCGGCGGCGGCTGAGCCGGTCAGCGTGCCGAAAGCCGGGTTTTATGAGCCTGGCTGCGGCGTGGTCGAATTTGCCGATGTCGGCGTTCCGTCACACCCCCCTCTGTCCTGCCGGACATCTCCCCCTCAAGGGGGGAGATCAGCCGTCACCAAAGCCGGCTCCTCTTCGGCCCCGTTGAACAGGAAGCTGTCTGGGTCATCTAAGATTGGCGAAATCGTTGACGACAGATCAATCTCCCCCCTTGCGGGGGAGATGTCCGGCAGGACAGAGGGGGGTGGGCGGGAACTCGGCGCAGACAACATCAACCTTCCCATCATCCCCATCCTATTCTACCGCTCGATGCTGCTGGCCGCCGATGTCGCGCCAATCGATGCCCTCTTTGATGCACTCCGCCAGCGCGGCATGAGACCGATCCCGATCTTCGTCTCCAGCCTCAAAGACCCGACCTCCCTGGCCTTCGTCGGAACCGCGCTGGCCACGCTCAAGCCCACCGCCATCATCACCGCAACCGCCTTCGCTTCCGGCGCCGAACCCGGCGTCGAAACGCTCTTCGACCGCGCCGGCGTGCCTGTCTTCCAGGTCATCGTCGCCACCACCCGCCGCGACGTCTGGGACAACAACCAGCGCGGCCTGGCGCCCGCCGACCTCGCCATGCATGTCGTGCTGCCCGAACTCGACGGCCGCATCCTCGCCGGCGCGATTTCCTTCAAGGGCGAGAGCGAGACCGACCCGGCGCTCGGCCACCGCGCCTTCGCCAACCGGCCGGAACCGGATCGCGTGGCGCAAGTGGCGGACAGGCTAGCGGCGTTCACACGGTTGCAGCAGACGCCCCGCGCGACGCGTAAGTTGGCGATCCTCATTCCGGATTATCCGAGTGCGCCCGGCCGCACTGGCTATGCCGTGGGCCTGGATGTGCCGTCCAGCGTGCTGGCCATGCTGCATGACCTGAAGGAGCAGGGCTATCGCGTTGACGGGATTCCAGAAACGCCGCGTGCGCTGCTGGACGCGTTGGAGCGGAGCGATGGTGGGCTGGGGCTGGATGAGTATCTGGACTTCTCAAAGGATTTGCCGGCTGAGGCACTGGCTGCAGTCGAGGCGGCATGGGGCGCTCCTTCACCCTCCCCCTTGTGGGGAGGGTCGGTTCGCGACATTCGCGAAGCGGATGGCGCGAAACGGGGTGGGGGTAGCGGTGCACCACCCCCCCCCCCCCCCCCCNCGGGCCACCCTCCCCACAAGGGGGAGGGTAAGAGCGGCTTCCCCTTCCGCGCCGCCACCTTCGGCAACATCACTGTCGCTCTCGCCCCCGACCGTGGCCGCTCGGCCGACCGGCGCGCCGATTACCACGACCCGACGCTGCCGCCGCGCCACGATCTGCTGGCCTTCGGCCTGTGGCTGCGCAAATCGCTCCGCATCCATGCTCTCATCCATGTCGGCGCCCATGGCACGCTGGAATGGCTGCCCGGCAAGACGGTTGCGCTCTCACAAAACTGCTTCCCCGAGATCGCCACCGGCTCGCTGCCCGTCATCTATCCCTTCATCGTCTCCAATCCCGGCGAGGCGGCGCAAGCCAAGCGGCGCATAGCAGCCGTCACGCTTGGCCATCTGCCGCCACCACTGGCAGCTGCTGGCCTTGATGAAGAGCAGCACAAGCTCGAGCGCCTCGTCGACGAATACGCCCAGGCCGACGGCCTCGACCGCCGCCGGCGCGATCGTCTGGCCAAGCTGATCGTCGACACCGCGCAAAAGACCGGCCTCGCCTCCGAAGCCGGCGTCGCCAAAACCGACGCGCCCGACGAGGCGCTGCGCCGCATCGACGCCTGGCTCTGCGACCTCAAGGATTTCGCCATCAAGGACGGCCTGCACATCTATGGCCGCGCTCCCGACGACGAGCCCGACGCCATGCGCGTGCAAAGCGCGGAGGCCGAGAAAGCAGCACTTCTTGCCGCGCTCGACGGCCGTCACATCAAGGCGGGTCCGGCGGGCGCACCGGCGCGTGGCCGCTCCGACGTGCTGCCCACCGGCCGCAACCTGTTCACCTCCGACCCGCGCACCATGCCGACGCCGACCGCCTACGATCTGGGAAAGGCGGCGGCAGAAGAAGTCGTGCGCGGCTATATGCAGTCGCATGGCGACTGGCCGCGCTCGCTGGTCATCGACCTCTGGGGCTCGGCCTCGCTGCGCACCGGCGGCGAGGAGATCGCGCAAGGCCTGGCGCTGATGGGCTGCCGGCCGCAATGGGATTCGGCCACCGGCCGCATCACCGGCATCGAAGTGCTGCCGCCGGCCACGCTCGGTCGCCCGCGCGTCGATGTCACCTGGCGGATTTCGGGTCTGTTCCGCGACATGTTCCCGACCCAGATCGCGCTGATCGACGCCGCCGCCAACGCCGTTGCCGCGCGCGACGAGGACGATTCGGAAAACCCGCTCGCCGCCAGAACCCGTGCCGATGGCAAGATCGGCCCGCGCATCTTCGGCACCTCGCCCGGCACCTACGGCGCCGGCGTCGAGGACCTGCTGTCCAGCGGCGACTGGGTCGGGCGCGAAGAAATCGGCCGCGCCTATCTCGATGCGACATCGCATGCCTATGGCGGCGCCGAGGGCGAAGGCATTGCCTCCCCCGGCGCTTTCGAGACCCGCATCGCCGAGGCCGATCTGCTCGTCCACACCGGCGACGATCCCGGCCGCGACATTCTCGAGGGCTCCGCCGACGTCGCCTTCATCGGCGGCTTTTCGGCTGCACTTGCGACGCTCGGCCGAAATGCCGACGTCATCGTGCTCGACACCACCGACCCGCACAAGCCGAAGCCGCGCTCGGTCGGCGAGGCTGTGTCGCGGGTTGTGCGGGCGCGCGCCGTCAATGCCCGTTTCATCGCCGGCCAGATGCGCCATGGCCCGCGCGGCGCTTCCGAATTTGCCGAAACCGTCGACCGCCTCATCGGCTTCGCCGAAACCACCCACGCCATATCAGGGGCGCTGATCGAGGCCGTGCATGATGCCTATGTCGGCGATCCCACGGTTCGCGCCTTCATCCTGCGCGAAAATCCGGCGGCGGCCAAAGTCATTGCCGAACGCTTCCTGTCGGCGCGCCGGCGTGGGCTGTGGCATCCCTTGCGCAACTCGATCGACGACGATCTCGCGGCGTTGATCGCCGAGGCCGAGGCGCTCGGGGTCGCGGTATGAACGCCTTCTCGCGCCGCGGCGCCTGTCCGGCTCTCTCGGCGCCGATGCAGACCGGCGATGGCCTGCTGGTGCGGCTTAATCCTGTAGCTGGAGGTCTTTCGCCCAAGCTTTTGATCCGACTCGCCGAATCCGCCCTGCGGCACGGCAACGGCATCATGGAAGTGACCGCACGAGGCAGCCTGCAGATACGCGGCCTGACAGCGGAAAGTGCTGGGCTGCTGGCGGCGGAGGTGGATGCGCTGGGCATCGCCGTGCGCACCGGCGTGCCGGTCGAGACCGGGCCGCTGGCCGGCATCGATCCGCGGGAGATTGCCGATCCGCGAGCTTTGGCTGAGCGGGTCAGGGCTGCGGTCGAGGAAGCTGGGCTGACGCCAAGGCTCGGGCCGAAGGTTTCGGTGGTTGTCGATGGCGGCGGGCAGTTGACGATGGATGGGGTGACGGCCGATGTCAGGCTGAAGGCGGTGCGATTCAGCGCTAGCGTTCTGTGGACTGTATCTGTCGCTGTTGACGGCCAAAGCGCGAGACTGCTTGCGACGGTTGGGGACGATGCAGCGCGCGATATCACTGTCGCTGCTCTTCGAATGGTTGCAGAGAAGGGCCGCGACGCCCATGCAAAGGATTTGTCTGAGAGGCAATTGGCATCTCTTGCCGATTGGCTATGTTTGACAAGTTTGCGCGAGGCGCCCCCCTCTGTCCTGCCGGACATCTCCCCCTCAAGGGGGGAGATTACGCTTTCACCGATGATTTCGCTAATCTCCGGTGTTGTTAAGGAAAAGCCGGCATCGAAGCTGCCGATCTCCCCCCTTGAGGGGGAGATGTCCGGCAGGACAGAGGGGGGTGTGCAGGATCGCCGGCCTATCGGTCTTTTCCCCTTATCCAACGACACCACCGCTCTCGGCATAGCCCTCCCCTATGGCAGCATGCCGGCCGAAAAACTCATCGCCCTCGCCCAAAGCGCCCTGTCCCTCGGCACCGCCGAAATCCGCCTCGCACCCGGCCGCGCCTTGCTGTTCCTCGGCCAAGCACCAGCCGCGAACCCCCTCCTGCAAGCCACCGCCACCGCGCTCGGCTTCGTCACCACCGCCGCCGACCCGCGCACCCGCATCGCCGCCTGCCCCGGCACCCCTGCGTGTGCCTCCGGCCGCATCGCCACGCGCGACATCGCCGAGACAATCGCCGCCGAAAACGCTGATATCCTCGACTTCACACTGCACATTTCCGGCTGCGCCAAGGGCTGCGCTCACCCCGGCTCTGCCGCGCTAACAATCGTCGGCGGCGAAAACGGAGCCGGACTTGTCGTGAACGCGACGGCAAAGGCCCTTCCTGCGGGCTACAGGCCGGGCTATGACGCCGCGCGCGGCATCGGTCGCGTCGCAGCGATGGTCCGCAGCGATCGATATCCAGGTGAAACCGCCGCCGCTTGCCTGACGAGGCTCGGGCCGGCGGCAATCGCCGAAAGCTACCGACAGGAATAAGCATGGCCGCCTACGACTACATCCATGACGGCAACGCCATCTATGAGCGCTCTTTTGCCATCATCCGCGCCGAGGCCGATTTGTCCCGCTTTTCCGAGGCCGAGGCCGACGTTGCCATCCGCATGATCCATGCCTGCGGCCAGGTCGAAGCATCAAGTCATTTTGTTTTCTCCAGCGATTTCGTCGCCGCCGCCCGCAGCGCCTTGGCGGCCGGCGCGCCGATCTTCTGCGATGCCGAAATGGTCTCGCATGGCGTCACCCGCGCCAGGCTGCCGGCCGGCAATGAGGTGATCTGCACCTTGCGCGACCCGCGCACGCACGACATCGCCAAGCAGATCGGCAACACCCGCTCGGCCGCCGCGATCGACCTCTGGGGCGAACGCATGGCCGGTTCGGTCGTGGCCATCGGCAATGCGCCGACAGCGCTCTTCTATCTCCTGGAAAAGCTGCGCGATGGCGCGCCGAAACCGGCCGCCATCATCGGCATGCCGGTCGGCTTCGTCGGTGCCGCCGAATCCAAGGATGCGCTGGCCGAAAACTCCTATGGAGTGCCCTACGCCATCGTGCGCGGCCGGCTCGGCGGCAGCGCCATGACCGCCGCCGCGCTCAATTCGCTGGCGAGGCCCGGCCTGTGAACGCAACTGTCAAAGAAGATCTGGCAAAAGGCCGCCTCGTCGGCGTCGGCACCGGTCCCGGCGATCCCGAGCTCTTGACGCTGAAGGCTGCCCGCATCTTGGCCGAGGCCGATGTCGTCGCCTACTTCGCCAAGCGCGGCAACAACAGCAACGCGCGCGCCATCGTCGAGGCGCGTTTCCGGCCGGATATGCTGGAACTGCCGCTTCTCTATCCCGTCACCACCGAGATCGACAAGGATCACGACGACTACCGTTCGCAGATCACCGATTTCTACGAGCAGTCGGCCGAGAAGGTCGCCGAACACCTCGAAGCCGGCCGCATGGTCGCCGTGCTCTCCGAAGGCGACCCGCTGTTCTACGGCTCCTACATGCACCTGCATGTCCGCCTCGCCCATCGCTTCCCGACCGAAGTCATCCCCGGCGTCACCGCCATGTCGGGCTGCTGGTCGCAGACCGGCGTGCCGATCGTCCAGGGCGACGATGTCCTGACGGTTTTGCCCGGCACGATGAGCGAGTTCGAGCTGACGCGCCGTCTCGCCGACACCGACGCCGCCGTCATCATGAAGGTCGGCCGCAATCTGCCCAAGATCAGGCGGGCGCTGGAGGCCACCGGCAAGCTCGCCCGCGCCGTCTATGTCGAGCGCGGCACCATGGCCGGTAGCATCTCGATGAAGCTTGCCGACAAGCCGGACGACAAGGCGCCTTATTTCGCCATCGTGCTGGTCGCCGGCTGGTCCGGCCGGCCTGGCGTTATGGAAGCCAAGCCATGAGCGGCCGGCTCACCGTCATCGGCCTTGGGCCAGGCAATGCCGATCAGGTGACGCCGGAGGCGAGCCGGGCCGTGGCGCAGGCAAAATTCTTCTATGGCTACAAACCTTATCTCGACCGGCTTGATCTTCGCACCGACCAAACCCGCGTCGCCTCGGACAATCGCGAGGAACTCGCCCGCTCCAAGGACGCGCTGGTCAGGGCTGCCGAGGGCCATGACGTCGCCGTCGTTTCCGGCGGCGATCCCGGCGTCTTTGCCATGGCCGCCGCGGTCTGTGAGGCGATCGAGGCCGGCCCGGCCGAATGGCGAACCGTCGATGTCACTGTCGTGCCCGGCGTCACCGCCATGTTGGCGGTTGCCGCCCGCATCGGCGCGCCACTCGGCCATGATTTCTGCGCCATCTCGCTGTCCGATAATCTCAAACCGTGGGATCTGATCGAGCTGCGCCTTTTGGCGGCGGCCGGCGCCGGCTTCGTCATCGCGCTCTACAATCCGATCAGCAAGGCGCGCCCTTGGCAGCTCGGCCGCGCCTTCGAATGCCTGCGCGCCATCCTGCCCGGCACCACGCCGGTCATCTTCGGCCGCGCCGCCGGCCGCCCGGACGAGCGCATCGAGGTCTTTCTGCTGGCCGATGTCGACGCGCAAAAAGCCGACATGGCGACCTGCATCATCATCGGTTCGCCGGAAACACGGATCATCAAGCGCGGCGACAAACCGGCGCTGGTCTACACGCCGCGCTCCGCGACGGGGTCGAGACCATGATCGATCATCGCGGCCAATGCTTCGACAGTTTCGGCCGACGGCACCTCCGGCAGGAAGGGCCTGCGCACCATGACCACTTCGATGCTAAGCGCCCGCGCCGCGGCGATCTTGCCGTAGGTGGCCTCGCCGCCGCTGTTCTTGGATACGACGACATCGATGCGGTGCTCCTCGAGCAGTGCGTGTTCATCCGGCTCGCGGAACGGCCCGCGCGCCAGCAGGTAGGCCGCATCCGGCACCGCCAGTTTCGGCTCGACCGGATCGACGCTGCGAACAAGGTAATGATGCTGCGGCGCCGCCTCGAAAGCCGCAACCTCCTGCCGGCCGAGCGCCAGGAAGGCGCGGCGCGGCGTCGATCCAAGCGCGTGCACCGCATCGCCTGTCGTATCGACATGCGTCCAGCGGTCGCCATCGACAGGCTCCCAGCCGGGGCGGCGCAAAGCAAGGATCGGCACGCCGGTCAGGCGCGCGGCTTGCGCCGCATTGGCGGAAATTCGCGCGGCATAGGGATGCGTCGCGTCGATCAGCAGATCGGTTCGCGTCTCCTTGAGATAGGCGGCCAACCCTTCACTGCCGCCAAATCCGCCGCTGCGCACCGGCACGCCTTGCGCGACCGGGCTTTCGGTACGGCCGGCCAGCGACAGGGTGACGAGGAAATCTTCCACCAGGTTTCCGGCCAATTGGCGCGCTTCTGTCGTGCCGCCAAGGATCAGTATCTTCTTCATGAGCACCATGTTGAACAGCGTCGGCGCTGCCCCTCACCCCTACCCTCTCCCCGTGAAGAACGGGGAGAGGGAGGCGTCAGCGCCGGAGCTTCTCCCTTCTCCCCGTCACTACACGGGGAGGTGAGGAGTGGTCTGGCTGGCAGACGAAAAGTCAATTACTTGACTTTTCGAACGACGAACGCCTCAGGCGGATAAGGGGCGGCGCGACATGTCAAAAAAACAGCCCACGCCAAAATGGCTTACAATCGTCGGCATCGGCGAGGACGGTTTAGCGAGTCTCGGCGACGAGGCCAAGCGGCAGATCGCTGACGCCGAGACCGTCTTCGGCGGCAAGCGGCATCTGGCGCTGGTGGCTTCGCTCATCAAGGGTGAGCAGCGCCCATGGCCGGTGCCCTTCGATGCCGGCATGGCAGACGTGCTGGCGCTGGCCGGCCGGCGCGTCTGCGTGCTCGCCTCCGGTGATCCATTCTTCCACGGCGTCGGCGCCACCCTTGCCCGCAAGGTCAAGCCTGAAGAGATGCATGTCATCCCCGCGCCATCGGCGATTTCGCTGGCTGCCGCCCGGCTCGGCTGGGCGTTGCAGGACATCGAGACGATCTCGCTGCATGGAAGGCCGCTCGACCTGATCCGGCCGCTGCTGCATCCCAGGGCGCGCATCCTGGCGCTGACATCGGACGGCGACGCACCAGCGACAATAGCGCGCCTGCTCGTAGAGCTCGACTTCGGCGGTTCGCGGTTGACCGTTCTGGAAGCGCTGGGCGGACCGAACGAGAAGCTTCGCTCGGCACGTGCCGACGCTTTCGATCTCAGAGACATCAATCCACTCAACGTGCTGGCGCTTGAGCTTGAATCAACACAAGAGGCCCCCATCCTGCCGCTGACCGTTGGCCGCGCCGACCATCTGTTCGAGCACGACGGCCAGATCACCAAGCACGACATCCGCGCCATGACGCTTGCGGCGCTGGCGCCGAGGCGTGGCGAATCGCTGTGGGACATCGGCGCCGGTTCCGGCTCCATCGGCATCGAATGGATGCTCGCTCACCCCTCGATGCGCGCTATCGCCATCGAGGCCAACAGCGACCGCGCCGCCCGCATCATCCGCAACGCCGCGCATTGCGGCGTGCCCGGTCTTGTGGTGGTGGAAGGGTCGGCGCCCAAGGCACTGGCCGGGCTGGACACGCCGGATGCGATCTTCATCGGCGGAGGTGGCAGCGACGCCGGCGTACTGAACGCCGCCATCAAGGCGCTGCCATCCCGTGGCCGTCTCGTTGCTAATGCGGTGACGCTGGAGATGGAGGCGCTGCTTCTCGCGGAGCACATCAAGCGCGGCGGCGACCTTACCCGCATCACCATTTCCCGCGCTTCTCCTGTCGGTTCGATGCAGGCCTGGCGCCCGGCCATGCCGGTCACCCAGTGGAGCTGGGTGAAGCCATGATGGTGGCGGGCATCGGCAGCCGGAAGGGCGTGAGCGTCGAAGACGTGCTCGCGGCGATCGAAACCGCCCTCGAAGCGCACGGGCTGGCGATAACGGCGCTGTCGGCCTTGGCGACCGCCGCGCTCAAGAAAGACGAAGAAGCGATCTCTGCCGCTGGCCGCACGCTTCACCTTCCCGTCATCATCGTTGATGACGCAGCACTTCAGGCCGTCTCGTCGGAGGCACTCAGCAAATCCGATCTCTCGCAGGATCTCGCCGGGACACCCTCAGTCTCAGAAGCCTCCGCCCTTGCCGTTGCCGGCCCCGGTGCAAAGCTGCTTGGTCCACGCACCGTGCTCGGCCCGGTCACCTGCGCCATCGCTATCAGCGGAGACGCGCCATGACCGTGCATTTCATCGGCGCCGGTCCCGGTGCCGCCGACCTCATGACACTGCGCGGCGCCAAGCTGCTGGCAAGCTGCCCGGTCTGTCTGCATGCCGGCTCGATCGTCGCGCCGGAATTGCTGCAACACTGCGCACCGGGGACCAAACTGATCGATACGGCGCCGATGTCACTCGACGAAATCGAGGTCGAATATGTGACAGCCCACCAGGCCGGCCACGATGTCGCCCGCCTGCATTCCGGCGACCTCTCGGTGTGGAGCGCCGTGGCCGAGCAGATCCGCCGGCTGGAAAAACACGGCATTCCTTACACGCTGACGCCGGGCGTTCCCTCTTTCGCCGCCGCAGCCGCAGCCCTTCGCCGCGAACTGACCATTCCCGAGGTGGCGCAAAGCCTGGTGCTGACCCGCGTCTCCGGCCGCGCCTCGAAAATGCCGCCGGGCGAAACGCTGGCCGGCTTCGGCCGCACCGGCGCCACACTGGCCATTCATCTCGCCATCCACGCCATCGACCGAGTCGTCGCCGAATTGTCGCCGCATTATGGCGGCGATTGCCCGGTGGCGATCGTCTTTCGCGCTTCATGGCCGGACGAGCGCGTGCTGACCGGCACGCTAGCGACCATCGAGGCGCTGCTCGCCGCCGACCCGATGGAGCGCACGGCGATCATCTTCGTCGGCCGCTCGCTGGCAGCGGAAGGTTTTGGCGAGAGTTCATTGTACGACGCCCACTATCAGCGGCGTTTCCGGGGACGGGACGGATTGTGAGCGGTAAAAGCGAAAACACCACGCTCGAACAGGCCCTTGCCCGGCTGAACTTCAAGCCGCGCCGGCTTGAGCCGGGCCATGTCTGGCTGGCCGGCGCCGGCCCCGGCGATCCCGGCTGCCTGACGCTGGAAGTGCTGGCGGCATTGGCCGAGGCCGACGCCGTGGTCTATGACGCGCTGGTCTCCTCTGACGTTGTCGCCGTTGCGGACAATGCCCAGCTGTTCTTTGCAGGAAAACGCGGCGGCAAGCCGTCGATGAAGCAGGACGACATCACCGCTCTGCTGGTGCGGCTGGCGCGCGATGGCCGCCGCGTCATCAGGCTGAAGGGTGGCGATCCCTATATTTTCGGCCGTGGCGGCGAAGAGGCGCTGGCGCTGGCGCGCGAAAAAATCCCGTTCCGCGTCCTGCCCGGCCTGACATCGGGGCTGAGCGCGCTGGCCGCCACCGGCATTCCCGCAACCATGCGCGGCATCAACAAGGCGATCATCCTGGCGACAGGTCATGCCGCCGGCACAGATGACGATCTCGACTGGGGCGCGATCGCCCGCACCGGCCAGCCGGTGGTCATCTATATGGGCATGGCCAATCTGCCTGTTATCGCCGCGTCGCTGCTCGAAGGCGGGCTGGCGCCGTCGACGCCGGCGGCTGTCATCGTTTCGGCGACGACACCGCAGGAGCGGACCGTCGTCGCGACACTCGCCACCATTTCCGAAGCGGCCGCCGCGGCGGAATTGGCCTCGCCGGCCCTCATTGTCGTCGGCGGCATCGTCGCCATGCGCGCAGCACTGGCGGGTAATGCATGACCCGCGCCATCATCATCGGCGCGCCGCGTTCCGGCTCCGGCAAGACCAGCGTCACCATCGGCATTTTGCGCGCGCTCGCCCGGCGCGGCATCAAGGTGCGCGGCGCCAAGTCCGGCCCCGACTATATCGATCCGGGTTTTCATACCGCCGCCACTGGCCTGTCCGGCGTCAACCTGGACAGCTGGGCGATGTCGCCTGACCTGCTCAACGCGTTGGCCGGCAATGCCACCGAGGACGCCGATTTTATCTTCCTCGAAAGCGCCATGGGCCTGTTCGACGGCATCCCGGCCGGACAAGGCCGCACCGGCTCGGCCGCCGATCTGGCGCGGCTCTACCACCTGCCGGTGCTTTTGGTGCTCGACGTCTCGGGACAGTCGACGACGGCGGCCGCCGTCGCCAAGGGTTTTGCCACCTACGACTCGGATGTGCGCATGGCCGGAATCGTGCTCAACCGTCTCGGCAGCGAGCGCCACCGCAAGCTGTGCAGCGAGGCGATCGAAACGCTCGGCCTGCCGGTCGTCGGTGCCATCCTGCGCGATCCCACGCTCAATTTGCCGGAGCGCCATCTCGGCCTCGTCCAGGCCGGCGAATATGCCGACCTGATGACGCATCTCGACCGCCTCGCCGACATGGTCGAGAAATCCCTCGACCTTGACGCCATCATGGCGCTGGCCGCGCCGTTTTCGCCGGCATCAGGCAGTTTCGAACATGCCTTGCAGCCGCCCGGCCAACGAATCGCGCTCGCCGAAGACGCCGCTTTCACCTTCCTCTATCCGCACGTCGCCGGCCACTGGCGTCAGGCCGGCGCCGAGATCGTGCCGTTCTCGCCGCTCGCCGACGAAGCACCGGCGCAGAATTGCGATGTCTGCTGGCTGCCCGGCGGCTATCCCGAGCTTCACGCCGGCAGCCTCGCCGCGGCAACCAATTTTCGAGCTGGCATGGCCTGGTTTGCCGAGACCAAGCCGATCCATGGTGAGTGCGGTGGCTTCATGGTGCTGGGCGAAGCGCTGGAGGACGCGGCCGGCGAGACGCACGCCATGCTTGGCCTGCTCGGCCATTCCACCAGCTTTGCCAAGCGCAAGATGAACCTCGGCTACCGCGAGGCACGCCTGCGCGCCGCCTGTCCGCTGGGGCCGCAAGGCGCGCTGATCCGCGGCCATGAATTCCACTATGCGCAGATGATCGCCACCGGCAATGACGAGCCGCTGGCCGACCTAGCCGATGGCCAGGGCAATCCGCTCGGCGCCTCCGGCTATCGCCGCGGCCTTGTCAGCGGCACCTTCTTCCACGCCATTGCGAGGGGTGCATGACCGCCGTGCCCTCACCCCGGCAAGCGCTCGACGACGTCGCGCTTTGCCTCGTCTTCTTCACCCGGCTGCCGCTGCCGGTCTTCGACTTTCGTGGCCGCAGCCTGGCCGATGCGATCTGGGCGGCGCCTGCCGCCGGCCTCGCGGTCGCTTTGGTCGGCGCCGTCGTCTACGCCATCGGGGTAAAGCTCGGTCTCGCCGCTGGGCCGGCGGCCGCACTTGCGCTTGCAGCAACCCTGCTCGCCACCGGCTGCCTGCATGAGGATGGGCTGTCGGATGTCGCAGATGGCTTTGGCGGCGGCAAGACACGCGATAAAAAACTGGAGATCATGCGCGACAGCCGCATCGGCGCCTATGGCGCAGCAGCTCTTGGCCTGTCGATGCTCATCCGCTGGAGCGCGCTGTCGCAACTGGCCAATCCGACAGGCGTGCTCTTCGCGCTGATCGCCGCCCACGCCGCATCGCGCGGCCTGCTCGGCGCGTTCATGCATTTGGCGCCGGCGGCGCGCAGTGACGGCCTGTCTGCCGGCGCCGGGACCGTCTCGACCCAGACAACTGTTCTCGGCGCCGTGCTCGGGGCCATCCCGCTTCTGACTCTGGGGCTCGGCGGCGCCTTTGCCGCACTGATCCTGCTCGCTCTCGTGTTCAGCGCCTTGCGCGCGCTCTGCCTCAACCAGATTGGCGGCCACACCGGTGACACTATCGGCGCCCTGCAGCAGTTGGGCGAGATCACTGTCCTGCTCGTCGCTTCCATTTCCCTGTCCTGATTCTTCCCCGGAGATTCCTTCCCCATGCCCTTCAAATCATTCGATGAACTGCGCGCCGCCTGTTTCGATCTGCCTGCCGGCAGCGATACCGCCGCCAATGCAGTCGCCCGCCGCCAGGACACGCTGACGAAGCCGCAAGGCAGCCTGGGCCGGCTGGAAACCCTCGCCGCCTGGCTGGCACGCTGGCAGGGCCGCGACATGCCGAAACTCGATCGCGTCAAAGTCTTCGTGTTCGCCGGCAATCACGGCGTCACCGCGCAGGGCGTGTCGGCCTTCCCGTCGGAAGTGACCGTGCAGATGTTGGCGAATTTTGCCGGCGGCGGCGCCGCCATCAACCAGCTTGCCCGCATCGCCGGCGCGGAACTCGACGTCATCCCGCTCGATCTCGATCATCCGACAGGCGACTTCACTGACGTGCCGGCAATGGACGAAAAAAACTTCCTCGCCGCCGTCTCGGCTGGCTATGACGCGGTGACGAACGACCTCGACCTCGTCTGTTTCGGCGAGATGGGCATCGGCAACACCACGCCGGCGGCCGCCATCTCGACCGCCCTGTTCGGCGGCGGCGCTGAAAAATGGACCGGGCGCGGCACCGGCGTCGACGATGCCGGGCTGAAGCGCAAGGTCACCGCCATTGAATCCGGCCTTAAGCGCCATGCCGACGCGCTGTCCGACCCGCTGAAGATCGCCGCCGCCCTTGGCGGCCGCGAACTCGCCGCCATCTTCGGCGCCACGCTCGCCGCCCGCCGCAAGAACGTCCCGGTGCTGCTCGACGGCTTCGTCTGCACGGCCGCGGCAGCGCCCTTGGCGCGGCTGCACCCGTCTGGCCTCGCCCACACCATCGCCGCCCATGTCTCGGCCGAATCCGGCCACCGCCGCCTGCTCGAAGCGCTCGGCCTGCCGCCGCTGCTCGACCTCGGCATGCGGCTCGGCGAAGGCTCCGGCGCCTGCCTAGCCGTCAACATCGTCCGCTCGGCGCTGGAGTGCCACACGGGCATGGCGAGCTTTGCCGAGGCTGGTGTTTCGGAGAAGTAGCTAGAGCGATTTGACGGGAGGGCGCCGGCCCGAACCTTCACTGACCATCGTCGGGCCGATCACTGGCATTCCGGGCTGGTGGCTCGAACAGCACGGCCGCTGAAAGATTCCCCACCTGGGGGTTGGCCCGCTGCTTCTGTGGTGGGCTCTTTTTACTGGCACTATTCGCCGCCGTTGCCGACAAAATGTGATTGACGTAACGGTGACCAGGCGCAATCATTACGGATTGTGCAGGGTGAGGGCGTTTTCAATGAAACTCGTTGTCTTTGGCGTAGCAATAGTATTGGCCGCTACCGGAGCAGCTGTTGCGAAAGAGAAGAAAAAGGTGGCCACCGCTCAGGCTACAACCTCGTGTTCTACAGCTCATAAGAAGGCTGGCAGCAAGCCGACCGCGAAACCGGATTGCAAATCGACAGGCACCGTGGTTGCGCGACCGTCAAATAGGGCCGAAAACTTCCTGGATCATTATAATCCGCGCTTAGGGTATGACACCAGTCCGTGGTTTCAAACTGGCTTTAATTGATGGCGGCTTCGGCTTCCGGGCTTTTCTTAATCCAGCGCGGCCTTTACTCCTTCGCCAAATAGCGCACCGGCTTACCGGCCGCCGAGTTTAAGGCAAACCTGCCGCATGATTGAGGCATGTCGAGGCGCGTCAACGCGTCCGGCATTCCAAGGTCTTCCACCAACTCTTCTAGAAATTTGGTGGGTGCGCACAGGATTGAACTGTGGACCCGCTGATTAAGAGTCAGCTGCTCTACCAACTGAGCTACGCACCCACTCGACCGGTAAAACCGGCGTTGGCGGGCATATAGCCGCCGATACCGGTCCTGTCCAGCCCTGCCGGAATCATTTCCCGACAAATCGCTGAACTGCCGCAGGCGGTCACACGAACAGCCTGCCTTCCGCCACCTTGATGGCATGGCCGCCGATGCGCGCGGAGGCCAGTTTTCCGCCTTCGACAGTGAGTTCCAAGCGGATACGTGACGGGCGGCCCATCTCCAGCCCCTGCTCGATCCACAGCTGCGAAATGCCGTCGGTGGGCGCATCGAAATGCATGATGGCGCCGGCAAAGGCCGCCGCCGCCGACCCGGTCGCCGGGTCTTCATAGGACGGCGTGCCCGGCACGATCATGCGGACATGGAAGGCGCTGTCATGGTTCACCGTCTGGCGGCAATAGACATACGGGCTGGCGAAGGCCCATTCGCTCTTGCGCGGCGCCAGTTCCGACCAGGCCTGGTTGTCGAGCTTGATCCGGCCGGCAGCCTCCAGATTGGCAACCGGAATGGTGACGTAAGGCACGCCTGCCGACCAGAACGACACCAGGTGATTCTCGAAGCCGATCTCGTGCGGCGCCAGCCCGAGGGCGGCGCCGATCGCCTCCGGGTCGGCATCGAGCTTCAGCGGCTCCGGCAGCTTCGCCAGGTCGAACTCGGCAAAGGTGGCGCCATCGTGCCGGCTGACGGCGCAGCGCACCGGGCCGATATTCTCCTCCAGCACGAAGATGCCGGCTTCGCCCTCGCCTGTCAGTTCGGCCAGCGCGATCGCGGCGCCAACTGTCGGATGTCCGGCGAACGGCATCTCATAGTCGGGCGTGAAAATGCGGATGCGGTTGCGATGTTTTGGATTGTCCGGCGGCAGTACGAAGACCGATTCGGACAGGTTGAACTCGCGCGCAATGGCCTGCATGGCGGCTGTATCCAGCCCTTGGCTGTCGAGCACGACGGCCAGCGGATTGCCGGCCAGCCGTTCCGTCGTAAACACATCGTAAAGCAAGTAATTGCGCATCTGCATCTTGGAAACCTTCCGCCTCAATCCGAACATGGCCGAAATTTAATTTGATATTCGAACCACCAAGCCTGATCTGTGCGCAACAAGGGACATTACGCTTTCATAGGGGTCCGGCGTGGACCAGCTTGTCAATCTGCCAAAGACGGAATCGGATTCCGCCATCGAGGCGGCGCTCGGGCTTGATCAGAGCGGCGTGCGCAAGACGCGCCGCCGGGGCTGGCTTTACGCGCTGCTGGCGCTGATCGCACTTGCCGCCGGGTTGGCTGGCTACCAGTGGTTTGCCGGCTCCCCGGCCAAGATCGACTACACCACCACGCCGGCTACCATTGCCGACCTCACCGTCGCGGTTTCGGCGACCGGCACGCTGCAGCCCCTCACCCAGGTCGACATTTCAAGCGAGCTGTCCGGTATCATCCGCTCGGTCTCGGCCGAAGAGAACCAGCAGGTCAAGAAGGGCGACGTGCTGGCGACGCTCGACACGGTGAAACTCGAGGTCCAGATCGAACGCGCCGAAGCCTCGGCCAAGGCCGCTGCCGCCAATGTCGAGGACGCCACGGTAACCCTGAAGGAGAACGAAAGCGCCCTCACCCGCGCGGCCGAACTGACCAGGCGTGGCATGGCGACCGATCAGTCGCTCGAGGCGGCGACTGCCACGCGCGACCGCTCCAAGGCGGCGCTCGATAGTGCGCAGGCCAATCTCGCCATCGCCCAGGCCGATCTCAAGGCGCAGCAGACCGACCTTGCCAAGAGCACCATCTATGCGCCGATTGACGGCATCGTCTTGACGCGTTCCGTCGACCCCGGCCAGACGGTCGCCTCCTCGCTGCAGGCGCCGGTTCTGTTCATCATCGCCGCCGATTTGAGGAACATGGAATTGGTGGCGGCGGTCGACGAGGCCGATATCGGCGCGGTCAAACCAGGCCAGCATGCACGCTTCACCGTCGATGCCTTTCCCGAGCGGCCGTTCGACGCCGAGATCCGCGACATCTCCTACGCCTCGGTCACCACCGACGGCGTCGTCACCTACAATGCACGGTTGGAAGTCGACAATAACGAGCTTTTGCTGCGGCCCGGCATGACCGCCACGGTTTCGGTCGTCACCAGGCAGGCCAAGAGCGTGCTCACCGTGCCTTCAACAGCGTTTCGCTATCGGCCATCGGCACCTGCTGCCCGCGCGTGGAGCCTCAGCGATCTGTTCACCGGCCGCATGGGCCGTGGCGGCAACCGCCGCCAGCCGGTGAAGGCGCCCACCGACGGCTCACGCACGCTCTATGTGCTGGAGAACGGCCGGCCGCACCCGGTCAACGTGAAGATCGGCTCCACCGACGGCGAACTGACCGAGATCACCTCCGGGCTGGATGAAGGTGCAGAGGTTATCACGACCTCGCAGCTGCGGAGCTGACGCCATGGCCGCGGGCCTCATCGGTTTCGACTCGGTCTGGAAGAGCTATGGCCAGGGCGAAGCCAAGGTCCATGCGCTTGCCGGCGTCGACCTCGCCATCCAGCGTGGCGAATTCGTCGCCATCATGGGCCCGTCCGGTTCGGGCAAATCGACCGCGATGAACATCATCGGTTGCCTCGACACGCCGACGGCCGGAACCTACTCCTTCATGGGCATCGACGCCGGGCGGCTCGACCGCAACCGCCGGGCGCTTCTGCGCAATCTCTATATCGGCTTCGTCTTCCAGGGTTACAATCTGTTGCCGCGCACCACGGCGGCGGAAAATGTCGAGCTGCCGCTGATCTATCGCGGCGCGCCGGCCCGCGAGCGCCGCGATCTTGCCATGCAGGCGCTGGCGGAGGTCGGCCTGGTCGGGCGCGAACACCACACGCCGGCCGAACTCTCCGGCGGCCAGCAGCAGCGCGTGGCGATCGCGCGCGCCATCGTCACCAGGCCTACGCTGCTCGTCGCCGACGAGCCGACCGGCAATCTCGACACCGCCCGCACGCATGAGATCATGGAGTTGTTGACGCGGCTGAACCGGGAGCTCGGCTTGACCATCGCCATGGTCACCCACGAGGCCGATGTCGCCGATTATGCCGAGCGCACCATCCGCTTCCTCGACGGCCACGTCGCGTCCGACACGGCCAAGTCGGAGTTGGCGTCATGATCTGGGAAACCGTCCGCCTCTCTCTGCGCTCCATCCGCCGCAATGTGCTGCGCTCGTTCCTGACGCTGCTCGGCATCGTCATCGGTGTCGCCGCCGTCATCGCCATGCTGACCATCGGTTCGGGCACCACGGCCAAGGTCAAGTCGGACATCGCCAAGCTCGGCTCGAACCTGCTCGTCGTCCGTTCCGGCCGCCCGGCAGGCACCGGCGGACCAGGCGGGCTCGACCAGGCGGTACGGCCTCTGGCCGACAAGGATGTAGCCGCCCTCGTAGCCCACCTGACCGGAGCGCGCGCCATTGCGCCGGCGTCGCAGAAACAAGTCCGCGTCATTTTCGGCACCGAGAGCTTGACCTCGGGCGTCACCGGCACCGACAGCGCCTATCTCGACGCCCGCGACTGGAAGCTGGTGTCGGGCCGCCCGTTCTCGGATTCGGAAACACGCTCCGGCACCGGCGTCTGCCTGATCGGCGAAACGGTGCGCCAGCAATTCTTCGGCGCCGGCGAACCCGAGGGCGAGATCATCCGCGTCAACCGCACCTCGTGCAAGATCATCGGCCTGCTCGAACCCAAGGGCTATACCGGCTTCGGCCAGGACCAGGACAATGTCGTCTTGATGCCGCTTGCCGCCTATCAGCGCCGCATTGCCGGCAACCGCGACGTCGACAACATCTATGTCGCCGCCGACGACCGCACGCCGACCACCGAACTGCAGCCACGCGTCGAGGACATTTTGCGCGACACACGCCGCATCACGCCCGACCGCGAAGACGATTTCTCGATCCGCGACATGACCCAGATCGCCGATGCCATGGCCAGCGCCACCACCACCATGACCGGCATGCTCGGAGCCGTGGCGGGCGTCAGCCTCCTGGTCGGCGGCATCGGCATCATGAACATCATGCTGGTGTCAGTGACCGAACGCACCCGCGAGATAGGCATCAGGCTCGCCATCGGCGCGCATGAAAAGCACATCCTCATCCAGTTCTTGGTCGAGGCGACGGTGCTGTCGCTGCTCGGCGGCATTATCGGCATCCTGATCGGCCTGGCGCTGGCCGGCCTCGCCTCGGTGACGCTGGGCATACCGTTTGCGCCAAGCCCGGCGGTCATCCTGCTCGCCGTCGGCTTTTCGGCGCTGATCGGCATGGTGTTCGGCTTCTTCCCGGCGCTGCGCGGCGCCAGGCTCGACCCGATCGACGCGCTGCGCCACGAATAAGCGCCAGATCAGCTCCACCGCAACCAACCGCTATCCACAAGGATGGGTGCTTGTCGGCATCGGCAATACTTGTTGTCGTCCGGTCTGCGATGCTAATTTTAGAGCAAAGCATCTGGTCAAGGAGTGGCAATGAGCAAGAAGGCGCGGCTGATTCTGACGATGGTGATCATCGAAGGCGCCCTTGCAGGACTTTGGTGGTATCTCGCCCGCTACGGCATGGCCAATCCCGATCGTGTCACCGCCGATTTTCAGGCAGTCGTCGGCCAGACGATGGGCATGGTCATGGGTGGATTGCTGGGCATCGGCGTCATCCTGTTCCTCGTCGCCGCCCGCAACGACCGCAAGGCGGCGCAGAACAATCCGCGCCGTTAGCCCCCGCCACCGCCAAAATGCCACTCGACCAGCGGCTTCATATGCGGTGCCAGCCCTTCCGGCAGGTCGGCGGCGTGGCGGATGATCACCGGCCCCTCGATCTCCGGCTCGGTCTCGGTCGCGACGAAGGCGCCGATGCGCCGCGCAATCTCGTCGGCCGGCGCATCGACGTGGTAGCGGCGGAAGAGGACCGTGCCGGTCGAAGTCGACAGCGCATGGTAGCGCTTGCCGCGCGCAGCGCCTGTCAGGTCAAGCCCGGTCTCCTCGCGCACTTCACGGATCATGTTGAAATCGACATCGACGCGGCCATCGCGAAAATCGATCGGCTCGAACGAGCCGGCAGCGAAGTAGACACTGCCGGCCGGGACCGTGTGCGCGCCCATGCGGATCGCCACCAGGGCGTTGTCGCCGGCGACCAGCATGGCGTGGCCATAGGCATGCTCGGCGCCCGTCCCCTGCCGGTTCTTTCGCCACAGCAGGAAGGTCGAGTACTTCACCGCGTGACAACGCCCGACGATCCGGTTGTCGCGCCAGGCGAGCGCCGAGAGCAGCACCACCGTGCCGTCGAACAACGCCGGATTGGCCGTGACCTCGCGCCGCCAGTTGTCAGTGATCGCCTGCGCGTTGTCGCGCTCGAACGGATGCGGGCCGGGGTCGAGCCGGACGTCGATTTCGTCGACGGGCAGGATGACGTTGCGCGGCAGGTCGAAGCTCACCGTGCTCAAGCCATGTCCAGGGTAATTGCGACGGGACAATGGTCCGATGCCTTCGGCCGGTCCCAGCCGGCGCGCGGAAAGCGCTCCACCGCCTGTCCGGCCGGAAAGATGGTGCGCCAGGGCTGGCCGTTGCGGATGATGTCGGGAACCGCCGTCGCATTCTTCGCCGCCAGCCCTTTCGACAGCAGGATGTAGTCGAGCTGGCACAGATGCCGCTCCTTCGGCCCGCGCGTGTGGTAGAAACTCCAGCGGTCCATCTCCGGCCGGCGTTCGACGACATTCTCGCAAAAGCCGCCGGCGGTGAGCACATCGATACAGGACTGGCTCTCGTCGATCACCTGGAAGCGGTAGCCGTCGATAGCGTCGCCCTCGATCTTCACCCGCTGCCGGTAGTCGTTCATGTCGCCGCAGATCGCCCAGTTTTTGTCGGCTGCGTGCTCTTTGCCGAAGCGCTCGTCGATAATGCGGCGCACCGCTTGCGCCTCGGCGATGCGCACCGGCATCGTCGCCTCTCGGCCGTCGAGCCCATTGCGCGGCGAGCCCATCGATTTGAAATGGACGAGGTAAAGCGTCAGCGGCACGCCGCCGACCTTGATGTCGACCTCCAGGCAGTCGCGCCGGAAGATGCGTTCATTGGCCAGGTTGCCGAGCGCCTCGAGTTCAGGCGTGTGCAATCCGAACTGCTCGAAGGTGACATAGGCATGGCTGGTCATGCGCACGAACTCGATCGGCTGACCTTGCGCGGTCTCGTTGCGCATCATCACGGCAACGTCGATGCCGCGCGAATCATTGCCGGCGGTGGTGTATTTCTGCCGGTAACCCTCGCCCACCATCTTGAAGAGATAGCCGTACTCGAAGGCCTTCAGCGCCTCGATGTTGTCGACCTCCTGCATGCAGATGATGTCCGCACGGGTGGCGGCAATGGCGAGCGCGGTCAACTGGCGCGTATCGTCGGATTGCGCGATGGCGCGCGCCTGCTCCAGCATCCGGTATTCGGCTTCGCTCTGGATGTCGAAAAGCGCCAGCGTGCGGTCTTCGTTGAGCTGGTTGCGGAAGCCCGAGTAATCGAACCTGTTCATCAGGTTTTCGACATTGAAAGTGGCGAGGCGCAGCGACATGGGCTGACCTTTGCCTGCAAGCGCCCATGAAAACAAGGGCTGCTCGTCATGGCGGATGGAACCTTTCCGTTCATCCTCCGTTCAGACGCAAAGGTCCATCAATAGGCCACTTCCCTGGGGTATCCGGGCGTGGGGCCTGTATCACTTGGAGAGTGCAATGAGCTCGCTCTTTTCGTCCACCGTCAAATCCGGGCTGTTAGCGCTCGGTCTTTTTTCAGGTCTCACGGCGCCATCCGCCGCGGGCCCGATCCTGCAGCCAAACCTGGCGGTGCCGACAAGCACCACATTGTCTGACATCACACCGGTTCGCGACAGCTGGGCGGGCGGCAATGACCGCCGCTCCTTCAACGATTGGCAGTGGCGCCGCCACGACGGCCGTCGCTTTGCCCGGTCAGGCAACTGGAACAACGGCAACTGGAATGGCGGCAACTGGAACGGCGGCGACAACTGGCGCTGGCGCCATCACCGCCACCATCGCGGCCGTGATTTTGACAGCGGCGCCGCAGCAGTTCTCGGCCTCGGCCTGGGTCTCGGCCTCGGCAGCATCTACAACAACGGCTACTACAATAACGGCTATTACAATGACGGCTACTACGTGCAGCCGGCGCCCCGGCGCTATTACCGCACGCAGCGTCTGTCCAGCGCCCATGTCCAGTGGTGCTACGACCGCTATCGGTCCTATCGGGCCTGGGACAACACGTTCCAGCCCTATGGTGGCCCGCGCCAGCAATGCTGGTCGCCCTACAGCTGAACTATAAACGACAATACACGACGGCGCCGCCCCATCGCGGCGCCGTTTTCATTTGGGAAAGACGGCTGGATTCGGTCACCGCTAACCATATGTTTATCGGCTCAGCCTATCCATGATACGGTGCCCCATCTGACGATCGCGCCGATCCGGTTGCGAAGGACGCCGTCATGGCCGACAACGAGTTGCGAAACAAACACCGGCAGCGCGTGCTGAAAGGCGCGACGATTCTGACCGGCCTCACCAATTCCGAGGTCAAGTGCACGGTGCGCAACATGCATGCCGGCGGCGCCGAGCTGAAAGTGTCTATAGACGCGCGCGTCCCGGACGAGTTCCTGCTCTATGTGCCGGTCGACGGCATCGGCTACAAGGCCATCGTGCGCTGGCGCCGCGACGACCGTATCGGCGTCGAGTTCACCGGCACCGAGCCGAAGCCCCATTGGCACTATGGCTGAGTATCCTGATCGATAAACCGGCATGAAAGAGCCGGCGGATCGCTCCGCCGGCTCTTTGCTCCCAATCCCGACGACTGCGGGTTAGTTCTTGGCCTTGTCGACCAGCTTGTTCTTGGAAATCCAGGGCATCATGGCGCGCAGCTTGGCGCCGACTTCCTCGATCTGGTGGCTGTCATTGTTGCGGCGGATGCCTTTGAAGCGCGACATGCCGGCGCGGTATTCCTGCATCCATTCCGAGGTGAACTTACCGGTCTGGATGTCCTTCAGCACGCGCTTCATCTCGGCCTTGGTCTCGGCGGTGATGATGCGCGGGCCCGAGACATATTCGCCCCATTCGGCGGTGTTCGAGATCGAGTAGTTCATGTTGGCGATGCCGCCTTCATAAATCAGGTCGACGATCAGCTTGACCTCGTGCAGGCACTCGAAATAGGCCATTTCGGGCGCATAGCCGGCTTCCACCAGCGTCTCAAAACCGGCGCGGATCAGTTCGACCAGGCCGCCGCAGAGCACGACCTGCTCGCCAAACAGATCGGTCTCGCATTCCTCGCGGAAATTGGTCTCGATGATGCCCGAACGGCCGCCGCCGACGCCGCAGGCGTAGGACAGAGCGAGATCGAGCGCGTTGCCGGAAGCATCCTGGTTGACGGCGACCAGGCACGGCACGCCGCCGCCCTTCTGGTATTCGCCGCGCACCGTGTGGCCGGGGCCTTTCGGCGCGATCATGACGACATCGACGGTCGACTTCGGCTCGATGAGGCCGAAATGCACGTTGAGGCCGTGCGCGAAGGCAATCGCGGCGCCGTCACGAATGTTTGGCGCGATTTCGTTTTTGTAGATGTCGGCCTGCAATTCGTCAGGCGTCGCCATCATCATCAAATCGGCCCATTTGGCAGCGTCCGCCACGCTCATCACCTTGAGCCCGTCAGCCTCGACCTTCTTGGCGGTCGCCGATCCCGCCTTGAGGCCGATGGCGATTTCCTTGGCGCCGGAATCCTTGAGGTTGAGCGCGTGCGCCCGGCCCTGGCTGCCATAGCCGATAATGGCGACCTTCTTGCCCTTGATCAGATTGAGATCGGCGTCGCGATCGTAATAGACACGCATCTTTTGCTTCCTTCCCGTAGAGATTAGAGGCCTTGCGGCCCGGTTTTTGCTCCATAAAGAGCGAGAAACTGCTGCGTCGCCCGGGCGGCATCGCCGCCGATCGCCGCTTCAGTCAATTCCAGCCTGTCGCCGAGCAGGAGACGGATCTGCACGTCGCGGGCGACCAGCCCGAAAAAGGTCCGGAACGCCATTTCGGCGTCCGTAAAGTCGAGCAGCCCGGCCTGCTTGCCGGCAAGCAGCACCGGCTTCAGCCGTCTGGCCAGCGCGAAACGGCCATTCTCCAGCACGATGGCGCCGAGATCGTCCTTTCCGGATCCGGCATGGCCGACCGCGACGCGGTTCAGCGCGATCGAGGTATCGCTCGAAATCACCTTCAGCCAGTCCGAGGCGAAGCCTTCCAGGCTTGCCGTCAGCGAGGCAAGATCCAGCCGCTCACCGTCGACCGGCACCACGCGCACTTTCGATGCCTGCCACTGCACGGTCGCCGTCAGCAGTCCGTCGCGGTCGCCGAACCATTTGTAGAGCGTTTCCTTCGAGCAGCTGGCGCGGCGCGCCACCGCCGTCATGGTCAGATTGTCGCCCTCCTCGACCAGCAGCCGCAAAGCCGCGTCCAAGACGGCCTTTTGCCGCTCTGTCAGCACTTCGCTGGTATCGATCTCGGCCCTTGCCTGCAACAATTTCCTGCCCATTCGATGAGGTCGCCGGGTCGCCTCGAACGGCGTACCGTACGTTACGGTTCGGCATATTGCGCAATCCTATGCTCGACGCAAGGGGTCAGGTAGAAAAATCGTCGACGTGAGAGCCGCCGAGCAAACCACGAGATTCTGACGGATCAATCATCGGCGGGCGGATGGCGCAGCTCTCCAAGCAGGCTCGCCAGTATCTTCAGCTCCTCCGCGGAGAGTTTTGCGCCGACCAATTCCGCAATCGACCGTCCATAGACAGCCCACATCCGTCGCCGCGTCTGACGGCCCTTGGCCGAGATGCGGATGGTCTGGCCGCGGCCGTCATCGGCAGCCCTGAGCTTCTCGACCAGTCCGTCTGCCTCGAGGCGCGCCAGAAGCCGCGAGATGTTATACTGCGCAAACAGTGTGCGCTCAGTCAGCTGGAATGGCCGCAGCCCGCCCTCACCCGCCTCGGCGAGTTCATGCAGCACGTCATACCAGTCGAGCGGCGGCAAGCCGCTAGTCTTCAAAGCCTCTTCCGCCTTTTCGATGAGCTGGCGCGAAACCCGCATCAGGCGGGCCCAGGCCTTGACGGCTTCGGGCGAAGGCGTGGTTGTTTTGGTCATGACCCATCCTAGGCGGTAGATGCAGTTGCATCAAGCTTGACGGTCAATGCACTTGCATCTATATGCATGCAACTGCATCGATCCGGGAAAGATCCATGAAACACGAAATTTGCAAAGTCGCCGACGTCCCACAGACGGGCAGCCTGATCGCACCGTTCTTCGGCCGCGAGGTCCATGTCTGGCGCAGCGGCGAGCGTGTCCGTGCCGCCGCCAATGTCTGCCTGCATTTCGGCGGGCCGCTCGACTGCAAGGACGGCAAGCTGGTCTGCCAATGGCACGGTGCCGCCTTCGATATGGAAAGCGGCGATCGGCTTGAAGGTCCGGCGCCAAAAGCGTCGCGACTGATGTTCCTGTCGACGCGCGTAGAGGACGGCGCGTTGAACTATGTCTGGGGAGAGTGACATGCCTGAGAAGAATGAAATGACTGGCAAGCTCATTCTGGTCAGCCATCATCTGTGCCCCTATGTCCAGCGCGCCGCGATCTCGCTGACTGAGAAGGGCGTGCCGTTCGAACGCGTCACCATCGACCTCGCCAACAAGCCGGACTGGTTCAAGGCGATCTCGCCGCTGGGCAAGGTGCCGCTGCTGATCGTCCAGGCAAATGGCGAGGAGACGGTGATCTTCGAATCCGCCGTCATTCTCGAATTCCTCGAGGAGACGCAAGCCAATCCTCTGCATCCGGCCGACGCCTACGCCCGTGCCCGGCATCGCGCCTGGATCGAGTTCGGCTCGGCGACATTGAACACCATCGGCCGGTTCTACTCGGCTTCGACGGAGGCCGCCTTCCTGGCAGAGTCCACGGCACTTTCGGCCATGTTCGATCGTCTGGAGGACGAACTGGCCGACCAGGCCGGACCGTGGTTCAGCGGCCAGCGCTTTTGCCTCGTCGATGCCGTCTACGGCCCGGTCTTCCGCTATCTCGACGCCTTCGACCGGATCGGCAATTTCGGCATTCTGGACGGCAAGCCATTGGTCCAGGCCTGGCGCAAGGCGTTGAGCGAACGCGCCTCGATCAAGGGTGCCGTGGCGCCGGACTATCCGCAGCGGCTGCGTCTATTCCTGCGTGCGAGAAATTCGTTTCTCTCGACCCTGATCTCGCCGGATGATCTGGCCAGTGCACCTCCTCTAGCCCGATCCGCCTGAACGGATCGATCAAAGTGCCGGCCACCATCGAGGCGAGCACGCTTGGCAGTGGCGGCACCTTTGCGATGGTTGCCACCAGCCTGTCGCGGAAGAAGGGCAGCATCGTGCCGTCCGACTGGTAGAACGGCGTCAGCGCCAGCGACAGCAGCTGGAAGATTCGGACATGCCATCGCCGCGCCCGGGCGTAGCTTTCCAGCGCTGCCTCGACGTTGCCCGTTTGTGCCAAGGCATGGCTGAGTGCTGCCGCGTCGAGCAGCGCCATGTTGGCGCCTTGCCCGAGCTGCGGGCTGGTCGAATGCGCGGCATCGCCGATGACGGCCAGCCTGCGGCCGGCCGGCAGCTTCATCGTGTGGTGGCCGTAGCGCGCCAGCGACAGCTGGTCGAAGCTGTCGATCTGGCTGGTGAACGCCTCGCACTGTGGCCACAGCGAGACCAGTCTCGCCTTCCAGGCGTCGAGCCCTGCCGCGCGCACGTTTTCGGCATCCGCCGGCTTCAGGCTCCAGAAGAACGCCGCCATCTTTTCCCCGCCCGGCTCCGGTCGGCCGATCGGCAGGACCCCGATCATCACGCTGGCCTTGTCGTAGCGCTGCAGCAGCGCATTTTCGTCGAAGCCTTCGCGCCAGCCGAGCGAGGCCCAGAACGCGCCGTAAGTGAGCTGCCGCGGCTGGGCCGGATCGTTGAGGCACCGGCGCAGCTTCGAACGCGAGCCGCTGGCGTCGACCACGAGGTCGAACGGCCCTGCCCTGCGGCCCCCCACCGTTCGGCTCTTGTCGAAGATCAGGATCGCCCGCTCACCGACGTCCAGCGCCTCGATCTCGACACTGGTTTCGATGGCGATACCTTGGCGCTGCGCGGCGCGAAACAACACGTTGAACAATGCCGCCCGGTGCACCGCCAGCCCGAAACGGCCGCCAGGCTGCGCATCGTAGCGCACGGCGAGCACGGTGCGGCCGGTCGAGGCATCGGCGCCATGCAGACGCTCGATGCGGCTCCCCAGCGCCAGAATGTCGTCGAGCAGGCCGAGATCGGCGAGCACGCTCAGCCCGGTCGGCTGCAGGATCAGTCCGGAACCGACGGGCTTGGGTTCCTCGAAACGTTCGAAGATGGTGACGTTGTGGCCCGCGCGCTTGAGATAGAGCGCGGTGGCGAGCCCCGCCGGGCCGGCGCCCGCAATCGCGATGTCGAGAGATTTTTCCATTGCCCGCCCAACCACTGGCCGGACAATCCTTCAGCGCCATTGTCAAATCAAGCCTTTGCTGCATGGACCAAAATATCAGCCACCGGCGTCGAAGGAAGCGCGCGCCGTGCGCACCGCACCATGGTTGAGTTCGGCCCACAGGATCAATTGATGCAAGGCGCCGAACATCGAACGGCCGAGATCGGTCAGGCTGTATTCGACGCTTGGCGGCTTGGTCGGGAACACTTCGCGATGAACAAAGCCGTCGCGCTGCAGATCGTGGAGCGTCTGGGTGAGCATGCGCTGCGAGATGTCGGGCACCAGGCGCCGCAACTCGCCGAAACGATAGGGCTGCTCTGCGAGCGCCGCCATCAGCAGCGAACTCCATTTGCCGTTCACGCCCTGCATCACGTCGCGAACCGGGCAATCGGCAATGTTTGCGCCATCGCTGGTGGCTTTGAGTATATTGAGCTTGGTTCTCAGATTGACGACCTTGCCGTCCATGGCTGCTGGTTCCCTGGCGGTGCCTACCTCCCTAAAAACTGCCTTCTTTACGGTGGCCGGTCAATTCTTATTTTAGTGCTGGTCTCTTTTTGAGACTGTCAGAAGCACCCGCCACCCGGCGCAATTTCAGGATCCCCCATGACCGCAACCCTTCTCGTCACCGGCGCTTCCGGCCAGCTTGGCCGCGGCGTCATCAACCACCTGCTGGACACATTAAAGGTCCCCGCAAACCGCATCATCGCCACCACCCGTACACCCGCCAACCTTGCCGATCTGGCGGTGCGCGGCGTCGTCGTCAGAGCCGCTGACTTCAACGACCCGCAATCGCTTGCCGAGGCCTTCGCGGGAGCCGACCGGGCACTCGTCATCTCGACCAACGAACTTGAGGTACAGGGGAAGCGGCGCGAGCAGCAGCTTGCGGCGGTGACGGCGGCCAAACAGGCTGGCGTCGGCCACCTGCTGTACACCTCGATGCCCAACCCCGAGCCTGGTTCGCCGGTTGTTTTCGCGCCCGACCACTACGACACCGAACAGGCGATCAAGGCGAGCGGGATCCCCTACACGATATTCCGCAACGGCTGGTATAACGAGAACCTGTTCATGGCGTTGCCGCAGGTTCTGGCGTCGGGTCAGTGGTACACCTCCGCCGGCGACGGCGCCATTTCCTACGGCACGCGCGACGATTTCGCGGCGGCGATCGCAGCGGGGCTCGCCTCGGACAGCAGCGAAAGCGCGACTTACACGCTCACCGGCCCCAGTGCGTATACGGCTGCCGAAGTGGCGGCGTTGGTCACCGAGGTCACCAGCAAGCCGATCAAGGTCATCCAGCTTTCCGACGAAGCCCTGACCGAGGGAATGAAGTCGGCCGGCCTGCCTGAACCCTTCGCCAAGGTGCTGGTTTCATTCGACGCCGCCGCCCGCGCCGGTGACCTCGGCATGGTGACCGACGCGGTCGAAAAACTCTCCGGCCGAAAGTCGGTGCCGCTGAAGCAGTTTCTGGAGACGAACAAGGCTGCACTGGCCGGCTGAAAGCTGCCGTTGCGGGACGCCGAGCCCTTAAGGTTCGGCCTCCCGCACAATTACTTACGTCGCTTGACCAGTCCCAGCCGGATCAGGCTTTCGCCCGTGGCAGTCAACGCATCTTCGCGCGAGCGTGGCGCCCAGCCGAGCACGCGCACCGCCTTGGCGTTGGTGGCGTTCTTGATCTTGCCCAGTTCCGTTGCGAGTTGTGCCGCTTCCGGATTGAACAGCCCGATGATGCGCACCAGCCAATCGGGAAACTCCCGCGTCGAGACGCGCGACCCCGCCGGCCCGAGCCGCGTCTTCAGGGTCTGCGCGATCTCGCGCACTGTCATGAAATCGCCGGCGACAGCGAGGAACCGTTCGCCCTTGGCGGCGGGGTGGGTCATGGCGCGAACATGCAGATCCGCCACGTCGCGCGCGTCGACGACGCCGAAGGACAGGCGCGGCAGCCCAGGCACGGCGCCGTTCAGCATGCGCTGGACAAATTCGGTCGAGGTCGAATGGTCCGCGCCGAGCACCGGTCCAAAGATGCCAACGGGATTGACGACCGCAAGCTCCAGCGCGCCGCCCTGCTCGGCGATGAAATCCCAGGCCGCGCGCTCGGCGAGCGTCTTGGACTTCACATAGGCGCTGACCTTGCCTGCCGGATCGGTCCAGTTTTCCTCGTTGAAAGGCTGCCCATCCGCGCGCATCTTGCCATAGCCGACGGCCGCGAAGGATGAGGTGAGCACGACGCGCCTGACCCCGGCATCCCGCGCCGCCCGCAGCACGCGCAACGCGCCCTCGCGCGCCGGAAGGATCAGGTCATCCTCATGCGTGGGCACGCCGGGCGGAAAAGGCGATGCGACATGCAGCACGTAATCGCAGCCGGCCACCGCCGCCGGCCAGCCTGCGTCGGCCATCAGATCGGCATGGGCGAATGAAAGGGCGTCACCGGGCTCCGTGCCACCTGCCTTGAGCATGGCGAGCACATCGGCTTCGCGCCTGGCCGATCGCACGGAGGTGCGGACGCGGTAGCCGGCCTTCAACAGTTCGAGGATGCAGTGAGCGCCGAGGAAGCCGGACCCGCCGGTGACCAGCACCAATTCGCCGCTCATATTAGCCTCCTCAACGATTTATCCCTTCGAGACCCCTTAGATCGCCACCTGCGTGCCGATCTCGACCACACGTCCGGTCGGGATCTGGAAATACTCCGTCGCATCGGCCGCCNTAGATCGCCACCTGCGTGCCGATCTCGACCACACGTCCGGTCGGGATCTGGAAATACTCCGTCGCATCGGCCGCCGAGCGGGCGAGCCCGATGAACAGCTTGTCCTGCCACACCGGCATGCCGGAATTGGGCGATGCTTTGAGCGAGCGCCGCGACAGGAAGAACGACGTCGTCATGATGTCGAACTTCCAGCCCTGCTTGCGGCAGATCGCCAGCGCGCGCGGAATGTTGGGCTGCTCCATATAGCCGAAGGTCAGCGTCACCCGCATGAACAACTCGTTGACTGTCTCCATCTTGACCCGCTCGCTGTCGGGCACCAGCGGTTGCGGTGCGGTGACCACCGACAGAATGACGTTCTGCTCGTGCAGCACCTTGTAGTGCTTCAGGCTGTGCATCAGCGCTGTCGGCGCGCTTTGCGGATCGCTGGTCAGGAACACGGCGGTGCCGGACACCAGCTGCGGCTTCTTCTTCAGCAGATTGCCGGCGAGGAAATCGAGCGGGATTTCGTTGCGCCGGGTCTTGTCGAACAGATAGCGGCTGCCGCGTATCCAGGTGGTCATGATCAGCCCCATGAGGCAGGCAACGGATATTGACACCCATCCGCCTTCCACGATCTTGACGACATTCGCCAGGAAGAAACCCATGTCGATGGTGCCGAACAGCAGCGCCAATGCCAGGGCGAGCCCAAGCTGCCATTTCCACAAATTGCGCATGACAACGAACAGCAGAATGGTTGTCATCAGCATCTCGCCGGTCACCGAAATTCCGTAAGCGGAAGCCAGCGAACTCGAGCTGCCGAAGCCGACAACCAGCAGCATCACTCCCAGGGCGATGAGCAGGTTGACGCGCGGCATATAAATCTGGCCGCTCTGCATTTCGGACGTGTGCTGCACCTCGATGCGGGGCAGCAGGTTGAGTTGCACTGCCTGACGTGCCAGCGAAAAAGCACCCGAGATCACCGCCTGACTGGCGATCACGGTGGCGGCCGTTGCCAAGCCGACCATTGGCATCAGCGCCCAATCCGGCAACATCTCGAAGAATGGATTGGTCGGCCTGCCGCCATTCGCCAACACAAAGGCGCCCTGGCCGAAGTAGTTGAGCAGCAGGCAAGGAAACACCACGGAAAACCACGCGAGCACGATCGGCTTGCGCCCGAAATGTCCAAGGTCGACATAAAGCGCCTCGGCCCCCGTTACCGCCAGGAACACTGCACCAACGGTCACGAAAGCGGCGGTCGGCGTGCCGGCTAAGTAGGCGATCGCATAATACGGGTTGATCGCCAACAGCACCGAAGGATCATCCATCAGGTGGTAGAGCCCGGAAACGCCGATGGCCAGGAACCATAGCGCCGTCACCGGCCCGAATACTGCCGCCACCTTCCCCGTGCCGAAGCGCTGCACGGAGAACAGAAACGCCAGGATGACCAAGGTGATCGGAACGACATAGGCCTCCAGCGTCGGTGTCACCACTTCCAGGCCCTCAACTGCCGACAGCACGGAAATGGCCGGAGTTATGATAGCGTCTCCGAAAAAAAGCGACGCCCCGCAAAGTCCGATGCCGAGGATAAGCTTGGCGCCTTTTGGATAGGCGCTGCGCGCCAGCGCCATCAGGGACAGCGTGCCGCCCTCGCCCTTGTTGTCGGCGCGAAGCACGAAAGCGACGTATTTTATGGTGACGATAATCGTCAGCGCCCAGACGATCAGCGACAGCACGCCCAGGACATCTATGCGCGTGTCGGTACCAGGCGAAGCGTGAAGCGCCTCGCGGAAGGCATAGATCGGGCTGGTGCCGATATCGCCATAGACGACGCCAAGCGCGCCCAGCATCAGAACTTTGGTGCTGTGCTGTTCAGTGTGGGAGTGGTTCGGTTGTTCGACGGGTTCAGCCTCGCTACCGATGCTGGAAAGAGCCATCGACTACTCCCCGATCACCGCGCGGTGCGCCTTGCTTGCTGTCATGCGATATCACCTTCGACACGAGCCTTCCACCGCTACCAACCGCAAGCCTTCAGAAACCGCCCCACCGTGCCGGCCATGCCATACTCCAACGCATCGGCTGTCAACCCGTGTCCGATAGACACTTCGGCCAATGCCGGAATGCGCTTTGCCAATGCCGGAAGGTTGTTCACCACCAGATCGTGCCCGGCATTGACCTGGAGCCCGGCGGCGAGTGCGGCATCCGCGGTTTTTCCCAATCTTTCCAGCTCCTTCCGCGCCTTGGCGGAATCGGAATGGTAGCTGCCGTAGGGCCCGGTATAGAGCTCGATGCGGTCGGCGCCGGTGTCGCGCGCGGCATTGACGCCGGTGGGATCCGGATCGGAAAACAGCGACACGCGGAAGCCCCCTTTTTTCAGACGCTTGACGATCGGGTTAAGGAACGCCGCCTCGGCGGCAAAGTTCCAGCCATGGTCTGATGTCGCCTGCGCCGGATCGTCGGGCACCAGCGTCACCTGCTCCGGCTGGTGCCTTTCCACAAGCGCCAGAAAATCCTCGGTCGGGTAGCCCTCGATGTTGAACTCCGCCTTGGGAAACTCGTCGTCGATCAGCGCCCGGATCTCCGGCAGGTCGGAATGCCTGGTGTGGCGCTCGTCGGGCCGCGGATGAACCGTCAGCCCGTGCGCGCCGGCCGCCAGCGCCAGGCGGCCGAGCCCGGTGACGCTCGGCCACGGCAGGTCGCGGCGGTTGCGCAGCATGGCGATGGCGTTGAGATTGACCGAGAGTTTCGCGGGCATGGCGTGAGGTCCGGCTGTTTGTGCAGCGCATCTATACTGCCTTTGATGGGAACAGACAGGGGCTTTCGGGTGTTCCAGTGATGACATCTGCTCGCAAGGGGGAACCCAGCCAATGAATTTTCTCCAATCCGTGCCCGCGATCCGCCGCCTCGAAACCGACCGTGAGGACCTTTTCGCCATCGACGTCGTCGGCCATGTATCGGCCGCCGACGGCGAAAATCTGTTCGGATTGCTGGAGGCTGCCTACGCGCTGCACCCGAGGATCGATGTCTTGGTGCGGCTGGTTGATCATGAGGGCGTCGACTGGATCGATATGGACGACGAGACGCTGAAACAGGGCACGGTGCACGCCCTGGAGCATATCGCCCGGTGCGCGACGATCGGTGAGCCCGACTGGATAGCGGATGCGCGGAACTTCCTTCCGGCTTCGCCACCCATCGAGTTCAGGCACTTCGCGGCCGAGGATGAAGCGGATGCCTGGCAATGGCTGGGTGCGACGCCACTCAGCCCTGCTGCGCCGGCTGCTACCTGACGCCGGCTATCTAACGCCAGCTATCTAACAATCGTCAGCCGCTCTGCCGCCCGCGTGATGGCAGTATAGAGCCAGCGCTGGCGGGTTTCCTTGAACGCCCAGCTCTCGTCGAACAGCACGACATCGTTCCACTGCGAACCCTGCGCCTTGTGCACGGTCAGCGCGTAGCCATAGTCGAAATCGTCAAAGCGCTTCTTCTGCTGCCAGGGGATATCGGCGTCCGGATCCTCGAAAGCCGACTTGAGCAGCTTGATCTTGGCGACGCCGCGGTCGGGATCGTCCTCCTCGGGCGAGACCAGAAGGTTGATGCCCGGCTTCACCGTCTCGCGCGACGAGGTCATCACCTTCCACAGCGAACCGTTGAGCAGGCCCTTGGCGGGGTCGTTGCGCAGGCAGACCAGCTTGTCGCCGGCCTGCGGATAATCGGCATTGAAACCCTTCAGCTCGCGCAGGCGCTGATTGTAGCGGCGGCGTGTGCGGTTGGTGCCGACCAACACCTGGTCCGCCTTCAGCACCAGCTCCTGGGTGACGTCCTCCTTGCCGATGACCTGCGCGCTGCCGTAGTCGCCGCGCATGAACTCGCGGCCCTCGCGCACGTCGAGCGCCAGCTGGATGATCGGATTGTCGCGCGCCTGGCGGTGGATTTCGGTCAAGAGCACATCCGGCTCATGCTCGGTGAAAAAGCCGCCGCCCGAGATCGGCGGTAGCTGCGCCGGATCGCCAAGCACCAGGATCGGCGTGCCAAAACTCAGAAGGTCGCGGCCAAGCTGCTCGTCGACCATCGAGCATTCGTCGATGACCACCAGCTTCGCCCGTGAAATAGGGCTTTGGCGATTGAGCGAGAAGGTCGGCGACATCGAGGTCTTGCCGGTCACCTCGTCCGACACCGATTCCTCGCCCTTCGGCCGGTAGATCAACGAATGGATGGTGCGGGCATTGACCGCGCCCTTGGAACGCAGCACCTGCGCCGCCTTGCCGGTGAAGGCGGCGAACTGCACCTGCCCGTCGACATGCTCGGCAAAATAGCGCGCCAGCGTGGTCTTGCCGGTGCCGGCATAGCCGAACAGCCGGAAGACCTGCGGCCGGCCCTCTTTCAGCCAGCGCGCCACCGCCTTCAACGCCTCATCCTGTTGGGGAGAGAATTCCATCGGTTCGACAGACCGGATTCGCGAGAGAAAGACAAGCTTGGTGCCAACCACCGCTTAAAACGATGGGATTGCCTCACCTTCAACGGGACAAACTAGCAGGCGCAAATGCGAACGTAAAGTGAACATGCAAGCGGATAACGAACGATTTGAGTTCAGGCACTTGAACCTAGATCGGGCAATGCCACTATCACGGACATGATCGAGATGCAGATCGGCGCAGACACCTATAAGCGAGGATATTGATGAGGTCGTTCGCAGACAGGCTGATCGGAAAGTCGATAAAGAAGATCGAAATCGGCGAACCTGGTTATGGCATCGTTGTCTCCTTGTCGGATGACGCAGGGTTCGCGATATATACCGAGGTCACGGCCTGTCTGAGTGACGAAAATGCCAGAACCATAGAACGTGTTACCATCAGCGACGAGCAAGTGATCCTCCACTTGGGTGACAACGACTTCGTCGCCATTTCCAAAAACCGTGGCCGCTTCGCCGTCGTTGAGGCGTTTGTCTATGGGGACGACGAAGGCATGGTCGTCGAAAATTAGTTGCATCGGCCGCCAGATTTCAAACACCAACCACAGGCGGACTATATGTTCGCGCCGCCGCCGCTACCTCTGGTCGGCCCCGGATCGTTCTCCAACAAAATCGGCTTGCCGTGCGGGGTTGCATGCGCGGCGCGTTCCCAGGCGGCGGCGAGCGTGTCGACGTCACTTTTTCCCGCGACGCCCTTGGCCGCCAGCAGCGTCTCCAGCGCAGCCAGCCAATGCTCGTAGTAGTCGTGGCCGTCGCTTGCGGCGCCCGGCTTCTTCACTTGCGCCGACAGCGCATCGGCCCATTCGCTCCACGAAAACAGGCCCTTGTCATGCAGCGCCACCGTCATGGCGAAGGCTTCGGCCTGCCAGGGTTCGGCGAATACCGGTTCGTCCAGACCCGCCGGCAATGCACCTTCAGGCCGGCTCAAGATAGCTCTCCCAGGCATCGATCGAGACGGTCAGCGTCGGGTCGGCGCCCTCGCCCCAGATTTCCGAGCCATCGAAGACCACGGTATAGACCCATTGCGGGTTTTCACCGTTGCCATGCGCGTTGCTGTCGGGGAACACAAAACCGTCACGCACGGCCTCGATAACTCCGTGCTTGCCGCGCGCATAACGCGGCAGCCTCGTGTGGGCGGTGGGATTGAAATTCCTTGTCCGCACCGGGTCGCCGGCCTTGAAGCGCGGCGCCGTCTCGACCGGCCGGTCGCAGGGACTGCCCTTGGCCAGTACCGCCGGCACGTTTTCGGCCTTCAACACCCTTTTGGGCGTCGCCGCCGGATCGACCGCCTTACCCTCCGTCAGATCGCGCTCGCTGACGAAGCCATGGCGCTTCAGCAGCACCTCGAGCGCTTTGATCCAGATCTGGTAGTAGCTCGAGGAATAATAGACGGCCGGATGCAGCGATTCCCTGGCGTGCCGGCTCTCGTCGATGTTCCACGCGCCCATGGCGCCGGCAGTCAGCGTGACGCCGAGCGCCCGCCTCTCCCAATCCGCATGAAAATACGGTTCGTCCTTTTCGGGCGCGACCGGCCCGAAACCCATCTGCCCACCGAGATCCTGCGGCCCGTTCATGCCGGTACCTTCTTTGTCCCGGGTTCTTTGGCCACCGCCGTGCCGATCATCGCATCGCGGCTGACCAGTTCGGCGAGCTGGTCCTCGCTCCAGCCTTCGGTACCGCCAGGCCGCATCGGCACCACGAGATAGCGCAGTTCGGCAGTCGAATCCCAGACGCGGATGTTTTTCTCCGCCGGCAAGGTCAGCCCGAACTCCTCCAGCACGCCGCGCGGATCGATCACGGCGCGTGAGCGATAGGGCGGCGCCTTGTACCAGACCGGCGGCAGGCCGAGCACCGACCACGGATAGCAGGAGCACAGCGTGCAGACGACGAGGTTGTGCGTCTCGTCCGTGTTGAACACCGCCTGCATGTGCTCGCCCTGGCGGCCGGTGTAGCCCAGCGAGGTGATCGCCGCAGTCGCGTCGCGCTTCAGCCACTCGGCAAAGGCCGGATCGCTCCAGGCTTTCGCCACCACCCTGGCGCCGTTGCGCGGTCCGATCTTGGTCTCATAGGTGTCGACGATGACGTCGATTGCGGCCGGATCGATCAGGCCTTTTTCGGTGAGGATGGTCTCCAGCGCGCGCACGCGCGCCGCAAACGGGTCGAGCTCATTGTCGTGGTCATGATCATGGGACATGATCTCAGATTAGGATCGGCGGCCCATGGCCGCAAGCATGACAGCTTGGGCCACGGGCTATCCCCTATTCGGCGGCGGCCTTCTGGGGTTCGATGAGCCGGTCCTCGGGGCCGAACAGCGACGCCTGCTCGCCGCTCTCGACCGCATGCAGCGCCGGCTTGTTCTTCTTCGAAGAGAAGAAGCTCACCAGCCACCCGGAGAAATTCTCGAAATAGACATAGATGACAGGGGTGACGAACAGCGTCAGCGCCTGGGAAGCGAGCAGCCCGCCGACGACCGCGACACCGAGCGGCTGGCGCAGCTCAGCACTGGCGCCGGTGCCGAGCGCGATCGGGAACGTGCCCATCAGCGCCGCCAACGTCGTCATCATGATCGGCCTGAAACGCATCAGGCACGCCTTGTGTATGGACTCCTTGGCCGACATGCCTTCTCGTCGCAGCTCCAGCGCGACGTCGACCATCATGATGCCGTTCTTCTTGACGATGCCGATCAGCATCAGGATGCCGATCACCGCGATCACCGACAGGTCCATGCCGGCAAAGCGCAGCGCGACCACGGCGCCCAGCACCGCCGAAGGCAGGCCGGTCAGAATGGTCAGCGGATGGATGAAGCTCTCATAGAGGATGCCGAGTACGATATAGATGGTCAGAATGGCGCCGCCGATCAGCAGGCCCTGATTGGCCAGCGAGTCCTGGAAGGTCTTGGCGGTGCCGGCAAAGCTGGTCGAAATCGCCGGCGGCATGCCGATCTGCTCCTTCAGCGCGGCGATGCGGGCCGTGCTGTCGCCCAGCGCCACGCCTTGCGGCAGGTTGTAGGAGATGGTCACCGCGGGCAGCTGGCCGAGCTGGTTGACCGTCAGCGCGCCGGCGGTGCGGTCGACGCGGGCAAAGGCGCCGAGCGGCACCAGGCTGCCGCTTGCCGTCCTGACCTGGATGGCCAGCATGCGCTCGGGCGACCATTCGATGTTGGGATCGAGCTCCATGATGACTTCGTAGCTGTCGGCCGAGCCGAAGATCGTCGAGACCTGCTCCGTGCCGAAGCCGCCATAGAGGCTGGAGCGCAGCGTGTCGGTGTCGATGCCGAGCGAGGCCGCCTTGTCGCGATCGACCACCAGCGTCGCCTGCAATGAATTGTTCTGCAGATCGCTGGTGACGTCGGTGAAATTCGCATGATCGGCCGCCATCGCATCGTTGAGCTTTTGCGCCCATGTGTCGGTCAGGCCGGTATCGAGGCCCTGAACGACGAGCTGGTAGGCGCTGGCGGAAGAACGCGCGCCAAGCCGCAGGTTCTGCACCGGCTGCATATAGGCATCGATCCCCGGCACAGTGGCCAGTTGCCGCCGCAGATCCGACAGCACCTTGTCGATGTCGGGGCGCTGGCTCTTGTCCTTCAGCTGCACATAGAGCTGGCCCTGGTTCAGCGCATTGTTGCCGCCGCCGGCTGACCAGGCGACATGCGAGACATAGGGCGAATGCGAGAAGACACTTGCCGCATGGTTCTGCAGCTTGACCATGGCGTCGTAGGAGATGTCCTGCCTGGCGATCGTCGTAACCGAGATCTGGCCGATATCCTCTTGCGGGAAAAAGCCTTTCGGCGAGACCTCGATCAGCCAGACCGACCCTGCCGCCGTACCGACGAAGACGAGGAACACCAGAAAAGTGTGGCGCAGGCAGAAGGTCAAAAGCCGGTCATAGCCGCGGGTGACGATATCCTGCTTGTGGCCGGGGGCATGCTTGTCGCGATCGGCCTTGGTCACCGACAGCAGGCGCGAACACAGCATTGGCGTCAGTGTCAGCGACACGAACATCGAAGCCAGAATGGCGACCGTCACCACGACGGCGAATTCGTTGAAGATGCGGCCGATGACGCCGCCCATCAAAAGCACGGGGATGAACACCGCCACCAGCGAGATCGAGATCGAGATGATGGTGAAGCAGATCTCGCGCGCGCCTTTCAGCGAGGCGTCGAAGGCCGAGAGACCGTCCTCCTCCATGTGGCGAAAGATGTTTTCCAGCATGACGATGGCGTCGTCGACGACGAGGCCTACGGCTAGCGTCAGGCCCATCAGCGAGATGTTGTCGATGGAAAAGCCGAACAGGAACATGGCGCCGAGCGTCGCGATCAACGAGATCGGCACCGCCACGGCCGGAATGATGGTTGCAGTCACCCGGCGCAGGAAGACGAAGATCACCATCACCACCAAAGCGATGGTCAGAAGCAGCGTGAACTGGACGTCGTCGACGGCCTGGCGGATCGAGGTCGAACGGTCGTTGAGCAGCTTGATGTCGGCGGCGGCCGGCATTTGGTCCTTGAACGACGGCAGCATCGCCTTGACCTTGTCGACGACGTCGACCGTGTTGGCGTCGGGCTGGCGCTGCACCGCCAGGATGATGGCGCGCGTGCCGTCATACCAGCTTGCAGTCGTCGTGGTCTCGACCGAGTCGATGACGCGCGTCACCTCGCCCAGCCGCACCGGATGGCCGTTCTTGGTGGCGATGATGAGGTTGGAGAACCCGGCGGCATCGGTGAGCTGCGTATTGGCCGTGATGGTCAGCTGCTGCTTGTCGTTCTGCAAGACGCCGAGCGGCGTGTTGGAGTTGGCCGACGCGATTGCCGTCTGCAGCTGGTCGATCGAAATGCCGCGCGCCGCCAGCGCCGTCGGGTCGATCTGCACGCGCACCGCATATTTCTGCTGGCCGAAGATCGACACCTGCGCCACGCCGTCGATGGTCGACAGAGACGGCGAGATGACATTTTCGGCGAAGGCGTCGAGGTCGGTGAGCGGAACCGTGTCGCTGACCAGCGACATCAGAAGGATCGGCGCGTCGGCCGGATTGACCTTGCGATAACTCGGCGGCGACGTCATCTCCGGCGGCAACTGCCGCTGCGTGCGCGCGATCGCCGCCTGCACATCGGCGGCCGCCGCGTCGATATCCCGGTTGAGCACGAACTGGATGGCAATGGACGTGCGTCCCAGCGAATTGCTGGTTGAGATCGAATCGATGCCGGCAATGGTGGCGAACTGCTTGATCAGCGGCGTCGCCACCGATGTCGCCATGGTTTCGGGTGACGCGCCGGCCAGGTTGGCCGAGACGTTGACGACCGGGAATTCGGCGCTCGGCAGCGCCGCCACCGGCAGGAACTTGTAGGCAAACAGCCCGCCCAGCACGAGGGCGAACGACATCAGCAGCGTCGCGACAGGCCTGCGTATGCAGAATTCGGAAATCATTGGGCGGCCCCACCGGCCTTAGCCGCTTCGGCGACCTTGGGCGCGGCCTGGTCACCGCCGGCCGCCTTGCCTTCATGCACGCTGGCGCCGTCCTTCAGCCTGGTTTGGCCCTCGACGACAACCTTCTCGCCTGACTTGACGCCCTCGCTGATGGCGCTGTTTTCGCCTTCGGTCAGCGCCACCTGCACAGGCCGCATCTCGACCGTGTTGTCGGGCTTGACGACATAGACGAACGGTCCCTTTTGGCTAGGCTGCACGGCCACGGTCGGGATGGATGTCATCTGCGGCATGATGCCGGCGTCGAGCACGACATTCACATATTGCCCGGGCCACAGCGAAAGATCGGCATTGGGAATGCTCGCCCGTGTCGCGATCGTACCGGACGCGGTGTCGACGCTGGAATCGACGAAGTCGAGCGTGCCCTTGCCGATCGGCATCGGATCGCCATCCTTGGTCAGCGTCACCGCGCCTTGCTGCGGGTTGGCCAGCGCCTTGTGCAGCAGCGCCAGGTTGCTCTCCGGCAGGTTGAAGTTGACTTGCAGCGGATCCATCTCGGTGATCGTCACCAGCGGCGTGGCCGTGCTCGAGTTGCCGTTGCTCAAGGTAACCAGGTCACCGACCGAAACGTTGACCGCGCCCAGCCGGCCGGCAATCGGCGCCTTGATGCTGGCAAAGCCGAGCTGGACATTGTCGGCGTCGATCGTCGCCTTGTCGGCATCGACCGTCGCCGCCGCAGCCTTTTGCGCCGCCACCGCCTGATCGTAAGTCTGCTGCGTGCCGGCCTGCTTGGCGACGAGATCCTTGGCGCGCTGAAGGTCGGAGCCCGAACTGGTTAGCAGCGCCTGGTCCTTGGCGAGCGTCGCCTGATCCTTGGCAAGCTGCGCCTTGAGCGCCCTGTCGTCGAGCGAGAACAGCAGGTCGCCGGCCTTCACCATCTGGCCGTCCTTGACGTCGATCGATACGATCTGGCTGGACACGCGGGCGTTGATGTTGACCACGGCCGGCGAAGACACGAAGCCGATGGCGTAACGGCGGATCGGAAAATCGGCCATTGTCGCGGTGGCCGAGACGATCGAGGCCGAACGGGCGGCATTACCGCCGGCGCCGGATTTGCCCCCAGCCTTGTCGGCCGAAGCCTTGTCCGATCCAGCCGGCTTGTCCGTTGCTGCCGCCTGCCTGGCGCCCGGCAGCATCTGCCGCAGACTGCTCATTGCCGCCGGCGAAAAATAGACCCATGCCGCGGCGACACAGGCCGCTGCCACCACCACCGCCAGAACGACTTTTCCGCGCATCGACTGAAAGCCCTATGATCCGACACGCCGAACCCGGTGGTCTCATTCTACCCAATCACGGCGTCTTGCCGCGATCTCGCCGAAGTAGATAGGACGCACATTTGTCGGAAAAGGGCCAAAACACGGCATTACGAAGATTTAATGTGCACTGCACAATGACTATGCAGCCGGCTCAGCAGTCGGAAAACCAGCCAGGATGCGGTTGAGATCTCAGGCGGGATGCGTCTACTTCAGCATCGGCCAGAGCGTCGCCCCCAAGAGCACACCCATGGCGATGTTGAACCATTTCAGCCGCACCGGATCCGACAGGAACCCGCGCAGCGCCGTGCCGAAACCGGCCCACACCGAGACGCTCGGCAGGTTGACGACGGTGAAGGCGATCGCGATCAGCGCCACCGACAGGAACGGGTGGTCCGGATTGGAGTAGACGGCCATGGCGGTGATCGCCATCACCCAGGCTTTCGCATTGACCCACTGGAATGCGGCTGCCTCGATGAAGCGCATCGGCCGTGCCTCCGTCTCCCCCTTGCTGGACAGCGAGCGCGACATGGCGATCTTCCAGGCGAGATAGAGCAGATAGGCAGCGCCGGCGATCTTCAATCCGGTGTGCAAGGCCGGAAACGCCGTCAGCACCGCGCCCAGGCCGAAGCCGACGGCAAGCAACAGCACCAGGAAACCCATGCTGATGCCCAGCATATGCGGAATGGTTCTGACGAGGCCGAAATTCACGCCCGACGCCAAGAGCATGAGGTTGTTCGGCCCCGGCGTGATCGAGGTCACGAAGGCGTAGACCAAAAGGGCAAGGAAAGCGTCGAGGGTCATGACGGCTCACAAAGGTCAGCAATGCTGACTTAAATCGACAGGGCGCTGGACGCAACTTCATTCGATTGGTCCAAAGCGCTCCGCCGTGATCCGTCTATCCGTGCCAGCCACGCCGGCACAGTCTACCTGCCGTGGGGCCGCGCCGACAACAGGCTGGGAGCGGCGGCCGCCTCCTGACGGCCAGCCACACGCCGCAGGCCTTTGCGCCTCGGCGTGTTCCCGGGAAGCTTCACGCCATGCGCGAGGCCGAGGGCAGCCAGGATGCGGATGAAGAGCCAGCCGAGATCGATCTGCCCGCGTTCCAGGCCGAGCTTTGCGGATTCGGGAAACGCATGGTGATTGCCGTGGAAACTCTCGCCAAAGGTCACCAGGCCGAAACGCGGCAGGTTGTAGCCCTGCACGGCAACGCCATCGACACGCCAGCCCTGCTGCCCGCTGCGATGTGCGAAATGCCCGACCAGCCAATGCCCGGTCAGCGACACGGAGATACGCACCGCAATGCCCCAGACCACCCAGCTCCACCCGCCGAGCAGCAAGAAAAGGATCGCCCACGGCAGTTGCTGCAGCATCCAGGTCCGCTCGACGAATTTGTAGAAGCGGTCGTTTCTGATCGACGGCTCGATGACGAAGTCAGGCGGATTGCGCAACGCCACGGCGCAATGCATTTGCCAGAAAGCGTCGGTGAAGAAAGGCCGGCGGTGGGCGTGCAGGTCGTGACAAGCCGTCTGGCGCTGCGCCCAGTCTCGTATGTCATGCGCATAGATCATGCCGAACGGACCGGCCATGCCGACGAGCGTGCCGAGATAGACCAGCGCGTGTTCGAGCCAGATGTGAACGCTGAACGAGCGATGGATGAGCAGGCGATGCATGCCGACCGAGTGTCCGGCGCAGATCGTCACCGCCGTCGTCGCTACGAACAGGGCGAAAGCGCTCCAGCTGAAGGTCAGCGGCCCGAACACCAACGCAATCAGCGTCATCGCGCCGACCCAGATCGACTTGGCCGGCATCCAGGCGACCTCGCCATCTTCGGCATCGCTCAAGGGCTGCGAGATCATTCTGCCTGTGGATATGGTCTTCATCGGCACCCCTCCTCTGCAGGAAACATTTCCGGACCAAAGAGCCTTGCCTTCCGGCGCGCCGGCGCTTATTTAGGCAATAAGCTAACTATCTACTATTCCGATTTAGGTATTTAGGCAATAGACTAAATACCGGAAGCGAAACGACAGAGGCAGGCGGTGATCGAAGACAATGCAGCGCATGGCGACACGGCTATCGGGGCAAGCAGCGCCATACAGCGCGTGTTCGAGGCGCTGTCATCGCAGCCGAGGCGCAAGATCCTCGCCTATCTCGCCCACTCCTCGCTGACCGCGGGCGAGATCGCGGCGCGCTTCGACATGTCGAAGCCGTCGATCTCGCAGCATCTGAGCATCCTGGAGACGGCCGGCCTCATCGCCAGGGAGCGGCAGGGACAATTCATCCGCTACTCGCTGGTCCAGAACAATCTGGTTAACACGCTGAACGGCTTCGTCCAGGACGTCTGTCCGGTATCGCGCCCGATCAAAAGGGAGAGTAAGAATCTGGCGAACGGCAAGGTCGATCCCAAGCCGGTAAAATAGTTGGACTGAGACTACATCCCTTGCGGGCCGCGGTTCATCGCCGCCACGCCGGTGCGGCAGATCTCGACCAAGCCGAGCGGCTTCATGATGGCGATGAACTGGTCGAGCTTCGAACCCTTGCCGGTAATCTCGAAGATGAAGTGCTCGGTGTTGGCGTCGATGACCGAAGCGCGAAAAGCGTCCGCCAGACGCAGCGCCTCGACGCGGGCTTCGCCGGTGCCGGCGACCTTGACCAGCGCCAACTCGCGTTCCAGCGGCCGCTCCTGGCCGAACTCGTGCGAGCGCACGGTGAGATCGACGACGCGATGCACCGGCACGATGCGTTCGAGCTGGTGCTTGATCTGCTCCAGCACATGCGGCGTGCCGCGCGTCACGATGGTGATGCGCGACAGGTGCTTCTCGTGTTCGGTCTCGGAGACGGTGAGGCTCTCGATGTTATAACCGCGGCCGGAAAAGAGGCCGATGACCCGGGCAAGCACGCCGGGCTCATTGTCGACCAGCACGGAGAGCGTGTGGTTCTCCGGCTTTTCCGTTTCCTTGGCGATGAAATAGGCGGAGCCGGTCGGTTGAAGCTGTGCGTTCATGACATGAATCTCGATTTCAGACTTTGAGCTAATTCTCTGTTTGCGCACGGCTTCTCGCGACAGCCCTGCCCCGGCTTGGACCTAGACCAGTTCCCTGCCCTTGGCGTCGATGGCGTTGGCCACGGCTTCGTCGGTCGCCTCGTCGGGCAGGAGCATTTCATTATGCGCCTTGCCCGACGGGATCATCGGGAAGCAGTTGGCGAGCGTCGCCACCCGGCAATCGAACAGCACCGGCTTCTTCACCGCGATCATCTCCTTGATCGCATCGTCCAGCTCGTCCGGCTTCTCGCAGCGAATGCCATGGCCGCCATATGCGTCGGCCAGCTTGACGAAGTCGGGCATCGCTTCGGTGTAGGAATGCGACAGACGGTTGCCGTGCAGCAGCTGCTGCCACTGGCGCACCATGCCCATATACTGGTTGTTGAGGATGAAGATCTTGATCGGCGCATTGTGCTGCACCGCCGCGCTCATCTCCTGCATCGTCATCTGCACCGAGGCATCGCCTGCGATGTCGATGACAAGCGCATCCGGGTGCGCGATCTGCACGCCGAGCGCCGCCGGCAGGCCGTAGCCCATCGTGCCCAACCCGCCCGACGTCATCCAGCGGTTCGGCTTCTCGAAATGATAGTGCTGCGCCGCCCACATCTGGTGCTGGCCGACCTCGGTGGTGATGTAGGTGTCCATGTCCTTGGTCAGTTCGTAGAGCCGCTGGATGGCATATTGCGGCATGATCACATCGTGGTTCATCTTGAACGCGAGCGAGTCACGCGCGCGCCATTTGGCGATCTGCTCCCACCAGGGATGGAGCGCCTTCTTGTCGGCCTTGGCGCTCGCCCGCCACAGCCGCACCATGTCCTCCAGCACCCGGCCGACATCGCCGATGATGGGCACTTCCGTGTGCACGTTCTTGTTGATCGACGATGGATCGATGTCGATGTGGATCTTCTTCGAATTGGGCGAGAAGGCGGTCAGCCGTCCGGTGATGCGGTCGTCGAAGCGCGCGCCGATGCAGATCATCACGTCGCAATCATGCATCGCCATATTGGCTTCGTAAGTGCCGTGCATGCCCAGCATGCCCATCCAGTTCTTGCCCGATGCAGGATACGCGCCGAGGCCCATCAGCGTCGAGGTGATCGGGAAGCCGGTGAGGTCGACCAGTTCGCGCAGCAAATGGCTGGCCTCCGGACCGGAGTTGATGACGCCGCCGCCGGAATAAATGATCGGCTTCTTGGCGCTGGCCATCAGTTCGACGGCGGCCTTGATCTTTTCCAGGTCGCCCTGGACCTTCGGCTGGTAGCTGGTGCGCGGCGCCGCCTGCGGCGGCACATAGATGCCTTTGGCGAACTGCACATCCTTCGGAATGTCGACCACCACCGGGCCGGGGCGGCCGGTCGTCGCGACATGGAAGGCCTCATGGATGGTGGCGGCCAATTCGTTGACGTCCTTCACCAGCCAGTTGTGCTTGGTGCAGGGGCGCGTGATGCCGACCGTGTCGCACTCCTGGAACGCGTCGGAGCCGATCAGCGAAGTCGGCACCTGCCCGGTCAGGCAGACCAGCGGGATCGAATCCATCAGCGCATCCTGCAGCGGCGTCACCGCATTGGTGGCGCCCGGGCCGGAGGTCACCAGCATGACGCCGGCCTTGCCGGTCGAGCGGGCATAGCCTTCGGCCGCATGCCCTGCGCCTTGCTCGTGGCGGACGAGGATATGCTCGACCTCGTCCTGCTGGAAGATTTCGTCATAGATCGGAAGCACCGCGCCGCCGGGATAGCCGAAGACATGCTTGACGCCATTGTCCTTCAGCGCCTGCACCACCATTTCGGCGCCAGTCATTTCCCTGTTTGGCATTTCGCGCCGTTCGTTCTGTCCGTTGCTCATCGGTCTGGTCCCGTACTTCTAGCCATGAGGCGATTGCTGGTCGTTTAGTCGTGTTTCGGGCAATAAAAAAGGCCCCCGATGGGAGCCTGTGTGTTGCGCATGGGAGGTTTTCGCCCGGCGGTTACACCGCCTTGCCCACGCGCTTTCCTACGAGAATGAGTGCCTTTTTCATCGTGGCGGACACTACGAGGGTGAAAGGCAGGGTGTCAACGGGAAAAACGCGCGATGCGAAAGACAAAGCAAGTGGCCCGCCGCCTCTGGTCGGCGGGCCACCGCGGCGCATACGATACCCCTCAATCGCACCGCGCCGGGAACAAGAGTCACTGCCGTGTCACGTCAGGATCAGCACGATCTTGTACGTATCCGGGTCGACGATGACGATGCGCCCGTCGGCCAGCACGAAGTACTCATAGGATTCGTAGGCCGGGACGATCTTGACAATGCGCGCCGGCAGACGGTGCAGGCGCACTTTGTGCCGCGGCACCTCGATGCCGACCGAAATGTCGAAGTCGACGTTCTTCACCGGCTCAACCCTGGTCTCGTGGATGATCTGCGTGACCTGCGTCTTCTGCTCGACGGTCACGTTGTTGATCGAGGCCGTATTGCCCTGGTCGGTCTGGACGTTTGTGTTGCCCTGAGCGTTCTGCTCGGTGGTGGTCCCGGCCTTGCCCTGGGCCTGCTGGTCCGTGCTGGTGCCGGTCTGGCCCTGAGCGTTCTGCTCGGTGCTGGTCCCGGCTTTGCCCTGAGCCTGCTTCTCGGTGCTGGTGCCGGTCTGGCCCTGAGCGTTCTGCTCGGTGCTGGTCCCGGCCTTGCCTTGGGCCTGTTCATCCGTCTTGAGCTTGGCCTTGCCCTGAGCCTGCTTCTCGGTGCTGGTGCCGGTCTGGCCCTGAGCATTCTGCTCGGTGCTGGTCCCGGCCTTGCCCTGGGCCTGTTCATCCGTCTTGAGCTTGGCCTTGCCCTGAGCCTGCTGATCGGTCGTGGCGCCGGCCTGACCCTGAGCATTCTGCTCGGTACTGGTCCCGGCCTTGCCCTGTGCCTGTTCATCCGTCTTGAGCTTGGCTTTGCCCTGAGCCTGCTGATCGGTCGTGGCGCCAGCCTGGCCCTGTGCATTCTGATCGGTCTGTGACTTCATCTTGCCTTGCGCCTGTTCGCCGGCCTTGCCGCCCTTCTGGCAATCGGCCGCGCCAGCGGCGCAGTTGTCGCCGCCGCTCGGCTGCACAGCCTGGGTCTGGGCGATCGCGGCGCCGCACCCGACGCCAAGCGCAATCATGCTCGTGATCAACACATGTTTCATCTGCTTTCTCCTTAAAGAGTCGGTCCCTCAGCCTAGCCAACTCTGTCAAAAATACTTTGTTCCGCATTTTGCGAATAAAATCGGGCTTCTAAGAAGACCAATAAATGTAGGCAGTAGTTTTGCCAACAATCAGCTACAAATTGCATCAAAAAATTAATGCAACGCAACATTTTATTTTCTCCTGAGCTTGCGATCCCATAGCGATGACACCAGCCTCACAAGCTTAGAAGTACTCCCGTCGTCATGACCAGGATGGCTACCCCGAAAACAGGCAAGAGCAACCATCGTGCCTGATGGACGCTGTTGTCCATTAACGCCTCCNAACGCCTCCCACAAGTGCTGATCTCAACGATGCCGAGAACCCTGTGTTCCGCCCTGAGGAGGCTCTAGGACCTCTACAGCCTGGCACCAGACTTTGGTCCCTCTCCCTATAGTCCATTGGCCCGATGACGCCCGGACCGAAGCCCCACGCGGGAACGCAGCCGCGAAAAGCCCGTTCGGCTTGCGGTGTGCATCAACCTCACCAACAACCACCGTATCGGAATCGAGCTCGCGCAAGATGCATGAGCGTTGATGAAGGAGAGAATCATGACGACCATGTACCAGTCGACCGCAATTGCCGGATTCTTGCTGCTCGCGAGCGCGGGCGTAGTTGCCGCTCAAGACGTCATCATCGCGCCGGAGCAGGAAACGGTTGTGCGCGAATACGTGAAAAAGCAGCCCCTTGCGTCGGTGAAGATTCCAGGTGTCGAATTGAACGTGGGGACCGCCATTCCCGACACGGTGGAACTGCATGAAGTGCCGAGCGTCAAGTATCGCTACGTTGTGGTCGACGGGCGAACCGTGCTGGTCGACCCCGGCACGCGGAAGATCGTCAAGATCATACAGTAACGCTGATCCCACCGCCGTTCCCCGCGGGTGGCGGTGGGATCATGCCCTGAAATTGCGGTTTCCCCGGCAATTCAACCTAGCGCTTGCTCGCACCATCGACCGTTCTAGATGTAGGATGGCTTAGGCATTTTGGCGCGGCCAAAGTCGCGGGGTCGGTTGAGACGTGCGCTACATTGATAGTCTCTATCAAAACTGGAACAGGCTATCGTTGGCTTGGCAGTTCATCATAGTCGGAAGCATTGGGCTGCTGTCGCTGATGCTGGTCGTCGGCCTATGGGTCACCTCGCAAATACGAGATGGAGTGATCCGCAACTCTGCAAGCACGACCGCGCTTTACGTCGACAGTGTCATCGCGCCAATCCTGCCGGATATGCGCAAAAGCCAGCAGCTCAGCGACACCGTTAAACGGGCGCTCGATGAAACCCTGGACCAGGGTGCTCTCGGCAAAAAACTGGCGTCGTTCGTGCTTTGGCGGCGTGATGGCAAGGTGCTGTACGCCAAAGACGCGGCTCTTATCGGCCAGACCTTCGAGCCAAATGCGAACTTGCTGCATGCGTTCGGTGGAAACGTGGTGGCGCAATTCAATGATCTGGACGAAAATGAAAGGAAGGAACGGAAGAGCCCCACCGCCTCGCTGCTCGAGATCTACAATCCGGTTCGAGAGCCGTGGTCGGGCGATGTTGTGGCCGTTTCCGAGTTCTACGAGATAGCCGACGATCTTCAGGGCACTTTAAACTCGGCACTATGGTCGAGCTGGCTGCTCGTGGCTGGCGCGACCGCGGTCGCCTTGGCGATGCTCTCGGGAATCGTGCTTCGCGGCAGCAGCACTATCGAAACGCAGCGTTCAGCGCTTGAGACACAAGTGGCCGAACTTCAGTTGCTTTTGGAGCAGAATTCCGCTTTGCGGGAGCGCGTCCAGCAGGCGTCGCGCCGCGCAACGGCAATCAACGAGCGTTACTTGCGTCGCATCGGGTCTGATTTGCATGACGGTCCAGCTCAGCTGGTCGCACTGGCTGCGCTGCGCATGGACAGCCCTCTGCTGCTCGATCCCGCCGCATCCCCAAGCCACCGGAAGACCGAGATCGCCGATATCCATCATACGTTGGACGAGGCGATGCGGGAGATCCGCGCCATCTGCACCGGCCTCGTGCTGCCACAGATCGAAGCTTCGACAGTCGCGGAGATATTGCGGCTTGCAGTTGCCGAACATGAACGCCGGACGGCCTCCTCCGTATCGCTTTCACTGCCATCTCGCCTGCCCGACCTGGGGACGTCCGAGAAAATAAGCATCTTTCGCTTCGCGCAGGAGGGGCTGAACAATGCCTGGCGACACGGTCTGGGCAAGGGGCAGGCTGTCAAGGCGAGAGTGACGCAGGGCAAGCTCCTCATTCAAGTGCTTGATCACGGCCCTGGATTCCAGTCGGGATCGTGTGAAGGACTTGGACTCGCCGGTATGAGGGAACGTATCGAAAGTATCGGAGGTCACTTCGAGACCTTTTCGAGCCCCAGGGGGACCCGGCTGACCATAACGCTCAACATCGAGGACCAGAAATGACCGCTCCCATAAGGATTGCCATTGTTGATGATCATCCGCTGTTTCGCGAGGGTGTGGCTCGCAGCCTCGCCGAAATCGGCGGCTTCGAAGTCGTTGGTGCGGGCGAAACCGCGACGGATGCCGAACAGCTTGCGGCCTTGGCAAATCCCGACATATTGCTGCTAGACATCAGTTTGCCGGGAGGGGGTCTGGCGGCAGCGGAAAATATTCTTGCAACTCAGCCTGACTGCAAGATCGTCATGCTCACCGTCTCGGAGGCGAACGCCGATTTGGCAACGGCGCTCAGGCTGGGCGTACGCGGATATGTGCTGAAAGGGATTGGGGCGGCATCGCTGGCCGAGGTGCTGACTTATATAGCCGCAGGAAAAAAATATGTTTCGCCGACCCTGTCAGCGCAGCTTTTGAATGAACTGATCCGGCCGGAAAAGCGCACAACCGATCTCGTTGCCAATCTCTCGGGACGCGAGCTTGGGATAATCTCCTTGGTAGGCGAAGGACTGAGCAATAAAGAAGTCGCCAAACGTCTCAACCTGCAGGAGAAAACGGTAAAACACCACATGACTCGGATATTTCAAAAGCTAAAGGTGCGAAACCGCACCGAAGCAGCCATTCTTATGCACGCGCCCAAAACGGGTCTTGTATAGGGAGATCGGGGCTTGTCTGAAGGTCGGATGCTGGTTGGCGAACCAACAGTTACAGCCCTTTCAGACGAGCAATGTCGGAGGCCCTTACGGCGCGTTCGACAATTGTCCTTCCAAGCGGATCCTTCATAGTGAAGCGGCCGGCCTCGATGCTTTCGCTGAATCCATCGCGATGCACGACCTGGATTTTGGCGCCCTGTACCGTCACCGTGTCGCCAGCGGCATTGACTTGGCTACTGGGAGCTTGGCTACCGGCGGCGTTGTCGCCGGCACCATTTTTTCCCTTTCCGTTGGCGTTGCCATTCCCGGCGTTGCCGCCTGAGCCATTACCGTTACCACTACCGTTGCCACCACCGTTACCATTGCCATTGTTTCCGCTCTTGGCGCTGGCAGCGGCGAATTCGATCTTGTAACCGTCGACATGGCTCAACCGCAGACCAAGCACCGGCATCGTCACCGCAACCGCCGCGAATACGCGCAAGCTAAAGTACGCCCGGCGACGCACGGATGAAAACAGGGGCTGCCTTTCTCCATTCATGCCACCATCACATCATGATGTGTCACGGTATTCAAGAATGAACAGCCCAAAATTGCGGCTCACAAACGCTGAGGAAACTCTCCTTTCGTGCTTGCAGCTCGATTCTCAGACCTTCGTCTGAGTCAAATATACACCGAAGTCTGACCTCCTGATCTTGGCCGCGCCGACGGATGTCGCAATAAAATCCGCGGTGACAAGGCTCGTCACCGGTAGGGATCGGCAGCGAGGCGCGAGCGCCTGCGGCACGCAGACGCTTGCGGCAGGTCTCCGGCATACGGTTAGCGCATGCTCGCCGTCGAAGCGGTAGCACATGCCGGTCCTTCTCCGGATTATGATCAGGCGCGATTGGCGAAGTCGCGGACAACCCGTTGCAGCAGCGGCATGTAGTCGCGAAATGCCCGGGTCTTCATGTTGGCGATCTTGCCGGCCTCGTCCCAGATGCGGACCCGAACCGCTTCCTCGTGGAACGGGTTCTTGCGGAACTCGGCCACCTCTTCGGCGTTCATCGGCCCGCCTTGCAGCGACAGCGTGTGGACCGAGGCCTGCGACAGCCTGCCGAAATAGGTCGGGTCGGTGGCGCAGAGGTAGCGCTTGGCCGCGACATGCAGCCTGACGCATTCGACGATCACCGGTGGAAAGAACGGCGCCAGCACCTCGCCGCCGGCTTCGTCATGATGCTTGTCCTCGACATCGTCGGGCGAATAGGTGCCGAACTCGCTGGTGTAGTGGCCGATATCGTGCAGCAGTGCTGCCGCCACCAGCACATCGGGCGCGCCGTCCTTTTCGGCGAACCAGGCGCCCTGCAACATGTGCTCCGACATGGTGACGGGTTCGCCGAGATAGGATTCCGCCCCTCGGCGTTCGAAAATATCGGCGATGAATTCGACGATGTTGCCCGCGTTCAAATCCTGGCCGCTCATTCCGCAGCCTCCTTGAAGCTGTGTTCGATCGCCGACAGCGTCGACAAAAGGCCATCCTTGTCGGCGTAGCAGCCCTGCAGCCAGCGCTTGCCGGCGCCGGAGAACGCCTTGCGGGCATGCATGACGCGGGTGTTGTCGACGATGAAGGCCTCGCCCGCCTCGAGCCTGAAGGTGACTTCGAAGGAAGGATCCTCGATCAGTTCGGCAAACCGGCGATAGGCGGCGTAGTAGGCCTCCATCTCCGCGAACGGCACATCGACGGTCGGCGCCAGCGAGCGGTTGTTGAAGCGGATGGCGATGAGTTCGCCATCCGGCCCGAGCTCGATCATCGGCCGTTTGGCCTGCAATCGCACGCCCGACGACCCCGCATATTCGAAACGCGCCGGGTATGAACTCAACAGCCGGAAGCCTTCGGGGTTTTCTGCCTGCAGCGCGGCCGCCACGGCAAAACCATCGACGACGCTGGATTCGCCGCCCTCCACGGTGTTTTCGATACAGGACAGGATCTGCAAGGTCGGCACCGGATCGCGATAGGGATTGTCGGTATGCGCCTGCAGGCCAAGATTGGTGTAGGCCAGATTGGTTGGATTGACCTCGGCGCGCACCTCGAACCAGCGGCCGTAATTGGTCTCCCTGATATAGCCGAACAGATCGGACACTTTGCACAGCGCCCCGGATTCGGGCGGCAAATCGTCCATCACCGCGAAGCCGTAGGTCTTCACCGCCGACAGCCATTGCCGCAAGACGGCGCGGTCGCGGCTGGCAGCGAGATAGCCGGCGCGCGGCACCGAATTCTGCATAGAGGCCCTGGTCCATCGCACGGTGCCCTCGCCTGTCCAGCCGGGCTGTCGGGCGGCATCGCGGTCATAGGCATTGGCGCTCAGCCATGCCGCAGGAAAGCGCACCGTCTTTCCCTCCGGTTCGAAACTGACTTCAAGCGCATCGCCCTTGATCGCGGCTGCGCCGATCCATGTCTGCGCGGGAATGTCGAGAATGGTGATCAGCCGCTGGCCGTTGCCGGCGCTGCGCGTCTTGTCGTCGAGCGCATTGTCGCGCAACCACACTGCGTGAAAGCGAGTGCGCGCGCCATCCTTCCACCCGAGGTCGATCGTCCTTCCTTCGTCGCCGATCAGCGCCTGGGTAAGCATGGGGATCCGTTCCTGTCCGCTGCGCCCCGCAGCCAACTCCGCAGGGTTTCCGGTTGCATCATGGTGATGTCGAAGGCATAACCCAAATTATCATTTTGCAGCCAAAGGCCCTAAACGGTTTATGCCTGAAACAACCCTGCCCTTGCCCCCGCTTGACTGGCTGCGCAGTTTCGAGGCCTCCGCGCGGCTGTCGAATTTCACCGCCGCCGCGGCCGAGCTTGGCCTGACCCAGGCTGCGGTCAGCCAGCACATCCGTTCTCTCGAAGCGCGGCTGAAGCAGCCGCTGTTCATCCGCCTGGCGCGCGGTGTCGAATTGACGCCGGAGGGTGCCGCCTACCTGCCGCATCTGCAATCGGCCTTTGCCGTGATCGCCAACAGCACGCGCGAGCTGTTCGAACCCAAGACCGTCCAGAGCGTGACGATACGCTCGCCGATCTCGTTTGCCGTGCTGATGATCGCGCCAAAGCTGCCGCAAATGGCCAAGGACCTGCCCTTCGTCCAGCTGCAGATCGAGACCATCCACACACCGGCCGATTACGGCGAGCGCTTTGTGGGTCTCGACATCCGTTTCGGCATTGGCCCCGGCTCTTTTGCCGGACGGCAGGCCGACCGCCTGACCCGCGAAACCTTGACGCCGATGGCGTCGCCGCATCTCGCCAAGGCCAAGGATTGGACAGGATTGCCGAGACTTACAGTGGTCGGCGCGCGGGAAATGTGGGGCGAGTGGTTCGCCGTCGCCCGGATGAAGCCGGCGCTGGGGCCGACGCACAAATTCGACAGTTTCGTTACCGCGTTGGAGGCGGCGAAGCACGGCGCCGGCATGGTGCTGGGATCGCGACCGTTGGCCGACGCGGCACTGCGCGACGGATCGCTTGTCACCCTTTCCGGCTTCGCTCTGTCGAGCGGTGCCGGCCACTATCTAACCGCACCCTCGGGCGCGCATCTGAGCCCTGCCGAAGAAGCGGTCCGCCGCTGGTTCGTGACGGTCTTCGGCGTCCCGATTTCCCGATAAGCCCCTGAATACGCGGCAAACTATTGGACGACGTGACGCGGCGCATAATTTGTCGCGATACTGCGCCAGGCCGGACGTCAAGCTTCGGCAGGGTTCCGCTCGCTACAGGCGGCCAGGAAAAATCGCGGAGGAAATTCAATGCTCGACAAGGCCCCCAACAAGAAGCTTTCCGACCTGCTCGATCGCTTCGGCGCGGCACTCACCGCCGGCGACATCGACAAGGCGGTCGCCTGCTTCCAGGAGGATTGTTACTGGCGCGATCTCGTCACCTTCACCTGGAACATCAAGACGATGGAAGGCCGCGATCAGGTGCGCGACATGCTGGTCAGCCAGTTGGCCAGGACCAAACCGTCGAACTGGGCGATCGCCAAGGGCGAGGATGCCACGGAAAGCGACGGCGTGCTCGACGGCTGGATCAGTTTCGAAACGTCTGTCGCGCGCGGCTTCGGCCACATCCGGCTGAAGGACGGCAAGATCTGGACGCTGCTCACCACTATGGTCGAGCTCAAGGGCCATGAGGAGCCGGCCGGTTTCGACCGCCCGCTCGGCGCCAAGCACGGCCATGGCAAGAACCGCCCGACCTGGAAGGAGGAGCGCGAGAAGGAAGCCGCCGAACTCGGCTTCAAGACGCAGCCCTATACGCTCATCATTGGCGGCGGCCAGGGCGGCATCGCGCTCGGCGCCCGGCTGCGGCAACTCGGCGTGCCCACCATCATCGTCGAGAAGAACGAGCGTGCCGGCGACAGCTGGCGCAAGCGCTACAAATCGCTCTGCCTGCACGACCCGGTCTGGTACGACCATCTGCCCTATATCGACTTCCCCAAGAACTGGCCGGTCTTCGCGCCCAAGGACAAGATCGGCGACTGGCTGGAAATGTACGCCAAGGTGATGGAGCTGAATTACTGGTCATCGACCGAGGCCAAGAGCGCCGTTTATGACGACAAGAAAAAGGAATGGACCGTTGTCGTGCGCCGCGACGGCAAGGACATCACGCTGAAGCCGAAACAATTGGTGCTGGCCACGGGGCAATCCGGCAAGGCCAACATGCCGAACTTCAAGGGCATGGACACATTCAAGGGCGACCAGCATCACTCCTCGAAGCATCCGGGACCCGATGCCTATGTCGGCAGACAAGCTGTCGTCATCGGCTCGAACAACTCCGCCCACGACATTGCAGCAGCCCTTTGGGAGGCCGGCGCCGACGTCACCATGGTGCAGCGCTCGACCACGCATATCGTCAAGTCGGACACGCTGATGGAGATCGGGCTGGGCTCGCTCTATTCGGAAAAGGCGGTCGCGAGCGGCATGACCACCGCCAAGGCCGACCTCGTCTTCGCCTCCCTGCCCTACAAGATCCTGCACGAATTCCAGATCCCGGCCTATGCCGAGATGAAGAAGCGCGACGACAAATTCTACAAGGGCCTGGAAAAGGCCGGCTTCATGCTTGACTGGGGCGACGATGGCTCCGGCCTGTTCATGAAATATCTGCGGCGCGGCTCGGGCTATTACATCGATGTCGGCGCCTCCGACCTGATCATCGACGGGTCGATCAAGCTGAAAAGCGGTGTCGACGTGAAGGAGATCAAGGAGCACTCCGTTCTGCTCTCCGACGGATCGGAACTGCCGGCCGATCTCATCGTCTACGCCACCGGCTACGGTTCGATGAATGGCTGGGCGGCCGATTTGATCTCACGGGAGGTCGCAGACAAGGTCGGCAAATGCTGGGGCCTCGGCTCCAACACCACCAAGGACCCAGGCCCCTGGGAAGGCGAGCTCCGCAACATGTGGAAGCCGACGCATCAGGAGGCGCTGTGGTTCCATGGCGGCAATCTGCATCAGTCGCGCCACTATTCGCAGTTCCTGGCGTTGCAGTTGAAGGCCCGCATGGAAGGCATCGCGACGCCGGTCTACGCGCTGCAAGAGGTTCATCACAAGGCTTAGGCAGCGCCGCCGATGCGCTTCCAGTAGATGAGCGTGCCGGTCAGCCCGCCATGGGGCTTCAAGGCAAAGTCCGGTATTTCGCCAGTGAGCGTGAAGCCGAGTTTTTCGTAAAGGCCGGAAGCGCCCTCCTCGGTTGCGGTGTCCAGCACCAGAAGCGTGCGGCCTTTCTCGACGGCGAGCGTTTCTGCCGCCCGCATCAGCCGGCTCGCTATGCCTTTGCCGCGGTGTTCGACGCGGGTCATCAGCTTGGCGATCTCGGCCCGGTGCGGCTGATTATCAGGAAAGTCGAGCAGCACGGTCACGGTGCCGACCAGAACCTCGCCCTTCCATGCACCCAGCACCGCTCTTTCACCTGTCTCTGCTGCCACCAACGAGTTGCCCCAGAAGGCCTCCGCCGCTTGCCTGGATAAGGGATGCATGAAGCTGACGGAGCCGCCGGCCGCGACCGTCTCGATCAGGAGGTCGGCCAGCATGTCGCATGTTCCCGCAGTCAGCGACCTGATTTCGATGGGACTCACCTGCACTTTCCCTTGCTAATCCAGACGCGCGACGCGGCGCCGCTTTCGTCTCGCCTTGATCGCGGCGATGCGTTCGGTGTCTTTCGGCTGCAGATGCAGCCCGCGTTCGAGGATTTCGAGCGTGTATTCCTCATAGGTCAGGCCAAGCCGCTCGGCCTTTTCCATGCGCATCAGCATCACGTCACGGCTTGGCGCCTTCCACGCCTTGGCATGCGCTGCCTGCCAGGCCAGGAAGATGTAGGGATCGCCCTTGCCCCATGGCGGGCCCTTGTAATCATCGAGCGGCGGTCCGCCATTGTCGGAGCGCTTGGGACGTCTTGCCACGATTTCAGCCCCTGACCAGCGCAACCAGATAGTCGGCCGGCTGCGGTCCGACGGCATGGAACGTGCAGTCCGACGGCGCGCCGAGCGCCAGGCAGTCGCCGGGCTCGAGACTATGCACCATATCACCCTCGGTGAACTCAAGTCGCCCGGAGATCAGCCACATCTGCTGCTTGATGAAGGCATAGGACGCCGCCGGGAAACTCACACTGGCGCCCGCCGGCAGTTGCACCCGGATCAATTCGAGCGGCGTGTCGGAAACCGGCGACAGATGCCGACGGACATAGCCCGTACCGGGGTCGCGCCAAACCGGCTGCTCACTCTCGCGCAACAGGCCGCCACCTTGCTGCTCGGCGCGTGCAATCAGCGTCGACAGCGTCATGCCGAAAGCAGCGGCGATGCGCACCAGCAGCGCCGCCGTGGGACTGGTCATGCCGCGCTCGATAGTGCTGAGCATGGCTTTGGAGACGCCGGAGCGGTTCGCCAGGTCGGCCAACGACCAGTCCCGCAAGGCTCTTTCGGCGTGGATCCGTCTGCCGATCGTAGCCGACATGTCATTCGCTATATCAGTCATTCGTCCAATATATCGAATGTTTGGATTCGGAAAAGAGGCCGGCGGGTTGAATTTTCGCTGACCGGTTAACCCCTGCTACACCATTCCGCATCACGCCACCTTAACCCCGTCTGTGTAGGATCGACGCTCCACGGGAATGGGGATCGGATCGTATGTTTGTCGAGCGCGAAGCCTCCGTCGGCGAACCGACCTCGCAGGAGCGCCGCCGCGCAGAGCAGAACGACAAGCGCATTCTCGGCAACGTCGTGCAGTGCGACGGTGCGCGCGCCACCATCAGCGCCTATGCCGACGACATCGAAGGCGCGGTCACCGGCCTGTGGACGGTCGGCAAGATGATCTCCATCAATCTCGGGACATCGCGCACCGTTGGTCTGGTCTACGAAATCGGCAAATCGGATCGCGCCTGGAGCAATGAGGGACAAAACCCCATCGAGGTCAGCGTCGAGCTGATCGGCGAAGTGCGCGACGGCGCCGAACCAGGGGACAAACCGGTGTTCGACCGCGGCATCACCACATATCCGCATATCGGCGCCATAGCGCACCGCATCCGTACCCGTGACCTGCAGGCGGTCTACGATCTCGCCGGGCGTCATTCGATCACCATCGGTACGCTGTCGCAGGATGAGTCGATCGACGCCAACATCGCTATCGACGACACGCTGGCGCGCCATTTTGCCGTTGTCGGCACAACCGGCGTCGGCAAATCCACCGCCGTCTCGCTGCTGCTGCGCAAATCGATCGCGGCCCGGCCCGATCTGCGAATCCTCATCCTCGATCCGCACAATGAATTCGCGGCGTCGCTGCCTGAGTTCTGCGTCCGGGTCGATTCCAAGACGCTTGACCTGCCGTTCTGGATGTTCAGGCTCGAAGAATTCGCCGAAGTGCTGTTTCGCGGCCGAGAGGTCGTGCCGGAAGAAGTCGATGTCCTGCGCGACCTGATCCCCGCCGCCAAGAACCTCTATCGCAATCCCAATTCAGGCTCTTACGTGCGCCGCGGCAGCGATGCGCTGACCGCCGACACGCCGGTGCCCTACCGAATGGTCGATCTCATCAAGCAGATCGACGAGCGCATGGGCCTCCTGGAAAGCAAGAACGACCGCCCGACGCTGAAATCGCTGAAGACGCGCATCGAGTCCGCCGCGTCCGACCCGCGCTATCGCTTCATGTTCAATTCGCGGCTGATCGAGGACACGATCCACGAGACGATCGGCAATATTTTCCGTGTGCCGCATCATGACCGCCCGGTGACCTGCTTCGAGATGGCCGGCATGCCGTCCGAAGTGGTCAATTCCGTCTGTTCGGTGCTGGCTCGGCTCGCCTTCGACCTTGCGCTGTGGAGCGAGGGCCGGCTGAAGCTTTTGCTGCTGTGCGAGGAAGCGCACCGCTATATGCCGGCCGATCCGCGCCTAGGCTTCGCCCCGACAAGGCATGCACTATCGCGCATCGCCAAGGAAGGCCGCAAATATGGCTGCTATCTCGGCGTCGTCACCCAGCGCCCGGGTGAACTCGATCCGACCATCCTGTCGCAATGCTCGACCTTCTTCGCCATGCGGCTGGCCAACGAGCAGGACCAGGCGATCATCCGCTCGGCGATCGCCGATTCCTCCGCCTCGACGCTGGCCTTCCTGTCCTCCATGGGCCAGCGCGAAGCCATCGCCTTCGGTGAAGGCGTGGCGACGACCATGCGGCTGAAGTTCGAGAAACTGGCGGAGAACCTGATCCCCGGCACCGCCAAGCGAGAGCAGGACGAGTTCTCGCAGGACGGCAACGACGTCGATCTCGCCGCCATCGTCGAGCGGCTGCGCAACGTGCCGAAACCGCAGCAGCAGATGGCCTTCGCCGAGGTCGTGGACTCCGGCCGCCAGGCCGGCGATCCCGATTACCGCAAGCCGGCCACCGCCCAGCGCGTCCAGCCCGACGACGATTTCGACCTGCGCTACGGCCTCAAGCCCACAACCTTCGGCATGCGCCCGCAGAACGATTGACCTTCAGCGTAGCGACTTTTTTGCCGGCCAATTGAGAAGCCGCCGGAGCGCCAGGGCTCGGCTTCGTTGGCCCACTTGGGCAAAATCCCGAAAGGGAATTCATCAGGCCGGATTGAATGGCGTGGCTTTCGAGAAGCCGGAGCGGAGCGGACATTTAGTCCGTGAGCACCGGAAGTCGAGAAAGCCACGTCAGGCAACCGGCCTCATGAATTCTTCTTCGGGATTTTAGGCGCAGACGCGGTTGCGGCCTTGCCTCTTCGCCTCGTAGAGCTGGCGGTCGGCGCGGCGGTAGAATTCCTCGGCCGTTTCCTTCCGATCCCAGACGGCAAGACCGACGCTGGTGGTGATCTTGAGGCGGACATTGCCCGACAGCACCGACATGTTGGCAATCGCCTTGCGGATGCGTTCGGCGAACTTGCCCAACAGCTCCGCATCCATGTTGGGCGTAACGACGGCGAACTCCTCGCCCCCAAGCCGCGCCACCACGTCGTGATAGCGCGTCATGCCTTTGAGGCAATTGGCGACTGCCCTAAGCACCTCGTCGCCGACATCGTGGCCATGCGTGTCGTTGACCTGCTTGAAATGATCGAGGTCGAGGATCATGAGCCCGACGGGCTTTTCGATGCGGCGGAATTCCTCGAGATATTCCTTCAGCGCATCATCGAAATAGCGCCGGTTCTGCATGCCGGTAAGGCCGTCGGTCAATGCCGCATGTTGCAGCGTTTCCGAGCGGGCGCTGAGCGAAACCGTCATGGCGCGCAGCTTGCCCTCTTCCGTGGCCTGCCTACGAATCAGCGGGTAGATGAAGAACACGCCGAAGAACAGCGCTGTCGCCAGCAGCACCCCGGTGACAAACAGCAGCGTGTTGAGATAGGCGATCCTCTCGACCCGGGAAGTCGTATCGTGACCGACCGCGATGGACTGCAATTGACCATAGGCATAAAGCGTCACCAGGCCTGCGGCCAGGATCACGAAAATAAAGACGAAAAATGCGGATTCCGCCTTGTGGAAACGCATCTGCTCCCCGTTGGAAAAGTACCCCCCGGATCTATGGCATGCCGGCGCCTTACGGACGGTTAATCCAGACAACCGGAGCGGGAATGTTCATTCCTACTTCTGTTTCTTTAATTGTATTAGCAGCACGAAAATCAAATCACGGCTTGCAGGCCGTCGCCGGGCTGCAATCTCAGCCATTCCGGTCCCAGCTGATGGCGAAACCACGTCGTTTGCCGTTTGGCATATTGCCGCGTCGCTGCCTTGCAGCGCTCGATGGCCTGAGGAAAGCTGATGTCACCCGCCATGGCAGCCGAAAGTTCGCGAACGCCGATCGCCTTCATCGCCGGCAGGTCGGGATCGAGGCCAAGCGCCGCAAGCCGTTTGACCTCATCGAGCGCGCCGAGATCGAGCATGCGGTCGAACCTGGTTTCGATCCGCTCGACAAGGGCGGCGCGGTCCGGCTCGATAACGAAGAACCGAGCGCTGTCGCGGTCGATCAGCGGCCGGCCGCGCGCTGCCTGCCATTCGAGGATGGAGCGGCCAGATGCGTCGAGCACCTCCAGCGCCCGCACGATGCGCTGGCCGTCGGTCGGCTTCAGCTGCATGGCGACCGCCGAATCCTCATGCATCAGGATGCGGTGCAGCTTGGCTGCGCCTTGCTCCTTTAACTCGTAGCGCCAGCGGTCGCGTACCTGCTGCGGAATGTCGGGCATTTCCGAAATGCCCTCGGCAAGTGCGCGAAAATAGAGCCCGGTGCCGCCGACGAAAATCACCGGACGTTCAAAGCCGGCGTCATCGGGCTGTCGGGCGAGCGTGCCGTCATCGATCAGCTTCATCACGTCGCGCAGCCAGGCGCCGGTGGAATAGGCGGTGGAGGGATGCACGTGGCCATAGAGATAGTGCGGCGCGCGGCCGAGTTCGGCGGCATTCGGTCGCGCAGTCAGCACATCGAGCACCGAATAGCCCTGCATGGAATCGGTGTTGACGATGACACCGCCCTTGCGCTCGGCGAGATCGAGCGCCAGCGCCGACTTGCCGCTGGCGGTCGGCCCGGCTATCAGGATCGCGTCCTTCACGCGGCCCTCGCCCGCCTGCCCGCCCTCGCCTAGCTGCTTGGAAGCCTCGATGCCGCTCATTGCCACGCTTGTGTCTCACCCCGTCCGCCGCGCGATGTCGGCCTCGCTTGCGAATATGGCCTCACGGTCGGTCGGCGCAAGCGCTGTTCGCTGGCTGGGCGAAGGCGTCGCCTGCGATCTGGTGCTACCCGAGGGTGCGGAAGCCGCTGAGGCAAGTGCCGCCTTGCGCTTGGCACTTGGCTCCGAGCCGGTCGACGTGATCGTTCAGCAGGCCGAAAGCCGCCGCAAGACAATCCTGCTTGCCGATATGGATTCAACCATGATCGACCAGGAATGCATCGACGAACTCGCCGACGAGATCGGCGTCAAGGACCGCGTCGCCGCCATCACCGCACGCTCGATGAACGGCGAGATCGCCTTCGAGCCCGCCTTACGGGAACGCGTAGCGTTGCTGAAAGGCCTCGATACGGCCGTTGTCGACTGCATCATCGCGAACCGCCTGACGCTGGCGTCGGGCGGCCACGCCCTGGTGCAGACGATGCGCGCCAATGGCGCCTGGACGGCGCTTGTCTCCGGCGGCTTCGACGTCTTCACCAGCCGTGTCGCCGCCATGCTCGGCTTCCAGGAAAACCGTGCCAACCGCCTGATCGAGGAGAACGGGCGCTTTGCCGGCCTGGTCGCCGAGCCGATCCTCGGCCGCGCCGCCAAGGCCGATGCGCTGAACGATATCTCGGCCCGCCTCGGCCTGACGCCATTCGATGCGATTGCGGTCGGCGACGGCGCCAACGACCTCGACATGATCCGCCTGGCCGGCACCGGTGTCGCGCTCCACGCCAAGCCGGCCGTTGCTGCCGAAGCCAAGGTCCGCATCGACCATGGCGATCTCACCGCGCTGCTTTATCTCCAGGGCTACCGCCAGGAAGAGTTCGCCCAATGAAACCGATGCGCACCGAGCGCCTCATCCTGCGCAACTGGGAAGACCGCGATCGCGAACTCTTCCACCGCATCAATTCGGACGAGCGGGTGATGGAATTCTTTCCGTTCCGCCGCGACCGCGCCGAGACGGATGCCAAGATGGACGAGTTTCAGGGCTGGATCGCCGAGGACGGCTTTGGTTTTGCCGCCGCCGAGATCGCTGCGACTGGGGAATGCATCGGTTTCGTCGGCCTCTTAAAGACCGATCACGTGCCGTCCCTGCCCTCCGATACGATCGAGATCGGCTGGCGGTTGGCGCCCGAGTTCTGGGGCAAGGGCTACGTCACCGAGGCAGCCGAGGCATGGCTTTCTTATGGCTTCGAGACGCTTGACCGGGACGAGATCGTCTCCTTCGCCGTCGCGGCCAACCGCCGCTCGACGGCCGTCATGGAGCGTCTTGGCATGAGCCCTGACCCGGCTCGCGATTTCGACCACCCATCCATCCCTGACAGCCACCCGCACCTCAAGCGGCATGTCCTCTACACCCTGTCGCGCAAGGACTGGCAGGCAAGAAAAAGGGCGGCTAACTAGCCGCCCTTTTCATTTCGAAATCAGATCGTTGCAGGCCTGACCGGACTCAATCCATCCGGATCGTCACGAAGCGCAACTCGCCTGTCTTGGACGCCAGCATCAAGAGCGCATTCTTGCGGCCCTGCTCCTTCAGCGCGCCGATCCGGTCCATCACGTCCTTCGGGGTCGCGACCGATTCCTGGGCGATTTCGGTGATCACCTCGCCGGCCTGGATGCCGCGCTCGGCGGCGGCCGAATCCTTGGTGACGTCGGTGATGACGACGCCGGAGACGTCGGCCGCGATGCCGAATTTTTTCCGTGTGTCGTCATTGAGCTCGCCGACGGTCATGCCGAGCACCGAGGCCGTGGAGACCGCGGGCGCCTTGTCGCCGCCCTTGTCCTCATCGGTAGTGCCGTCCTCACCGGCAGCGACCTTCTCGCCGTCCTCAAGCCGGCCGAGCGTCACCTTCACCGTCTGCTCGACGCCCTTGCGCACGATGATCACGTCGACCGCCTTGCCGACCGGGCTTTCCGCCACGACGCGCGGCAGGTCGCGCATTTCATGGATGTCCTTGCCATCGAACTTGATGATGACGTCGCCGGCGAGAATTGTGCCGTTGTCGACCGGTCCGCCCTTGATGACGCCGGCCACCAGCGCGCCCTTGGCGGTCGCCATGCCGAGGCTCTCGGCGATGTCGTCGGTCACCGGCTGGATGCGCACGCCGAGCCAGCCGCGACGGGTCTCGCCGAACTGGCGCAGCTGGTCGACGACGCCCGAGGCAAGCTGCGAGGGGATTGAGAAACCGATGCCGATCGAGCCGCCCGACGGCGAGATGATCGCCGTGTTGATACCGATGACCTCGCCCAGGCTGTTGAACAGCGGCCCGCCGGAATTGCCGCGGTTGATGGCGGCGTCGGTCTGGATGAAGTCGTCATAGGGGCCGGAATTGATGTCGCGGTTGCGGGCCGAGACGATGCCGACCGTCACCGTGCCGCCAAGGCCGAACGGATTGCCGATCGCCATCACCCAGTCGCCGACGCGCATCTTGTTGGAATCGCCGAATTTCACCGCCGTCAGCTTGTGGCCCTTCGGGTCGACCTTGAGCACCGCCACGTCGGTCTTGGTGTCGGTGCCGACCAGCGTCGCCTTCAGCGTCACGCCGTCGGAGAAATTCACCTCGATATCGTCTGCATCGGCGATGACGTGGTTGTTGGTGACGACAATGCCTTGCTCGGCGTCGACTACGAAGCCGGAGCCCAGCGACTGCACTTTTTGCGCGCCGCCATCCTTGTCGCCGCCACGGTTCTTGAAGAAGTCGTCGAAGAAATCCTGGAACGGCGAACCCTCGGGCAGCTGCGGCATCGGCACCGCGCCCGGACCTTCCGTGCCCTTCACGGTCTGCGAGGTCGAGATGTTGACCACCGCACCGAGCAGGCCTTCGGCGAGGTCGGCAACCGAAGCCGGTCCGTCCGCGGCCACCGTCGGCGTCACGAAAGCGGGAACGGCAAGCGCGCCGACCATAAGTGCCGCAGCACCTGCGATGAACGTCCGCCGCGCCGCGCGCAGAAGGGTGTTGGATGTCATCGAAAGCCTCCCGGAATCTGAAAAGAAAAAGCGCTTCGGCAAAACGCCGCGTCGCGTCATGTTGGCAAGAAATACGGCACGTTTGCGGCTATGGCCACATCAGGAGGATAAATCCTCCGTTACACCTTAGAGCGGTTCGCCGTTTCGCGGAAACGGCGAACCGTTCAATCCCTTTGCTTTTACGCAATTCCGGACGGAAAACCGCTCACACTTTCCTGGAATTGCAGATCAGCGGTCCTCAGCCACGCACCAACCAGACGATGCCGACGCCGATGGCGATCGCCACCAGCCCGACGATGCGCAGCGCAATTTCCGGCGTCGACAGCACTTCGCCGGCAAGACGTTTGGCAAGGCCGGGAAAGCCGCCATAGACCAGGCCCTCGACAACGAGGACCAGGCCTATGGCCGCAAGGAAATCCTGCACCGCCCTACTGGGCGGGTGCAGGTTGTGCAGCCGGCGCGGCAGGTGCCGTCGCCGGCGCGGCAGGTGCCGTCGCCGGAGCCGCAGGTGTCGCCGGCTTCGCGTCCGTCCCGTCCGGATTGCGGAAGAAGCGGAAGAACTCCGAGTTCGGCGAAAGCACCATCGTCGTCCCGGAGTTGTCCAGCGCCGTGCCATAGGCATTCATCGACCGGTAGAAGTCGAAGAACGCCGGATCGCGTTTGTAGGCGTCGGCAAAGGTCGCGCTGCGCTGGGCTTCACCTTCACCACGCAGGATTTCCGATTCCTTGCGCGCCTCGGCGACGATTTCCACCACTTCGCGGTCGGCGCGGGCGGTAATGCGCTGCGCGGCCTCTTTGCCGCGCGCTCTCAGCCGTTCGGCCTCGGCCAAACGTTCGGCCTTCATGCGGTCGAAGGTCTGCTGCGAAACCTCAGCCGTCAGATCGGTTCGGCGGATGCGCACATCCTCGATCTGCAGGCCGAGCGAGGTGGCGTCGGGCCGAAGCTGATCGCGCACTTCTCGCATCATCACGGCCCGCTCTTCCGAGAGCGCCGCCTCGAAGTCGCGCAGACCGTAGACACGGCGCAGCGCCGCATCGAGACGCGTCCTCAGTCGTGCTTCGGCCAGTGTGATCTGGCCGGACACGGCTGAGCGGAACACCCGCGGATCCGAGATGCGGTACGCGATGAAAGCGTCGACCTCGTAGAACTTGCCGCCCGAAACCTGGACGCGGATGTTGTCGAGATCGAAGCGCAGCACCCTGTTTTCGATCAATTGCACGCTGTCGGCGTCGAAGAAGGCGAAAGGCGCCTTGAAATAGATGCCGGGTTCATTCTTGACGTCGACAATCTCGCCGAACCGCAGCACGAGTGCCTGCTGGCGCGCATTGACCACGAAGACCGAGGAGTAGAGCAGGAACAGAAGCACGGCCGCGATGACCGCGATGATGGGAAGACGATTGGCCATCACTGGGCTCCTCCCGTGGTCGCAGGCGGCGGCGCCTTCGGTTGCAGTGCCGGCAGCGGCAGATAGGGAACGACCCCTTGCCCATTGCCCTGTTCGACGATCACCTTGTTGGAATCCTTCAGCACCTTCTCCATCGTTTCCAGATAAAGCCGCCGGCGCGTAACATCGGGCGCCTTGGCGTATTCGTCATAGACCGAGATGAAGCGCTGCGCCTCACCTTCGGCTTCCTGGACGACACGGTTCTTGTAGGCTGCCGCGTCCTCGCGGATCTGCGCCGCGGCGCCACGCGCCTGGCCAAGCTTCTGGTTGGAATACTGGTTGGCCTGCTCGACGAACTTGTCTTCGTCCTGCTCGGCGCGCTGCACTTCGTCGAACGCGTCGGCCACTTCACGCGGCGGCGCCGCGTCCTCGATCGAAACCGCGTTGACATTCAGGCCGGCCTTGTAGCCGTCCAGCGTCGTCTGGATGATTTCACGCACCGACGCGGCGATGCCCTGACGGTCGTCGCGGAAGATGTCCTGCGCCGGACGCCGGCCAACCGCTTCGCGCATGGCGCTCTCTGCGACCTGCTGCAGCATGCCTTCGGGATCGGAGACGTCGAACAGATAGGCCCGGGGATCGGAGACCTGATAGGCCACCGAAAACTGGACGTTGACGATGTTCTGGTCGCCGGTAAGCATCAGCCCCGACGAGTTGCCGCTCGTCGCGCCGCCACCACCGATATCGACGAGTTGTTCGGCGATGTTGGCCGTCTCGACGGTTTCGACCGGCCACCAATGGAAATGCAGACCCGGCTGCGACAGCTCCGCCTTCGGCTTGCCGAAGCGCAGCTCGACCGCAACCTCGTCCGGCTGCACGGTGTAGACCGCCTTGAACGCCCACAGCACGATCAGAGCCGCTGCGATCAGCGCAAAGACGGCCGGGCTGGCGCCGCCGCCACCGGGCAGCGCGCGCCGCAGCCGGTCCTGGCCGCGGCGGATGATGTCTTCGAGATCGGGAGGTGACCCCGGCGGGCCGCTAGGCCCCTTCGGTCCCTGCCCCCAGGGTCCCTGATTGTTGCCGCCGCCGCCCCATGGGCCGCCGCCGCCGCTCTTGTCGTTCCAGGGCATGAATGTCCTTTCGCTTGGGATTCCCTCAGCGCCGACGTTGCGGCGCAAAATCCAGTTGTTCTTCTATAGGGACGCAGCGATGCGCTTTCAACGCGATCCGCTGCCGAGCATGTCCGTTTTGGACGTTCGCGACCCTTTTATCGTCTCAATGCACGCCGCGGCGTCGCTCGTAAACCGAATAGCGCGTCGCATGGCTGTCCTTTTCACCGGCCGGAACGTCCTGAGCGCTGACAAGGCGCCACAAATCCGGATCGATGTCGGGAAAATGCGCGTCGCCATCGACCGCCGCCAGCACATGGGTGACGTGCAGCCGGTCTGCCAGCGGCAGCGCCTGCGCATAGATCTCGCCGCCGCCGATGATGCAGATTTCGTCGACGCCGGCCATGCAACGCCCGCGCACCGTGGCCAGCTGGATCGCTGCCTCCAGCGAGTGCGCCACCTCTATGCCCTCGGCGCGCCAGGCCTTGTCGCGGGTCACCACGATGTTCAATCGGCCCGGCAGCGGCCGGCCGATGCCTTCATAAGTCTTGCGGCCCATGATGACGGGCTTGCCCATCGTATCGGCCTTGAAGCGCTTGAGATCGGTGGACAGCCGCCACGGTAAGCCGCCGTCGCGCCCGATGACGCCGTTCTGCGCAATGGCGACATAGATCGCGACGTCCATCAGTTGGCTCCCCCGGCGCCGTCATCCGACGGCTCCAAAAGCAATATGTCGATGTTGTGCTCGGGATAGAGATCCTGCGCCGCCGTCTCGAAGGTCGTCGGCCCGACCTTCTTGACATTGTCGCCGCAAAACGAGATCAGCGCTTTCGGATTGCCCTTGTCGACGGTTAGCTTGAACTTGCCGATGCTGCCATTGGCCCAGTTGCCGCCGGTGGTCAGGATATAGGCTATGCGGTTCTCGTAAAAATGCGGATAACCGTCGGCCTTGGCGGCCTGCCGCACCGCATTCTCGAAGCTGTCGTCCATGCAGTAGCGGGTCTTGTAGGTCGTGTACTGGCTGCCCTCGGTGAACTTGCCGTCATAGAAGAAACTCACCGATGACGTGCCGCCGACGCTCGGTTTGTAGCGGTGCGAGACGTGGACATCCTTGTTGGCCGGAAATATCGCGCGCCACCAATAGGTCGAGCGCAACTGCCACCACGGCGTATAGACCTTGTTCGCCTCGGTACCGTCGCTGCCCGTATCCTCGATGATGATGCCGCGGTTTTCCCAATCCTCGGCGACCGTTTTCGGCAGCTTCGCCAGGGCCGCCTTGGCCGCATCGCCGAACGGATTGAACGGCACGTTCTGCGCCTTCAGATCGGCGCCGATATCGATGCCGACAGCGAACACTTTCTGCTCGAGCTGCGGCTTTGCCGGCGCTCCGTCGATCGTCACCTCGAAGCCAAGGAAATTGTCGCTCTGGTTTTCCGGGATGGCCGGCATTTCCTCCGGATTGCCTTCGATGTCCGGCAGCGGAAAAGCGACGATGGCATTTACATCCTTGTCGGTGTTGTTGTGGAAGACGTAGTCGACCGTGATCTTTTCCGGCGAGATATAGAGGTCCTCGCTTTGCATCGACACCGCGTCGCTACGCGACAGGATCAGGCCACCTGTGCCGAGTTCGGCGGTCGTATCATTGGCCAGCGCGGGCACGGCTAAAAGCGCCAGCGCTACGGACAGAACATATTGCAACATCGAAGCCCCTCGCCAAGAATGCCGCGACCCTAGCCGTTTCAATGTGGCGTTTCAAAGCCTTCCGTCTCCCAGCAGGACGCCACAGTGTCTGGACACGCCAATCGGCGGTCTGGACTAACAGGTTTCGATCGGGCAGGAGTTCGCGTCATGCGCAAGCTTCTCGTCATCGGCATCGGCGCCGGCAATCCCGACCATATGACCGTGCAGGCCATATCAGGCCTAAACCGGGCGGACGTCCTGTTTATCCCCGACAAGGGGGCGAAGAAGAACGACCTTGCCGAATTGCGCCGCCATATCTGCGACCGTTTCGTCAGCAATCCGAAATCGCGCCGCGTCGAGTTCGACGTGCCGGTGCGCGCCGAGCCGGCGCCTTCCTATCGCTCGACCGTCGATGACTGGCACGAGGCCATCGCCCAGATCTATGAGAGCCTGGTCCGCGACGAACTTGCCGAGGACGGCTGCGGCGCCTTCCTGATCTGGGGCGACCCCTCGCTCTATGACAGCGCGCTGCGCATTCTCAAGCGCGTACGGCTCAGAGGCAATGTCGCATTCGAATTGGAGGTCATTCCCGGCATCACCGCCGTCCAGGCGCTCGCCGCCGGCCACAAGATGGCGCTGAACCGCATCGGCGACCCCGTGCTGATCACCACCGGCCGCCGCCTCGCCGAACAAGGCATGCCGCACAATGCCGGCAGCGCCGTGGTCATGCTCGACGGCAAATGCGCCTTCAACACGCTGGCAGACAAGGATCTGATCATCCATTGGGGCGCCTATCTCGGCACACCGGACGAGATCATCGTTTCCGGTCGCCTGGGTGATGTCGGCGAGGAGATTGAGAGGACGAGAGAAGAAGCCCGGAAAAGAAAGGGCTGGATCATGGACACCTATCTGCTGCGTAAAGCAGGAGAGCCCGAGGAATAGCGCGCTCAAAGGTCGAGTTCCTTCGCGCCCCCCTCTGTCCTGCCGGACATCTCCCCCTCTAGTGGGGAGATTGGCCGTCACGGAGGATTTCGCCAATCGCCTAACAGATTAGCGCCCGTCTACGGGCTAGCTGATCTCCCCCCTTGCGGGGGAGATGTCCGGCAGGACAGAGGGGGGTGTGACGGATCGCAAGCTTCAACCCTCACCCAGCATCGATCTCCGCCTGCAAGGCGTCCATATGCGTGGCCGCCGCTGCCGCCGCAGCGCGCTCGATAGCGCGAAAACGGCTGACAACTGCAAGGCCAACTGAGGTCAGCTGTGCGCCGCCACCCTTTTTGCCGCCGGTCTGCGCCGCGACCAGTGGCTTGCCGAACACACGGTTCATATCTTCCACCAGATCCCAGGCGTGCTTGTAGGACATCTCCATGCCGCGTGCCGCAGCCGAGATCGAGCCGAAAGTGGCGATCTGCTCCAGCAATTCGATCTTGCCCGGACCTATGCGCCCGTCCGGATCGAGATTTATCCGCAGGCTCAGCGACGGCATCTCTTGTCCTCCACAGTCACACTAGCCCCTCTCGACCCATAGCGCTATTCCAAAACGATATAGCGGTTATCAGCCATCCGCTTCGGCCGGCAGCCCGGCGCCGGTGTTGGCACGGTCGAAACTGACCGTCTTGATCACCGCGAAGACCTTGCCGCCGAGTTGAAGGTTCAGTACCTGCCTGGATTGTTCGGTAATGCGCGCAAGCACGGTTGCGCCATTGCAGTCGATGCCGATTTCGACCGTCGGCCCCTCGCCCGAGCCGATTGCGACGATGGCGCCCGGCAGGATGTTGAGCGCACTGAGACCTTTCGGCTGTTCGGTGGCGATCATCACGTCGCGGGCGCGGATTCGGATGCGCACAGGCGCGCCGACCGAGACCGCCAATTGCGGCGCCCGGATTTCGCCCGCCGCCGAGCCGAGCACGGTCATCCCGAAGATCTCATCATGGCGCAGCACCTTGGTGTCGAGAACCGCGCCGCCCTCGCCGCGTTCCTCCGCCGGCAGCAATTCGAGCCGTTGCATGATCGCGCCGGTCGGGCCTGAGGCAGCGACCTTGCCTTGCGCCATCACCACCACGTCGCTGGCCAGCCGCGCCACCTCGGCGACGGAGTGGCTGACATAGACGATGGGCAGCTTGGTCTCGTCGCGCAGCCGCTCGATATAGGGCAGGATCTCGGCTTTGCGCGCATCGTCGAGCGAGGCCAGCGGCTCGTCCATCAACAGCAGTTTCGGGCTGGCAAGCAGCGCCCGGCCGATCGCCACGCGCTGCTTTTCGCCGCCCGAGAGCTTTGCCGGTCGCCGGTCGAGCAGAGGACCGATGCCGAGCAGTTCGACGACCGCGTCGATATCCGCATAGCGCTCCGCCGGTGGCGTGAACCAGCGGCCATAGCGCAGATTGCCGGCCACGCTCATATGCGGAAACAGCCGCGCGTCCTGGAACACCATGCCGATCCGGCGCTTGTGCTTCGGCACGAAAATGCCGGCATCGGTGTCGACCAGCACGCGGCCATCGACCGCGATACGCCCTTTGTCCGGTCGGATCAGGCCGGCGATCACGTTGATCAGCGTCGTCTTGCCGGAGCCCGATGGCCCGAACAGCGCCGTCAGCCGCCCGGCGCTTTCGAAACGCGCGTCGACGGCGAAACCGCCGAGCCGATGGCTGATGTCCACCAGCACGCTCATTCGATGTCCATCCGCCGGCCGACGCGCCGCGCCAGCACTTCCGAGGCGACCAATGCGGCCATCGAGATGACGATGGAGATCAGCGTCAGCCTGAGCGCCCCGTCATCGCCGCCAGGCACCTGCGTGAAGGTGTAGATCGCCGAAGGCAGCGTCTGCGTCTCGTTGGGAATGTTGGAGACGAAGGTGATGGTGGCGCCGAACTCGCCCATCGCCTTGGCGAAGGACAGGATCGAGCCGGCGATCAGCCCGGGCAGGATCAGCGGCAGCGTGATGGTGGCGAAGACCCAAATCGGGTTGGCGCCGAGCGTTCCCGCCGCTGCCTCCATTTTGCGGTCGACCGCCTCGATCGACAGCCGGATCGCCCGCACCATCAGCGGAAAGCCCATGATGCCGCAGGCCAGTGCGGCGCCGGTCCATCGAAATGAAAAGACGATGCCGAAATGCTCGGCGAGAAAAGCGCCGGCCGGCCCGCGCCGGCCGAAGGTAAGCAGCAAGAGATAACCTGTCACCACCGGCGGCAGGATCAGCGGCAGATGAACAACGCCGTTGAGCAGCGTCTTGCCCCAGAATTTTCCCCGGGCAAGCAGCAGCGCGATCAAGATGCCCGGCGGCAGGCTGAACAGCATCGCCACCGTCGCCACCTTGATCGACAGCCGGACCGCATTCCATTCGTCGGGAGTGAGGTCCAGCAGCCAGTTCATACTCAGCCGCTACCTTAATTGCTCGGCGTGAGCACGGTGAAACCCTGATCCCTAAACAGTTCCGCCGCCTTGGCGGACTGCAGGCACTTCAGGAAGGCCGGCGTATCCTTGTCCTTCGAATCGGTGGTCTCGGCAACCGGATAGATGATCGGCGGGTGCGAATCCTCCGGGAAGGTGCCGACCACCTTGACTCCCTTGTCGGCATGCGCGTCGGTGGCATAGACGATGCCGAGCGCGGCCTCGCCCGTTGAAACCAGCTTGAGCGCGGCGCGCACATTCTCGGCCTGCGCCACCTTGCCTTCGACCGACGACCAGACGCCGAGCGATTCAAGTGCCGCCTTGCCGTATTTGCCGGCCGGCACCGCCTTGACGTCGCCCATGGCAAGCCTGCCGTCGCCAACCAGCTTGGCCAGGTCGAAGCCTTTCTCGATCCTGGTCTCAACCTTGGAATCCTGTGGCGCCACCAGCACGATCTGGTTGCCGAGCAGTTTCACCTCGGTTTCCGGCTTGGTCAGTCTCTTGTCGGAGAGGTACTTCATCCAGTCGAGATCGGCCGAAATGAACACATCGGCGGGCGCCCCGCTTTCGATCTGCTTGGCCAGCGCCGAGCTCGCGGCGTAGGAGACGGTCGCCGCTTCACCGACATCGGCTTCGCAGGCCTTGGTGACGGCGTCGAGCCCGTCCTTGAGGCTGGCTGCGGCAAACACGATCACCTTGTCTCCCGCGTGAGCCGCCGGCATCACGGCCATCAGAGCTACGGCAAAGCCGCCAATCGCGATTGCCCTCATACCAAAACCTTTGTGCCCCAACATGAAAACTCTCCCTGGGCTTGAAATCTGCTGGCTCGACTCCTGCCGACCGATATATCTGGATGAATATAACAAGGGAAGGCCGCCTCCTGCGAAAGCGTATGTTCGGCATCGATTGTTCTGGTTTGGACGTGCACCGAAACCCGGAAAGGAACTCCGATGAAGATCAGCGCCCGCAACATCCTCAAGGGAACGATCGTCGAGATCGTCAAAGCACCTCGCCTGTCCGCGGTGATGTCGCCGGCTCCGTCGTCACGCTTCGATCACCAACGAGGCCGTTGCCGATCTCAAGCTCGAAAAAGGCAAGCAGCCTATACCATGATCAAGGCAACCGACGTCATGGTCGACATCGATTGAGGGTCGGAATTGATTGACGGTGGACGGATCAGACCGCGATCGGCGCCTTGATCGAAGCGTCGGCAAAATAGTTTTCCAGCCGGAAATCCTCGAAGCGGAAGGCGAACAGGTCCTTCACCTCCGGATTGATCCACAGCGTCGGCAGCGCCTTGGGTGTGCGCCGCAATTGCTCGCGCGCCTGCTCGAAATGGTTGGAATAGAGATGCGCATCGCCCAGCGTATGGACGAACTCGCCGGGCTTCAGCCCGGTCACCTGCGCCACCATCAGGGTCAGCAGCGCGTAGGAAGCGATGTTGAAGGGTACGCCGAGAAAAATGTCGGCCGAGCGCTGGTAGAGCTGGCAGGACAGCTTGCCGTCCGAGACGTAGAACTGGAACAGGCAGTGGCAGGGCGGCAGCGCCATCGCCTCCACTTCGGCCGGGTTCCACGCCGAAACGATCAGCCGGCGTGAATTCGGATTCCTGCGTATCTCCTTCAGAACATTGGCAATCTGGTCGATCGACCCGCCATGGCCATCCGGCCAGGAGCGCCACTGCTTGCCATAGACCGGGCCGAGATCGCCATTCTCGTCGGCCCATTCGTCCCAGATCGAAACGCCATGATCTCTAAGGTATTTGATGTTGGTGTCGCCGGCCAGGAACCACAGGAGTTCATGGATGATCGACTTCAGATGCAGCTTCTTGGTGGTGGTGACGGGAAAGCCGCGCGACAGGTCGAAGCGCATCTGGTACCCGAACACCCCACGCGTGCCGGTGCCCGTGCGGTCGCCACGGTCGGCGCCATTGTCCAGCACATGCTGCAAAAGGTCGAGATACTGGCGCATCGGCTTCGCCTCGATTCGGGGTTACCGCCATCATAACCGACTGGCCGCCGGCCGAACACAGCAAAAGGACCAGAACGCGGCTTGCCCCATCACTCTTCAAGGGTTAGCGTTGCCCCTCACCTGCCTGCCGGCATCCTCTCCCCGTATAGGGACGGGGAGAGGGGCGCTGTGATCAGCGGTTTCGCCAATCACAAGCGTTCGAGAGAGAGAGCCAAGGCTGCGGTCAGCCCTTTCTCCCCGTCACTATACGGGGAGAAATGCCCGGCAGGGCAATGAGGGGCGGTGCTGACCTCCGGTGAGGAGCAAAATCAAACGCGCGCTCTGCCTATCGGCAATAATCTCTACAAAGAGCCGAGCTTGCCCAGATCCTTGGCGACCAGATAGTAGAAAGTCACGCGGCTCTTGGAGCTGTCGGCGGCCAACGCCTTGCAGGTCTTCTCGATCGCTGAGTGGGCTTTCGCCCCGTCGGTCACGCCAAGTTTCTTGGCAACCCAGTTGGTCTTGACGCGCTCCAATTCCTTGGGGTCGGTGCAGGATACCAGCGAGGAATCGCGGTTGCGCAGCGCGATGCCCAGATGTTTCACAATCTTGGCAACCACATCGGCATTTGCGGCGGCGTCGTATTTCTTCACGTCTGCGAGATAATCGGCCATCAAATTTCCCCATGTCGGCGCCACGGGATCCGATCGATGAGGGCTGTGGCGCGCTGCCGCAACTTGTGCGCTCGGTCGATACTCCTCACCATCGCAAAGCTTCGGTTGAGACCGCCCGCGAGTCAACCCTCGGCGCCGCAGTTTGGTGCGGCCAAGAAGTGTCATTGCGGCCTTTCATTTTGTGCGCCCGCCCCCTATATTCGTTTTGTCGGCTTGACCGACTATGGCGATAAATGGGCGATGTAATAAGCCGTTCGGACCCGGGGGCGGTACCCGGCGCCTCCACCAAGAACCGTTCTGTGATCAGAGCGGCTGTTGCTGGGGGCGAAATAGGATCGACGAAGGTGTAAAGATCGTACTTTTGCCCGGCATGGTACCACCGTCATCGGGCTAAACCTGTAGTTGCAAATGACAACTATGCGGAAGCACGTCTCGCCGCGTAAGCGGTGCGATAGCTTCAAATCAAGCCCTAGAGGTTCGCACTTCTAGGCGGGGTTCGGAGGTACCTGGCAACAGAAACCTCCACTTCTCCCCTCCTCGATATCGTACGCTCAATGCCGGCTGCCGCTGGCCGGATTTCGCATGACGATGGGCCGCGAAGCCTACACCAAATTGAGCCATGAGCTGGTGCAATTTGCCGCTGGCGTCGGTCGAAGGCCGTGGTTCTGGCCGGGGCCGGATTACCCCAGACGTGAAAAAGGCCGGGATGACCCGGCCTTTCCGGTCGATTGCGGTCAGCTTACTCGGCCGGCGCTTCAACGGCTTCGCGCGAGCGGCCAAGCGTCAGTTTGGCCAGCGTGAACGAGATCACCGCGCAGAGCGTGATGCCGGCCACCATGGGCAGCGGGGTGCCGTCGAAGAAGATGCCGGCGACGCCCATCGCCAGCGCACCGATGGCGAAGTGCAGGGTGCCCATCAGCGCCGAGGCCGTGCCGGCGATCTCGCCATGCTCTTCCATGGCCAGCACCGACGTCGTCGGGATGACCAGGCCGAGGAAGCCGTAGCCGACGAACAGCAGTGCCGCCATAACATCGAGCCGGTCGACGCCGGTCGCCATGACTGCGAACAGCACAACCATCGTCGTGGCATAGCCGGTTACCGCCACCCAGACGACGCGCTTCAGCCCGAAGCGCTCCGACAGCATCCCCGTCAGTTGCGACATGCCGATGAAGGCCACCGCATTGATCGAGAAGAACACGCTGTAGACGGAAGGCGACAGCCCGTAATGGTCGATCAGGATGAAGGACGAACTCGAGAGGTAGACGAAGAAGCTGGCGATGCCGAAGCCGGCGATCGCCACCAGGCCGAGGAAATTGCGATCACCCATGAGGAAGCGATAGCCGGCGAGTGCGGTTCCGAAGGAGGAACCGACGCGTTCTTCCGCCGGCCGCGTCTCCTTCAGCGAGGTCGCCAGCAGAATGGTGGCCAGCAGGGCCGCGCCCGTCACCGTCCAGAACACGGCGCGCCAGCCGAAATTCTCGATGATCTGGCTGCCGGTCAGCGGCGCCAGGATCGGCGACACCGAAAACACCAGCATCAGCAGCGACATCAGCTTGGCGGCTTCGGTGCCGGTGTGCAGGTCGCGCACGATGGCGCGCGGCACCGCCATGCCGGCGCTGGCGCCCAGTCCCTGCAGGAAGCGGAAGGCGATCAGCCATTCGATGGTCGGGCTCATGGCCGAACCGATACCGCCGACCATGAACAGCGCAAGGCCGCCGTAAAGCGGCAGCTTGCGGCCGACCATGTCGGAGATCGGTCCGACGACGATCTGGCCGAAGCCCATCGACAGGAAGAAGATCAAAAGGCTCATCTGAACGGCGGCGGTGCCGGCATGCAGATCTTCGCCGATCGAAGGCAACGCCGGCAGATACATGTCGATGGCGAAGGGGCCGATAGCGGACAACAGGCCGAGCACGACCGCGATGCGGAGGAATTTGGGACTCATGATAAAGGCTTCTTTCAAGTCTGGTTGGCGCCGCCAACGCGACGACTAACCCTAGGACGTTCCATCCCGTTGAAATCCGACGGCTCAGAGCGAGATTATTCGTCTCTACGGAGCGAATTCACCATTTATTGTGTCCACAAATTTAGACAGCCTTGTCTAATTCGTCAATCACCTCTATATAGATTTCTATGAAGCTTGCCGTTTCTCCTGACATTTTCCCGCCACGCGGCCACGAGGCCAAGCGTATGTCGATTATCGATGCGGCGGCTTCGGTCTTCTGCCGGGAAGGCTTTGCCGGCGCCAATATCGACCTGATCGCGGTGGAGGCGGGCGTGTCGCGCCAGACCATCTACAATCACCACCGCGACAAGGAAAGGCTCTTCATGGCTGTGGTGCGGGATCTGACGGAGCGCTGCAATGCCGGCATCTTCGCCACCTTCGCCTCTTTCCCAGACCAGCCGAAGGATCTGGAAGCCGACCTGATCGGCTTTGCCGTGCGCCTGAATCAGAACTGCATCTGCAACCGCGACGGACGCTTCCTGCGCAAGCTGATCCAGACCGAAGGCGAGCGCTATCCCGAGCTCTTCGCAGAATGGCGCGACCAGGGGCCGGGCCGGACCTGGCCCGCACTTGCCGCCCGTTTTGCCCGCCTCGCCCATGCCGGCCATCTCGCGGTCGACGATCCCGATGTCGCCGCGCGCCAGTTCCTGGCCTTGGCAAATGCCGAACTGCAGACCACCTTCATGCTCGGCGGCATGCCGTCGGAAGATGAAGTGCTGCAATCCGCGACCCACGGCGTGCGCACATTCCTGCGCGCCTTCGGCAAGCGCAGATCAGCGGCAGCGGTGGAAAAACAGCTGGCCAGCGCCTGAACGCCAAAGCAGGCGATCAAATCGTCCGTTACGGGCTTCGCTTCGGCGCATCAGCGATCTATATCCGGTTTACGCCGCGCTCAAGCTTGATTACAGCTATGCGGACGATTCAACGGAACCCGACCAGCACATGGCCGACGACCACATCCGCTACGACATTCTGGCCCAGGAGGCATTGCGCGGCGTCATGCGCAAGGTCCTGGCCGAAGTCGCGCGCACCGGCCTTCCCGGCAATCATCATTTCTTCATCACATTCCTGACCGGCGCGCCGGGCGTGCGGGTGTCCTCCAGGCTGCGCGAGCGCTATCCCGAACAGATGACCATCGTCATCCAGTTCCAGTATTGGGACCTCAAGGTGACCGATACCGGCTTCGAGGTCGGGCTGTCCTTCTCCGACGTGCCGGAGAAGCTGGAAATTCCGTTCTCGGCCGTACGCGGCTTCTACGACCCATCGGTCAATTTCGAACTCGAATTCGACGTCAAGACCGACGTCCCGGCGGAAGACGATGCAGCCGCCCAGCCGGCTGCCGAGCCTTTGACTATCGTCTCCGAGAAAAAGCCGAAGGCCGAGAAGAAGGCAGCTGCCACTGAGGCGGAGAAAAAGCCCGCCGTGGCCGATGCCGCCGCCGGCAAGGGCGCCGACGTCGTGTCGCTCGACGCCTTCCGCAAGAAGTAGCGGGACGGTCGGCGCGACATGGGCGAAATCGTCAACCTTCGCCAGGTCCGCAAGCAGAAGGCGCGCACCGAAAAGGAAAAGCTCGCCGGCGAGAACCGCGCTCTGCACGGCCGTTCCAAAGCCGAAAGAACTCGTGACCGTCTGACATCGGACAAGGCCGAAAAATTCGTCGCCGGCCACCGCCGCGAACGCCCGGAAGACCAGGGCGATTGATGGACCGCCTGCGGTGAGCCCGGTCGAAAAACGCTCCGTGACCATCCGCGGCCATCGCACCAGCTATTCCCTCGAAAAACCCTTTTATGACGATCTCGTCGCCATCGCCGCCGCGCGCAAGCTGACCCTTGCTGCCCTGGTCGCGGAGATCGACGAGACAAGACCGCGCGATGCCAATCTGTCCTCGGCGCTCAGGCTCCACGTGCTGGACTGGGCCAAGCGCGACGCCGTCTGAATGGTTCTTAATTGCCCAGCGACTTCAGCAAATTGTCGACCGAGAACGGATTTGTCCTGGGCTTCGGCGGCGCCGGGGCCGAACCGTCACTGACGCCGGGAAGTGAGCGGTCGACCTTCGGCGCCTGCTCCTGAGCCTTGCGCTCGGCCTCCAGCCTGGCTTTTTCCTGCGAAGCGATCCGAGCCTGTTCGGCCTTCTTCCGTTCGTCCTCGGCCTTGGCGGCGTCTTCGGCAGCCTGCTCTTCGGCCTGCGCTTTCGCGTCCGCATCCGCCTTGGCCTTGGCGTCAGCCTCTGCCTGCGCTTTCGCATCGGCATCGGCCTTTGCTTTGGCATCCGCCTTGGCCTTGGCATCCGCTTCGGCCTGTGCCTTCGCATCTGCCTGCACTTTCGCCTTGGCGTCGGCCTCGGCTTTGAGCCGTGCCGCTTCCTCCTGCTTGCGCAATTCCTCGGCGGCGTTGTCGCGCTCGGTCTGCAAGGCGGCGTAATAGCGCACCTCGCGCCGCAGCCGCTGCTTCTCGAGCAGTGCGGCCTGCATCGCCTCGACCCGCTGCTGCTCCTTTTCCAGCGCGCGCTGGGTCAAAAATTGCGCCAGCGGCTCGCTGTCGAACTGCTTTTTCAGCGCCCCGAACGGCCCATCGACGCTGAAATTGACCGTCGGATCGGAGCCGACCAGCGCCTCGTCGCCAGGCTTGTAGGTGACCGCGCCCTTGGTGGCGACGGTGCCGGTGTTGAGGTCGGCCGTGATGTCGGCAGACAGCGTCGCCGCCTGGTTTTCGAATTTGATCGGTGGTGCCCGCAACGTGCCGCCGGCGACCGTGAAGGCGATGTCGGCATCGCCGGCAGCAAAGCTGCCGTCGCCAGCGATCTCAGGTGCAAAGCCCGCAGTCTTGGCCACGTCGATGTCGCGCCCGATCGCATCGGCCTTGGCAATCAACGCGCCGAAGGCATCGGGATTGACGCCGGCAATGGTGAGGCCTTTCAGCGCCGCCGTGCCCGAGCCGGAGAGTGCGGCAATCATCGCGTCGACCGATTTGCCGCTGGTCGACAGCCCTGTCGAGAAGTCGCCGCTGCCACTCAAGCCGGCAGCCGGCAGCACAGTCGCCAGGTCGGCGCCGGCAAGCCTCATCTGGCCGGAGAACAGCCCCGTGCCGTCCGTGTTCTTCAACTCGAACAATCCGGTGAGCGCGCCGCCGAGCAGTTTTGCCTTCAGGTCCGAAACGCGGATGCCTTCCTGGTCCAGTTTCAACGACAGCGACGCGTCATAGGCTGTCGCCAGCGGTCCGGCGGCAAGCGTCGCCGTCGCCAGGTCGAGATCGGCGCTGAACGGCAGGCTGGATTTCTGGCTGAATGGCGCCGTCGGCCAGTTCGCGTTGCTGCTGAGGAACGACTGGTCACCGAACAGCGCAACCGCAATCGGGTCGAGGTCCAGTTCGTCGAGCGCCAGCGCACCGGCAAAATGCGGCAGCCCCTGCTTCGCATCGATGTTGACGTCGCCCGAAATCTCCGACTCGTTGATGGATCCGCTGAGGCCGCTCAACACCAGCAGGCCGTTGCCGAAATCGGCATCCGCGCTGAGCGAGGTCGAGGTGCCCGTTCCCATACCCGGCAGGCCGGCGCCGGTCGTCATCAGCCAGGGCTCGATGTCGGAAGCGTCGAGGCCGATCTTGCCCTTGGCGGTGGCGCCTTGCGGCGTCTGAGCGACGGTGCCGTCGAACGTCGCCTTGAAGTCATCGGCGGCGAAATTGAAGCTCGTCGCCAGGCCGCCGCCGAGCGTGCCTTTGGCCGAAATATCGGTGCTTGCCTGGCCGAGCATGCCGAGCGGCAGCGCCGGCAGGCCGTAGAGCGCCAGCAGCACGGTGGCGTCGGGATTTTTGGCGTTGAAGGTCAGCGTCACCGGCGCGTCGAGCAACTGGCCGACGGCACCCTTGCCCGACAGCGACGCCGAAAAGGCCGAACCGCCGGCCTTGCCTTGTCCGCTCACCGCCAGCCCGGTCGTGCCGTCGCCATTGTCGGCGGCGCTCGCCACCAGATCGACGCGCGCGTCCTGGAACAGTTCAGGATAGGCGGCCGTGCGGCCAGCCAGTCCCTTCAGCATCAGATTGTCGGGATAGTGTTGCGCGGCAATGTCGATCAGCGGCTTCAGATCGACGGCGACCACCGAGGCATCGAGCTTGCCGGTCGGGCTTGCCGGAAAATCCTTGATCCGGCCGGTGGCGCTGATCGAGGCGCCGGCAAGGCCGCCAATCGACAGCCGGTCGATTTCGAGCAGCCCGTCGCGGAGCCGGAGCGCGGTATCGACCGTGTCGGCGGTGAGCCCGCCGGCATTGACCGGCCCTGCCTTGATCTGAAAATCGAGGTCACGGTCGGAAAAGCGGTTGGCGCCCTTGTCGCTGACGAAGATCGAGGCGAAGGCCGTCAGCCCGTCGACATCGAGTTCGCCGCCCTCGAGCCGCATCAGCACCGAGGACTTGGCGTCGTCGGGCTGGCTGGAATCGATGCGGCCGGTGAACTTCGACTTGCCGAGGATCAGTTCGAGATCGCTGAACGCCTGGCGCTTCTCCGACAGCTCCACCTTGGCCTTGAAGCCGGCGGCCGGCAGCCGGCGGATCGCCTCGTCGACATCTTTGGACAACCAGGCAGCAAAGCCGGAAGGCTGCGCCACCGCCAGCAGCATGGAGCCGCTGAAACCGAAATGATCTTCGACGCTGAGCATGCCGCTGGCTTCCAGCGTCGTGCGCCCGGGCAAGGTCGCGGCCAGCGATTTCACCGACCAGCCGCCCTCGACCGGCTCGGCCGAGAGATGCACGTCGCGCACCGTGGTGTCGCCAGCTACCACCGCCGGCAGCTTGACCTCGACAGTGCCGGGGATGCTCGGCTTCGGCAGTTCGAGCAGCGCCTGCTCGATTCCGGCAATGCGCTGGTCCAGCGTCAGGCCGGCGCCCTTCTCAGCGCCCACCGCTTCATCCAGTTGCACCTGCGCGCCATTGGCCTCGATGGCGAAGTTCGGCCTAAGGCCGAGATCGACCGAAGCCTTGCCGTCGGCCGTGTAGGGATTGTCGAGCGGCCCGGTCTCGAAGCGGAATTCGTCGACGCCAAGCTTCTGGTGGTCGAGCGAGAACTTGCCGTTCAGCCGGAAGCCCGGATCGGGTTTGCCGGCGCTGATTTTGACGCTCTCGCCATCGCTGCCGCGCAGTTCGGCGCTGTTTTTGTCGCTGCCGGAAATCTTGAACTGGCCGGAATAGACGGCAGCCCCATTGACGATGCCGGCATTGCCGTCGGTTTCGATGACCAGTGGATAGGCATCGGGATCGACCTTGAGCCTCAGCCGCATCTGGCCGCTGCCTTCGGCCTTGCCGGTCGAAGCCGCAACCGTCGAACGCAGGCCATCGAGCAGCAACGTTCCGTCCATGCGCCACGGCCCGGCCAGCGACTTGGCAGAGATGGTCGAATTGATCTCGGAAATCAGATGGCTGCGCCCGCCTGCGGCATGGCGGAGCGCAATTTCTCCCTCCGTCACCGTCAGCTTCTCGATCGAGATCTGGTTGAGATCGAAGGGCGAGGACGGCCGTATCGCCCAGTCGACCGTGCCGTTATCGGCGATGTCGATCGTCGCCTTCGGATGCACCAGCCGCATATCGAAAATCAGCACTTCGCCGCGCAGGAACGGCGCCAGTTCCGCGTCCATCGAAAAGGTCTCGACGGTCATTGCCGGCTGGCCGCCGGGGCCGCCGGCGACCGTGACGTTTGAGAAGGTCACCGAGGGGAACGGCAACAGCCGCGCCGTGGCGTCGCCTTGCACCGTCACCTTGCGGCCGAGAATGGCGCTCGCCTCGCGCTCGAATTGGGCGCGGTACCCGGTCCAGTCGACAAAATACGGCACCACCAGCGCCGCAACCAGCACCAGCACAAACAAGCCACCGAAGATCACGAACAGGCGTGCGAGCATCAGCTCCGAACGGGTTGATTGAAAGTCAGCCGCACTCTAACCGCATCAGCGTGTCGATAAAGAGGCAATTCATCCAGAGTTGCTTGATCTCTGTATCTGGACGAGCAGAGATTTCGGACGCCTGTGACTGCGTGCCGGCCGACATGCAACAGACTAACCCGCCACCGCCCGTCGGCGATATTCGTTCAGCAGCACTACCATCTCCTCGGGCGACAATGTCCAGCCCTGCGGTAATGCGGCTTCGGCGCCGAGGCTTTTGGTCACGCTGCCCATGACGGAGCTTTTCTTGACCCCCGGTGCGAAATTGTACCCGATCATATTGCCGATTCTGCGCCGGCGATGGACGACGAAGAAGCTTTCGATATCCTTCCAGGGGACCAGCTTGGGCGATCGAACAAGGCCTCCGCCGAGACTGAAACCTTGTCCGTTCAGCACCAGAATCTGCGGCCGCACAAGCTGCCAGGCAAACACCAACGCGACCAGCCCGAAAAAGGCCACGCACCACCAAAGGCCGGCGGTGTCGCCGTCCTCGGAGACATAAATCAGGAAAGCGCAGGCCAGGACAAAGAAGAGGCTGGCCGACAGCAATAACAGTGTCTTGCCAAGCGATGCCCTTATAATCAGGGTATCCATTGCCGCTCCTCACATTTCGGCTATGCAGGTAATATCTTGCCTGGGTTCATGATGTCTTGCGGGTCGAGCGCTTTTTTTATGGAGCGCATGATGTCGACACCATGGCCGAGCTCATGGCGCAGGAAGCCGATCTTGCCCTGGCCGATGCCGTGTTCGCCGGTGCAGGTGCCGTCCATGGCGATCGCCCGCATGTTCAGCCGCGAGACGAATTTCTCCGCCAGCGCGATCTCTTTGGGGTCGTTGACATCCATCAGCACCAGCACATGGAAATTGCCGTCGCCGGCATGGCCGACGATCGGCGCAACCAGGCCCATCTCGGCAATGTCGGCCTCGGTTTCGGCAACGCATTCGGCCAGCCGCGAGATCGGCACGCAGACATCGGTCGACAGGCCCTTGGTGCCCGGCCGCAGCGTCAGCGACGCCCAATAAGCATCGTGCCTGGCCTTCCAGAGTTTCGTGCGCTCCTCGGCGACGCTCGTCCACAGGAATGGCCCGCCGCCATTGTCTTCAGCAATGGCACCGAAGGTTTCGGCCTGTTCGGCGACACCGGCATCGCTGCCGTGGAACTCGACGAACAGGCACGGGCTCTCGGGGTAATCGAGCTTCGAGTAATTCTTCATCGCCCGCATCTGCAGTCCATTCACCAGTTCGATGCGCGCCACCGGAATGCCCATCTGGATGGTCGCGATGACCGCGTTGCAGGCCGCCTCGAGGGTTGGAAACGGGCAGACGCCGCCGGAGATCGCCTGCGGAATGCCTTGCAGCTTCAAGGTCAGCGAGGTGATGATGCCGAGCGTGCCTTCCGAGCCGACCAGAAGCCGCGTCAGATCGTAGCCGGCCGAACTCTTTTTCGCCCGCTTGCCGGTCGTCACCGTCTCGCCATCGGCCATGACGGCCGTCAGCGACAGCACGTTTTCACGCATCGTGCCGTAGCGCACCGCATTGGTGCCGGAGGCCCGCGTTGCCGCCATGCCGCCGAGCGAAGCATTGGCGCCGGGATCGATGGGGAAGAACAGGCCGGTATCGCGCAGGTGCCGATTCAAATCCTCGCGCGTTACGCCAGGCTCGACCGTGCAGTCGAGATCCTCGGGGTTGACCGACAGGATGCGGTTCATGCGCGAGGTGTCGACCGAGATGCCGCCACCCGGCGCGTTGGTGTGGCCCTCCAGCGAGGAACCGACGCCGAAGGCGATGACCGGCACGCGGTGCGCGGCGCAGGCACGTACGATCTCCTGCACCTCTTCTGTCGTCTCCGGGAACGCGACACCGTCAGGCGCCTGCGTCGGAATATAGGTGGTGGTATGCGCATGCTGCGAGCGGATCGCCGCGCCTGTCTGGAAGCGTTCGCCGAGCTGCTGCTTGAGAATGCCGAGCACGGCGGCGATGCCTTCCTCGTTGCGTTCGACCGGATTGAGGTCGCTCAGAGCCATGAATTCCTCCGCGAATGGACCAGCGTCCACGCTTGTTATGCGATTATGGATGCGTAGTCTCGACTGCCGCGCTCTGTCCAGCACCAGAACAAGGAAGTTTCCATGCCCATCCCTGCCCCCTTCGTTTCCAAACCGATGGACATCGAGAAGGACTGGATCGACTACAACGGCCATCTCAACATGGCCTATTACAACGTGTTGTTCGACCGCTGCTCGGATGAGGCGTTCGAGGCGATGGGCATGGGGCTGGACTATGTCGAAGAGCGGCGCCTGACCATCTACACGGCCGAAGTCCATGTTTGCTATGTCCAGGAACTGCACCTCGAACACAAGGTCGTCGTATCCTTCCAGCTGATCGATCACGACGACAAGCGGCTGCGGGCCTACCAGGAAATCCGCCATGTCGATGGCTGGCTCGCCGCCACTTCCGAAACCCTGTCGCTGCATGTCGACATGTCCGGGCCGAAAGTCGCGCCCTTCCCCGCCGATGTGCAGGCCAAGGTGAAAGCCATGCGCGCCGCCCATTCTGCACTGCCGATGCCCGAGCGCGCCGGCCGTTCGATCGGTATTCGCCGCAGGACCGCTTGAAGCGCTGCCGCGCCCGCGTTAACCTTACCAAGGTTTTAACGTGAACAAGCCATTTGGGCCATTGAACGACTCAGCTGACCGTTTGAGAACGGTGCCATGCGAGTTGCGACGCGGGCGGCGGGCAACAGGCGGTTCGAGGAACGTGCATGAAAACCGACATCAAGGTCGAGGTGGACAGGCTGGCTGCCGATCCGCGCATCACCGACTATGATTTCTGGCGCTCGTTGAAGAACGTCAACAACGAGATCTTCCACATCGCCAACAACAACGAGCCTATCCCCTTCGACATGATCCGCTGGCGCGCCATCCTGAAGCAGGCGCGCATGAAGCGTGGCCACGCCTGACGTTTCCCCTGCTCTGAGAAGCCGACACCGGCGAGCGCCGCCACGGACAAGTGCGATCTGATTATTTCCAAAGGTCTGCGCCAGCCCCGCTTTCAGCGAATCGGCTGCATCCGACAACCTTCAAAAACCGTTCATTTCGACAGTTTGCGCAACCGGCGATTCGGTTTCGCAAACGGCTGCCTGCGACAAGAAGATCAAGATTGAACCAATTCCACGTCTAAGCCGTTGTGACCCCTGAAAAACGGCTTGGAGTGAAAGCATGGACTGGAAAAGGACCAGGGAACCGGCCGACGCATGGCACATGACGGACAATCTGCATGCCGAGCACGGCAAGGGCGATCCGTTCGCGGCCGCCATCCGCGCCACCCGCATGTCGATGGTCATCACCGATCCCCGTCAGGCGGACAATCCGATCGTCTTTGCCAATGACGCGTTCCTGCGCCTGACCGGCTACGAGCGCGACGAGGTCATGGGCAAGAACTGCCGCTTCCTGCAGGGGCCAGAGACAGACAAGGCAGCTGTGGCTAGCGTGCGCGACGCGATAGCAGCCGGAACGGATATCGCCATCGATCTGTTGAATTACCGCAAGGACGGCTCGACATTCTGGAATGCGCTCTACATCAGCCCGGTTTCCAACGACAAAGGCGAACTCCTGTTCTTCTTTGCCTCACAGCTCGATGTCTCCGATCGCAAGCGCTCCGAGGATCGCATCACCGCCGACAAGAACCGCTTTGAAAAGGCTGTCAAGGAACGCACGCGCGAGCTTGAGGCCGCCCTTGAGGCGCAGACCACGCTGCTGCACGAGGTCGACCATCGGGTGAAAAACAACCTGCAGATGATCTCCTCGCTGATCATCATGCAAAGCCGGGCAATCAAGGATGAAGCGACGAAGCGATCCCTGACCACCATGCTGGAGCGCATCGAGGCGCTGAGCACGGTGCATCGCCGTCTCTACCAGTCAAAGGATGTCAGCCGCTTCGATGTCTCGGATTTCGCCAGGGATCTGGTCACCGACCTGCTGACCGCATCCGGACGCGCCGAGATCAAGCCGACGCTGGACCTCGAACCCATCGTCATTCCGGCCGAAAAAGCCACGCCTGTTGCCTTGATGGTCAATGAGCTTGTCACCAACGCGCTGAAGCACGCCTTCAAGGCAAAGCCGGACGGCACCACCGCGGGGCGCATCGGCATCAAGATGAGCCAGCCCGACGGCCACTTCAACATCGAGGTTTCCGATGACGGCGTCGGCATGGCCGAGGCCAGCGGCGATGCTTCCTTCGGCATGCGGTTGATCAAGTCGCTTGCCCGTCAGTTGCATGCCGACATCGAATGGCGCGACGCCGGCCCGGGCACAAAGGTCGTCATCTCGATGCCGAACGAACCGCAGCAGAAAGGGAAGCTGTCATGAACGAACCGCTCAAGGTCCTGATCGTCGAGGACGAGGCGTTGCTGGCGATGGAACTGGAAAGCCTCGTCGAGGAAGCCGGCCACAGCGTTGTGGGTTGGGCGACATCCTTGGCCGAAGCAAGAGGTATGATTGATACCGCCGACGCCGATATTGCCTTTGTCGATATCCACCTCGCCGACGGACCAACCGGGGTCGAGGTTGCCGAGCATATCCGCGAGGGCAACCGTTCCATGGTGGTGTTCATGACCGCCAATCCAAAACGCATCCCCGACCATTTCGCCGGCGCGATCGGCGTCATCGCCAAGCCCTACACGATGAACGGACTGGTTTCGGCGTTGCGCTATCTGCAGGAAGGCGTGCGGCGCCCGCCCCCGGTCTCGGTGCTGCCGGCCGGTTTTACGCTGTCGCCGGCCTATGAGAGCGTATGGGCGTCGTCGGCGGCCTGAAGCCTACGCCAGCTTCTCCTTGAGGAAAGCGATCGTCCTGCCCCAGGCGAGATCGGCTGCCTTCTTGTCGTAGCGCGCGGCCGAGGTGTCGTTGTTGAAGGCATGGTTGACGCCGTCATAGACATAGAGCGTGTATTCGACATGGGCGGCGTCGAGCGCCTTCTTGTAGGCATCGATGCCGGCGTCGATGCGCTCGTCTAGGCCGGCATAGTGCAGCAACAGCGCTGCCTTGATCTTCGCCACATCCTCGGCCTTCGGCTGCATGCCGTAATAGGCGACGCCTGCGGCGAGATCGGGCGCGTTGACCGCCAGATTGTTGACCGTGCCGCCGCCCCAGCAGAAGCCGACAGCACCGACCTTGCCGTTGCCGCCCTTCTCGCCCTTGAGATAGGCGATGGTCGCCAGGCCATCGGCGGTGACCCGGCTGGCGTCGAGCTTGGTGAACATGTCGCGCGCCTTGTCTTCGTCAGCGGGCGTGCCGCCGAGCGGCGACAGGAAATCCGGCGCCAGCGCCACGAACCCTTCCAGCGCAACGCGCCGCGCCACATCCTTGATATGCGGGTTGAGCCCCCTGTTCTCATGCACCACGATGACGGTGCCGAGCTTGCCGGACTGGTCCGCCGGCCTGACCAGATAGCCCTTCATCTCACCGCTGCTGCCGGAATAGGTGATATCTTCAGCCTTCACGCGCGGATCGTTGTCGGCGACGATTGCCGCCTGCGCCGAATTCGCCGCAAGCAGCGGCGCGATCGCGGCCGCCGCCGCGCCCGATCCGGCAAGCCTGGTCAGTTGCTCCATGAAGCGGCGGCGGTCGAGCGTCAGATGCGTGTATTCGTCATAGGCATCGATCATCGCCTGGGTGATGGCAGGTTTGACGGCTTCGGCGGTGGGTTTCGTCATGGCGTGCTCCTCGTTAGGAGATGATCTCACGGTCACTCCGGGAAGACCTCGCGGTCACTCCGGGATGACTCGCGGATCAAGATAGGGTGCAAGCTCGCACGGTCCAGTCTCGGATGGGTGACGCTTGCGCCATCGAACGATGCGGCCGCCCCGCCGAACGCGCGCATCACATTTTGGTCATTTCAGAGAATGTCGATGGTGCCGCCACAATATGGAAGGAAGCTGATGATGGTCTCGCCCGTAGCGGCGAGCCCGACGAGAAGGAACAACGCCATGACCTTGTCCACTCCGATCCTTGCAAGCGCGCTCGTGCTTGCTGTTGCTGCCTTGCTGGCAATGCGCTCCGCTGCTGCCGCAGCCGCCGCTCGGATGGTGAAGGTCCGCGTCGACCGGCGTCGGCCGGCACCACGCTGATCCAGCAGGCCGAAACAGGGCCGCAGCTAACCAATGAAGTACTGGGCTCCGTGCCCAGCCTCAAAGGCCATCTCTTACGCAAGCTGACCAAGGCTGCTGCTGCCCCTCATCGCCCTGCCGGGCACTTCTCCCCGTATAGATGCCGGCAGGCAGATGAGGGGCGGCGCGACATTGCCAGAATATCTGCCGGGCCGATCACCTACCTAAGTCGCATCGCTGCTACTTCGGCAGCGTATAGGCCATCACATAGTCGCCCGGCTTGGTGCCGACCGAGCCGTGGCCGCCGGCGACGATGACCACGAACTGGCGGCCGTCGGCGACGGTGTAGGTCATCGGCGTCGACTGCCCACCGGCCGGCAGCCTGGCCTGCCAGAGCTGCTTGCCCGATGTCAGGTCATAGGCGCGCAGATAGTCGTCGACCGCCGCGCCCAGGAAGACGACGCCGCCGGCGGTGATCATCGGCCCGCCAATGCCGGGAACACCGACCTTCAGCGGCAAGGGCAACGGCGTCATGTCATAGACGGTGCCGTTGCGGTGCTTGTAGGCGATCTTGCCGGTTCTAAGGTCCGCTCCCGCCACATAGCCCCATGGCGGCGCCTGGCAGGGCACGCCGAGCGGCGACAGGAACGGCCCCATCACCACCGCATAGGGTGCGCCCTCATTGCGGTTCAGCCCCTGCTCGCTGCCGCGCCCCTCATCCGGGGGCGGCACCTGGTCGCGCGGAATGAGCTGCGATTTGAACGCCAGATAGGTCGGCATGCCGAACATCACCTGCCGCACCGGATCGACGGCGACGCCGCCCCAGTTGAAGGTGCCGAAATTACCGGGATAGACCAGCGAGCCCTGCACCGATGGCGGGGTATAGCGGCCCTCGTAGCGCAGACCCTGGAATTCGATCCGGCAGGCCAGCTGGTCGAACATGGTGATGCCCCACATGTCGGCGCCGGTCAGCGGCCTCGGATTGAAGGAGAGATCCGAGACCGGCTGCGTCGGCGACGTGTGATCGCCCTCGACAGCGCCGCCCGGCGCCGGCACTTCCTTGATCGGGATGATCGGCTCGCCGCTGCGCCGGTCGAGCACGTAGAGGTCGCCCTGCTTGGTCGGTCCAACCAGGCCCGGAACGACGCCGGCAGCGGTGGTGATGTCGACCAGGGTCGGCTGTGCCGGCACATCCATGTCCCAGAGGTCGTGATGCACGGTCTGCCGCACCCAGCGCACTTGTCCGGTGGCCAGATCGAGCGCGGTGATCGAGGAGGAAAACTTCTCGACATTGGCGCTGCGGCCCATCCCGAGCTGGTCCGGCGTCTGGTTGCCGAGCGGCACATAGAGCAGGCCGAGCTTCTCGTCGGCGCTTGCCGTCGACCACATGTTGGGCGAGTTGTGGGTGTAGGTCTGGCCTGCCGCCAGCGGCGTTGTCTGGTCCGGATTGCCGGAATCCCAGTTCCACACCAGGGCGCCGGTGTCGACGTCGAAGGCCCGGATGACGCCGGACGGCTCTTGCGTCGAATAATTGTCGTTGACCGCGCCGCCGATGATGATCTTGCCGCCCGCAATCAGCGGCGCCGAGGTCGAGTAATAATAGCCCGACTTCGGATACGGCATGTTGGTCAACAAATTGAGCGTGCCGGCTTCGGCGAAGGACGGGCAGACCTGGCCGTTGGCGGCGTCGAGCGCGATCAGCCGCGCATCCGATGTCGGCAGGTAGACGCGAGTCGCGCAAGGCTGGCCGGCGGCGATCTTGGCATCGGCATAGTAGGACACGCCGCGGCAGGTCTGGTGCTGGCGGTCCTTGTCGAGCTTGATCTTGGGATCGAAACGCCATTTCTCCTTGCCGGTGGCGGCATCGATGGCGATGGCGAAATTGTGCGGCGTGCAGATATAGAGCGCATCGCCCACCTTCAGCGGCGTCACCTGGTAGGTGGTTTCGCCGACATCGTCCGGCCCTTTCACGTCGCCGGTCTGGTAGGTCCAGGCCGGCTGCAATTTGGCGACATTGTCGGGCGTGATCTGGTCGAGCGGCGAATAGCGCTGGCCAAATTGCGTGCGGCCGTAGAAGTGCCATTCACCGGGAGGCACATTGCCGCCGAGATCGGCAGTCGGCGTCACCTTGTCGGCGCTGAGGTCGCCGGCGATGTCCTTGGGATCAGCCGTCATCGAATAACCGGCGACGGCGAGCGAAGCCAGCACGGCCAGAATGAGCGGCGCTCGCGCGTCGGGGCCGGTCAGGCCCCGCCTTGCCCAAGGTGTCAGCAGCCAGAGCGCCAGAAGCACGATGATGCCGCCGCGCGGTCCGAGTTCCCACCAGTCGAAGCCGATTTCCCACACCGCCCAGGCCAGAGTGCCGAGCACGATCGCCGCGTAGAGCCAGAGCGCCGTCGATTTGCGCCGGAAGAGCAGCCATGCGGCGATCAGGAAGGCGAGACCGGTGATGACATAGTACCAGCTGCCGCCCAGCATCGCGAGCCAGACGCCGCCGCCGCCAAGTGCCAGGCCGATGAGGAACAGGATGAGGGAGGTGATGACGACAGCCAAGACGATACTCCTTCGACTGATGCGCTTTGCAGCGCCTCACGGGCAGCCGCCCCTGCCCTGTCGCCAGCTTTCTCCCCCAGGCCGCGTGTGTCAAGCTGGCCCTGCCAGCATAAGGCGAGAGCAAACGCTCGACTTCATTCCGCTCCCACGCTGCAGCACCTCCACGACATTGTCGGACGTCGGGACGATGAAATTCGCACTGCGCCCCAGAATCTCACTTCCAAACCAGAACAAAACGTAGACACTTCTGGTCTTTCGCTCCCGAATCACTACATTCGGGGGAGATGTCCGGCTTTGCGGAAGACATGCCCTTTTTTGACGAACCCAATGCGCGGCCCGCGGCCCCGTCGGGCATAGCCGCGCGCGCCATGGCGGCCCGCAGCGGCCCCAACAGCGCGCCCGATTATCTCAACGGCCTCAACCCCGAGCAGCGGCTGGCGGTGGAAACCACCGAAGGCCCGGTCCTGGTGCTGGCCGGCGCCGGCACCGGCAAGACACGCGTGCTGACCACCCGCATCGCCCATATCCTGGCCACCGGCAGGGCTTTCCCCTCGCAGATCCTGGCGGTGACCTTCACCAACAAGGCCGCGCGCGAGATGAAGCAGCGCATCGGCCATCTCGTCGGCGAAGCCGTCGAGGGCATGCCGTGGCTCGGCACCTTCCACTCCATCGGCGTCAAGCTCTTGCGCCGCCACGCTGAGCTGGCCGGGCTCAAATCCGATTTCACCATCCTCGACACCGACGATGTCGTACGGCTGATCAAGCAGCTGATCCAGGCCGAAGGCCTCGACGACAAGCGCTGGCCGGCCAAGCAGTTCGCGCAGATGATCGACGGCTGGAAGAACAAGGGCCAAGGCCCCGCCGACATTGCCGAGGGCGACGCGCGCAGCTTCGCCAACGGCAAGGGCCGGGAACTCTACAAGGCCTATCAGGAGCGGCTGAAGACGCTGAACGCCTGCGACTTCGGCGATCTGCTCTGCCACCCGATCCGCATCTTCCGCGCCAATCCGGACGTGCTGAAGGACTACCACAAGCGCTTCAAATACATCCTCGTCGACGAGTACCAGGACACCAACACCGCGCAATACATGTGGCTGCGGCTGCTGGCGCAAAGGCCTGAAGGCAAGCCGATCTCCCCCCATGTGGGGGAGATGTCCGGCAGGACAGAGGGGGGCGCGAAAGATCGCGGCGTCTCCGATAATCAAAATGCAAATGCCGGCGGGACAGCGCCCCCCTCTGTCGGCTCCGCCGACATCTCCCCCACAAGGGGGGAGATTGGGCGCTCTTCGGCCGAAACCCGCGCCACCGTAAACATTTGCTGCGTCGGCGACGACGACCAGTCCATCTATGGCTGGCGTGGCGCCGAGGTCGACAACATCCTGCGCTTCGACAAGGATTTCCCGGGCGCCACCATCATCCGGCTGGAACGCAACTACCGCTCGACGGCGCACATCCTCGGCACCGCCTCGCACCTCATCGCCCACAATGAGGGTCGCTTCGGCAAGACGCTGTTCACCGAGAAGGTCGCCGAGGACGACGAGAAGGTGCATGTCCACGCCGCTTGGGATTCCGAGGAGGAAGCGCGCGCCGTCGGCGAAACCATCGAGACCTACCAGCGTGCCAAGCACAATCTCAACGACATGGCCATCCTGGTCCGCGCCTCCTTCCAGATGCGCGAATTCGAAGACCGCTTCGTCACGCTCGGCCTCAATTACCGCGTCATCGGCGGCCCGCGTTTTTATGAGCGCATGGAAATCCGCGATGCGCTGGCCTTCTTCCGCGTCGTCGCGCAGGGCGCCGACGACCTCGCCTTCGAGCGCATCGTCAATGTCCCCAAGCGCGGCCTGGGTGAAGCCACCATCCGCCAGATCCACGACACGGCGCGGAGCTTGCGCATCCCGATGCTGGAGGCAGCCGCCAAGCTTGCGGAAAGCGACGAGCTGAAGCCCAAGCCCCGCGCGGCCTTGCGCGAAGTGGCGGCCAATTTCGAGCGCTGGCAGAAGGCGCTGGAAACCACGCCGCACACCGAACTCGCCGAGACCATTCTGGAGGAGAGCGGCTACACCGACATGTGGAAGAACGACCGCTCGGTCGAGGCGCCGGGCCGGCTGGAAAACCTGAAAGAGCTGATCCGCTCCATGGAGGAATACGAGTCATTGCGCTCCTTCCTCGAACATGTCGCGCTGGTCATGGACGCCGAGCAGAACGCCGAGCTCGACGCCGTCAACATCATGACGCTGCATTCGGCCAAGGGCCTCGAATTCGAGACGGTTTTCCTGCCCGGCTGGGAGGAAGGCCTGTTTCCGCACCAGCGCGCGCTGGACGAAGGCGGTCGCTCCGGCCTGGAGGAAGAGCGCCGTCTCGCCTATGTCGGCCTGACCCGGGCCAAGAAGAACCTGCATTTGTGGTTCGTCTCCAACCGCCGCATCCACGGCCTGTGGCAGTCGACCATCCCGTCGCGCTTTCTGGACGAACTGCCGGAAGCCCATGTCGAGGTCGCCGAAAGCGGCAACTCCTACGGCGGCTACGGCAATTCCTATGGCGGCGGTTCGTTCGCGTCGGGCCGTGGCGGCCAGGGCGCAGGACGGCAGAACCCCTACGGCGCCTCGCGCTTCGACAATGTCGGCGCGGAAAAATCCGGCGCCTTTTCCAACACCTATGCCACGCCGGGCTGGCAGCGCGCCCAGGCCAACCGCACCGAGGCGACCGACCGCAACTGGGGTTCGCGCTCCGGCCACCAGGTCGAGCGCATCGGCTATGGCGAGACCGACTCCGGCTACGGCGCCGGCCGAACCTCGATCAAAGGCCGCACCATCGACGGCGAACTGGTCGCCAAATCCGTCGCCGACACGCCGTCAGCCTTTAGTGTCGGCGACCGCGTCTTCCACCAGAAATTCGGCAACGGCAACATTTCCAACATCGAAGGCAACAAGCTGACCATCGACTTCGACAAGGCCGGCCAGAAACGCGTGCTGGACGGGTTTGTGGCGGCGGTGTGAGCGCCCGCTTGTCCTATTGTCCTACAAGCGACCACATTGTTGTAGTCTGGCGGAGCCCTCCCCGCCTCGTCATCCACGGGCGGAGCAAGGAGCGTAGCGACGCAGCGTAGACCCGAGGATCCATCCCGCGTCTTCAACGCGTTGCCACGGTGCGGAATCCTGCGCAGCTGCACTCCAAGGTCGCGGAATGGATTCCAGGGTCTACGCGACGGAGCTTCGCTCCTGCTCCGCCCTAGAATGACGAAGCGACGGGCGTCTGCCCAGTCGTCGGGGCATGCGGTCCGCAACATGAGCGTCCCCGTCAATTTAGCCCGCCCCTCACCTGTACCGCGCCTGGTTCCACTTGTGCCCCAACAGCGACAGGATGATGATCAGGCCGTTGAAGAACTGGACGTAGAAGCCGCTCAAGCCCGCCGCCACGACGCCGGTCTGGATGAACGACACGGTGACCGCGCCGATGGCGCCGCCGGCAACCGTGCCGATGCCGCCCCAGGTCGGCGTGCCGCCCACGAACACCGAAGCCAGCACCGGCAAGAGATAGCCGTCGCCCGCGGTCGGCCACCAGGTGAAGTTGATCATCACCGAAAACGTGCCGGCGATCGCCGCGCCGATGCCGGTGAAGATGAACACTTTCACCCGCACGCGCTTGACGTCGATGCCCATCTGCTGGGCGCTGTCGGGGTTGTCGCCGACCACCCTCACCTGCGCGCCGAAGCGGTGCCGGTTGTAGAGCATTGCCGACAAAATGACGAAGGCGAGTGCCCAGAAGACCTGTACCGGAAAACCCCACACCTGACCGGAGAAGATGGTGTACGCCCAGCTGTCGCTGAGACCGGTCAATGCCGTCGATCTGCCCTCGTTGATGATCTGGATCAGCCCACGCAGCAGGAAATTCATGCCGAGCGTGGCGATCAGCGACGACAGCCCGCCATAAACGACGAGCGACCCAACGAGGAAGCCGAGCAGCGTGCCGGTGATGAGTGCGGCAGCGATGCCGAGAAACGGATCATAGCCGGCCTGCACCACCAGCGCGAACACCCAGGAGGCAAAGCCCATGGTTGCGGGAAACGACAGGTCGATCTCGCCACAGGTGACGACGAAGACCAGCGGCACCACCACGAACAGCGCAACGGGCAGCGTGGTCAGCACGGATCTGTAGAGATACCAGGTGGTGAACACGGTCGGGTTGGCGATCAGGAACGCCGCCATCATGATGATGAACACGGCGAGCGTGCCGAGCGCTGCGCGGTTGTCGATGACGAAACCGCGCAGCCAATGGTCGGACGGATGCTTCCACTCAGGTCGGGCCGCCTTGCCGCCAAGAGGGCTCTGCAGATCGGGTTCCATGGTCTTGCTCATCGTGCTGCCCTCTCCGCGTCGCCGGCCTCGTGCAGCCCCGGCAATCCGCCGGGATGCGCAACGTCTTCCATGAAGTTGATCAGCTCTTCGGCCGACTTGACCTCGGTGCGATCGGCGGTCAGCGCCACCTTGCCGCGGTCAATCACAACGAAGCGGTCGGCGATGTCGAAGACGTGATGGATGTTGTGGCCGATGAACAGGATCGAGCGCCCGCTCGCCCGCACCTGGCGCACGAAATGGAAGACCTTGGCGGTCTCGGTCAGCGACAGCGCCGTCGTCGGCTCGTCGAGGATGATCAGCTCCGCCTGCTTGTAGATGGCGCGCGCGATCGCCACGCCCTGGCGTTCGCCGCCGGAGAGCTGGCCGACGATCGAATGCGGCGTGAACACCTTCGAGGTAAAGCCGATCTCGCGCATCAGCCGGCTCGCCTCCTCTATCTCTTTATTGACCTTCAGAAAGCCCATGAAGCCGGTGAGTTCGCGGCCCATGAAGATGTTGCGCACGATGGTCTGCTGCACGGCCAGCGCCCGGTCCTGGAACACCGTCTCGATGCCGGCGTCGCGCGAGCGTGCCGCACTCCAGCCGGTCACCGGCTTGCCGCGCACCAGGATCTCGCCGCTGGTCGGCTTGACGACGCCCGACAGGATCTTGATCAGCGTCGACTTGCCGGCGCCATTGTCACCGATCAAGCCAACCACCTCGCCGCGGTCGACCGAGAGATTGACCCCGCCCAGCGCATAGACCTGGCCATAGGATTTGCTGATGTCGCGCAGTTCGATGATGCGTTCGGCCATGGCGATCCTCGCTCCTGTGGTATCATCCCGGCCTGGTGCCGGCGGTCCTGCCGGCCGGGCTTGCGCCCAGCCGGCAGTTTGGGAGGTCAGCGCAGCGCCTGCTTGGCGAGCTCGGCGACGATCTCGTAATTCTGCGGCGTGACGAAGCCCGCCCCGGTGTCGACATTCATCGGCGCCAGGCCCAGCACCACCTGCTGGCAAAGGCTGAGGATCGGCAGATAGCCTTGCAGAAACGGCTGCTGATCAGCCGTCAGCTGCACCCAGCCGCCCTTGAACGCCTCGACGATCTGCGGGCTGGTATCGAAGCCGAAGTTGAAGATGTCGCCGGGCTTGCGTCCTGCCGCCTGCATGTAGGTGGCGACGTTGCCCAGCATCTGGCCGCCGGGATAGCCGACCGCCTTGACGTCGGGATTGTTGAGCAGGGCCGCGGTGATCACCGGTATCGCCAGATTGGGGTCGGACGCCCATTCGCCGCTCGGGGGCGACGACAGCTGGATGACCTCGACGCCGGCTTCCTTGAGTGCTGCCACCGTGCCGCGCTCGCGCGCGCCGCGGGCCTCGTTCTCGAACGGACCGATCATGATTGCCTTGTCGCCGGACTTGAGCTTCCCGAGCTTGAACGCCTCAGTGCCGAGCGCGCGGCCCTGCTGCTCCTGCTGGGCGCCGACATAGCCGCCGCCGAACGCGTCCACCACCTTCGGCACCGGCACGTTCTGGTACATCATCTTGATGCCGTCCTTATGCGCCTGTTCGGCCAGCGGCATGATCGCGGCGTCGCCCGGATGGCCCATCATGGCAATGCCGTTTGGCTTCACGGCGACGGCCTCACGCAATTGCTGCACCATCTTCTCGACGTCCCACTGCGAGAAGATGTAGTCGACCTTCGGCCCGAGATCGGACGCCGCCTGCTTGGCGCCATTGTAGACGATGGTGCCGAAAGCGTCGCCCTCGGCGCCGCCGACGAAAAAGCGGATGTGGACATCCTTGCACCACTGGGCGTCGAGCGCCTGCGCCGGCAGAGTGGAGATGGCAGCGCACAGCGCCGTGGCGGCGGCCACGACGGTCGAGCGCAGAAGTGTCGTTCTCATTGCGATGCTCATGCACGTTCCTCCCTTTTGTCCTCGGTGAGCCGAGGGGTTCGTCGTTCGCTTTTCGGCAGTGCTTGTCGGCAGTGCTTGGCAATCTGTCAGGCCGGCTCCTCCCACCGGCCCTCGGTCACGCTGGGTTCGGCAGGTAGGTCGCTCCTCCCCGGCATTGCTTGAGGTATTCCAGCCCGCGCACCTGGCCTGTGATTTCGAGATCGCCGCGATAGACCGGGTCATGCCAGCCCTCGATGTCGATGGCGCCCTTGTAACCGGCCAGCCGCAATTCGCTGATCACCCGCGTCCAGTCGCTGTCGCCAAAACCGGGCGTGCGCATCTGCACGAAGGGCAGCTTGCCGAACACGCCGTGCTCGCGGATCACATCCCAGCGCACCGTCGCGTCCTTGCCGTGGACATGGAAGATGCGCGGCGCCCATTTGCGGATCTGCGGCATCGGGTCGATGAGATAGACCAGCTGATGGCAGGGCTCCCATTCCAGGCCGAGATTGTCGTCGGGCAATTCGTTGAACATCAACTCCCAGGCATCGGGATTGTGGGCGATGTTCCAGTCGCCGGCCGCCCAGTTACCATCCATGGCGCAATTTTCGAAGGCAATGCGCACGCCCTTGTCGGCGGCGCGTTTGGCCAGCGGCCCCCAGACCTCACGGAAGCGCGGCAGGCTGTCGGTCAGCTTCTTGCCGCGCAGGCGGCCGGTGAAGCCGCTGACCGTCGAGGCGCCGAACAGATGCGCATTGTCGATGACGGTTTCCCAGGCCGCGAGCACGCCGCGATCGACCTCGCCGTCCTCCAGCGGATTGCCGAACACGCCGATCGACGACACGGCGACATCGGCATCGCCGATCGCCTCGCCAATCTCACCGGCGAGCCGCGCCAAATCCTTGCCGCCCAGCGTCTGCCAGAAGAAGGGCTGGATGCTCTCGAAGCCGAGCGGCAGAATCTCTTTGATGTAGGCGGCCGGGTCTTCGAGATTGGCCCGCACCATGGTGCCGATCCGGATGTCGAGAAGCGGGTTTGGCATCATGATGCTTCCTGTGTGATTGCGACGCGCCGTCCGGTCTCGGCGCTTTCGATGGCGCCAAAAACCATGGCCAGGCTTTTGATGTTGTCGCTGCCACGGGTTTCCGGCTCGCTGCCGGTCTCGATGGCGTGGATGAAATCCTTGATGATGCCGAGATGACCGCCGACGCGGTCGGCGGGATCGAGCGGCGGCACGATGATGGGCTGGGTCAGGTCGAACAGGCCGTCGCGGACCGACAACACAACCTCGGCCTTCAGCCCGTCCTCGCCGTCCCAGAGCAGGCTGCCGTGCTCGGCGACGATGCGCCATGTGCTCTCCCAACTGGTGCGGAAGCCCGCCGCGCACCAGGAGCCTGCATAGGTGAAGCGCTTGCCGCCACCGAGATCGAAGATAGCGCTGGCCGACGATCCCTGCCGGTACCAGGAATTGGCCGGCTCCCATTCCTGGCAAAAAACACCGGCGGGATCGCCTGCGACCATGTAGCGGGCGGCGTCGAATGTGTGGATCGCCATGTCGAGCAAGAGCACATGCGCCATCTCCTCGCGAAAGCCGCCGAAATGCGGCGCGACGAAGAAGTCGGCATGGATGCTGGTTGGCTTGCCGATGGCGCCGGAGTCGAGAAAGCGCCTGATGCGCCGGACATTGGCGACGTAGCGGCGGTTCTGCACCACGGCATGAACTCGCCCTACCTGGCGCGCCGCGTCGACAATGGCGCGGGCATTTTCCGGGGTGTCGGCGAGCGGCTTTTCGGTGAGCAGATGGCAATTATGGGCAAAGGCGGAAAAGGCGACGTCGCGGCGGGCGGCAGGAACCACGACATCGAACACCGCGTCGGGCTTGGTCTGGTCGAGCACCGCGTCGAGGCTGGTGCCGATTACCGCGCCGTCGAGCCCGTATTCGTGCGCCCTCGCCTTCGCCCGTTCGGCGTCGAGATCGACAAGGCCGACAATGGCCAGCCCGTCGATCTGCCTCGCGGCATCGAGCCAGGCCTTGCTCATCGCACCACAGCCGACGAGGACGGCATTCATCATCCGGCATTCCTCCCGTCCGGTCCCTCCAGACCGAATGTCACGGCATTTCCGGCATCACCGTAAACGTTTCTCCGTAAACGTTTACGAGAACACACCCGATGGCCTAGAATGTCAATCGGCTGCCCGCGAAAATCATCCCGAAGCCTTGGCCTGAGCGGCAGCCGGTGCTAGCCAAGGGTCGGGGGAGAGAAGTCCTTGGCGTCCAGCATCCATGACCTCGCGCGTCACCTGAACATTTCGATCGGCACCGTGTCGCGGGCGCTGAACGGCCGCGCCGACGTCAATGCCGACACCCGCCAGCGCGTGCTCGCCGCCGCCAAGCAGCTGAACTATTCACCCAACCAGTCCGGCCGCAGCCTGCGGCAAGGCGCCACCCATTCGATCGCCTTCATGCTGCAACCGCATCCGGGGGACCAGCAATATGGCGAACCGTTCTTCATCCCGTTCCTGATCGGTCTGCAAGGCCGGCTTGCCGAGTATGGCCTGGATCTGATGGTCGTCATGGGTGAGCCCGGTCAATATCAGCAGGACAGGCTGCGCCGCGTGGTTGAGACGCGCCGAGCCGACGCGGTCGTGTTGGCCAATACACGGCGGGAAGACGATCGGATCGACTATCTCAGCAAGGCTGGCTTTCCCTTCGCCACGCTTGGCCGAAGTCAATCCGGCGACGACACCTATCCTTCGCTCGATATCGATTTCGAGAGGGCGGGTGATGAAGCCGTCGACCGGCTGGTCGCGCGCGGCCACCGCCGCATTGCCGCCATCCGCCCTTCGCTTGATCTCAACTTCGGCTACCTGTTCCTCGACGGCTACCGCAAGGCGCTGAAGCGGCATGGTATCGAAGTCGACCCCGGCCTGATCGCCGACGGCTTCATCAACGAGGCCGGAGGCTACCAGGTGACGCCGCGCGTGATGCTCTCCAAGGACCGGCCCACAGCCATCATCTTCAACAATGACGCAATGGCGCTCGGCGGCTGCAAAGCACTGGCCGAGATGGGCATCAGGCCCGGCCACGACATCGCGGTGATCGTCATCGTCGACACGCCGCTCTGCCGTTATTTCTCGCCGGCGCTGACCGCCTTCCGTCCGTCGCTGGAGCCGATGGGCCGGCGGCTGGCCGAAATGCTGCTGGCCTCGCTTCCCGCCTTTGCCGGCCCGGAAGGTCCGCGCATCATCCGCGAAGTCTGGCCGCTGGAGCTGATCGCCCGCGACAGCGATTGATCATTGCGCTCTTCCCTCTCCTACAAGGGAGAAGGAAGAGGCCCTCTCTGTCACGCAAGTATCATGTTCGCGTCCTAGACCGCTTTGCGAGAGGGCGACATCGTCGATGCGATGCGGTGGCCCCTTTGCGCCGCTCAAGGCTTGTCACAAAGAGGATCTCCATGAAAATCTCGCACCGAACCGTGTCGCTCGGCGCCGCGCTGGCGCTGTTTACCGCCCTGACCCCTGCCCTTGCCGACAGCACCGCCACCGTTGGCGGCTTCGTCAACAAGGGCCTGGTCGGCGTCGGCCGCATCCCGGCCGATCAGAAGGACAAGTTCGGCGAGACCTTCGGCTCCGGCTCCGGCATGTCCATCGACGCCGCAAGCTGGACCCGTGGCGCGGACGGCTACAAGGGCTCGCTCTGGTTGCTGCCGGACCGTGGCTACAATGTCGTCGGCACCACCGATTACCGGCCGCGCCTCAACACTATTCATATCGAATTCACGCCGACCGCACTGGGCGCCACGCCCACCTCCGGCCAGGAACAGACAGGCGTCAAGGCGACGCTTGCCGATTCCCTGCTCCTCACCGACGACAAGGGCGCTGACGCCACCGGCCTCGATCCGCTCAACGGCGTGCGCGCGGCCAATGGCGACCTGCCGATCCTGCCCGAGGCCAATGGCAAGCTGGCGCTCGACAATGAGGCGATCGCGCGGCTGCCCGACGGCACCATGTTCATCTCTGACGAATACGGCCCCAACATCTACCGCTTCTCGGCCGACGGCCATCTGTTGTCGGCAACGCAGCCGCCCGCCGCTTTGGTGCCGATGCGCAAGGGCGCGCCGAACTTCGCCTCCGACAATCCGGGCCCCGGTGCAGCCGAACCCGATCCGAAGGATCCCGAAACCGGCCGCCAGAACAATCAAGGCCTCGAAGGCATGGCGCTGACGCCGGACGGCAAGTCGCTGATCGCTGTGCTGCAGTCGGCGCCCCGCCAGGATGGCGGCGATTCGCCCGCGACGCGCCAGAACACCCGTGCGCTGGTCTACGACGCCTCCGACCCGGCCCATCTCAAGCTGGTGCATGAATATGCCGTGCCGCTGCCGGTGTTCAAGGACGCCAAGGACAAGACCAAGGTCGCCGCGCAGAGCGAAATCGTGGCGCTGTCCGACAAGACCTTCGTGATGCTGGCGCGCGACAGCGGAAACGGCCAGGGGGCGAAGGGCGATACTTCGCTGCTGCGCCAGATTTTCGTCGTCGACGTCTCTGGCGCCACCGACATTGCCGGCGGCGCCTTCGATGCCGCCGACAAGCCGCTGGCGCCCAAGGGCGTGCTCGACCCCTCGGTGACCCCGGCCAAGCTGACGCCGTTCATCGACATCAACGACAACAAGGAACTCGGCCGTTTCGGCCTGCATGACGGCAAGCCCAACGACAAGAACAATCTGTCGGAGAAGTGGGAAGCAATGTCGGTGGTCAGCGTGCTCGATCCGGCGCTGCCCGACGACTATTTCCTGTTCGTCGGCAACGATAACGACTTTCTCACCCAGGACGGTTTTCAGGTCGGCGCGCCCTACAAGGCCGAAGACGGCGCCGATGTCGATACCATGTTCCTGGTCTATCAGGTCACGCTTCCGGGCCTCGCCAAGAAGTAGCCGTATACGGAAAGGCGGACGCGCCCGGCGCGTCCGCCTTTACCGTTTGTCGGCGATCAGCGATGCCGTGAAGGCACCTATTTCAAAATCTCCGCATCCCTTGGCACGCCGGCATCGATCGGCTCGGCGGTCCGGCTCGACACAGCCATGATCTTGCCCGCGGCCGACAGGTTCGGGCGCACATAGACCTGGGCTACGCCGTTGACCCGGCTGTAGAGGTCGATGATGTCCTGGTTCATGAAGCGCACGCAGCCTGACGACGCGTTCTTGCCGATCGAATCCCATTCCGGCGTGCCGTGCAGCCGGTACATCGTGTCCTTGCCGTCGCGGAACAGATAGAGCGCGCGCGCGCCGAGCGGGCTCTGCGGTCCGGGCGGCATGCCGTCCTTGTATTTCGCCAGTTCCGGCCGGCGCTGGATCATTTCCGGCGGCGGCGTCCACACCGGCCATTTCTTGCGCGCCTGGATCACGGCGCTGCCGGTCCAGCCAAACCCGGCCTTGCCGAGGCTGACGCCATAGCGCATTGCCTTGCCGCCGTCGCGCACCAGATAGAGAAAATGCTCGGATGTATCGACGACGATCGTGCCGGGTTTTTCGCCGGTCGGATCGTCCACGATCTGGCGCACGAACTTCGGATCGAGCTTGGCCACGGGGATTGCCGGCAATGAAAAGCCCTCATCGACGCGCGCCGAATACATGGTGGCGGCATCGCCCAGAGCCGGTTCAGGCGCCGGGGCGGGCGTTGGCGGCACCACGACATCGGTCGTGGTGCAGGCTGAAAGCGCCATGGAAGCGGCACCCAAAGCGGATATTCCAAGAAACGCGCGCCGGTTCAGGCGCTCGGAAAAAAGCGGATTGTCGGACATGATCCCCCCAGCCTATTCATCATATCCAACAGGATATGCGACCCCACGCGGCGACGACCCATATCCCATTCCGGATGTTTTGAGAACTGATTAGCGTGAAGCCGCCAGGTGGCATGTTCCAATGCCGCATCGACCTTGTCCGTCAAATCGGCGATCATTGCCGGGCGGACTTTGAGATGAACCTTCGCCGAACAGCCCATGGACGAAAAAATACCACCGCGCCGGCGCACCGGCGACCTGACCAGCGGCCCGATTCCGCGCACGCTGCTTTTGTTCGCTCTGCCGGTGCTCGGCTCCAACGTGCTGCAATCGCTCAACGGTTCGATCAACGCCGTCTGGGTCGGCCGCTTCCTCGGTGAATCGGCGCTGACCGCCACCTCCAACGCCAATCTGGTGCTGTTCCTGATTCTCGGCACCGTGTTCGGGATCGGCATGGCCGCGACCATCCTGGTGGCGCAATCGGTCGGCGCCCGCGACCTGCCCGAGGCGCGGCGCATCGTCGGCACCAGCGCCAGCTTCTTCTTCCTCGTCTCGGCTATCTTCGCCGTCTGCGGCTGGATCTGGGTCGACGCCATCCTCAACACACTGGGCACCCCGCCCGATGCGCTGCCGCTGGCGCGCTCCTATCTGCGTATCATCTTCGTCGCCGTGCCGATGATGAATCTTCTGTCCTTCGTCATGACGGTGCTGCGCGGTGCGGGTGATTCGCGCACGCCATTCTTCTTCATGGCGCTCGCCGTCGTGCTCGACATCATCCTCAATCCGCTGCTCATTCGCGGCATCGGCCCCTTCCCCGAGCTCGGCATCGCCGGCTCCGCCACCTCGACGCTGATCGGCCAGACAGTGAGCGTGATCGCCATCCTCGTCGTGCTTTATGCCAGAAAGCATCCGCTGCGGCTCGCCGGCGCCAACCTCGCTCTGCTGCGGCCGGATCCGGCGCTGCTCAGGATCGTCGTCTTCAAGGGCGTGCCGATGGGCCTGCAGATGATCGTCATTTCGGCGGCGGCGCTGACCGTCATGGGCATCGTCAACTCCTACGGCTCGCAGGTCGCCGCCGCCTACGGCATCGCGGCGCAGCTGTGGACCTATATCCAGATGCCTGCACTGGCGATCGGAGCCGCAGTCTCGTCGATGGCGGCCCAGAATGTCGGCGCCGGGCGCTGGGACCGCATCGGTCGCATCGCGGCGTCCGGCGTCGGCTTCAACCTGGTGCTCACCGGCGCCCTGGTGGCGCTGCTGTTCCTCTTCGACAGGCCGGTGCTCGGCCTGTTCCTTAGCCGCGACAGCATCGCAATCGACATTGCAGCCCACATCAACAAGGTGGCGTCCTGGTCGTTCATCCTGTTCGGCGTCACCATCGTGCTGTTCGCCACCGTGCGCGCCACCGGTGCCGTGATGCCGCCGCTGATCATTCTGGTGATTTCCGTGCTGGTCGTGCGTACCGGCTTTGCCTACTTCTTCAGGAGCTACATCGGCGAGGAAGCGCTGTGGTGGAGTTTTCCGGCGGGATCGATCACCTCGCTGGTGCTGGCCGCCGCCTATTATCGCTTCGGCCGCTGGCGCACCATGCACATGATCGAGGACCGCCCGGCCGCCGGCGAGCCGCCCGACACCGGCCTCGGCATCCCGCGCGGACGGGCAAACATGGCGCCCGAGACGCCAAACGGGTGAGGCTCAGCGCGCGTATTTGACGCCGAACCCCAGCGCTACGACAGAGAACAGCGTGATCATGCCGGCGAAGGCCAGGCTTGCCGTCGTCGGAGTGGCCCAACTCGACAGCAGCCCAATGCCGATCACCGGCAGCGCATTGCCGCAGAAGCAGCAGATGAAGAACGCCGACACCAATTCGGCGCGACGCTCGGCAGGTGCGATCTGGTTCACCACCTGCAGGCCGCCGCGATAGCCGAGCGCCGCCGCCACGCCGCACACAGCGGTGGCGGCAACCATCAGGGACATCGACGCGAAAAACTGAGCAGCAACCATCAGCCCTACGGCCGGGATCATCAGCGCCAGCGCGGCCAGCATGCCGGCGCGGCTGGACAGTCGGGTCGTGGCCAGAATGGTCGCGGCCGCAACGATCGACAGTTCAAAGAACAGCGCGCCGGCCTCGGCATGGTTGGCCACATGCAGTTGCTGCGCCAGGATGCTCGGCGCCAGGGCTGCATAGAAGCCGACCAGCGCCATGGCGCCGAAACCGGTGACCGCCGGCGCCACGAAGGCAGCGCGGATATCGCTCGGCACCGATAGCCGTGGCCGCAACGAAACGTCGGTCAGCCTGCCCGGCCGGGACACGGTTTCGCGGGTACGCCAGATCAGCAGCGTCACCACCACCAGCAAGGCAAGATAGACCGCAAACGTTAGTCTCAACGGCCAGGGCGCATATTCGGCGAGCAGGCCCGATGCCAGCGCGCCGAGGCCAAGGCCAACGAAGTTGGTGCTGGTGGCGATGATTGCCGCGCGCGATTTGTCCTTACCTTCGATCAATTCGGCAAGCCAGGCCGTGCCGGTTCCAGCGCCGACGCCGATGCCAAGGCCGCTCAATATGCGGGCGACATCGAGCCATGCGACATTCTCGGCCAGCAGGAACACCACCGCGCTGACCACCGCTATGGCCATCGACGCCAGCGCCGCAGGACGGCGGCCAATGCCGTCGGACAAGCGCCCGAACATCAGCAATGCGCCGAGATTGCCGACGACATAGACGGCGTAGACCAGCGTCAGCGTGATCTGCGAGAAACCGAAGGCCTGCTTGTAGATGACGTAAAGCGGCGTCAGCACCGTGCTGCCGGCGAACAGCGCGGCGATCATGGCGGCAACCGCGGCCATCGCGGGCCGGCCATCGAGTCCGTTGTCGCGCGTCGTGGTCTCGGCATAGCTGGTCATGGCAACCTCCGGCCAATCGCCCAACGCCCAATTGCGCCCCAACGTCCATGTAAGGATGGCCGTTCCACGCGCCGAACTTCATCCTGACAACCTTGTCAGGATGGTCTTGCCCGAAGTCCTCGCTTAACGTCTTTCCATCGAGAGGGAGAAACCATGGGAAAAGGTAGAGTCGAGGCATTCACCGATGGGGTGGTCGCCATCATCATCACCATCATGGTGCTGGAGCTGAAAGTGCCGCATGGCGAGGATTTTTCAGCGCTTCTGCCGCTGTGGCCGATCTTTTTCAGCTATGTCTTGTCGTTCATCAATGTCGGCATCTACTGGAACAATCTGCACAACATGTTCCACACCGTCCAAAGGGTCGACGGCCGCGTGCTGTGGGCCAACCTCAACCTTCTGTTCTGGTTGTCGCTGATGCCGGCAACGACGGCCTTCATGGGCGAGAACCATTTCGCGCCGGTCCCCGTCGCCGTCTATGGCATCGACCTGGTGCTGTGCGCGGTCGCCTACACCTTTCTCGCCACCAAGCTGCACCATTTGCACGGCAACGACACCGCCTTCGCCAAGGCGCTGGGCAATGACCGCAAGGGCAAGATCTCGGTGGCCCTCTACGCCGCCGCCGTCCCGCTTGCCTTCGTCAACCAATGGATCGGCGTTGCGATCTTCGTGCTGGTGGCCGCCGTCTGGTTCGTGCCGGACACGCGTTTTTCGCGGGTGCTGGAAAAGTAGCGTAGGACGCGTCTACTTGCGCATCGCCTTCAGCTTTTCGGCAACCGACGCCGCAAGGTCGGCATAGCGCTCCTCCAGCCGCTCGGCCGCCTTGATGATCGAAAAATCATGGCCGAATTTTTCCAGCGCCATGCGCAATTTCTCGACGAACTCGGCCTGTTTTTCGAGTGCCGAAAACAAGGTCTTCACCTGCGCTTCGCTTATGTCCGGATTGGCAAGCATCTGTGGCACCTCGCGGCCCATCTGGTCGCCGGTGGCGGTCTGCTCCTTCAGGATCGCAACCCAGTCGGTCAATCGGCAGTCTCCTGTTCAGCCGCAGCATGCACAGCCGCCGTTGATGCGGTCAACCCGAACACGCGGGACGGCCTTGCACGATGCGCGGCCCGCGCTAAGTTCGGCGCCACCCGAACCCTAGGAAAAAGATCATGACCTCCGACGCCGAAATCCAATCCGCTTTGCCCGCCCTCAGCCGAGGCAACGTCGCCGTCGTCACCGGGGGCGCCAGCGGCATCGGGCTTGCCGCCGCCAAAAGGCTGGCGGCTATGGGCATGAGACTGGTGCTGGCCGACATTGGCGGCGCGCGCCTCGATGCGGCCCGCCAGGCAGTCGCCGCGATCGCCGGCGAGAATGCCGTGCTTGCGGTCGCCACAGACGTCTCGAAGGCCGACGAACTCGGCCGGCTGGCGGAAAAGACGCATGCCGCTTTCGGCGCCGTATCGCTGCTGATGAACAATGCCGGCGTCGGCAACAATCCGGGAAAACCGTGGGAGAACGGCGACGCCTGGAAGCGGCTGATCGACATCAATTTCTGGGGCGTCGTACATGGCGTCGAGGCCTTTGCGCCGGCCATGCTGGCCTCCGGAGAGCCGGGCCTGATCATCAACACCGGCTCCAAGCAAGGCATCACCACGCCACCCGGCAATCTCGCCTACAACGTATCCAAATCGGCATTGAAGACGTTCACCGAAGGCCTGGCGCACGCATTGCGCAACGAGCCGGGCGCGAAGGTCGCGGCGCATCTTCTCATTCCCGGCTTCACCTTCACCGGCCTCACCGAAGGAGCGGTCGAAAAACCGGCTGGCGCCTGGACCGGCGAGCAGGTGGTCGACTTCATGCTGGCTTCGCTGGCGCGCGGGGACTTCTACATCCTGTGCCCCGACAATGAGGTGATGCGGCCGACCGATGAAAAGCGCATGGCCTGGGCGATCGGCGACATCATCGAGAACCGGCCTGCTCTCTCGCGCTGGCACCCCGACCATAAGGACGCTTTCGCGGCCTTTATGGGAAACTGATCGTCGAACTCAGCCAAAGCCGAGACTCAGGCGGGCGCGCGTTTTTTCGCGGTGCGCTTTTGCGCGACGGCCTTCTTGCCCGCCAGTTCGGCGAGCTCGTGGTCATGGCGTTTTGCCGCCCGCTCGCATTTGTCTCTGATCTCCTCGACCTCGGATTCGGTCAGGTGCTCGATGCCGATGAAATGATTGTGGCCCTCGCTGACGCGGATCAGTTCGTCGAGCTTGGCCTGAACCGCGGCGCCGTCGCGGTTCTGGGTGTTCTGAATCAGGAACACCATCAAAAAGGTGATGATCGTCGTTCCCGTGTTGATGACGAGCTGCCACGTATCGGAGAAGCCGAAGAATGGCCCGCTTACCGCCCAGACGATAACGATGGCGCAACAGGCGATGAAAGTCGGCGGCAGGCCCGCCAAGTGCGAAACGGTGTTGGCGATTCTGGTAAACAGCTTTTCGATCATTCACATCCTCAACCGTTCAAAGCGCGACGAGCTGACCAAGGCCGCATTCATCGCTCCAACAATAAACAACCGGCAGCCGCTTCCGGTTCCCTGTCGCAGAGGGCATCGCTGGTGCAATTGTATGCACGCCAAAGGCGCAGCGCCGTGAAAAGCCGCCTTATCGGTTTGTTGCCATTAGTCACCATGCAGGCCAAAACCTGTTCGTTCCGCTTCACGGCGGATTTGTCTCCAAGCCCCTTCCGCTGCGCCACCCCCGCATGGCGGAAGGGGTCCGTTGCGTTGCCGCAGACCGGCGGAACTCTTCCCGACACGTGCCGTTCAGAATTTTGGCGCCAGGATTTCGGCCAGCCAGTCGATGAAACCGCGCACGCGCGGCGAGCTCTCAGGAATGCTCTTGCTCCCAGCGATCGAGGAAATCCTCAATCGGCAAAGCCTGCATGTCGGGAACCGCTTTGGCGAGTTTCTCCGGCGGCCAGTCCCACCAGGCGAGGCTTTCGATCCGCGCCGCGATCTCGGAGGGAAAGCGCATGCGCAACGGCTTCGCCGGTACGCCGGCGACGATTGTGTAGGCCGGCACATTCCGCGTCACCACCGAATTGGCGCCGACGATGGCGCCATTGCCGATGCTGATGCCGGGCATGATGACGGCGCCATGGCCGATCCAGACATCGTTGCCGATGCTGACCGCCTTGGCCTGCCGCCGCGCGCGGAACGCCGCGTCGACGCCCAGCCAGCGGAAATACTCGTTCGGCCGGTAGCTGAGCTTGTGCTGCGTGATCCGCTCGATCGGATGCTCCAGCGCATTGATGCGGCTGTTGGCGGCGATCGAGCAGAATTTTCCGATCGTCGTGTAGATCGCCTCGGCGTGGCGCTCGAAATAGGAGAAATCGCCGACACTGACCTCGCGCAGCACCACCCGTTCGCCGATCGAGGCATAGCGGCCAAGCTTGCACGCTTTGAGCTCCGCGGTCGGATGGATGCGCGGCTCGGGATCTTTCAGGACGAGGTTTTCGGTACGGTCCATCTGGCGGATTTACCCCCGCACAATTGCGGAAGCAATTGTCGCGTTGCGCCCGGAGAATCCGCTATTTCGGCTTGCCGCCGGTCCACACCACGTTCTGGCCGAACAGCGGCACGGTCGTCACCGACATTTTCGCCGAGCCGTCCTGCACCTGGCGCGAATGCGAGAGATAGATCAGCGTCTCGTTCTTCTTGTCGTAGATGCGGTTCACCACCTGCTTCTTCCAGATCAGGCTGATGCCTTGCTTGAACACCTCTTCGCCGCCCTCGCTCGTGTCGATGTCGCCGATGGTGATCGGCCCGGTCTGGCGGCAGGAGATCGAGGAATCAGACGGATCCTCGAACCAGTTGCCCTTGTGCAGCCGGTCGATGACGCTGCGGTCGAAATAGGAGACATGGCAGGTCACGCCGTCGATCTTGGGATCCTTGATCGCCTCGACGATGATGTCGTTGCCGACCCAATCGACGCCGACCTTGCCGACTTCCTCTGCCGCTGCGGCACCGGCGCCAAGGGCAATGCATGCGGCCAGCGCGCCGCCGATCAGTTTCTGCCCAATCCGTCTCTGCCCAGTCCGTCTTTGCAAGGGAGCCTCCTCAGGTTCAGTTTGCCGGTCTCAGGTGGGATAAGGGCCAGCTGTTTGCAAGGTAGCGCCCAGCCCGGTTGCGGCAACGCGGCATCTTTGCCTTGCCCCCTGCGACCGGCTAAGACTGCCGGCAGAGAGGCGCCGATCCGGCGCTCGATGATTTCTGCTACGGACAATTCCTGATGATGCGTTCAATTCTGGTCGGCATTCTCGTTCTGATGGCGGCGGGCATCGGCTGGCTCACCTTTGACTTCTATCGCGGCCACTATGGTGGCGAACCGTATGGCGCGCCATTCACGCTGGTCGACCAGAAAGGCGCGCCAATCACCGAAGCCGCCTTTCGGGGAAAACCCAGCATCGTCTTCTTCGGCTTCACCCATTGCCCGGAAGTCTGCCCGACCACTTTGTTCGAAATGGCCGGCTGGCTGAAGACGCTGGGCGACGACGGCAAGAACCTCAACGCCTACTTCGTTACAGTCGATCCAGAGCGCGACACGCCGCCGGTGATGAACACTTACGTCAGCAATTTCTCCGACCGCATCGTCGGCATATCGGGCGATCCCGACAAGGTGCACGCCATGGCGAAGTCCTTCAACATCTACTGGAAGAAGGTCGACACCGGCGACGGCGATTACACGATGGACCACACCGCCTCCGCGCTGCTGCTCAACGCCAAGGGCGAGTTTTCGGGCACCATAGCCTATGGCGAAAGCGCCGATACCGCTATCGCCAAGCTGAAGCGGCTGGCGGCAGGCTAGGCATGATCCCGAAACGTGGATTCCGGTTTTCTCGGACAGAAAAGTGTTGTCCAGAGATCATGCTCAAGCAAGAGACCAACTGATGGGTCAGACCAGGCTCCACTTCATCGCTGGGAAGATCGAGGCCGACCGCATCTTTGCCGCGCTCGAGCCGGCTTTCGAGGATGAAGGCCTGCCGATCGCCGTGCTCGAAGTCGATGAAGACCGCGACATCTATGAGGTTTCGCTCTACACCGACGGCAATGTCGACGCGGTTGAGGCGCGGCTAAGGGACAGCCTTGCCGGACTGTCCCTGTCGAAGCCGATCGAGCGCGAGGTTTTGCCCGACATCGACTGGGTGGCGCGCTCGCTGGAGGGACTGAAGCCGGTGCGCGCTGGACGTTTCTTCGTCCATGGCGCGCATGACCGCAGGAAGCGCCACAGCGGCGAACTGGCCATCGAGATCGAGGCCGGCCTTGCCTTCGGCACCGGCCATCACGGCACCACGGCCGGCTGCCTCGAAATGCTGGAGCGGGTCGTGCGCCGCGAACGTCCCAGGAATGCCCTCGACCTCGGCACCGGCAGCGCGGTGCTGGCGATCGCCGTCGCCAAACTGGCGCATATTCCGGTGCTGGCGACCGACATCGATCCGATCGCCGTCAGGGTCGCCGCCGCCAATGCCCGCCTCAACCACGTCAAGGCGCTGGTCGAAACGGTGACGGCGCCCGGTTTCCACCACCCGATCTTCGGCAAGCGCGCGCCTTTCGACCTCATCGTCGCCAACATATTGGCGCGGCCGCTGATGCGGCTGGCGCCTGAGATGGCCAGGCACATCAGCCTCGGCGGCTCGATCGTGTTGTCCGGCATCCTCGAGCGCCAATGCAATGCGGTGATCTCGGCCTATGTCGGCCAGAATTTCCGGCATGTCAGGACCTTGCATCGCGAAGGCTGGGTGACGATCCACCTGAAGCACTGAGACGCAACGCGCTTTGGACCATCCGAGCCTGTTGCGGTTGGCGAAAATCGATTCCGGTTTTCCGGGTCATGCGCTACGGTCGCGCCCGATACAGGAGGCATACCATGTTCCAGACCTTCGATTCCGCAGGCGACCCCAGCGTCGGCAAGCCGCGCGTGACGTTGCTGCGGCGATGGCTGGCGGATAATGGCCTCGACGGTTTCCTGGTGCCGCGCGCCGACGAGCACCAGGGCGAGTATGTCGCCGATCGCTCGGCGCGGCTGAAATGGTTGACCGGATTCAGCGGCTCGGCCGGCGTAGCACTTGTGCAGCGTGACCGCGCCTACATGTTCGTCGATGGCCGCTATACCTTGCAAGTGCGCCACGAGGTCGATCTCGACATTTTTGCGATCGAGAGTCTCGTCGACAACCCGCCGGCCTCCTGGATCAAGGACAATCTCGGCAAGGGCGCCAGGCTTGGCTTCGACCCGTGGCTGCACACGATCGCTGAGGTCAAGGCGCTGAAAACCTCGGCCGAGCAATCCGGCGCGACGCTGGTGCCGCTCGACAGGAACCCGATCGACATCATCTGGAAGGATCAGCCGGCGCCGCCCGTGGCGCCGGTCGAAATCCACCCGATCGGCTTTGCCGGGGAACTCGCCAAGGACAAGCTGGCGCGGCTGGCGGCGGCAATCGGCAAGGAGGGCGCGACGCACGCCGTGCTCACCGACCCCTCCTCGATCGCCTGGGCCTTCAACATCCGTGGCGGCGACGTGCCGCACACGCCGCTGGCGCTCGGCTTCGCGATCCTTGCCGCCGACGGCAAGCACCAGCTGTTCATGGACCAGCGCAAGTTTTCGCGCACGGTCGCCGCCTATCTCACCCAACTCGCCGATCTGCACGAGCCCGGCGAATTCGAGGCGGCGGTCGTTACCCTTGCCAAGGGCGGCGCCAAGATCGCGCTCGACCCGGTGCTGGCGGCGGAGAAGCTGAGAATGCTGGTCGAGGACAATGGCGGCGCATTTGTTTCAGCGGCCGATCCCGCCCGCATTCCGCGCGCCACCAAGAACCAGGCGGAAATCGCCGGCAGCCGCGCCGCGCACCGCCGAGACGGGGCGGCGGTGGCGAAACTGCTGTGCTGGCTGGAACGGCAGAAGCCGGGCACGCTCGACGAAATAACCGTTGTCACCAAGCTGGAGGAGGTGCGCCGGCAGACCGGCGAGGAAACGCAGATGCCGCTGCGCGATGTCTCCTTCGACACCATTTCCGGCAGCGGTCCGAACGGCGCCATCATGCACTACCGCGTGTCGCGCGCCACCAACCGCGAGCTGGCAAAGGGCGAGCTGTTCCTGCTCGATTCCGGCGCCCAGTATCAGGACGGCACCACCGATATCACCCGCACGGTGCCGATCGGCCAGCCGACCGAGGAGATGCGCGAGCGCTTTACGCTGGTGCTGAAGGGCATGATCGGCATTTCGACGCTGCGCTTTCCCGCCGGCACGCGCGGCTCGGAAATCGACGCGGTGGCGCGCATGGCGCTGTGGAAGCATGGCTGCGACTTTGCCCATGGCACCGGCCATGGTGTCGGCTCGTATCTGGCCGTGCATGAAGGGCCGCAGCGCATCGCCCGCACCGGCACCGAAAAGCTGCTGGCCGGCATGATGCTGTCCAACGAGCCCGGCTATTACAAGGAAGGCTCCTACGGCATCCGCATCGAGAACCTGATCCTGGTTACGCCTGCCGAACAGGTCGAAGGCGGCGACATTGCCATGCACGGTTTCGAGACGCTGACACTGGCGCCGATCGATGTCAGGCTGATCCGCACCGACCTGCTGACGCGCGACGAGTTGCACTGGCTGGATACTTACCATGCCGGGGTGCTGGCCGAGATCGGCCCGATGCTCGACGACGAGACGCTGGCCTGGCTGGAGAAGGCAACAGCGCCGCTACCGCACGACGCCAAGATTTGAAATGAGCTTCTTTCTCCCCGTCACTATACGGGGAGGTGAGGAGCGGTCCGCGAAGCGGACGAAAAGCCAATTGCTTGGCTTTTCGAGTGACGAACGCCCGGCAGGGCAATGAGGGGCGGCGCCGACAGTTCGAAACTGTTCTGCCGGCAGGCGCCCTATGCCACAAACTGCCGCGCTAGGATCAGCACCACCGCCCCTGCCAGAAACATCGCCATCAGTCCGCCACGTAGCGAGACCACAGCGGCGACGACCAGCGCCGCCCATTCCGCCGGTCCGGCGCTGAGTGCGGCGGGCGCCACCAGCGTCGTCAACACCGCCGCCGGCACGGCGTTCAAGCCAGCCTCGACGCGTGGATGGATGTGGTCGAAGCGCGAGATCACCAGATGGCCGCCGACGCGGGTGAGATAGGTGGCGATCGCGCCGGCAATGATGATCCACAAAGTCGCGCTCATCGTTTTGCCTCCACACCGCTATGGTGCGGCGGCAGGATGACGGCCAGAAGCACGCCTGCAACGGCGCCGATGGAGACGTGCCATGGCGATCCCACAGTTTTGTAGGCGATGATCGACGCCGCGGCGCTGGCGATCACCACCGGCAGCCACAGTGGCCGGTTGCGAAAGCCCATGACCAGCCCGAGGAAATAGATCGGCAGCAGGAAATCGATGCCCAGCGCATGCGTGTCGGGGATCAGCTTGCCGAACACCGCGCCCAACGCGCTTTCAATCCCCCAGAACACATAGACCGGCAGGCCAAGGCCCATATACCAGGCAAAACCGACGGTCTCGCCGGCTTCGGCCCTGCGCTCGGCCACCGCGAATTGCGGATCGGTGAGCACGAAATAGCCCAGCGCTTGGCTGATAATCGGCCAGTGCGCGATTCGCCGGCCGATGCTGGCGGAGTAAAGCACGTGACGGAAGTTTACCGCGAAGATCGACAGCACGATCAGCCATGGCGCGACATGCTGGCCGAACAATTCGATGCCGACCATCTGGCTCGCGCCGCCGAAGATCAGCGCGCTCATCAAGAAAGCTTCGAGAACGGAAAAGCCGTTGTCGACGGCGATGGCGCCGAACAGCAGCCCAAATGGCGCCGCGGCGACAACCACCGGCATCGACAGCCGCACGCCGTCCCAGAAGTCGCTGGCCACAGAATTTTCGCTTAAGGTCTCTGCCGACATGTCACATTCCCATCTCGCGCTGCTATGTAGGAGCCGGCGTTTGAAAAGTCAGACGAATTCGCTTGAGCCAACAAATCAGCGAAACTGATGTTGTAAAAAATGAGGGATTCGGATGATCGCTTATGATTTCACCGGCAGGCACGCGGTCGTCACCGGCGCCGGTGGCGGTATGGGCGAGGCGATCTCGCTGGCGCTGCTCGAGGCCGGCGCCTCGGTCACCGCCATCGACGTCAAGCCGCGTCCGGCGTCGCTTGCCGCCTATGACGACCGGCTCACCTTTGCCCAGGGCGACCTCACCGACGCCGCCTTTGTCGAGCAGACCATCAACGCCGCGGGCCGCAAGCGCGGCGGCATCGATTATCTCGCCAATGTCGCAGGCGTGCTCTGGTTCGGCCGCGACAAGTCGGCCCTCGAGATGGACCTTGATGTCTGGGACCAGGTCTTCAACATCAATCTGAAATCCTTCGTGCACACGGCGCGTGCCGTCGTTCCGCACATGCGCGCTGGCGGGCGCGGCGGCGCCATGGTGCACTTCTCCACCATCCAGTGGTATCGCGGCGATCCGACCCCGCAGGATGCCTACCAGGCATCGAAGGCCGGCGTCTGTGCGCTGTCGAAGTCGCTCGCCATGCAGTTGGCGGGCGATGGCATCCGCTCCAATTCGATCTGCCCGGGCATGGCGTTGACGCCGCTGCAGGCGCGCTGGGACACCGAGGAGAAACGCGCGGCCGTTGCCAATTATGCGCCGCTCGGCCGCATCGGCACGCCGCAGGACATGGCCAATGCCGCGCTATTCCTGCTTTCCGATGCGGCAAGCTACATCACCGGCATCGAACTGGCAGTCGACGGTGGTCTTTTGATGCGGATGTAGCCGTGCAGTGCGCCGGGCTGATTTAGCTCCGCGGTGCCGTGCCCTGGATCGCCCTGCCCCAGTCAAGCAGCGGCTTGGCGCGCAAGGCGAAATCGACAAGCTCGTCGACCAGCGTCGGCGCGTGAATTCCAGCCGGATCGATCATGTGCTGGACATAGAAGTGCCGGTTGCGGATGGCGTCGACAAGATCGGGTTCGTTGACCTGCTCGAAGCCGCGCGGCGTGCGCTTCATGCGGCCCTCGGTTTCGAGTTCGAAGCCGTTTTTCCTAAGGGTTGAAAGCAGTTTTCGGAAGTCGGCCGGCCGGGCGATGATCGCCTTGCGCATCGCCAGCAGCAGGGACGGCTCCGGATTCCACCAGGCGACATCGGCAAAGCAGCGGTCGATCCCGACATAGACGAAGAACACGCCCTGCTCCATCTTGGTGCCATCCGGCGACAGCATGGCCGACAAATGCTGGTTGTAGGGCCGCTTGTCCTTGGCGAAGCGCACGTCGCGGTTGATGCGAAACAGTGACTTCTTGCGGTCTCCGCGCAAGCCCAGACCCGCCGCCGCGAAGCGCTCCGTCAGCGTCTCGACCAGATCGCAGAACGGCTCATGCAACTCGCTGTCGTAAAGCGCGCGGTTTTCCTGGAACCATTCGCGGCTCTGGTGGAAGTCGAGCGCCTTGAGGAACGGTATGGCCTTTTGCCCGAACCCTTTGAACGAACCGGCCATCACGCCTTGCCGACCCGTTGCAGCCAGGTGTCCTCGTCGATGACTTCGACGCCGAGTTCGCTGGCCTGCTTCAGTTTGGAGCCGGCGCCCGGCCCGGCCACCAGCAGATCGGTCTTCGCCGACACCGAACCCGCCACCTTGGCGCCGAGCCGTTCGGCCATCGCCTTGGCTTCGGAGCGTGTCATCTTTTCCAGCGTGCCGGTGAAGACGATGGTCTTGCCGGCAACCTCGCTGTCGGTCGACACGGTGACGACATACGGCTTCGGCTTGACCTGTTCGAGCAGTCTGTCGAGCACGTCGTCATTGCGTTCATTGCCGAAGAAATCGCGCAACGCATCGATCACTGTATCGCCAATGCCGTTGATGGAGGGGAAGACGCTGTGCGGATCCTCAGCCGCCGCCGTTTCCTTGCCGACGCGGATCAGCTCCTCGATGGTCGAAAACGTCCGCGCAAGCACGGCCGCCGTCGTTTCGCCGATATGGCGGATGCCGAGTGCGAAGATGAAGCGGTCGAGCTCCGGCTGGCGGCGCGAATCGATGGCCGCGAACAGCTTGTCGAGACCTTCATAATTGCGGTCCTCGACACCGCGCACATTCTTGCGCGCCTTGCCCGATGCCGCCTCGCGCAGCCGCGCCTGCTCCTCGCGCCGCTCGGCCAGCGCCCTGGTGACGGCCGGGCGGCGATCCCTGAGGGTGAAGATATCGGCGGCGGTCTTGACCAGTCCCGAATTGAAGAACAGGTCGATATTCTCGGCGCCCAGCCCCTCGATGTCGAGCGCGCCGCGCGACACGAAATGACGCAGCCGCTCCACAGCCTGCGCGGCGCAGATCAGCTCGCCGGTGCAGCGCCGGCGCGAATCCTCCTTGCCGGTCTTCTCGTTGATTTCGCGCGTCGCCGGCGAGCCGCAGACCGGACAAACGTGCGGGAATTCATAAGGCACCGCATCAGCCGGCCGCTTGTCGACGACGACGCTGACGATCTGCGGAATGACATCGCCCGCCCGTTGTATGACAACCGTGTCACCGATGCGGACATCGATGCCGTCGCGAATCGGCAGGCCGTTGCTGTCGAAGCCCTTGATGTAGTCCTCATTGTGCAGCGTGACGTTTTCGACCACCACGCCGCCGACCGTGACGGGCGCCAGCCGCGCCACCGGCGCCAGCGTACCGGTACGACCGACCTGGATGTCGATCTTCTGCACCGTCGTCATCGCCTGTTCGGCCGGGAATTTGTGCGCAACGGCCCAGCGCGGTTCACCGGTGACAAAGCCCCAGCGACGCTGCAATTCCAGCTGGTCGACCTTGTAGACGACACCGTCGATGTCGTAGCCGAGCGACGAACGCAGCTCCTCGATCTTGTGGTAGTGCGCGATCAGCTCCTCGACCGACTTCGCCCGCACCATCAATGGGCTGACCTTGAACCCCCATTCGGCGAATTTCTGCACCGAATCATATTGGGTCGGCGCCGGATCCGCTGTCGTGTAGCCCCAGGCATAAGCAAAAAATTTAAGATTGCGGCTGGCGGTGACGGACGCATCCTTCTGTCGCAAGGAGCCCGCTGCTGTATTGCGCGGATTGACATAGTCCTGGCCGCCTACCGCCGCCGAGCGGGCCTTCAATGCCTCGAATTCCGCATAGGTCATGTAGACTTCGCCGCGGATCTCGATGGTCTCGGGCCAGCCCGATCCTTTGAGCTTGGCGGGGATGTCGGCGATGGTCCTGAGATTGGCGGTGATGTCCTCGCCGACAGTGCCGTCGCCGCGCGTAGCACCCTGCACGAACACACCGCGTTCATAGCGCAGCGACGCCGACAGGCCGTCGATCTTCGGCTCGGCCGTAAACGCGATGTCGAGATCCTTGTCGCGGTCGAAGAAGCGCCGGCCACGCTCGATGAAATCGGTGACGTCCTCGTCTGTGTAGGCCTTGGCGAGGCTGAGCATCGGCACCGCATGGCGCACCTTGGCAAAGCCTTCCGCCGGCGCGGCGCCGACCCGCAGCGAGGGCGAATCCTCGCGCACCAGACCGGGAAACCGCTCCTCGATGGCAAGATTGCGCCGCCGCAGCGCGTCATATTCCGCGTCCGTAATCGTCGGCGCGTCCTCGGCATGATAGCGCCTGTCATGACCGGCGATCTCCTCGGCCAGCCGCTGGAGCTCATCCGCGGCTTCGCTTTCGCTCAACGATTCGACTGGTTTTTCAGACATGCAGCGGTCCCTGGACAGTGGCGCGACACCATAAATCAGGATTTCGGAAAAATCATTCCTGAACAGCGGGATGGAGCCATCTACTGACTCTGTCCGAAAGCCTTGCGACGACTACGCTGCAGCAATATTCTCGCGTAGCAGCCGTTCGGCGGCTGCGCGCGCCTCTTCGGTGATGGTGGCGCCGGCCAGCATGCGCGCAATCTCTTCCTGGCGCGCCGCCCGGTCCATTTCGGCGATGCCGGTGGCGACCCTGTCCGAGCCGCCGGATTTGGAGATCAGGAAATGCGTCGCAGCACGTGCCGCCACTTGCGGAGCATGCGTGACCGACAGCACCTGCACGCGCTTCGACAGCCTGGCCAGCCTTTGGCCGATCGCATCGGCCACGGCGCCGCCGACGCCGGTGTCGATCTCGTCGAAGACCAATGTCGGCGCCGAGCCACGGTCGGCCAGCGCCACCTTGAGCGCCAGCAGGAAGCGCGACAGCTCGCCGCCGGAGGCGACCTTCATCATCGGCCCAGGCCTGGTGCCGGGATTGGTGCGCACCCAGAACTCGACCTGGTCGATGCCTTCTTCCATGCGGTTCTCGCCATCGCTGGCCAGTTCGACGATGAACTCAGCCCGTTCCAGCTTCAGCGCCGGCAATTCGGCCATCACAGCCTTGGTCAGGCCGACCGCGGCCGCATGGCGAAGGGCGGAGAGCTGGGCTGCGGAAATATCGTAGGCTTCGCGCGCCGCTGAGGCCTGCTTTTCCAAGAGATGCAGGCGCCCCTCGCCGGCATCAAGATCGGCGAGATCGGCGGACATGGTGTCGCGCAGTTGCGCCAGATCGTCGACGGCCACACTGTGCTTGCGTGAGGCCGCACGCAGCGAAAACAGCCGCTCCTCCGCCTTCTCCAGCCGCTGCGGGTCGTATTCGGTAGCGCGCAGTGCCGCCTCGACGCCCGATTGCGCCGCATCCAGCGACAGCATCGCCTCGTCCAGCGACTTCACCACATCCTCGAGCAGTCCCGGCGCTTCGCTGGCCTTGCGCTGCAGGCGCCTCAACAGGCTGGCCAGTTGCGGCAGCGGCGAGGACGGGCCTGACAGCACATCCTGTGCGTCGTGTATTTCCGAGGCGATCTTTTCCGCCCGCATCATCGTTGCACGCAACTCCGCCAGTTGCGTATCTTCGCCGGGCTGCGGATCGAGCTTTGCCAGTTCCGCCACCGAGGCCCTGAGGTAATCGGCCTCACGCGCCGCTGCCTCGACCTTGGCGCGGTGCCTGACGAACTCCTGCTCGGCGCCACGCCAGTAGCGCCACGCCTCGCCGGTCGCGCGGGCAGCGCCCAGATGGCCGCCAAAACTGTCCAGCAATTCGCGATGCGCGCCGGGGTCGACCAGAGCCCGCTCGTCATGCTGGCCGTGGATCTCGACCAACGCATGGCCGATGTCGCGCATCAGGGTGACGCTGGACGGCTGGTCGTTGACGAAGACGCGGGTGCGGCCATCCGCGGTCTGCAGCCGGCGCAGGATGATGTCGCCGTCATCCTCGATGGCGTTTTCGGCCAGCAGCGCGCGCACCGGGTGGTTGCGCGGCACATCGAAGACGGCAATGACCTGGCCTTGAGCCGCGCCGTGGCGCACCAGCGAGGCGTCGCCGCGCGCGCCAAGCGCCAGCGACAGCGCGTCGAGCAGGATGGACTTGCCGGCGCCGGTTTCACCGGTCAGCACGGAAAGGCCGGGCTGGAAGTCGATATCCAGCTTCTCGATCAGGACGATATCGCGGATCGACAGTCTGGAAAGCATCAGAACCCGGACCTCAAGCAATTCCAGGAAAAGTGCGTAGCGGTTTTCCGTCCGGAATTGCGTAGAACAAAAAGTTAGGACGGTTCAGCGCCTCAATCAAACCGCTGAACCGCTGTGAAGCGGCATGCGACCGATGGAGTCGCAGCGCCGCACTATCTTTTTGTTTGAGCGTCGGATCAATCCGAAAAGCGCGTTCCGCCTCAGTCGATGCTCGGGCGTCAGGCGCCGGTGATCAGCTTGCCGGCCTTGGATATCCACGATCCGGCATTCTCGCGCGGCTCAAGCCCGTTGCTCTGCAACAGCTTGTAGGTATCCTTGTACCATTGGCTGTCGGGATAATTGGTGCCGAGCACAGCAGCGGCGGTTTGCGCTTCCGAGGTCAAGCCCATGGCGTAATAGCTTTCGGCCAGACGCGCCAGCGCCTCTTCGACATGGCGGGTGTTGGAATAGTTCTCGACCACGTTGCGGAAGCGCTTGACGGCAGCAATGTATTCGCGCCGCTCGAGATAATAGCGGCCGATCTGCATCTCTTTGCCGGCCAGCTGGTCGTTGGCGAAACGGATCTTTTCCTTGGCGTCGTCGACATATTCCGACGTCGGCCAGCGCGTCACCAGATCCTGCATCGTCTGCACGGTCTGGCGTGCTTCCTTCTGATCCTGGGTGACGTCCTTGATCTGCTTGTAGTAGCTCAGCCCGATAATATACTGGGCGTAAGCCGCGTCGTCGGTCGACGGATAAAGCGTCAGATAGCGCTTTGCCGAGCCGATCGCTTCGTCATAACGGCCGGCGCGGTAGTCGGCGAAGGCGCCCATCACCATCGACTTGCGGGCGAATTCCGAATAGGGGTGCTGGCGGTCGACGGCGTCGAACTTCTTGCTCGCCTCATCCAGGCGGCCGGCATTGAGATTGGCAAGGCCTTGATTGTAAAGGACGTCGGCCGGTTCGGTCTGGTCGACATAGGTCGACAGGTCGACGTCTTTCTCGGACGACATGCAGGCCGAGAGGAACAGCGATGGCACAACCACCGAAAGCGCCAGGAAAACAGCCCGATACGGCGCTTTCGATTGACCAACTCGCTTGAAGAACATGATTGGATTGCGCCCTTTCGGCGTTAGTTCAATGCCTTTCGCATGGCGTTCCCTCAAAACTGATCCCCACTTTTGAGCGACATGCGCCTAACAGACGGCAGCAGCCATAAACCATAACTGCCTTGCCCAGCAACGCTATGTCTAGCCAATCGCACATTTTTGTGGCGGCTTGGTGTTGCCCGGAAAGCTATGCACTTTCACCGCCGGTGATGCATCCGTGCAACACCGGCCAGCGTTCAGAAAGCCAGAAATACGTTAAGAATCAGATCACCCAGGGTGCAAAGACAGGGCCGGTGACGGCGCTCATCTCGGCGGTGCGGCCGCGCTCGCGGCGCGTGGTCTCGACGACCTCGAAGGCCGAACGGTCGGACAGAAGTCGCCGCAAAGCAGCCGCATTCATCCGGTGACCGCCGCGATAGGAGCGGAAGCAACCGATGAAACGGGCGCCGGCCAGCGCCAGGTCGCCCATCGCGTCCATCGTCTTGTGGCGAGCGAACTCATTGGGATAGCGCAGGCCACCCATGTTGATCACCCGGTTGTCGTCGCCGATCACCAGCGAGTTCTCCAGCGAGGAGCCCAGCGCATAGCCGGCCGCCCACAGCCGCTCGACATCCTTCATGAAGCCGAAGGTGCGGGCGCGCGCGATATCCTGGCGAAAGATGTCGGGGTTGATGTCGGAGGCGAATAGCTGGCGGCCGATCGCCGGGCTTTCGAAATCGATCTCGACCTCGAAGCGCGTGCCGCTATAGGGCCTGAACTCGGCCCAGGACGCGCCATTCTCGATGCGGACGGGCTTGACCACCCTGATGTAGCGGCGCTTGACCGCCAGCGTCTCGATGCCGGCTTGGTCGATGGCTTCCACGAACGCCACCGCACTGCCATCGAGGATCGGAACCTCATGACCGTCGATCTCGATGACGATGTTGTCGATGCCGAGCCCGAAAAGCGTCGCCATCAGATGTTCGACGGTGGCGATATGCTCGCCTGCCGGATCGCCGAGCATGGTGCAGAGATCGGTCGCGCCGACTTCAGCAACCAGCGCGCGGAACTCGCGGCTCTCGCTTCCGTTCGAAAGGTGGAAGAGCACGCCGGTGTCGGCGTCCGCAGGGAGGAAATTGACGGTGACCGGTTTGCCGCTGTGAACGCCGGTACCGATCAGCGTTGCACGCGATTTCAGTGTCGTCTGATAGTCTTGCAAGACAAACCCCATAGCCCAAACGCCTAAGTCCGCTTTAACCCAAAAGGCGCGGCTCTTTTTTATCGGCAGGCAGGGCCACTTCCCCGAATCCCAGCACACCGAAAGTGCTGCGGCAAAGATAATGGTCTGTCAGGGAGACTCCAAATCACGGTTTCTTACTCTGTGTAACCGCGACAGACCTTGAGCGTCACATCGTAACGCCTTGTTATTAAACCACTTTAAATGTTAACAGGCAGACAATCTCTCGTCTGCCTGTTAACAAGTGTTACATACCGTTAACGGCTCAGTTGGCCTGGCGGCGCAGGAAAGCCGGTATCTCCAGCTGGTCGTCTTCCTGGGTCGACCTGGTCTGCGGCGTCAACCGGCCCTGATCGTCGAGCTGGCCGCGGCGCGGCGCGTAAAGCTGCGGATCCTGGCTGGCAAGGCGGCGCATTTCCGGCGCCGCCTGGCGCAGTTTCGGTTCGCGCGGCTGAGCCGGCTGCAACCGGGCCGGCTCTTCTTCGCGGCGCGTCAGCCCGTTGGTCAGCCGCTTGAGCAGCCCCATCGGCCCGCTGTTTTCATGGTCGGCCGGACGGCCCTTGGCTTCCACCTCGGCCCGCACCACCGGCGGAAAATCCTCCACCCGCGGCATGCGCTGCGGTGCGGCAGCCACCGGCTGCGGCATTTCCCGCATCGGCGCCGGTTGCATCACCTGCTGCACGACAGGCTGCGGCTGGGCAGGCGGGGCTTGGAAGATCTTGCTCTGCGGGCGGAAATCTTCCGCCTGGGCCATCGGCGCCGGACGAGCCATTGCCGCCGCATTGGCCTCGGCAAGCTGGATCGCCTCGGCCACCGGATCGGCCGCGCGCTGCTCATAGGTCTGCTGCTGGACCGGTGCCGGACGGCCTTCCGCCCCCGGAGCCGCTGGGCGGCTGACCGGCTTCTGCTGCGGCGGTACGGCCCGGATCGAGATCGGCGCCGCGGCAATTTCAGCTGCCGATTTGTCGATGCCGGTGGCGACCACCGAGACGCGGATGACGCCTTCGAGTTCCTCGTCGAAGGTGGCGCCGAGGATGATGTTGGCGTCCTGATCGACTTCCTCGCGGATGCGGGTCGCGGCCTCGTCGACTTCGAACAGGGTTAGGTCGCGGCCGCCGGTGATCGAGATCAGCAGGCCCTTGGCGCCCCTCATCGAGGTCTCGTCGAGCAACGGATTGGCGATCGCCGCCTCGGCGGCGGCCATCGCGCGGCCCTCGCCCGAAGCTTCGCCGGTGCCCATCATCGCCTTGCCCATTTCGCGCATCACCGAACGCACGTCGGCGAAGTCGAGATTGATCAGACCTTCCTTGACCATCAGGTCGGTGATGCAGGCAACACCGGAGTAGAGCACCTGGTCGGCCATGGCGAAGGCGTCGGCAAAGGTGGTCTTGTCATTGGCCAGCCGGAACAGGTTCTGGTTGGGGATGACGATCAGGGTATCGACACATTTCTGCAGCTCCTCGATGCCGAGATCCGCCGTCTTCATGCGGCGCTGGCCTTCGAAATGGAACGGCTTGGTGACGACGCCGACGGTGAGGATACCCCGTTCGCGCGCCGCGCGGGCAACCACGGGAGCCGCACCGGTTCCGGTGCCGCCACCCATACCGGCGGTGACGAAGCACATATGGGTGTTGGAGAGATGATCGATGATCTCATCGATGCACTCTTCCGCCGCCGCACGGCCCACTTCAGGCTGCGAGCCGGCGCCGAGCCCCTCGGTGACATGCGCGCCGAGCTGGATCAGCCGCTCGGCCTTCGACATGGTCAGCGCCTGTGCATCGGTGTTGGCCACGACGAACTCGACACCGCGCAAGCCCGCGGTGATCATGTTGTTGACGGCATTGCCGCCGCCGCCGCCGACACCGAATACGGTGATCCGCGGCTTGAGCTCGGTGATGTCCGGCTTTTGCAGATTGATCGTCATTGTCTCCGTCCTTTGCCTTTCCCGCCGCTTCGCCGCCGCGGCCGCCTATGGGGCTGTCCCCGTCAATTAGAAACTGTCTCTCAACCACTGACTCATGCGATGCAGTTTTCCGCCCGTCCCGGTCATCCTGAGACCGGAAATTCCTTTCGCCGGATGGCTCTCGAAGCTCGCCATCTGCGGATAGATCAGCAGCCCGACCGCCGTCGAGAAAGCCGGCCCCTTGGCAGCTTCCGGCAGGCCCGCCACGCCGAGCGGGCGTCCGATGCGCACATTGCGTCCCAGAATGCGGCGCGCCGCCTCGGGGAGACCCGCAAGCTGGCTGGCGCCGCCGGTCAGCACGACGCGTTTTCCCACGGCATTGCCGTAGCCCGACTTGTTCAGCCGGTCGCGCAACAGTTCCAGCGTCTCGTCGATGCGGGCGCGGATGACGCGCGTCATCACCGAGCGCGGGATCTGCAGCGGCATCTCGCCGTCTTCGCCGATCGGCTGGATCGAGACCAGGTCGCGATCGTCGGCACTGCCAGGCAGCGCCGAACCATGCATCACCTTCAGCCGCTCCGCGGCGTCGAGCGAGGTCGACAGGCCCTTGGCCATATCGAGCGTCACATGATTGCCGCCGATGGCAATGGCATCGGCGTGGACGAATTTGCCTTCCGAAAACACCGAGATGGTCGTCGTGCCGCCGCCCATGTCGATGCAGGCCGCACCCATTTCCAGTTCGTCGTCGACCAGGGCCGCAAGCCCGCTGGCATAGGGCGTCGCCACCATGCGCTCGACCGAAAGATGCGAGCGGTTGATGCAGAGCTCCAGATTGCGCAGCGGCGCGGCATCGCCCGTCAGCACATGCATATCGACGCCGAGCTGGTCGCCGACCATGCCGCGCGGATCGCGCACGCCGCGCTCGGCGTCCAGCGAAAAGCCGACGGGCAGCGAATGGATCACGTCGCGTTCGGCCTTGAGCGCCTGCTTGGCGCCGGCGGCAAGCACGCGCTTGATGTCGGCTTCGTCGGCCTGATGGCCACCGAGATTGATGGTGGCCGAATAGGTTTCGCTCTTCAGCCGGCCGGCCGTCATGTTGACGATCAGCGAATCCACGGTCAGTCCCGCCATGCGTTCGGCTGCGTCGACGGACAGGCGAATGGCGTGCTCCGCGCGGTCGAGATCGACGACCACGCCCGACTTCACGCCGTGCGATTTCTGGTGGCCGATGCCGATCACCTGGATGCGGTGCGAGCGGCCGCGCAACAGCTTGCCGTCCTCGCGCGGCTTCAGTTTCGCCACCACGCAGCAAACCTTGCTTGAGCCGACATCCAGCACGGTGAGCGTGCCGGAACGCCGCGAAGAGGCATCGCTGTTGCCGCCAAGCCAGCTCATATCTTCGTCCCCGACTTGCGCTTCAGATTTTGCGGCTTTTCATTGAGCGCGGCCTGGCGCTGCGTCGCCGCTTCCGGCGTCAGCTGCACCACCAGGCGATCGGAGATGCGCATGTCGACGGCGGCGATGTCCCGCGTCAGAAGCCCGTTGTCGTGGTCCATCCGAACCAGATCGGCGATCGCCTGATCCTCGCCATCCTCGGGCAGCTTGATCGTGATGCCGTTTTCCAGCTTAAGGTCCCAGCGCCGTTCGCCGATGCGGATATAGCCTTTGACCCGAGCCGCGAGCTCGGGAAATTTGTTGATCTTGGCCACGAAGTCGGGGGCCTTGGCCGGCGCGCCGGTGCCGATGATCAGCGGCAGCAGCGCCTGCTTGCCGCCGGAGAACGGCGCGATCACCGCGCCGGAGCGTTCGATGACCGAAAGCTCCGCGCCCTGCTGCCAGAGCGCGAAGGGCTCGCGCTCCTCGACACGCACTTCCAGCGTATGTGGATAGACCTTGCGCACCGCCGCCACTTCGACCCAGGGCAAGGTATCAATACGTTCACGCGCGGCCTCGGCATCGAAGCCGATCAGTGACGTCCAGCCGTCGAGCTCGAGCCGGTCCAGTATGTCGATCTCCGAAGTCTGGCGGTTGCCGACCACCTTGATCTGGTCGACGGCAAAGCCGGTCCGGGCGGTGATGCTCTGGACGATGTCGTCGGCATGACCGCCGAGAATGGCGCCATAGAGGCTGCTTGATGCAATGAGCGAAGCCGACAGGATGGCCGCGGAAAAGCGCGGCGCGACGAAGTCGCCGCCGCCCAGGCGCGCCAGCACGCGCACCGGCCGGCGCAGCACGCGCGGCAGCACGAAATGGTCGAACGACAACGGCATGCCGAACAGCGCCGGCCCGGCGCCGCCCCTGCCCTTGTCCTGCCCCCATTTCAACGCAGACACGAAGCGTCCTCCACCATCCAACTCAACAATTCGCCAAACGAGTGCCCGGCCTGGGCGGCGATTTCAGGCACCAAAGACGTCGGCGTCATGCCCGGCTGAGTGTTGATCTCGAGCCAGACAATCTCGCCGTTTTCGGAGTGACGGTCGTCATAGCGGAAGTCCGATCGGGAAACGCCCCGGCAGCCGATAGCCAGATGTGCCTTGAGCGCCAGTGTCTGTATTTTTTGGTAAATATTTGATGAAATTTTAGCAGGGATTTCGTGTTTTGATCCGCCGGCGACGTATTTTGAATCATAGTCGTAGAAGGAATGGCCGGTCGGAATGATCTCGCAGACGCCGAGCGCCACGTCGCCCATGACGGCGCAGGTCAGCTCGCGCCCATGGATGTAGCGCTCGACCATGACGGTCTCGCCATATTTCCATTCGGACGAGCCGATGACCTGCGGCGGATGCGACTGCCCTTCATGCACGATGACGACGCCGAAGCTTGAGCCTTCATTGACCGGCTTGACCACGTAGGGCGGCTTCATCGGATGCTTGTTCTGGATGGCAAAGCGGCTGGCAACCTTCGATTCCGCCACCGCGATGCCGGCAGCCTTGGCGACCTTCTTGGCTTGCTCCTTGTTCATGGCGAGCGCCGAGGCGAGCACGCCCGAATGGGTGTAGGGAATGGCCAGATATTCGAGGATGCCCTGGATGGTGCCGTCTTCACCGAACGGGCCGTGCAGTGCGTTGAAGACGACATCGGGCTTGAGTTCGGTGAGCACGGCGCCGACATCGCGCGCAACATCGACGCGGGTAACCTGGTAGCCTTCATTCTCAAGCGCATCCGCACACGCCTTTCCCGAAGACAGAGACACGGGCCGCTCGGACGAGAATCCGCCCAGGAGGACAGCCACATGCTTGTTCTTCATATCCCGTCATCCCTCTCACGGCGGGCCCGCAACCACGCATTCAGCGACCAGATTGAGTCCGAGTCTCCCGGCAGGTTGCCCCCCCAGACGGAAAACGCGGTCGACGCGTCGAACGACTCAAATCAGGAAACGCTTTAAGGCAGAGAATCAGAGAGTTGATTCGCTGGCAAGTGCTTATGATTCCGACAGATTCACTTTCCGCGAAAACGGCCGGAAAAAGCGTGTTGTGAGTCTTTGGAGCAACGGTGGCGCTGTTGTTTCAGACCTTTGAAGTTCAAGCATCACATGAACTTCAGCTTGCGCTAAAGAAGCTGTCCGAGGAATTCCTGCACGGCATGGCCGGGGCGGAAATTGCCGAGGCGCTTGATTTCCCACTGCAGGCGGATGCCCGATTTTTCAAGCACGCGAGCGCGCACCGTCTCGCCGAGATATTCGAGATCGTAACCGGTCGCTGTTCCGGTGTTGATCATGAAGTTGCAGTGCATCGGCGACATCTGCGCGCCGCCGATCATCAAACCGCGGCAGCCCGCCTTGTCGATTTCCTTCCAGGCCGAGGTGCCTTCCGGATTCTTGAAGGTTGAGCCGCCGGTCTTCTCGCGGATCGGCTGCACCGTCTCGCGATGCGTCTGGACGGCGTCCATGGCCGCCTTGATCGCCTCTGGGTCTTCCAGAACACCTTCGAAAACGGCGGAGGTGAAGATCAGCCCGGCAGGTGCGGCCGAGTGACGATAGGCATAGCCCATGTCTTCATTGCTGAGTGTGTGGAGATTGCCCTTGCGGTCGAGCGCCCGCACCTCGACGACACGTTCCCGCGTCTCGACGCCATTGGCGCCGGCATTCATCCTCAGCGCCCCGCCGATGGCGCCGGGAATGCCGTGATAGAAATGAAAGCCGCCAATACCGGCCTCATAAGCGACGGCCGCGACGCGCTTGTCGGGCGTCGCAGCACCGGCCTTGATGACGGTCGGCGAAACCACCTCGGCCTCGCCAAAGCCCTTTGCCGAAAGCCGGATGACGAAACCCGGAATGCCGCCGTCGCGCACCAGGAGGTTGGAGCCGATACCGACGATGGTGAGCGGGATGTCCTCCGGCACGGCGCGCAGGAAGGCAGCCAGATCCTCCTCGTCGGCCGGCTGGAACAGGGCGTCCGCCAGACCGCCGGCGCGGAACCAGGTGATCTTGTCCATCTCGGCATTGGGCGTGATGCGGCCGCGCAGGCCGGCAAGCCGGTCGCCAAGTTTGTCGAGCAGGTCCTGGCCGCGCATCATGAGACGGTACCGCCGAGTTCCCCAGGCAGCGCATAGGCCCATTGGGTGATGTTGCCGGCGCCCAGGAAGATGACGAAGTCGCCCGGTTTCGCCAACGCGCGAATGACGGGCGAAATCGCGGCAGGGGTTTCGACGTAGCGCGCATCGCGATGGCCGCCGGAGCGGATGCGCGACACCAGCGCCTCCGAGGTCACGCCGTCGATCGGCTCCTCGCCCGCCGCATAGACCGGCGCCACCATCACCGTGTCGGCATCGTTGAAACAGACCGAAAACTCGTCGAACAGATCGTGCAGCCGGGTGAAGCGGTGCGGCTGCGCAATGGCGATGACGCGGCCCTTGGTGGCGCTGCGCGCCGCTTTCAACACCGCCGTGATCTCGACCGGGTGGTGGCCGTAATCGTCGAAGATGTCGACGCCGTTCCACGAGCCGGTGTGGGTGAAGCGCCGCTTGACGCCGGCAAAGGACGACAGCCCTTTCTTGATCGCTTCGGCCGACAGGCCGAGTTCATGCGCGACCGCGATTGCGGCGGTGGCGTTGGAGACGTTGTGGCGGCCGGGCATCGGCAGCCGCAGATCAGATATCGTCGTCTGGCCGCCGGTCTTGCGGTCGCGGATCACCACGTCGAATGCCGAGACGGCACCGGCCATGCGGTGGTTGGTGAAACGCACATCGGCCTGCGCGTTCTCGCCATAGGTGATGACGCGGCGGTCCTCGATGCGGCTGACCAGCGCCTGTACTTCCGGATGGTCGGTGCACATCACGCCAAAACCGTAGAACGGCACGTTCTCGACGAATTGCCGGAACGCCTCGCGCACCTTGTCGAAACTGCCATAATGGTCCAGATGCTCGGGATCGATGTTGGTGACGACGGCGATCTCGGCCGGCAGCTTGAGGAAGGTGCCGTCGCTTTCGTCGGCTTCGACCACCATCCACTCGCCATCGCCCATACGGGCATTGGTGCCATAGGCATTGATGATGCCGCCATTGATCACCGTCGGGTCGAGCCCGCCGGCATCGAGCAGCGTCGCCACCATCGACGTGGTTGTTGTCTTGCCATGCGTGCCACCGATCGCGACCGCCTGGCGGAAGCGCATCAGTTCGGCCAGCATCTCGGCCCGGCGGACAATTGGGAGCAACTTCTCCCGCGCGGCCTTCAGCTCGGGATTGGATTTCTTGATCGCGGTGGAGACGACCACCACTTCGGCCGCGCCGATATTCTCGGCCTTGTGGCCGACAAAGCATTCGATGCCCTTGTCGCGCAGCCGCTGGACATTGGCGCTGTCGGCCTGGTCCGAACCCTGCACCTTGTAGCCGAGATTGTGCAGAACCTCGGCGATGCCGCTCATGCCGATGCCGCCAATGCCGATGAAATGCACAAGGCCGATGGTCTGCGGCATCTTCATCAATGCGTCCCTTTCCTGAAATCCGAAACGGTTTTTCTGGACGCAATAGCCTCTGTGAGATCAGCGAGCAACCGTGCCGCGTTCGGCCGGCCAGCCGACTTCGCTCCGGCAGCCATGGCCGTCAGCCGCTCGGGAGTGTCCATCAGCCCGCCAATGAGAGCCGCGATGCGCTCCGGCGACAGTGACGATTGCGGATGCACCTCGCCGCCGCCCGCCGCGGCAAGGGCGGCTGCGTTCGCCGCCTGATCGTGATCCAGCGCATAGGGATAAGGCACCAGCAGCGCCGGCCGGCCGATGACGGCGATCTCCGAAACCGTCGAGGCGCCGGAGCGCGAGATCACCAGATGCGCCGCGCCCATGCGCTGTGCCATATCGGTGAAGAAGGGCGAGACCTCGACATGGACGCCGAGTGCCGCATAGCCAGCCTTCACCCGCGCCACGTCGTCGGCGCGGGCCTGCTGGGTGATCACCAGCCGCTTGCGCTGCGCCTCCGGCAGAAGTGCGATCGCCGCCGGCATGGCATCGGAAAAGAACTGCGCGCCCTGGCTGCCGCCGAACACCAGGAGCCTGAACGGATCCGCCCCTTGGGACGCCTTATAGGGCGTCTTTGCCGCCTCCAGGATTGGCGGCCTGACCGGATTGCCGGTCGTCACAGTCTTGGCGCCTGTGGCGCTTTCATCTTGCGGCAGGAAGCCGCCGGCAATGGCATCGACGCGCCCGGACAGCGCCCGGTTGGCGCGGCCCATCACTGCGTTCTGCTCATGGATCAGCGTCGGCAGCTTGCGCCGCGTCGCGGCATAGAGCGGCGGCAAGGTCGGATAACCGCCAAAGCCGACGACCGCATCAGGCTTGATCCTGGCGATGACGGCGGAGGCCTGGCGCACGCCGCGCCAGATCTTCCAGAACGCGCCAAGCAGCGCGACAGGGTTTTTCGAGCCCATCGTCGCCGACTGGATCGGATGGATGGCGGCGGCCGGGAAATGGCCGGCAAAGCGCTCGGCGCGGTCGTCGGTCGCCAGATGCACGCCCCAGCCGCGCTCGATCAGCTCATGCGCCAGCGCCTCGGCCGGAAACAGATGTCCACCGGTTCCGCCAGCCGCGAGAAGGATCACACCCCGCGCCATATCACTCCGCCGGCAGGGCGCGCTGCGACAGGGCAAAGCCCATCTGCTTGCGCTTTTCCGGTCGCTTGCGGGTCAGCGCCAGCACCATGCCCATCGAGATGGCAATGGCGATCTGCGAGGAGCCGCCATAGGAGATGAAAGGCAGCGTCATGCCCTTGGCCGGCATCAGCTGCAGGTTGACGCACATGTTGATGACCGACTGCAGGCCGAACACGGTGACGAGACCGCCGACGGCGTAGCGGGTGAAATCATCATGTTCCTTCAGCGCCGTGCTGAGGCCGCGCAGCACGATGAAGGCGAAGATCGACATGATGAAGAAGCACATGATCAGCCCGAACTCTTCGCCGGCGACCGAAAAGACGAAGTCGGCATGCGCGTCGGGGATGACGCGCTTGACCGTGCCCTCGCCCGGGCCGACGCCGAACCAGTGGCCGTTGATCAGCGCCTCGCGGCCCATGTCGACCTGGAACGTGTCGCCTTCGCCGGTCAGGAATTTGTCGATGCGGGCGGCGACGTGCGGGAACACCGTATAGGCGGCAAATAGGCCGCCGGCGCCGGTGGCGCCAAGCGCGATGATCCATAGCCATGGCAGGCCGGCCATGAAGAACATGACGCCCCAGGTGCCGGTCACCAGCATGGTCTGGCCGAGATCGGGCTGCGCCACCAGAAGCGAGATGACCAGGATCAGCAGCAGCATGGCAAACAAATTGCCCGGGATGTCGGGCTGGCGCTTGTGTTCGGCGAACAGCCAGGCGCAGACGATGACGAAGGCGGGTTTCAGGAATTCCGACGGCTGGATCGACATGCCGACAAACGACACCCAGCGCCGAGCGCCTTTCACCTCGACGCCGATATAGAGCACGGCCACCATCAGCACCAGCATGATGCCCAGGATGATCAGCGCCATGCGCCGGATCTGCCGCGATTCCAGGAAGGACACTGCCAGCATCACGCCGAGCGCCGGCACGGTGAAGATGATCTGCCTGGTGGCAAAGTGGAAACTATCGAGGCCGATGCGTTCGGCCACCGCCGGGCTTGCCGCAAAGGACAAGACGATGCCAAGCCCCATCAGCGACAGGAACGCCGCCAGGAACCAGCGATCGATCGTCCACCACCAGGTTGCAACCGGGCTTTTGTCGAGACGGCTTTGCATTATCGTGCCCCTCCGATGGGTTTGACACCCTCGATAGCATTCGCAGCTTGCCTGAAGGCTTCGCCGCGAACTTCGAAATTCTTGAACTGGTCGAAACTGGCGCAGGCCGGCGACAGCAGCACCACCGCCTCGCCGCTGTCATCCTTGGCCGCGTCTTTCGCGGCATGGTCGACCGCGGCGGCCAGGGTGCCCGAGATTTCATAGGGCACGGCTTCGCCGAGCGTCGCCGAGAACGCGGGCGCCGCCTCGCCGATCAGATAGGCCTTGGCGATGCGTGGGAAAAAACCGCGCAGCGGCTCGATGCCGCCTTCCTTGGGCAGTCCGCCGGCGATCCAGTAAATGCGCGAAAAACTCGACAGCGCGGGTGCCGCCGCATCGGCATTGGTCGCCTTGGAATCGTTGACGAACAGCACGTGGTCCTTGCGTCCGACCTGCTCCATGCGATGCGCGAGGCCTGGAAAGCTCTCCAGTCCCGCCTGGATCTCGCCCAGGCTCAAGCCGACCCTGAGGCAGGCGGCAACAGCGGCAAGCGCGTTCTGCGCATTGTGCTGGCCGCGCAACGAACCGATGCCTTCGAGGAAGGCGACGCGGCTGTAGCGGCCATGGACGGCTTCCATCAGATCGGAACCGTCTGCGAAATAACCGTCGGTCAGCGGCAGCCGCTTGGAGATGCGGATCACCTCCCGGCCCGCCCTCTCCAGCCGGTCGGCGATTTGCGCGCACCAGGAATCGTCAACGCCGACGATCGCCGTCTCGCTGCCGGCAACCAGCCGCTCCTTGATCGAAGCGTAATGCTGCATGGTGCCGTGGCGGTCGAGATGGTCGGGCGTCAGGTTGAGCAGGATGCCGGCCGTCGGGTTGATCGAGGGCGCGAGATCGATCTGGTAGGACGAACACTCGACGACATAGTCCCGGTCAGCCTGCGGTGGATCGAGCGTCATGATGGCCCGGCCGATATTGCCGCCCATCTGCGTGTCGCGCCCTGCCGATTTGAGGATATGCGCGGTCAGCGCCGTGGTCGTCGACTTGCCGTTGGTGCCGGTGATAGCGATGAACGGCGCATCAGGCGCGCGCGCAATCCGCTCGCGGCAGAACAATTCGATATCGCCGATCACCTCGACGCCGGAACCACGCGCCAACTCCACCGTCCAGTGCGGCTTGGGATGCGTCAGCGGCACGCCGGGCGAGAGCACGAAGGCCGAGAATTTCGACCAGTCGGCGCCGCGCAGATCGGCGGTCGCAATGCCTTGGTCAGCGGCCTTGGCGACGCTATCGGGATTGTCGTCCCACGCCAACACGTCGGCGCCGCCCTCGATCAGCGCGCGCGCCGTGGCGATCCCCGAGCCACCGAGCCCGAAGAGCGAAACGCGTTTGCCCGAAAAGGATGCGGCGGGAATCAAGCGGGTTCCTATCTCAGCTTGAGGGTCGACAGGCCGACCAGCGCCAGGATGACGGCGATGATCCAGAAGCGGATCACCACCTGGCTTTCGGTCCAGCCGAGCTTTTCGAAATGATGATGGATCGGCGCCATCAGGAACACGCGCTTGCCGGTCATCTTGAAGTAGCCGACCTGGATGATGACCGACAGGATTTCCACGACAAACAATCCGCCGACGATGACCAGCACGATCTCGTGCTTGGTAGCGACCGCGACCGTGCCGATCAGGCCGCCCATGGCCAGCGAACCGGTGTCGCCCATGAAGATCGCCGCCGGTGGCGCGTTGAACCAGAGGAAGCCGAGGCCGGCGCCGATGACGGCGCCGAGCACGACGGCCAGCTCGCCGGTGCCGGGCACGAAATGGATCTGCAGGTATTCGGCGAACACCGCATTGCCGGAGAGGTAGGCGATGACGCCGAAGGATGCCGCCGCAATCATGATCGGCACGATCGCCAGCCCGTCGAGGCCATCGGTCAAATTCACCGCATTGCCGGCGCCGACGATGACGAAGCAGGAGAACGGCACGAAGAACCAGCCGAGATTGATGATGAATTCCTTGGCGAAGGGGAAGGTCAGCGACGACGAGAACGGCGCCTGGCCATTATGCATGATCGCCCAGGCGGCGATGCCGGCGATGACGAATTCCAACGCCAGCCGCGCCTTGCCGGAAAAGCCGAGATGCGACTGCTTGGTTACCTTGAGATAGTCGTCGTAAAAGCCGATCGAACCGAAGCCCAGCGTCACCAAGAGCACCACCCAGACATAGATCGAGGAGAGGTTCGCCCATAGAAGCGACGAGCCGACGATGCCGCACAGGATCATCAGCCCGCCCATGGTCGGCGTGCCGGCCTTCTTGAAATGCGTCTGCGGGCCATCGGCACGGATCGGCTGGCCCTTGCCTTGCCGCAGCCTCAGCGAATTGATGATGGTCGGCCCGAAGATGAAGACGATCAACGCCGAGGTGATCAGCGCACCGCCGGTGCGGAAGGTAATGTAGCGGAAGACATTGAAGACCGAGACCTTGTCCGCAAAATCGACGAGCAATGTAAACATACGATTCCGTTCCCCGGACTAGTTCTGTTTCGTGCCTGCGGCTTCCGCCGGATATTTGCCGAGCAAGGCCTCGACCAGCTTTGAAAAGCCGATGCCTTTCGACGATTTGATCATCACCACGTCGCCGGCCTCCAGCGTCGACAGCAGCAGCGGCTTCAATTCCTCGGCGCCGGCGCGGTATTCCGTTTTGATCTCGTCGGGCAGGATGTCTGCCAGCGCCCGCATTTCCGGGCCGCCGAGAAAGACCGTGTGCGTGCCGGTCCCGACGATCAACTCGGCCAGGGCTGCATGCAGCTTGGCCGAATGGTCGCCGAGTTCGAGCATGTCGCCGAGCACGGCGATGCGCCGGCCCTCGCCCGTGACAGGCGTCGCATTGAGCAGCGCCATGGCAGCAGCCATCGAGGCCGGATTGGCGTTGTAGCTCTCGTCGATCAGTGTGATCGGTCCCTTGGGATGGCGCAGCACATGGCGCTTGCCGCGGCCACGCTCCGCAGAGAGATCGGCCAGCGCTTCTGCCACCTTTGCGATGTCAGCTTCAACGAGATACGCCGCGCCAAGAACGGCGAGCACATTCTGTACCATGTGGCGGCCGGGCGCGCCGATCCGGGCAACGACATCCTGCCCGCCGATCCTGGCGGCAATGTCGGAATGATCAGCATGCAGCTCGCATTTGGTGAGCTTGTAGGTCGAGCGGGCGTTCTCACCGAAGCCAAAGACATGTTCGACGCCGGCGGCCCGCGCCATCTTGTCGAGCAGCTTCCAGCGCGCATCGTCGCGGTTGAGCAAGGCCGCACCGCCGGGCTCGATGCCTTCGAAAATCTCGGCCTTGGCCTTGGCGATCTCGTCGAGATTTCTGAAGAAGCCGAGATGCGCCGCGGCAATCATCGTGACGATGGCGACATGCGGCCGGACCATCTTGACCAACGGCCGGATCTCGCCGGGATGGTTCATGCCGATCTCGAACACAGCATAGTTGCAATCATCCGGCATGCGCGCCAGCGTCAGCGGCACGCCCCAATGATTGTTGAAGGACTGCGCCGAAGCATGCACCGTGCCGACGGCCGACAGCACATGACGCAGCGCCTCCTTGGTGGTGGTCTTGCCGGCCGATCCGGTCACCGCGATGATTTTTGCGTTGGAACGGGCGCGGGCGGCAACACCGAGTTTCTCCAGTGCTGCCAGCACATCCTGCACGACGATCATCGGCGCCGTCAGCCGCCCAAGCGACGGCAATTTGCCTTCGGCGACGACCAGAACGCCGGCGCCGGCCTTGATCGCCGCGGTCGCGAAGTCATGGCCGTCCATCGCCTCGCCCTTGATGGCGAAGAAGGCGTCGCCCGGCTGCAGGCTGCGGCTGTCGATCGAGATCCCCGAAATTCCCTCCGGCATCGGCCCAAGCGGCCGACCGCCCATGGCGTCGACCAGCGCCTCGGAAGTCCAGAGCACGCTCATGCGGCCCGCTCCCGCAGCGCCGAGCGGACTTCTTCGTGGTCGGAGAACGGAAACGTCTCGGCGCCGATGGTCTGGCCCTCTTCATGGCCCTTGCCGGCAACGATCAGCGTATCGCCCGCTTTGAGCATGGCGACCGCTTCGTGGATCGCCTTGCGGCGGTCGCCGATTTCAATGGCGCCGGGTGCGGCTGCCAGGATCGCGGCACGAATCGTTTCCGGCACTTCCGAGCGCGGATTGTCGTCGGTGACGATGACGACATCGGCGAGCCGCGTGGCGATCTCGCCCATGATCGGCCGCTTGCCCCGGTCGCGGTCGCCGCCGCAGCCGAACACGACGATGACGCGGCCGGTGGTGAACGGGCGCACGGCGGCCAGCACATTTTCCAGCGCATCCGGCTTGTGGGCATAGTCGACATAGACGGGCGCGCCATTGGCGGTGGCGCCGACAAGGTCGAGCCGTCCCGGTGCCCCCTGAAGTTTCTCTAATGCCATCAAAGCTTTGGCGACCGGCGTTCCAGTGGAAATGGCCAGCCCGGCCGAAACCAGGGCGTTGGCGATCTGGAAGTCGCCGGCGAGCGGCAGGTCGATCTCGTAGAGCACGCCGTCGGCTTCGACCTCGGCGCGCTGGCGGTGGCGCTCGTGCTCGACCCGCTTCAGGCGCAGGAAATCGCCATGGCGGCCGACAGTCAGCACATTGAGCCCCGCGGCCTGCGCAGCCTGGATGGTCGGCGCCGACCACGGATCGTCGGCAAAGATGACCGCCGGCGCGCCTTTCGGCAGCAGCGTGTCGAACAGGCGCAATTTGGCGCGATGGTAGTCCTCGACCGTCGGATGATAGTCCATATGGTCGCGGCCGAGATTGGTGAAACCGCCCGCGGCGAGCTTGACGCCATCGAGACGGCGCTGGTCGAGACCATGGCTGGAAGCCTCCATCGAGGCGTGTGTGACGCCGGCCTCCGCCAATTCCTTGAGCAACTGGTGCAAAGCCACTGGATCGGGTGTGGTCAACGAACCGTAATCGTTGCGGCCCGGCGCCACCACGCCGGTGGTGCCGATGGACGCGGCGGCAAAGCCGGCCTGCTCCCAGATCTGCCTGGTGAAGGCGGCGACCGAGGTCTTGCCTGCGGTGCCGGTAACCGCGACCATGGTCTCCGGCTGGCTGCCGAAGAAACGTGCCGCGCTCAGCGCCAGCGCCAGGCGTGGGTCGTCGACGCTGAGCACCGGGACGGACAGGCCGGAAACGGCGCTGGCCTTGCCCACGACAACCGCCGCTGCGCCGCGCTTTGCCGCATCGGCGGCATAGGCCGAACCATCCGCCTTGCTGCCGGCGAGCGCGAAAAAGACCACGCCGGTCTTGACCGTGCGGGAATCCGACGAAATCCCGGTTACCTCCACATCGCGGGAAGATGTTCCCTCGACAGGCAGGACACCGGCTAAATCTCTCAGGTGCATCGAACCCCGTTTATCTCAACAAAATGGCGCGCAGTTGCCGGCGCGCCCTAAGAATCACTGATAGGAAACCAGCGTTGCGCCATTTTCATGGCTGAAATCTGGCTTCACGCCAAGCATGGCGGCTGCCCGCCTGATGATGTTTCCGGCCATGACACCCGCATTGTTGGCGGCAACGTCGGTCATCCCGGGCTTTTCCGGGTGCGGAGCGTCAGCGATCGTAAACACCAGATATTGCGGATCGTCCATCGGGAAGGCAGCGACGAAGGTGTTGAAATTCAGTTCCTTCGAGTAGCGGCCATTGATCACCTTCTCGGCGGTTCCGGTCTTGCCGCCAACGCGGTAGCCGGGGGCCCTGGCGTTTCTGGCCGAGCCCTTCTCGGCATTGAGCGTATAGAGGTAGCGCATGCCCTCCACAGTCTTTTCGCTGACCACTCTCTTGGCCACCGCCATGGCATCCTGCTCGCTGCGGACCAGGAAAGTCGGCGGGATCAGGTAGCCCTGCATCAGCGCCGCGCAGCCGACGGCCGCCTGCAGCGGCGTCGTCGACACGCCATGGCCGAAGGCGATGGTGAAGGAGTTAACCTGCTTCCAGACCTTCGGTTCGGTCGGGCGGGCGACTTCAGGCAGTTCGGTCTGCATCCTGTCCAGAAGGCCAAGACGATGCAGGAATTCGCGGTGCCCCTCGATGCCGACCATTTCGGCCTCACGGGCCGATCCGATATTGGAGGAGTAAAGGAACACCTCCGGCAATGACAGCACGCGGTTCTTGCCGTGGAAATCGTGGATGGCCTGATGGCCGACCCGGATTGGGTGCGAGGCGTCGAAACGGCTGTTCATATTCGCTTTGCCGGAATCGAGTGCCATGGCCGAGGTGAAGCTCTTGAAGGTCGATCCCATCTCGTAGAGGCCGGCCGACATGCGGTTCAGCCGATCCTTGTCCTGCGCATTGAAGGGATTGTTCGGATCGAAATCCGGCACCGAGGCCATCGCCACCACTTCGCCGGTCTTGATGTTGAGCACGACGGCGCCGGCGCCCATGGCGCGATAGCGCTCGAGGCCGGCGGCAATCTCGTCGCGCACCACATGCTGGACGCGCAGGTCGATCGACAGCTGAACCGGCTTCAGGTCCTTGGCGATCGCCAAGCCTGAGGCCTGCAGGTCGCTCAGGCCCTGCTCGTCAATGTACTTCTCCATGCCGGAGATGCCCTGATTGTCGATGTTGGTGAGGCCGACAATGTAGGACGAGGTCACGCCGGCAGGATAGAAGCGGCGCTTTTCGGTGCGAAAGCCGATTCCGGGAATGCCGAGCTGCATGATGTCGGCCTGCTGCTTGGGCGTCAGCTGCCGCTGCAGCCAGACGAAGCCGGCGCCGCTTTTCAGCTTGTGATAGGTCTGCTCGGGGTCGATATCTGGCAGAATGGTCGACAGCTTTTCGATCGCCTCGTCGGCATCGACGACGCGGCGCGGCTCGGCAAACAGCGATGCCGTCTTGATGTCGGTCGCCAGCACCTCGCCGTTGCGGTCGACGATGTCGGGACGCGACGCCGTCACCCGGCTTTGCGGCCCATTCGACATGTCGGGGGACTGGAAACCGAGATAGACCAGCCGCCCGGCGATGGTCGAATAAATGCCGAAGAACACCGCCATCGTCATCACGATGCGGGTCTTGGCCTTGCCGCCGGTCGCCTTGCGCGCGCCTTCGACCACGATGGAGCCGTCCTCGCCGGTCCGTGCGCGGCGCTTCAGCAATTTGCCGACCGACGGAAGTTTGGCGCGCATTGGAAATCCAGCGATCATTGGACGATGGCTCCGGTCACCACGGGATCCTTGTCGGCTGGTCCTTTGCCGGAATTGTCGGCCATGCCGCCAAGCCGCTGCGACGACAGGTCCTCGATGTTGAGCGGTTTTGCCGGCAGGTCGTCGAGCCCGACGATCTGCCGCGCATTGACCGGCTCGAGTGCGAGCTGCGATTTGTAGATTTCAGCCAGCTTCTGCAGGCGTGACGGCTGGGTCAGCAGGCTCCAGTCGGCCTTGAGCAGGTCGATCGTGTCCTCCTCATAGCGGATCTGCGCCTCGATCTTCTGCACCGAAGCCAGCTGTTCCTCGGCCTCACGCTTGGCCTTGTAGGTCAGGGCCGCGGCCGAGACCATGACGGCGATCAGGACTATGTCGCTGGTTCGAAACACGTATTCACCTCTCTCGCGGCGCCTGGATGCCGGGAAGTTTTGGAAGTCCGAAAATGGTGAGATCACCGGCGCGCGCTGGCGCCTCGGTGCGGATGGCGGCACGCAGCCTGGCCGAGCGCGCCCGCGGATTGGCAGCGACTTCCGCATCGCCTGCCGTCACGCCGCCACCGGCCTTGCGGAAGGTCGCGGTGCGCGCGTGCGCCTCGGGCAAATGACGTGAGCCGGTGGCGACGTCGGCGCGGTCGGCGATGAAGCGCTTGACGATGCGGTCTTCCAACGAATGGAACGTCACCACGGCAAGCCGCCCGCCGGGCTTCAATACCCGCTCGGACGCCACCAGAGCCTTGGCCAATTCGCCCAGCTCGTCATTGACGAAAATGCGCAGCGCCTGGAAGACGCGGGTGGCCGGATGAATCTTGTCCTTCGGCGCGCGGCCGATATGCGTTTCGATGGCGTCGGCGAGATCGAGCGTGCGCTCGAACGGGCGTTTTTCGCGGCGTGACTCGATCATGCGGGCGATGCGCCCGGCATTCCGCTCTTCGCCGAGGAAGCCGAAGATGCGGGCAAGGTCGCCTATCTTGAACGAATTGACGACGTCGGCAGCACTCAAGCCCGCCTGCGCCATGCGCATGTCGAGCGGCCCGTCCGTGCGGAACGAAAAGCCGCGCTCGGGCTGGTCGACCTGCATGGAGGAAATGCCGATGTCGAGCACAACGCCGTCGGCGCTTTCGACCTGCTCGTCCAGCGTCGAGAACGGCGCCTGCACCAGCCTTAGCCTGCCGCCGGATTGCTGTTCCAGGCCGCGCCCGGCGGCAATCGCATCGGGATCGCGATCGATCGCCACCACCGAGGCGCCGCTCGCCAGGATCGCCTTGGTGTAGCCGCCAGCGCCGAACGTGCCGTCGACGATCACATCGCCGGCTTTGGGCGAGAGCGCTTCCAACACTTCGGCAAGGAGGACCGGAATGTGGCGGACCGGTCCGCCAACGGCGCTGAGATCATCGCCGTGATCCGCCATCACTCCGGTCGCTCCCCAGCCTTGCCCTCGTGAGCCTTCGTCCCCTGCCGAAGCTGCAAAAGTCTGGCTCGCGCCTGCGCCCCATAGGCGGCCAGCCGTCCAGGCTCCCAAACTTGAAAGAAATTGCCGCGGCCGACAAAGGCCACTTCGCTCGTGATGCCCGTATGCTCGCGGATGAAATCGCTCATCGTGATGCGGCCATCCTGATCGAGCTTCAGGAACGTCCCGTCGCCATGGCAGAAGAACGACATATCGTCCGCCGTCTGCAAAAAAGGGTCTTCCAGCGCGATGCGCTGCTCGTAGCGGTCGAGCAGATCGAGCCCGCCGACATCCATCGCAGGCACGTCCAGTCCGCGCAGCGCGTAGAGCTCCGAATAGCCGCGCTTCTGCACGACCGCGCGGAAATGCGCCGGAACGGAGACCCGCCCCTTCGCATCGATCCTGTTCACCGCGCTTGACAGAAACCGGTCCATGACACGCTGCAGCCGCTTCCGCCGCCGCACCCCTCTCCATGTTTTCGTCCGCGCCGAAGCGCGTCCCCTGCCGAAAATCCGCTTCGATCCCAGCGGCAAAACCCCGCAAACGCACAGCCGCCGCAGCTGCCCGATTGGCGTACGCTTTACCCTGACGCGGAACGAAGGCTTTGGTATCGAAATGGGATATCATGGGGCACTATGGGCGTCAACGGGAACAGGCTTCACAAACGCGCGCGCCACAACCGGTGAGAGCAGCTCTGACAACACTCCCGTCTTTATCTCCCATTAAGCCTAACGAACCGTTTAGAGCGGGCTGGCCCAAGCGGAAGCGGCTTGCCGCGCATCACTGCCGCGAATAGCGTCGTCAGTCTTTTCGCTGAGCAACAAGGTCAGAAATCCATGCCCGAAACAGCCAGGTCCCGCGCGGCCTCCCTTGCCCATCTGCGGCGCGACGGACTTGCCAAAGGCGACCCCATCCCATTGCCGCTGACCATGGCCGCTATTTTCCACAACCCGGGCGACGGCGCCGGCTACAGTCAGTACGGCCGTTACAGCAACGCCACCTGGGATGCAGTCGAGCACATGCTGGCGCATCTCGAAGACGCGCCATGCGTCAGCTTCCCATCCGGAATGGCGGCAATCTCGGCGGTGTTTTTCGGCCTGTTGAAATCCGGCGACCGCGTGCTTTTGCCTTCGGACGGCTACCATGCCACACGCGCGCTGGCCGAACGTTTCCTCAAGCCCTTCGGCGTCGCCTATGATCTGCGGCCGACATCTACATTCCTCGACGGCGGCTTCGACGGCTACCGCCTTGTCTACGTTGAAACCCCGTCAAATCCGCGCTTGGACATTTGCGACATCACAGCCGTCGCCGAAGTCGCGCACCAAGCGGGTGCGATCGTCGTCGTCGACAACACCACGATGACGCCGTTCGGCCAGCGCCCGCTCGATCTCGGCGCCGACATCGTCGTTGCTGCCGACACCAAGGCGGCCAACGGGCATTCCGACGTGCTGTTCGGCCATGTCGCCAGCCGCAATCCAGACATCATCGCGGACGTCACCGGCTGGCGCGAGACCGCGGGCGGCATTCCCGGCCCGTTCGAGGCTTGGCTGGTGCATCGCGGCCTGGAGACGCTGGAGGTACGCTTCGACCGCATGTGTTCTTCTGCCGAGGTGATCGCGAAGCGCCTGAAAAACCATCGCGCCGTTAGCGGCTTGCGCTACCCCGGGCTGGAGGGCGACCCGTCGCACAACCTCGCCCGGGCGCAGATGGAGCGCTTCGGCTTCCTCATGTCCTTCGAACTCCTCTCCCAGGAAAAGGCCGAGGATTTCATCAACAACTGCACGCTGATGCAGGCGGCAACGTCGTTCGGGGGTGTCCACACCTCCGCCGAGCGGCGGGCCAAGCGAGGAGATTCGGTTCCGCCCGGCTTCGTGCGCCTGTCGGTGGGCTGCGAGCCGGTGGAAGAACTCTGGCAGGCGATCGAGGCATCGCTGGACAACATCGGCATCTGAGCTGGCGGTTAGGTCACCAAGTCGTCGGCGCCAATATCGCGCCTGCCGTGCAAAACGCGGACGATCTCGATCGCGTCTTCGCCCATGCGATACAGAGTGACATATTCGCCGACGATCAGATGACGAATGCCGGGCGCGATATCATCGCGCGGCGCACCTGAGAACGGGTGCAAGGTGAGCAGTGTCCAGCGCCTCTCCAAAGCGTCCACAAGGCGCATGGCTCCCTTTGGGCTATGTTCCGCAATGTAGTCACCGATGCCTTCGACATCTGATATCGCCTGAGGAAGCAGCCGATATTTCACTCTTCCGAGCCTGCAGCTTCCGACATCCTCTGATATTTGGCTCGCAGCCGGTCCATGAAGGGCTGGCCGTCCACCGCCGGTCCGCTGTCGATCCCCTCCTGAACCAGCCTGCGCAATTCCTCGACCGTGTAGCCGAGAAGATCGCGGCGGTCTTTCCATTGCCGCAGCGCATCACGGATGACTTCGCTGGCCGAGGCATATTCGCCGGCGGCCACGACATCGTCGACCGCCGCCGCCAGTTCCGGCGAAAGCGTGATACTGCGTTTGTCGACGTGACCCATGATGCGCTCCTGATCAAACCATGACAATCATGGTACGATTAAATCGTACCAGCTTCAAGGATGCGTTTGTCTCGACCCCAGCATGCGTACTTGATTCAATCGCTCAAGCACCTGAATCGCCAGCTGCGCCCGAAGGCGCAGACTGCTGATCCAAAGGATTAATCGCGATATGGGGGAGAAATTGCCAGCTGGCCTGTAAGCCGGGTTTTGTATGGCCCTCGCCCCTTTCGGGGCGAGAACGTGGCGGCCATTCATCTTGGGCGCATGTTGCCATGCGCCTCACGCAACCTACCCGGACGGTGAGCCGGAAACAGCCCTCGAAGGTTTCCCCTCGCACCGTCCCTATTCGGTCTTGCTCCCGGTGGGGTTTACCGTGCCGCTCCTGTTGCCAGTCGCGCGGTGGGCTCTTACCCCACCCTTTCACCCTTGCCCCGATAAATCGTGGCGGTTTGCTTTCTGTGGCACTTTCCCTGGGGTCGCCCCCGCCGGCCATTAACCGGCACCGTGTCTCCATGGAGCCCGGACTTTCCTCACCCGCAGCCTTTCGGCTTTGCGGGTGCGGCCGCCCGGCCAGCTGGCAGAGCGTATAAAGGGGTTCACGTTCCAAAACGCAAATGAAAAAGCAGACTTATGCCGGCGATCCCAATGCCGCCAACTGCACCTTGACCTTGCCACAATAGGCCGCCGACACCGGGTTCATCCGCGTCGCGGCATGGCCGGCATTGTATTTCAGGATCGTGCCGCAGGTGGTGCCGCCGCCGAGATTGCGCGCCATGGCAAGGTACTTCATGCCGTATTTGATGTTGGTGTCGGGATCGAATAGACCCTTGGCCGAGCCGCTATACCCCATCATCCGCGCCGTTGCCGGCTTGATCTGCATCAGGCCGATTTCACCCGCGCTGCCGACGATGTTCGGCCGGTAGTTGCTCTCGATCTTGATGACCGCCTGGGCCAGCGACACCGGCACGCCTTCGGCCGCAGCATAGCGGGCAATGATTGCCGAATACTGGTCGCCAAGCGCGGCTGCCGCAGTCGACTCCGCAGCGGTGCTTGGGCGGATCGATGCGGTCGTCGTCAGGTCGACGCTCTTCCTGTTGCGCTTAAAATGCCTCTTGGCCGTGGCTTTTCTGGCCTTCACCACGGCTGCTTTGCGCACATTCGCGGTGGTTGCTCTTTTTGCTTTCGGGTTTGCTTTCGTCATGGTGGCCTTGGCGGGTGCGGCGATGAAGCCCTGGTCTGCCCTCTGGCTCAGTGGTGCGGCATCGGCCGTGCTGAAGGTAAAAGTCATTACGCCGGCAGCAATAGCTGCCGTTACAACGGTCAATTTCTGCATGTGGTCCCGTTCTGTTTGGCCGCGCGAAGATCTTCACGCAGCAACGCCTAATCAATATCGGAGCATCCGGGGGGCTGGAGGTCCGATAACTTGCACGAACCGCCTTTGAGGGCGGAATTTGTGTCGAACAAGGCGAGGCAATTCACTTTCAGTGACAGGCTGTAACTTGAATATCAGAAAAAGATTATTTAGAGGCAACTGACGTAAGGGAAGTCAGCAGGCTTTGCAGCGTGCTAGACGTAGAGCCGTCGGCGACACCATCCACCAGGCGCGGTCGGAAATGCCGCTGAAAAGCTTCGACGACGATTTCGGTCTGGCGGTCGAAGACACCTGATATCTCGACGCCATAGCCATAGAGCGCCAGCATCGACTGCAGTGTCTCGACATCGGCGCCGGTATCGCCGGCTTTCAGCGCCGCGCCGCGCCGGACCGGCGCCGCAGGCACGAGATGGCCGACCCCGGCCGCAAACAGCGCCTTCCAGGGGAATTTCTCGCCCGGGTCGATCTTGCGCCCCGGCGCGATGTCGGAATGGGCAAGCACCCTTTGCGCCGCAATGGAATGGCGTTCGATGATACCAAGGCAAAGCCCGATCACCGCTTCCACCTGCCGCTTGGGAAAGGCCGAATAGCCGAGCGAATGGCCGGGATTGACGATTTCGATGCCGACCGAACAGGAGTTGATGTCGCGACGACCGAACCAGGAACTTGCACCGGCGTGCCAGGCGCGGTCGCTTTCGCGCACCATTTGGATGATGCGGCCATCCTCATGGACGAGGTAGTGCGACGAGACTTCGCTTGCGGGGTCGCACAACCAGGCTTCGGCGGCAGCACCCGTCGCCATGCCGGTATAGTGCAGCACGATCATGTCGGGCCTGAGCGTTTCGCGCCGCGGGCCGAAATTCGGCGATACCCTGACCTCCGCGCTTGGCTCGTCGGGCGGGAAGCCGCTCATGCGTGCCTGAGGCCCCGCTCGATCATTTCATAGGCCGCGTTGATCGCCGCGACCCTGGTCGTTGCAATCTTGATGAATTCCTGCGGCAGGCCGCGCGCGATCAGCCGGTCCGGATGATTGTCGGAGACCAGCTTGCGGTATCGCTTCCTGACCTCCTCGAACGGTTTGCCGCGCTCAATGCCGAGCACGATATAGGGATCGCCGGCGCCGAGATTGACGTGCCTGGCCATGATGGCCTCGTAGTGCACCTCGTCGATGCGGAAAATCTCGGCAATACGGTGCAGGAAAATCCCTTCGCGCTCATGCACCAGCCCGTCCGCCTTGGCGATATGGAACAGACCGTCGAGTATGTCTTCCAGCATGACGCAGTTCGAATGGCCCGAGCCGCACATCTGCGCCATACTCTCGGCATAGGTCTCGAACCCGGCGACGTCGCGCTTGGCCAGATCGTAAAGCCGCGCCACATTGCGGGTCTGTTCTCGCGGCACCTCAAATATTTCCTGGAACGCGCGAACCTCGTCCTGGGTGACGATGCCATCGGCCTTGGCCATCTTGGCCGACAGCGCAATCATCGCCACAGAGAAGGCGACGCGCCGGCGCAGATCAGCGTCACCGGAGAAAACCGTGCGCACGGCCTCGACCACATCGGCTACACCGGACGTGGCTGAAGATGAAACGCGGTTGATGAAGTCGCCGAGGCGATCCCAAATCGACATGAGCGCTTATTAGGGCCGCCGGCCATTGCTATCAAGCCAAGACAGCGCCGCAGAGTGGATCGATTTGCGCAAGCAACCGACGCGCCAGATCCCAAACCGTAGAAAAGAGCCGGTTCAAGGCCCTTGAGCCCCGAATCGACCTAAACGCAGGAAGGCCGGCGCGGAGCCGGCCTCCTCTCTCGTCACGTCAAAGTGACCGGGACTGCTGCTACTGCGCGGGGGCAGGAGCAGGTGTTGCCGGAGCCGGTTCTGCAGGCTTCGGTGCATCCGGCGTCGCCGGCTTCATGGGCTCGGCGGCTGGCGGATTGGTGCTCTGGGTGGTGGTGTTATCCGTACCGCTGTCGCTGCAGGCGGCAACGCCGAACAGGGCCAGGGCGGAAACGGAAGCAAGAATGAGCTTTTTCATGACATCTCTCCTTCAACACACGCTCACGTTGCGGTGAACGGTCGAAGGCAAAATGCATCAAACGGCCATGAGTTTCGTAACGTTGCGTTTCCTGATGTAACATCCGCGCACTACCGATTGCGGGCCGGGCGATGCCGAACTAACAGTCTGGACCCAAATGCAATGCCGGAGTTCTGCGTGGACAAGAAATGGGATTTTTGGATCGACCGCGGCGGCACCTTCACCGACGTGATCGGACGTGATCCGCAAGGCGGTTTGCATCCCAGGAAATTCCTGTCGGAAAATCCCGAAGCCTATCCCGACGCGGCCATAGCCGGCATCCGCGAGCTTCTGGGGCTGAAATCCGGCACCGCTATTCCTCCGGGCCTGGTCGGTGACGTCAAGATGGGTACCACCGTTGCCACGAATGCGCTGCTGGAGCGCAAGGGCGACCGTGTGCTTTTGCTCATCACCAAGGGCTTTCGCGATGCGCTGAAGATCGCCTATCAGGCGCGGCCAGACATCTTCGCCAAGGAGATCATCCTTCCGGAACAGCTCTACGAGCGGGTCATCGAGATCGACGAACGCGTGCGCGCCAATGGCGAGGTCGAGCGCTTGCTCGACATCGCCGCCTGCCGCCCCGCCATCGAACAGGCGAAGGCTGACGGGATCGATGCGGCGGCCATCGTCTTCATGCATGCCTGGAAATATCCCGACCACGAGAAGGCGGTGGCGAAAGTCTGCCGCAAGATCGGGTTCAGCCAAGTCTCGGTCAGCCATGAGGTCTCGCCGCTGATCAAGCTGGTCGGCCGCGGCGACACTACCGTGGTCGATGCTTATCTGTCGCCGATCCTGTCGCGCTATGTGCAAAGGGTGGCGGGAGAACTGGGCGCGACGCCAATCTCCCCACTTGTGGGGGGTGAGGAGCGGTCGGCCAAAGGCCGAGGAAAAGCCAACGATTTGGCTTTTTCAGCGACGAACGCCCGGAGCCATAGCGAAGGGCAGTCCGCAAAGCGGCCAGGGGGGGTCCTCTCGGAAGGCACCGCCAATGCGCTGAGCCCGGATCCAACCCCACCCGGCGGCTTCGCCGCCACCCTCCCCTCGAGGGGGAGGGAAAACCCTCGCCTGATGTTCATGATGTCGTCGGGCGGGCTCACCGCCGCCGACATGTTTCAGGGCAAGGACGCGCTGCTGTCCGGCCCGGCTGGCGGTGTCGTCGGCATGGTCGAAACGGCGAAACTCGCCGGTTTCGAGAAAGTCATCGGCTTCGACATGGGCGGCACCTCCACCGATGTCGCCCATTTTGACGGCGAGTATGAGCGCGCCTTCGACACCGAGGTTGCCGGGGTGCGCATCCGTGCGCCGATGATGCGCATCCATACCGTCGCTGCCGGCGGCGGCTCGATCCTGCATTACGAAGCCGGCCGTTTCCGCGCCGGCCCGGATTCCGCCGGCGCCAATCCCGGCCCCGCCGCCTACCGGCGCGGCGGCCCGCTTGCCGTCACCGACGCCAATGTCATGCTGGGCAAGCTGCAGCCCGATTTCTTTCCGGCGATTTTCGGACCCGGCCAGGACCAGCCGCTGGACGTCGCCGCCGTGCATAAAAAATTCGCTGCGCTGGCCGCCGAAATCGGCGATGGCCGCACGCCGGAAGCCGTCGCCGAAGGGTTCGTTACCATCGCGGTGGAAAACATGGCAAACGCCATCAAGAAGATTTCCGTGCAGCGCGGCTACGATGTCACCGAATATCTCTTGAACTGTTTTGGCGGCGCCGGCGGCCAGCATGCCTGCCTGGTTGCCGACGCGCTCGGCATGGAGGCGGTACTGATCCACCCCTTCTCCGGTCTGCTCTCAGCCTATGGTATCGGCCTGTCGTCGGTTTTCGCGTCGCGCCAGCAGGCACTCCTGAAGCCGCTTGCCGAAGAATCCAGGACCGAGATCGCCAGCCTCATCGGCACGTTGAAAAAAGCCGTCATCGCCGAATTGGCAGCGCAAGGCATCGCCGAGGACAAGATTGCGGCAAAGCCGGTGCTGCACATCCGCTATGACGGCACCGACACCACGCTGCCGGTGAATTTCGAACAGGACTCTATCTTCCAGGCCAGGCGCGATTTCGAATTGGCCCACAAGGCGCAGTTCGGTTTCGTCTATGACGACAAGCCGATGATCGTCGAGACCGTTGCCGTGGAAGGCGCCGAGATCGTCGAGACCAGGGCCGAAGCCTATGCTCCCGCCGGACCGGCAAGGGCTGAGGCCAGCGCGTCTGGAACGCGGCGCATCTACACCGAGGGCCGGTGGCTCGAAGCCGGCATCCATCGTCGCGAAAATCTGCGCCCATCCAACCTGGTCGCAGGCCCCGCTTTGATCATCGAGCCGAACCAGACCATCGTCGTCGAGCCGGGCTGGCGGGCCGAAATCACCAACCTCAATCACGTCGTCATCCGCCGCACCGAACGGAAAGTTCGCACGGCTGCCCTCGGTACCGAAGCCGATCCGGTGATGCTGGAGGTCTTCAACAACCTCTTCATGTCGATCGCCGAACAGATGGGCGTTACGCTGCAGAACACCGCCTATTCCGTCAACATCAAGGAAAGGCTGGATTTCTCCTGCGCCGTCTTCGACCGCCACGGCGCGCTGGTCGCCAACGCGCCGCACATGCCGGTGCATCTCGGCTCCATGGACCGCTCGGTCGAAACCATCATCCGGCTGAACTCCGGCGACATCCATCCCGGCGACGTCTTTGCGCTGAACGCCCCTTACAATGGCGGCACGCATTTGCCTGATATCACCGTGGTGACGCCGGTGTTTTCCCTCCCCCTTGAGGGGAGGGTGGCCGCGCAGCGGCCGGGTGGGGTCCTCTCAGAAGGCACCACAAGAGCGTCGAGCACTGCCGCAACGACCCCCTCCGGCGGCTCCGCCGCCACCTCCCCCTCAAGGGGGGAGGAAGTAATCTTCTACGTAGCCTCACGCGGCCATCATGCCGATATTGGCGGCACGGCACCGGGCTCGATGACGCCGCTTGCCACCACGGTCGACGAGGAAGGCGTGCTGTTCGACAATTTCCGGGTTGTCGATCGTGGAAAATTCCGCGAGGCGGAGTTGCAAACGCTGCTCACCGACCACCCCTATCCCGCCCGCAACCCGCATCAGAACATCGCCGACCTAAAGGCGCAGATCGCCGCCAACGAAAAGGGCGTGGCGGAATTGCGCAAGATGGTCACCCATTTCGGCCTCGACGTCGTCGAAGCCTATATGGGTCATGTCCAGGACAACGCCGCCGAAAGCGTGCGCCGCGTGCTGGAGCGGCTGCCCGATAGTTCTGAGTACGAATACCCGACCGACACCGGCCAGGTGATCAAGGTGAAGATTACCGTCGATCGGCAAAAGCGCGAGGCGACCGTCGACTTCACCGGCACGTCGAAGGTCGAGAAGAACAATTTCAATGCGCCCGAGCCCGTCGCCCGCGCAGCCGTGCTCTATGCCTTCCGTGTCATGGTCGAGGACATGATCCCGATGAATGCCGGCTGCCTGCGGCCGATCAACATCATCATCCCCGACGGCTCGATGCTGAAGCCCGCCTACCCCGCCGCCGTCGTCGCCGGCAATGTCGAGACCTCGCAGCATGTCACCAACGCCCTGTTCGGCGCCATGGGTGCCATGGCCAATGCGCAAGGCACGATGAACAACCTGACCTTCGGCAACAAGCAGTACCAGTATTACGAGACCATCTGCTCCGGCTCGCCGGCAGGCCGGATGAACTCCGGCCGCGGCTTTGCCGGGACATCCGGCGTCCACACCCACATGACCAATTCGCGCCTGACCGACCCGGAGGTGCTGGAATTGCGCTTTCCCGTTTTGCTCGAGGATTTCCACATTCGCGATGGCTCCGGCGGCAAAGGCAAATGGAGCGCCGGCGACGGCACCAGGCGGACGATCCGTTTCCTCGAAAAGATGGAATGCGCCATCCTGTCCTCGCACCGCAACCGCCCGCCGCAAGGCCTCGATGGCGGCAGTGACGGCGAGGTCGGCTCGACCAAGGTCCGCCGCAACGACGGCAGCGTCGAGACGCTGAAGGCCTGCGACCAGACCGTGCTCGACGCCGGCGACGCCGTCATCCTGACAACGCCGACGCCGGGGGGATTTGGCAAGGCCTGAACTCGCGTCAACAGCCTGTCACCCGCCTGTCATGCCCCTGAGTTACCCGCTTGCGGCAAAGCAAATGGGGAATCACTTTGCCATGACGGACGTCTCCTCGGATCTCGTTTTTCGCCGCGGCAAGGAAGTTGGAAAGGCCGTCTACCAGAACCGCCCGCTTTCGCAGGCCGGCCTTTCCGAACGACTGTTTGCGCTGCTGTTTTCCGGCCTTGTCTATCCGCAGATCTGGGAAGACCCTGAAGTCGACATGGAGGCCATGCAGCTTGGCCAGGGCCACCGCGTCGTCACCATAGCGTCGGGCGGCTGCAACATCCTCGCCTACCTCACCCGCTCGCCTGAACGCGTCGATGCGGTCGACCTCAACGCCGCCCACATCGCCTTGAACCGGATGAAGCTGGAGGCGGTGCGGCATCTGCCCTCGCAGGGCGATCTGTTCCGTTTCTTCGGCGCCGCCGACACCAACCACAATTCGCAAGCCTATGACCGCTTCATCGCGCCGCATCTCGACCCGGTCAGCCGCCACTATTGGGAGCGTCGCAGCTGGCGCGGCCGCCGGCGCATCACCGTCTTCGACCGCAATTTCTACCAGACCGGCCTGCTCGGCCTGTTCATCGCCATGGGCCACCGCATCGCCAAATTCTTCGGCGTCGATCCCGCCGGTATCATGGCGTCGAAGAGCCTCGCCGACCAGCGCCGCTTCTTCAACGAAGAGCTGGCGCCGGTCTTCGACAAGAAGCTGTTGCGCTGGGCTACCTCGCGCAAGGCTTCGCTGTTCGGCCTCGGCATTCCGCCGGCGCAGTACGATTCGCTGATCACCTCGGGCGATGGTTCGATGGCCAGCGTGCTGAAGGCCCGGCTGGAAAAGCTCGCTTGCGATTTTCCGCTGAAGAACAACTACTTCGCTTGGCAAGCCTTCGCCCGTCGCTATCCCAATCCGGGTGAGGCCGCCCTGCCCGCCTATCTAGAAGAGGCCAACTACAAGGCGATCCGCAACAATGTCGATCGCGTCGGCATCCACCACGCCAATCTGATCGAATTTCTGGCCGGCAAGGACGCAGGCACCGTCGACCGTTTCGTCCTGCTCGACGCGCAGGACTGGATGACGAACGACCAGCTCAATGCCCTTTGGTCGGAGATCACCCGCACCGCCTCGGTCGGCGCCCGAGCCATCTTCCGTACCGCCGCCGAGCCCAGCCTGCTGCCGGGCCGCGTCTCGATCTCGCTGCTCGACCAGTGGACCTACGAGGACGAGGCCTCGCGCGACTGTTCGGCCCGCGACCGCTCGGCCATCTATGGCGGCTTCCACCTCTATGTGAAGCGCGCGGCATGAGCGCGAGCGAGCTGCCGGCCGACCATGCCGAACTGATGGACGGCGTCTATCGCTGGCAACGCCATATCTACGACCTGACCCGCAAATACTATCTGCTTGGCCGCGACCAGATGATAGTCGGGCTGGATGTGCCGGCGAATGGCAGAGTGCTCGAACTTGGCTGCGGCACCGGCCGCAACATCGCGCTTGCCGCCCGCCGCTATCCCGACGCCCGCCTCTACGGCCTCGACATCTCGGCCGAGATGCTGGAGACGGCGAGCAAGGCGATCGGCCGCGACGGCCTGTCCGGCCGCGCCGTGCTGGCGCGCGGCGACGCCACCGATTTCGACGCCAAGACGCTGTTCGGCGTCGAGCGCTTCGACCGCATCTTCGTGTCCTATTCGCTGTCGATGATCCCCGGTTGGGAAAAGACGGTTTCGGCAGCCCTTGCGGCACTCGCGCCCGGCGGCTCGCTGCATGTCGTCGATTTCGGCCAGCAGGAAGGCTTGCCCAACTGGTTCCGGACATTGCTGCGCGGCTGGCTCAAGAAATTCCATGTCACGCCACGTGAATCATTGCGCGAAGTCTTGGAATCGGAATCTCGGCGAACCGGCGCAAGCTTCTGTTTCCGCGCCCTTTATCGCGGCTATGCCTGGCTGGCGGTCGTCAAGATCGCGCACTCTTACCTCCCCCTCGATGGGGGAGGTCGCGCCGAAGGCGCGGGTGGCCAGGCACCCCGCCCCGGCGCTAAGCGCCGACCCTCGCCATCAAGGGGAGGGTAAAGGGAGCTAGCGCAGTGCCTTCATCAGCGCGCCGACCACCACCTGCGGCCGGTAGCCGAGCTTGGCCGGCGTCAACCCCAGCCGCACCACCACCAGTTGCTCCGACGGGATGATGGCGACCGTCTGGCCGTCATGGCCCTCCATCCAGTAGGTATCGTTGGGCAGGCCGGCGGCGACGCCGGCGCCGGGATTTCCTTCGTCCCCCGGGGCTTCGATCCAAAGTTGCCCCTTGCCGTAGACTTTCGAGGCCGGTGCCGGTTCGCGCATCCAGTCGACGAAACCGGCCGGCAGGATCTGGTTGCCGTTCCAGACGCCGCCCTGCAGCAGGAATTGGCCGAACCGCGCCCAGTCATGCCCCGTGGCATAGAGGTAGGATGAGCCGACAAAGGTACCCTCCTCGTCGGTTTCGAGCACCGCGCTTTGCATGCCGAGCGGCCCGAACAGCGCTGTCCTTGGCCACATCAGCGCCTTGTCCTTGTCGCCGATTGCATCCTGCCACAGCCGCGACAGCATCACCGCCGTGCCGCTCGAATAGGAAAAGACCTTGCCGACGTCGCCGGTCAGCGGCTTGGCCTCGGCGAAGCCCGCCATATCCGGTTCGAGGTAGAGCATGCGCGTCACATCGGCAACGTCGCCATAATCCTCGTTGAACTCGAGTCCGCTCGACATCGCCATCATATCGGCAAGGCTGATGGCGGCGCGGCCGTCCGCCTTCCATGAGCCGAACAGGCCCTGATTGGTCACCGCCATCTTGCCGTCCTTGACCAGCGTGCCGACGAGCGCGGCGTTGACTGTCTTGGTCATCGACCAGCCCAGCAGCGGCGTTTTCGCCGAAAAGCCGTCGCCATAACGCTCCGCAACAATGCGGCCATTTTTGACCACCACCACGGCGCGCATGCCGATGCCGGTCATCGCCGCACCGTCGAGGATCTTGTTGATTTCGGGATTTTGCGAGGCATCGACTCGATCTCCCTCGGGCCACAGATCGCCCTTGGTGGCCGCCGACGCCTCGGCAGGGATTGACGTGCGCCGTGCCTTGCCGACGTCGCCATCGGGAACCGAGGCGCAACCCAGGCCGGCGCGCGCAACGGCAACGCTCTTGCCGAGGAAGCCAAGCAGCCCGGCCGAGACGGTCCCCCTGTTCTTGTCGACCGACACCTTCATCAGCCTGAGCAGCGGATGGCCGGGCGCCTGCACGTCGATGGCAAGCACCTCATTGGGATCACGGCCGGCGATAAAAACATTCGAGCAGACGATCTTGGCGGAATAGCCGGAACCGACGCGGATCAGGTCGGGCGGAGCGATGTAGAGCCAGGCAAACAGCGCGGCTATCGCCAGCACGACCAGGCCGAGCAGCCATTTGATGATCTTCAGGGCGATCCGCATCTTTCCGTCCCTGCTTTTCCGCTGCCCGTGGCTTGCGGCCCGATTTATGTCATCGATTTGCCGCCATTGCTTCCGCAAAATCGGTGTTCTTGTCGAGCGCCGTCAACCTGTTATCAACCATGATCGGCGATCACTGGTGCATGTCGCCCAAAAGTGCGCAGCGGTTTTGGAACAACGACATGCACGAAAATAGCGTATCAGGCGATGCTGTGGGGCGATCGCCTGAGGGGCACCTGCAACGACAACCCAACAGCGACCGGCTGATTCCGGCTCGGGAAATGCGATGCGCCGTTTCGCGGCCCTCATCACGTTGACGCTGCTGGCCGCCTGCTCGACCGCCGGCGATCTCGTGCCCTCGATGTCGCCATCCAGCAGCCCGACGGTTGCCGTGCGCGCACCGCGTTTCGAAGATTCCAAGCCGCATGAATGGGATAGCGGGGCTCCTTGGAACTATGCCGTTCACGGCACCGACGTCTCCAAATACCAGACCTCGGTCGACTGGCCGACGGCCAAGGCCAGTGGCATCTCCTTCGCCTTCATCAAGGCGACCGAGGGCGGCGACCGTTTCGACGAGTATTTCAACGAGCATTGGTCGCGCACCAAGGCCAATGGCATTCCGCGCGCGGCCTACCATTTCTTCTATTTCTGCACGCCGGCCGCCACCCAGGCGCGCTGGTTCATCCAGAACGTGCCCGTCGACCGCTCGGCCATGCCGCCGGTGCTCGACATGGAGTGGAACCCGCAATCGCCGACCTGCCGGCTGCGCCCGGATTCGGCGACGGTGCGGGCCGAAATGACCACCTTTCTCGAGATGATCGAGCGGCACTATGGCAAGAAGCCGATCATCTACACCTCGGTCGACTTCTTCGACGATAACGACCTTTCGACCTTCCGCGGCTATCCCTACTGGCTGCGCTCGGTGGCCGGCCACCCCCGCCAGAAGTACGGCAGCCACCCTTTCACCTTCTGGCAATACACCGGAACCGGTATCGTTCCCGGCATGACCGGCAAGTCCGATATCAACGTCTTCAACGGCACTGAGGCAGCCTGGAAAAAGTGGCTGCGGCAGAACACCCGTTGACACCGGCTCTGCCGCCTGCTTTTCGACGTCCCATGCGCACCTACCTGCAACCACTGGGATATCCACGCCGGAAACAGTCGAAGAGCCGCCTGCGCTCCGGGCTGCTCGCGGCCCTGCTGCTCGGCGCCGCGGTCGTGCCGGCGGCGGCGCAGGAATGCGGCGGCGACTTCGAAACCTGGAAGCAAGGCGTGGCGGCGGAAGCCAAGGCGGCCGGTGTCGGCGCTGTCGGCCTTGACGCGCTGGAAGCCGCCGCCATCGACGACAAGGTGCTGGCGCGTGACCGCGCCCAGGGCGTCTTCGCCCAGACCTTCATCCAGTTCTCCAACCGCATGATCTCGGCCTACCGGCTGAAGCAGGGCGCGGCCAACCTGAAGAAATACGCCGAAATCTTTGCGCGCGCCGACCAGCAGTTCGGTGTCCAGGCGCCGATCATCACCGCCTTCTGGGGGCTGGAGACCGATTTCGGCGCCGTACAGGGCGATTTCCACACGCTGAGCGCCTTGGTGACGCTGTCGCATGACTGCCGCCGCCCGCAGCTGTTTCGGCCGCAACTGGTGCCGCTGTTGACGCTGATCGATCGCGGCGTCGTTCCGGCCGACGTCACCGGCGCCTGGGCCGGCGAGATCGGCCAGACCCAGATCCTGCCTTCCGATTATCTCGCGCGCGGAGTCGACGGCGACGGCGACGGCATCGTCGACCTCAGGCGCAGCGTACCCGACGTGATCATGACCACGGCCAACAAGGTGCTGTCGCGCGGCTGGAAACGCGACCAGCCCTGGATCGAGGAAGTGCGCGTGCCCGAGGACATGCCCTGGGAGCAGACCGGCCGCACCAACAAGTTGCCGCTGTCGCAATGGGCCGCCTGGGGCGTCACCAATCCCGATGGCACGCCGCTGATCGACAATGGCCTGAAGGCCGGCCTGGCGCTGCCGATGGGCCGCAAAGGTCCGGCCTTCCTCGCCTACGACAATTTCGACGTCTATCTCGAATGGAACCAGTCCTTCACCTACGCGCTAACCGCCGCCAACTTCGCCAGCCGGCTGGCCGGGGCAAAGCAGTTCGACCCGCGCAATCCCGAAACCGGGCTCAATGGCGACCAGATGAAGGAATTGCAGACCAAGCTCGAAGCCAGGGGCTATGACGTCGGCACCGTCGACGGCATTCTGGGCACCAACACCCGCGAAGCCATCCGCAAGGAACAGATGCGGCTCGGCATGCCGGTAGACGGCTGGCCGACGCCGGAGCTTTTGGGGAAACTGTAGCGCTCCTTGCCTTCTCCCCTTGTGGGGTGAGCAGCCGGTTTCGCGGAGCGAATTCATCGGCATGAAGGCTGGCGAACGCCGGGACGCTGCGAAGCAGCGGGACCCGGCAGGTGGATCGGCCACCACCCCGGCCCTTCGCATAGCTCAGGGCGTCGAAGGCTCGAAAAGCCAAGCAATTGGCTTTTCGTCCGCTGAAGCGGAGAAGGAAGAAACCTAATCCGCCATCGTCTCCAAACTCGCGAATCCCTGCGGCGCATCGCCTTCATCGAAGGGTGTCGTCACCTCGACGAAGGTATCGGGATAAAAGCCGTTGAAGCGGGTTCTCAGCGACAGCGAATAGGCACCGATATGGCCGATCTCGATCCAGTCGCCGGTGTCGACGGTTTCCGGCAGCCAGAACGGCCGCGACAGGATGTCGACGGAATCGCAGGTCGCGCCGCAGACCTTGAACGGCACGATGTTCTTCTCCTCGCCATTGCGCGAGCGGATCGCCGGATCGGGGATGAAGCGGGCCGGCAGTGTGATCTTGCCGGTCCAAGAATCCGACAGCGACGCCCAGATGCCGTCATTGATGTAGAGCCGCTTGCCCTTGCGCAGCAGCACCCGCACGATCAGCGAGAGGCAGCGCGCCACGATCACCCGGCCGGGCTCGGCCACCAACGGGATCTGGTCGAACTGGTATTCCCTGAGGTCGCCCGACAGCCGCGACATGATCTGGCCGAGCGACGGCATCTCGATCTGCTTGCGATTGGGGTCATGGCCGTACTCGGCGGGAAAGCCGCCGCCGACATCGAGCCCCGCAATGTCGAAGGTCAGCCGGTTGCGCACCCAATCGGCGGAGGCCAGCGCCCGTTCATAGGTGTCGGGATCCTCGATCTGGCTGCCGACATGGAAGCATAGGCCGACCTTGTAGCCGGTGCGGTTGAGCCGCTCGGCGAGTTCCACCGCATAGGCCGGCCCGGCGCCGAATTTCTTCGACAGTTCATAGGCCGCCGAACCCTTGGTCTGGATTCGCACGAACACGCTGATGGAGCCCGGATCGATGTCAAGCGCCCGCACCACCCGCGTCAGCTTGGTGATCTCGTCCTCATGGTCGAGCGAAATGACGCGGATGGCGTATTTTTCCAGCGCAAGCTTGATGTCCGACTGCGCCTTGACCGGATGCATGTAGAGCATCTCGGCGTCGGGTGAGACGGCGCGCACTGCGGCGAACTCGCCGGGCGAGGCCACATCGAAGGCGGTGACGCCGGCTTCGACCAGCGCCTTCAGCACGATCTGCTCGCCATTGGTCTTGACTGCGTAGGCTGTCTTGCCGGGAAACATGCCCATGAACTGTTTGGCATCCGCCTTCAGCACCTGCGGGCGAAAGCAGTAGACCGGATCGTCCGGCCGAAGCGCCAGCGCCGCCTCGCGGGCATTCTCGAATCGCTGCATGGACGAATCCCCTGACTTCTCGGCTGCGCACAATTAATCCAAGCTGGCGGCCAAAGAAAACAATTCTGTGTCTGGCGGGCACTGACCCAGCGGCGCACCCTTCTGGCAGCACTGTTGCCAGCAATCAGGTTTCGGGTGGCTCTTGTCGCCGGACCCGATATGCCTTCTGCCTGAGTGGCTGGCATTGATGCCGCGGGGGAGGACGTTCACGATGGCAATAGCCACGACAGCCGTGCAGCGCGGGCCGATGACGGCAAAAGATTGGGGACAGCTTCTGCTGCTCGGCGCCATCTGGGGCGGCTCGTTCTTCTTTGCCCGCATCGCCGTTGCCGAAATGCACCCGCTGGTGCTGGTGCTGTTTCGCGTTGCCATTGCGGCCATTGCACTGCAGCTCTATCTCGGCATTCGCGGTCCGTCCTTCCGCCTCGCGTTCCCGCATGCCGGCCTGTTTTTCCTTTTGGCGCTCGCCAACAATGTCGTCCCGTTCTCGCTTATCTTTGCCGGCCAGACCGCGCTTGGCGCCGGCGTCGCCTCGGTGCTCAATGCGACGACGCCGTTCTGGACGCTGATCCTCGCCAACGCGCTGACAGCGGACGAAAAGCTCTCCTGGAACAAGCTTGCCGGCATCGGGCTCGGCATCGCCGGCACCGCTGTCATGATCGGCCCCGGCCTGCTGGCCGGGCTCGGCGGCCCGGTCTGGGCGAAATTCGCGCTGATCGGCGCCTCGCTGTCTTACGCCGTCGCGCTGATGATTGCCCGCCGCTTCAAGGGCGTGCCCTCGCCGGTCATCGCCACCGGACAATTGACGGCGTCGACCATCATCATGATCCCGGTGGTGCTGCTCACCTATGGCCCGGCCGGCCTGTTCTCGGCCTCGCCGCCGGTCTGGACGGCGGTGCTGGCGCTGGCGCTGCTCTCCACCGCCTTCGCCTACATCCTCTATTTCAACCTCGTCGCCTCGGCCGGCGCCACCAACGCCTCGCTGGTCACGCTCATCGTCCCGGCCAGCGCCATCCTGCTCGGCCTCCTGTTCCTCGGCGAGCGGCTCGCTCTGTTCGAGTTCTGCGGCATGGCACTGATCGCGCTTGGCCTGGTGACGATCGATGGCCGGCTGTTCAGACGGTAGCGCTGCCATGCCTCGCTTTCGCCACGGCCGCGTCACAATTTATTCACAGGCTGCCAGCGGCTTTTGCCGAAGAGTTTCAATGCCTAACGACAGGTGGCAGGTCGCAAATTCCACAATCGCGTCGCATTGCAGCATATTTTCCGCTTGCCTGTGGCACAAATGCCCCTAGACTCCCACCCATAGCTCTTGAAGAAGGAGACTATGACATGGGACTTACGAGGCCAATCAACGCATTGATGATCTGTGCTGCATTTGCCTTCATTGGCGCCCTTATCATAGGTGTTCTTCCGTAACCGCCGGAGCGGAAGAAAACAGCAGCAATAGCCCACAAATTCGAAAGGCCGGGTGTTTCGCCCGGCCTTTTGCATTTCAGATTTCATACCACGATGAAGCTCAGGCGGCGGCGGATCCAGCTGCCCCTGTTTCGTGGGAGCGGATGCCGATCATATGGCAGATGGCAAACACCAGGTCGGCCCGGTTCATGGTGTAGAAATGGAAGTCGCTGACGCCGCGCTCGACGAGATCGAGCACCTGCTCGGCCGCCACGGCAGACGCCACGAGCGCATGCGTCTGCGGATCGTTGTGCAGCCCTTCGAAACGCTCGGCCAGCCATGCCGGCACCAGCGCGCCGCAGCGTGCCGAGAAATTGGCGACCTGGGTGAAATTGTGCACCGGCAGGATGCCAGGCACGATCGGGATGTAGATGCCGGCACGGCGCGCCTTCTCGACATAACGCTCGTAGAGATCGTTGTCGAAGAAGAACTGGGTGATCGCCCGCGTCGCGCCATTGTCGGCCTTGCGCTTCAGCATGTCGAAGTCGGTGGCGAAGTCGGGGCTTTCCGGATGCTTTTCGGGATAGGCCGAGACCGAGATGTCGAAATCGCCGGCGTCCTTCAGCGCTCCGACAAGTTCGGCGCCATTGGCATAGCCATCGGGATGCGGCCGGTAGGCGGTGCCGACACCCGCCGCCGGATCGCCACGCAAGGCGACGAAGCGCTTCACGCCCATATCGGCGAATTCGCGGACCACGGCGTCGACCTCATGGCGGGCGGCGTCGACGCAGGTCATGTGCGCCGCCGGCGTCAGCGCCGTCTCGTTCAGGATGCGCTTGACCGTGCGCGCCGTGCGCTCCCGCGTCGAGCCGCCGGCGCCATAGGTCACCGAGACGAATCTCGGCTTCAGCGGCTCCAGCCTGGTGACGGTGTCCCAGAGCCTGGCTTCCATCTCGTCGGTCTTCGGCGGGAAGAACTCGAAGGAGACGCGGACCTTGTCGCCAATGTCGGGACGGCGGGAAAAGCGGAACTGGTTCATCAGGCGATTTCCCCCATAGGGTACGCTGTGGTGGGTTGGGTGTCATTTGAAGGCTCGGCGATCAGCATGCGGCGGTCGCGGCCGAGCCACAGCTTGACGGTGAGCCTGGCTTCGTTGCCGCCGCGCGGCTCGAATTCCTGGGCATCCTCGAGATCGAGCCCGGCATCGGCAAACCATTCGGAGATCTGGCGGTCGGAAAAGCCCAGCCTGACATGCGCATGCTGGTCGCGCAGGAATTCCAGTGCATGCGGCGCGAAATCGACGATCACCAGCCGGCCCGACGGGCGCAGCAGCCTTGCCGCCTCGCGGATGGCGCGGGCGGGATCGTCCAGATAGTGCAGCACCTGATGGATGGTGACGAGGTCGAAGGCGTCGCGCTCGACCGGCGGCGCGAAAATGTCGCCTTGGCGGACCTGGGCATTGGCGATGCCTGCCTTGTCGAGATTGGCCCGCGCCACCGTCAGCATTTCGCGCGACATGTCGATGCCGACACCGCGCCGGTAGAGCGGCGAAAATATCTCCAGCAGCCGCCCGGTACCGGTGCCGAGGTCTAGCATCGACTGGAATGGCCGCTTCCCGACCAGCTTGAGGAGTGCGGCTTCCACCGCGCGGTCCGGCACATGCAGCGAGCGGATGTGATCCCAGCTGGCGGCGTTCTCGGAGAAATACTCGGCGGCACGGTCCTGGCGCTTGCGCTTGACCGATGCCAACCGCTCGAGATCGCGCTCGACCTGTGGATCGGCGCCGCGAATGCCCGAGACCAGCCCCATGACGAAGTCGCGCGCGGAATCCGTATCCGACAGCCGGAAGAAGGCCCACGAGCCCTCCTGGTAGCGGCCGATCAACCCGGCCTCCAGCAGCAGCTTCAAATGCCGCGACACCCGCGGTTGCGACTGGCTGAGGATCTCGGTGAGGTCGGACACGGTGAGATCGCCGCGCGACAGCAGCGCCAGGATGCGGAGCCGGCTCGATTCGGCCGCAGCCTTCAACGTATCAACCATCGTATCGAGCGAAACATGCATCGGCGCGTTCTCGTTGAAAAAGATATAAACATATGTTTATGTCAGCTTTGACGACATGGCAAGGCCTATGTCGCTTCCTGACAAGAAAATGCCGCACACATGATCCCCGCCTGAGAGAACCGCTTTTCCCTGACGATCGGCTGGAAACTTGTGCTAGGGCGAAAGCCATGTTCGAGAAGCGCGACGGCGAAAAGCTCCTGCAGACTGACCCGGCTGACATGCCGGCGGATGGCCATATCGTGTTCATCGGCCGCATCGCCTCGCCATGGACATCCAGGCAAACCTGCCCAAAGAACATGCGCGCGGCGCGCGAGGCCGGACAGGCGGCCACGGTTCTCATCGACCCTGCCTATCGCGACGGCCTGCTTGCGCTGGAGCGGGCCAGCCACATCGTCATCCTGTCCTGGCTGCATCACGCGCCGCGGGCACTGATTGTCCAGAGACCCCGCCATGCGGCTGAGCCGAAAGGCGTTTTCTCGCTGCGCTCCCCTGCCCGGCCGAACCCAGTCGGGCTGCATATCGCCGGCCTGATCGCCGTCGACATCGACCACGGCCGCATCGCCATCGACGCCATCGATGTGCTCGACGGCACCCCGGTGATCGACATCAAGCCCTATTTCGCCTCGACCGACGCCTTTCCCGAGGCGACCATTGCCGGGCGTGACGAAAAATGAGCGCGCCCACCGGCCGCCGCCGCGCCATCGCCAAGGCGCTGACCGCACTGCTGCCCCTGGCGCCCTATGCCGATATGGAGAAAATCCGCACCGAGGCCGGCGCCGTGCACATGAAGACGCTGCCGCCGGGCATCGCGGTCTGGCTGGCGACGATCGCCCATATCAGGCACGGCCATACCGACTATGAAAAGCTGCTGGCCGAGGGCTATGACCGCGACTCGGCGCGGTTCTTCGTCATCGAGCAAACAAACATGGTGCTGACCCGTTGGCGCGCCACGCGCCTGCTCGATGCAGAGGACGAAGAGGAATAACTTCAGCTACCGTCGCTTCAATACGGCAACCGCATTGTAGGGCTGGCCGTCGGCCTGGCCAACCCAGGTCCAGGACAGGTTCCCTTTGAAAAATCGGACGGTGATGCCGCCACCGTCGATGCACTTGTCCTGGCCGTAGCTGATGTTTTCCCGGTATTCCGCCGAACTGTCGTCGCGAGAAATCTGGGTCAACGATCCGCCGCAGCCGAGCGACGGATAGTCGATCGACGCGGCGCCATCGCCGATTGTCATTGCGATCGCCCAATCGGCGCCGGCAGCACCGGCCGGACTTTGATGACCGCTGCCGGTCCAGACGCCGTTGAGCCCCGCCGCGTTGACCACGCAAGGCACGTTCTGAAAGATCGGCGTCAGCTCGCTGCCCGTCTTCTCGCAACGATAGGTCTGGCCGTTCTGGCACAGCGCCTCGCCCTCGCGAGCGCATTGCGCGAAGGCATGGCCAGTGACGAAGACGAGGAAAATTGCAAAGCTGATGGTCCGAAAAGATCTGCCCATTTTGCCCCTCCCGGCCGGATATTTTCAAGCCGGACCATAGGGCATATCGAATGTGCTACCTAGGACAAACAGCGATGGTTGGGTGGCCCTATGCCGCCTGCAGGGGACCATTAGCTTGACTCTGCCGTATCAAGCCGAAGGGACCAATCGCCATGAACCGAAGCTCAGCAGCGGGTAGCATCGTGCCATTGCCTTCCATGTCCGACCGCCACATCGATCCGCATTCCTATCCCGACGGCATCGCCTTCCTCGACGGCCAGTATCTGCCGATGTCGCAGGCCAAGATCTCGGTGCTGGATTGGGGCTTTCTGCATTCCGACGCCACCTACGACACCGTGCATGTCTGGGACGGGAGCTTCTTCCGACTCGACCTGCATCTCGACCGCTTCTTCGCCGGCTTGCAAAAACTGCGCATGACGATCCCGTCCGACCGCGATGGTGTGGCCGAGATTCTGCACAATTGCGTGGCGCTGTCAGGCCATCGCGCCGCCTATGTCGAAATGCTGTGCACACGCGGCGCCTCGCCGACCTTCAGCCGCGATCCGCGCCAGGCGGTCAACCGCTTCATGGCCTTCGCAGTTCCCTTCGGCTCGGTCGCCAATGCCGAGCAGTTGCGGCGCGGCCTGCATGTCGCCATTAGCGACAAGGTGCGCATTCCGCCGGTCTCGATCGATCCGGCGATCAAGAACTACCACTGGCTCGACCTCGTGCGCGGCCTCTACGACGCTTATGACCGTGGGGCCGAAACCGCATTGATTCTCGACTTCAACGGCAATGTCGCCGAAGGCCCCGGCTTCAACGTGTTCTGCGTCAAGGACGGCAGGCTGTCGACGCCAGCCGCCGGCGTGCTGCCCGGCATCACCAGGCGCACCGTCTTCGACCTCTGCGCCGAAGCAGCGCTTCCCACCACGGCCGTCGACGTCAGCGTTGCCGCGCTGAAGGCTGCCGACGAAGTCTTCATCACTTCCACCGCCGGCGGCATCATGCCTGTGACAGTGATCGACGGCGCTGCTGTCGCTGACGGCAAGATAGGCGCGATCACAAAGCGCTTGATGGCGCTCTACTGGCAAAAGCATGACGACCCGGCCTGGTCGAGCCCGGTGCGCTATCCCTGACCGGCGAAGGTCCTGCTCCACACGATGTCGTGACCAAAAAGATTCCCCCTCGCCTCTGGAAAATCGCTCGACGCACCGTATATCGCGGAAGCGGAGAAGCCTCCGCTTCCCAGTTCACGGCGCGCATGGGCAAGGATTCCACGTCATGACAAGCAAGGTTTGGTTCATCACCGGATCGTCGAAAGGCTTTGGCCGAGTCTGGGCCGAGGCCGCACTCGCTCGCGGCGACCGTGTCGCCGCAACCGCGCGCGATGCCGGCACGCTCGCCGATCTCGTCGCGAAATACGGCGATAATGTCGCCGCGATCAAGCTCGACGTCACCGACAAGAAGGCTGTCGATGCGGCCATCGCCGAGGCGCACAAGCGCTTTGGCCGGCTCGACGTCGTCATCAACAATGCCGGCTATGGCCATTTCGGCGCCATCGAGGAAGTCAGCGAACAGGAAGCCCGCGACCAGATCGAAACCAATGTGTTCGGCGCGCTCTGGGTCACCCAGGCGGCTTTGCCGATCATGCGGGCGCAGGGCTCCGGCCATATCATCCAGATCTCGTCGATCGGCGGCGTCAACGCCTTTGCCTCGCTCGGCCTTTACCATGCCTCGAAATGGGCGCTCGAAGCCTTCAGCCAGTCGCTCAGCATCGAGGTCGCCGAATTCGGCATCCATGTGACGCTTGTCGAACCGGGCGGCTTCTCCACCGATTGGTCCGGCGCCTCGGCCAAGGTCTCCAAAGCAATCGAGGCTTACGCGCCGGCCCGCGCCAAGATGGCGGAACGCCGCGCCAACTCGGTCGCCGGCGACCCCGAGGCCACCGGACCGGCGATGCTTGAAATCGTCGACGCGGCCGAGCCGCCGCTGCGCGTCTTCTTCGGCGATGGCGGCCTGCCGATGATCAAGCAGGAATACGCCAACCGCATCGCGCTTTGGGAAAAGTGGGACCACGTTTCCGTCGAGGCGCAGGGCGCTAAGAAGAACCGCAAGGCGGCCTGAGCGCGTCTTGAAATTCGGCTGCGTCGCCCCGGCGGCGCAGCCCGTGCCCTAGCCCGGTACTAGGATCGATAAATCCACTGCTCGGGCACGCGCACCGAGATCTCTTCCCCTGTTGTCATACGACCCGGTTTCTCGACCCAGGCAACGAGGCCGCGCAGCTGTTTCGCCGCCTTCGGGAAGGCCAGCGCGCCGGCCTCCCGATCGGCCATCCCGGCGTTTTCGGCGATCGAACGTCCAGCAAGCCGGCAAGGCCCGTTCTGCGCATCGACCTTGATCGTCACGCCACCTCTAAAGAACAGCAGCGTGCCTGACGGCAGCATCGAGAGATGCGGCACGCCTTCGATCAGCAGATTGGCGCCGATCCATTCCGGCTTGATCTCGGCCAGCCCCATCCGCTCGGCAATGACGGCGAGTTCATCCGCTGCTACGATTGATATCTGCCGCTCGTTGCGGATTTCGGTGCCGCGCGGATACCAGGGTTCGCGACCGCCCGAACGACGGGTGGCGCCGGCGTGGAAGTCGCCGTCGATGCCTTCGAAACCGAGCTGCAATGCTTCCACCGGGCGCGTCTGGAAGTGATTCGACGGTGCGACGTACAAAGCGGCCACTTTGGCGGACAGCTTCCTGGCGGGGATGATGTCGACCGGCTTCTCAGACTCCGGGAAGAGGTCCAGCATGGCTTCGTTCCTTCTGCAGGATGACGTCGCAAATAGCCGTAGCCGTGGGCTCGGGTCCAGTCGAAAGCGATGATGATTCGATCAAACCGGCTGATGGCGTCAATCGGCATCGTCATGAAGGCAAGGCTGGAGGAGCGCTTTCTGCGCGGCGAACTCGGCGACGCCTATGACGATTATGCCCGCAGCGTACCGATGCTGGTGCCGTTCATGCCGGCCTGATTACAGCATCCGCAAAAGCGCGCCGCCGATCGAATAGCCGGCGCCGAAGGCGCACAGCACGCCGAAATCGCCGGGCTTCATGTCGGCGTGGTTTTCCGACAGCGCGATGATGGCGCCAGCGCCGGCGGTGTTGCCGAGCCGCTCCAGCACCATCGGCGCGCGGTCGTGGTCGACCTCGTGGCCGAAGGCCAGTTTCAGGATCATGGCGTTCATGCGCGCATTGGCCTGATGCAGCCAGAAGCGCCTGATGGCTTGCGGCGTCAGCCCGTGCTCGGCGAGGAATTCGACAATGAATTTGTGGCCGGCGACGGTGACTTCCTTGAACACCTTGTTGCCGACCTGTTTGATCAGATTGCCCTCAAGGTTAATCATGTAAGGATCGTCCTGGGCGGTGCGGGTGTGATAGCCCAGATTGGTGCGGATATTGTTCGACATCTGCGTCCAGGTGCGCGTGTCCAGCACCTCGAAGCGCCCCGGCCGCTTCTCGCCCTTGGCCAGCCCCTCGACCACCATCGCCACCGAAGCATCGCCGAAGATGAAATGCGTCTGCCGGTCGCGGAAATTGAGATGGCCGGTGATGATCTCCGGCGTGACCACCAGCACGCGTTTGTGCCCACCCGCCCGCACCAGATTGGCCGCAATGTGCAAGGCGGCCGCGGCCGATGAACAACCNTCAGACGTGTGCTCTTCCGATCTAGCACGCGTTTGTGCCCACCCGCCCGCACCAGATTGGCCGCAATGTGCAAGGCGGCCGCGGCCGATGAACAACCAAGCCCCATGTCGAAGCCGGCGCCCTTGGTGCCCAGCGCCTCCTGCATTTCGATGGCGATCGCCGGATAAGGCCGCTGCTGGTGCGAGGCCGAGCAGATCACCAGGTCAATGTCGGACGGCTTCAGGCCGGCATAGTCGAGCGCCTTCCGGGCCGCGGCCACGCCAAACTCGGCCTGCAGCGACAGCGCGTCATCGGGCCGCGCCGGAATGCGCGGCGCCATGCGGGTCGGATCGAGAATGCCTTCGCGCTCGATCACATGGCGGGTCTGGACGCCCGAGGCATGGACGATGAAGGCGCTGTCGGATTTCTGCAGCAGCGTCTCATCCGTGCCTTGCCGGCGCGCATTCTCGGTGTCGACCCAGGCATTGAAGCTGGCGACCAGTTCTTCATTGGTGATCTTGGCTTCAGGGATTTCAACGCCAATGCCGCTGATGATGACGCGATGCATATCCAGTCCGTCCATGCGCAGGCGTTGTCGTTCTCATGTGAACGACGAGGGGGCGCGACACAACACTTTTCTCACCCCACCGGTTTACGCCGGCTTAAACCCTAGGCTGTGGCGGGATGTCATCGGGAGTGCTAGCCGGCCCGCTTGGCGACGATGAAGATACGCGGGAAGCGCAGCAGCACCTTGCCGTTTGCGGTCTTCGGATAGGCCTTGGCAATTTTGGCCGTGTAATTGTCGAGGAATATCTTGCGCTCGCCGGCGTCGAGCGGATCGAGAAACGGCTTCAGCCCCGTCGACTTCACCCATTCGACGATCACCTCGGCGTCGGTCAGCGGCTGATTGTAGGCCGTATGCCAGATATCCACCCGGATGGAGAGCGGCGACAAGAGATCATAATAGAACGACACCGCCGGCAGCGGTCCGCGCGCAGCACCTGCCATCTTGGCGGCGAACGGCATTTCGGCGGCCGTCTCGCGCATCAGCCGATGCGACGGCTCAAGCAGATTGTCGGGCATCTGGACGGCGAGCGCACCGCCCGGCGCGAGAAAGCCCATCAGCCGCTGGAACACTACCGGGTGGGTGGGCAGCCATTGGAACACCGCATTGGCGAAGATGACGTTGACCGGCTCGGCAGGCCGCCATGTCGAGGCATCGGCGAGGTCGAAATTGACGCTGGGCAGGCGCGCCCTCGCCTTTTCGATCATGTCGGGAGAGGTATCGAAACCGATGACCTCAGCATCCGGCCAGCGCTCGACCAGCAGCTCGGTCGAGTTGCCCGGGCCGCAGCCGATGTCGACCACCCGGCGCGGGAAATCCACCGGCACCTGCGCAACAAGATCGCGCGCGGGCCGCGTGCGCTCATCCTCGAATTTCAGATATTGGGCGGCTGACCAGTCGGTCATTCAAGCTTTCCTCGTATCAGTTGAGAAATTCGCCGCCCCGGTTGCTCCCTTACCGCGTCAGCCTCTTGTAGGTCATCCTGTGCGGGTTGACGGCTTCGGGGCCGAGCCGGCGGATCTTGTCCTGCTCATAATCCTCGAAATTGCCCTCGAACCATTCGACATGACTGTCACCTTCAAAGGCCAGGATGTGGGTGGCCAGACGGTCGAGGAACATACGATCGTGCGAGATGATGACGGCGCAGCCGCCAAAGTTTTCCAGCGCGTCTTCGAGCGCCGCCAGCGTTTCGGTGTCGAGATCGTTGGTCGGTTCGTCGAGCAGCAGCACATTGCCGCCGGTCTTCAGCATTTTTGCCAGATGCACGCGGTTGCGCTGGCCGCCGGAGAGGTTGCCGACCTTCTGCTGCTGGTCGCCGCCACGGAAGTTGAACGACGCGCAATAGGCGCGCGTGTTGGCTTCGAACTTGCCGAGCTTGACCACTTCGGCGCCGCCCGAGATTTCTTCCCAGACGGTCTTTGACGGATCGAGCGCATCGCGGCTCTGATCGACATAGCCGAGCTTCACCGTTTCGCCGATGCGGACAGAGCCGGCATCCGGCGTTTCCTGGCCGGTGATCATGCGGAACAGCGTCGTCTTGCCGGCGCCGTTCGGGCCGATGACGCCGACGATGCCGCCTGGCGGCAGCTTGAATTCCAGGCCTTCGATCAACAGCGTGTCGCCAAAGCCCTTCGACAAGCCTTCCGCCTCGATCACCACGTTGCCGAGCCGCTCGCCATGCGGAATGACGATCTGCGTATCGCTCGGACGCCGCTTGTCGGCTGCATCCAGCAGCTCCTGGAACGCCTGGATACGCGCCTTGGACTTGGTCTGGCGAGCTTTCGGGCTGGACTGGATCCACTCGCGTTCGCGACCGATAGCACGCTGGCGGGCGTCGTCCTCGCGGCCTTCCTGCTTGAGGCGCTTGGCCTTGGCTTCGAGGTATTTGGTGTAGTTGCCCTCATAGGGAATGCCGCGGCCGCGATCGAGCTCGAGGATCCATCCCGTGACATTGTCGAGGAAGTAGCGATCGTGGGTGATGATCATCACGGCGCCCGGATAGGCGCGCAGATGCTTTTCGAGCCACGCCGTGGTTTCGGCGTCGAGATGGTTGGTCGGTTCGTCGAGCAGCAAGAGGTCGGGCTGACGCAGCAGCAGCTGGCAGAGCGCGACGCGGCGGCGCTCACCGCCCGAAAGCTTGGTGACTTCGGAATCCTTGGGCGGGCAGCCCAGCGCTTCCATCGCCATCTCGACCTGCTGTTCGAGATCCCACAAATTGAGCCGGTCCATCTCGTCCTGGAGCTTGGCGGACTCATCGGCCGTCTCGTCGGAGTAGTTCATCATCAATTCGTTGTAGCGCTCGATGATGGCGGTCTTGGCGGCGACACCTTCCATGATGTTCTCGAACACCGTCTTGTTGGCATCGAGCGCCGGCTCCTGCGCGAGATAGCCGACGGTGGCGCCTTCGGCGAGCCAAGCTTCGCCGTTCCACTCCTTGTCGAGCCCGGCCATGATCTTGAGGATCGTCGACTTGCCCGAGCCGTTGGGGCCGAGGATGCCGATCTTGGCGTCGGGATAGAAGGAGAGATGGACATTCTCAAGCACCTTCTTGGTGCCATAGGCCTTGTTGAGGCCGGCCATGTGATAGATGAACTGGCGTGCCACGCGCGCTTTCCTTGATGATTGACCGAAAATGTCGGATTGAATGGAGGTTGGCCGCTATGTAGGCGATGCCGGGCCGAACGGCAATCGCTTTTGCCATTTCAAGCCGGGTGTACACCGCACGTTATGTTTTCCGCCGGTTGTGGGGAGCGTTGAAATCCCCGGTTAACCCTTCAGCGTCAAAACAGGATCGATCGCTGGCCTGTCGCGATCGAAAGTAAAGATCGGACCGAAGGTAGTGCTGAACAGTTTCCTGCTCCTTGCCGAAGCGGTCGTCTACTTCAGCGTCATGGTCACGCTGTTCCGCTTCAGGGATCGCATCGGCCTCGGCGTCTTCGTCTGCGCGCTGGGCGCCATGCATTTCCTCGAAACCTATCTCGCCAGCGTCTTCTATGTCGCCCTGCCCTTCGGCATGGTCTCGCCAGGCTCGGCGGTGCTGTTTTCCGGCAAGCTGGTGATGCTGCTTCTGCTCTACATGAAGGAAGATGCGGCCACGGTGCGCCAGCCGATCTATGGCCTGCTGCTCGGCAACGCCTTGATGATCGGGCTGGTCCTGATCCTGCGCCTGCACGATATTTCAGCTCTTTCCGACGGCAAGCTTCCCGATATCGGCTTCATCGACCAGATGGGCTGGTTGATGGTATGGGGCACGACGCTGCTCTTCATCGACGCCATCCTGATCATCCTGCTTTACGAAAAGCTCGGGCGTTATCTGCGCAAGGCGCCGTTCTCCCGCATCCTGATTTGCGTCGCCTGCGTGCTCACCTTCGACCAGGCCGGATTTTTCACCGCCCTGCATTTCGTCGCCGGCGCACCGATCGCGGTCTTCTTCGGCGGCTGGTTCGCGAAGATGGGTGCCGCTTTTGCCTACAGCGCCATGCTTGTCGCCTACCTCAGATGGTTCGAAACGCGTCAGGTCGTGGCACCGCGCGGGCTGTCCGACGTCTTCAACACCTTGACCTATCGCGAGCGCTACGAAGCCCTGGTCGAACATGTCGGCCGCGACGGCCTCACCGGCCTGTTGCACAGGGGACGCTTTGACAGCGACGGCGAACGTCTGGTTGCCGTCAGCCTGCGCACGGCCCAACCGCTCAGCCTGCTGATCGTCGACGTCGACCATTTCAAGTCGATCAACGATCGCTTCGGCCATGCCGAGGGCGACAGGGTGCTGAGATCGATCGCCCAGGTGCTGACCCAGGCGGCCGGCGCACACGATCAGGTTTTCAGGATCGGCGGCGAGGAGTTCGCCATCCTTTGCTCGCAGCCGCATGCGGTCGCCAGGTTGCTCGGAGAAAACCTCCGCCAGGCCGTCAAAGCGTGCGTAAACCGGTTCGACATCAGCGTCAGCGCCGGCATCGCCACTGTCGATGAGACCGTAGGCTCGCTTGCCGATCTCTTCGCCCTTGCCGACGAGCGTCTCTACAGGGCCAAGTCCACCGGGCGTGACCGCGTCGTCGGCGAAGCGCATGACGATGCCGAAGACCTAACTGCGTGGACATTGCCCACGCGTGGCGTCAGCGGATAAGGCTGTCAGCTCCGCTTGCGCTGCTGCAACGCGCCGACCGCAACTGAAACGGCTATCAGCGCGATGGCCAGCCATTTCAGCACGGTGATGATCGGACTGGCATCGATGTCATAAGCGATGAACAACAGAATGCCGGGCACCAGCAGGCCGCACATGACCAGCATGATGCGGTTGATCTGCCAAGACACTTTTGCTGCCAGCGCTTCGTCACCGGCTTCGCCGACAAGACCGGCGCGCATCTCCCGAGAGATGGCCAACGCGCTCGACAGGCGCATGGAGATCGGCAAGCCGAGCCCGATTATGAGGAAGGCACACGCCGCCAGCAGAGCCGAGAATTTGAGCGCGCTGGTGTCGGCCGGCACCGGAAACAAAAGTGTCGCCAGCGGCAGGAAGACACAGACGATGCCGAGCGCGGCAATGGCGATGAAGATCGCGGCATTGACCCAAGTGAACAGCTGGTAGCGGCTTGCCCCGATCGGCGCGGCAAGCACGCGCATGCGCGCCCACTCGGCATCGGTATAGGAAAAGCCCGGCCATTCCATGCGGCCGTCTTTAATGGCGGTCATCCCCCTGGCCCAGAAAGCCAGCCGCGCCAGCGCGCCTGATGTCATGCCACTCATCGCCACCCCCGCCGAATGAAACACATCCAGACCATATCACCGCGTCACTGCCAAGCGACAGACGGATATCCTACTGGAACCCGGCCGCATCGACCGAGCCCTTAGGACAGCCCGCCTTGGTCGTCGGCGCCGAGGCGAGCATGAGAGTGCTCAGCGAACTGTCGGGGCCGATCGGGCCGGTCAGGCCGAGCGTCAGCTCGCCGATCAGCCGCCTGCCGCTCGACGGATCGACCAGGCAGGAGACACGCACCCGCGCGCCCGACCCGGCGCCGAAGGCGCTGTCGAAGGCGCTGCGGATCTGGTCCGAAGTCAGCTGCTTGCCGACATTCCTGGTGAAGAGCTCGCGCACCGGCGAGGCATTCACCGCCCGCATCAGGTTCAGCGCCTCGGCAAAATACTCCTGCTGGCTCTTGCCGTAGCAGGTGCCGTGCTTGATCCATTCATGCCGTTCGAGCTTGGAGGCGGTGCCCGGCATAACCTGGTCGAGCTCGGCGCGCGTATTGGCATCGAGGTTGACCGGCGGCAGGTCTGCCCAATGGGCCGGATTGTCATTGGCCTTGTCGCTCGCCGGCACCTGGCAATAGAAATTGCCATTCGGCTGCGGCCAGAGCCCATGCAACGTGAAATGCGACGCGTCGAAGCCGCCCGCCGTCTGCGCCTGGCATTCGGGCTTGCTCGACTTGGTTTCGCAGAAGGCCGGCTGCCAGCTCAGCGCGAAAACATATTCGGGTTTTCCTGAAGCCGGCGCCGCAGGCTTGCCCTGATCGGCGGGCGCGGCCGGCTCAGTCGACGCGCTGCCGCCTGAGACATGGCCGCAGCTGATCTTGACCCAACGGCGCTCAGGATCGGCGCCCGGCACGCGGATGAGGTAATGCGTCGGCGCATCCTTGTTGCCGGCCAGGAGATCGTAGCTCTGTCCAGCCGTTGTCGCGATATTGCCGGGGTTCTTGCCGCTCTTGATCGCCTGCGTTGCTGGACAGGCGGCATCGGCCACGAAGGAGCCGCTCATCTTCACATCGGCACGCGCTAGGCCGACACCGGCCAGCGCCACCAACACCGCACCCCATATCGCCGATATCCGCATTCCAGCACTCCTAGCGTTTCATAGCGCAAGCTAGAAACGTGTGACATGTCAGAATTACGATTTCTTTCGTCCGCCGCAAAAAACAATCGCTCGGTCGATCAGACCCCGCCCTCCTCGACCCGCTTCGTCAACATACGCAGCAGATCAAGCGCTGTCTCGAGCGCGCGAGCCTCGATGCCCTCGCTGATGCGGTTGGCCCAGACATGCTGGCGCGTGCCGATATCCCGGATCGCGGCCCGGCCGGCATCGGTCATCGCCAGGAGCTTCGCGCGGCGGTGCGCCGGGTTGTCCGCATAGGCGGCAAGCCCTTCGGCGGCCAGAATGTCGGCAAGGCGCTGCACGCTCTGGCGGGCAAGCCCCATGTCGCGGGCAATGTCGGCCACCGATTTCGGCTCCTTCAGCACCGCGCCCAGAACCTGCCAGCGCGCCGCCGTCAACCCGGCAGGCTCGGCCAGCCGGTCGGCCGCGTCGAGAAACCCGCCATTCAGCCGGAACACGGCAAGCACCAGTTCGGTGAGCACATCTCCGGCTTCGGTCCTGCTTGTCATTTCTGGCCGGCCTCGATGGTGGAAACGAAAGTGTTGACGGCTTCAGCCACCGCCTCCGGCTTGTCAAGCATCACCCAGTGGCCGGAACCGGCGACGGTTCTGTGGCCAATTCCGCTGCGCAGCCGAAACAGGGCCGCCGCATTGTCATTGGCCTCCGTGGCCAGCACGAAGATCGGCCCGTGATAGGCATCGAGCGTCGGTTCGGGATTCCATTCCGCCAGCGCCTTGCCGACGCCTGCCCGAGCCGCCGGATCGACCACCGCCGCATCGGCGAGGACCTGTTTGCGGACATCTTCATTGGAGCCGGCGATCGAGGTGTAATAAGCGCTCAGGACACCGCCGCCGTTTGGCCCCACCAGATCGCGCACGAACCCGTCGCGAATCTCTTTGGGCAGGGCGCGCGGATCGGTCGCCGGATCGACCAGCAGGATGCCGGCAACACGGTCGGCATGGCCGGCGGCATAGGCGAGCGCGGCCCCACTGCCGCCGCTATGTGCAACGAGGACAAACCGCTTCAGGCCGAACGCATCGGCCATCGCACCAATATCGTCGGCACGGCCGTCATAGCCGTAGTCGGCATCAGTTGCAGGCGCCGATGCGCCATGGCCGCGAAAATCGAAGGCGACCGCCTCACGGCCACCTGCGGTGAGCTGCATCACCCGGTTCCACTGTGTGGCGCGGCTGCAATCACCATGCGCGAACAGGATCGGCAGGCCGTCGCCGGATTTGATGTGGTAGCCGGCAAGCTGGCCCTGCGGGCCGGCAATGGTCTTCATGGTCATCTCCCTGGTTTGGCTGGAAGCAATGCCGGGCAGGAGCATTGCGGATGAAAGGCTCGCCAGCAGAAACGCGCGGCGCGAAACGGTTTTCATGGTCATGCTCCGATCCAATTGACAGTATGCTGTCATATAGCCAAATTGACAGCAAGCTGTCAATAGTTGCCCCGGCTGATTTCGACCTCCCCTTGACGTCGGTCCCGCGTCGCTCAACAGTCGCCGAGGGAGCGAGACATGGCATTTGACAAGCAGACGACGCTGGCCTCACCGACCGGGGCCACGCTCAACCTCTATGTGAAGCACGCGAGCGGCTCTCCACGGGCCGTCGTCCAGATTAACCATGGCTTGGCCGAACACGCCGCGCGCTATGCCCGCTTCGCGGATTACCTCAGCACCCGCGGTTTTCACGTCTACGTCCACGACCATCGCGGCCATGGCGCGACCAAGGCGCCCGATGCCCCGCTCGGCAGGTTCGCCGGCACAGGCGGCCCGGCCAAGGTGATCTCCGATGTCGACGCAGTCCACGATTTGATTGCGAAGGAGCAGCCCGGCCTGCCGGTCATCCTGTTCGGCCATTCGATGGGTGCGTCGGTGGCGCTCAACTACCTCCTGGCGCACTCGCCGCGCGTCCACGCCGCGGCGATCTGGAACGGCAATTTCTCACAAGGCTTGCTCGGCCGGCTTGCGCTCGCCATCCTCGCTTATGAGCGCTTCAGGCTCGGCTCCGATGTCCCCTCACGCATCTTGCCCAGGCTGACCTTCCAGGCCTGGGGCAAGGCGGTGCCCAGCCACAAGACGCTCTTCGACTGGCTGTCGCGCGACGAGGCAGAAGTGGCGAAATACATTGCCGACCCGCTGTGCGGCTGGGATGCCTCGATCTCGATGTGGCGCGATGTCGTGGAGATGGCGCAGAAAGGCGGCAAGGATGCGGGCTTTGCCGGCATCAGGCGCGACCTGCCCGTCAGCATCGTCGGCGGCGAGAAGGATCCGGCCTCCGACTATGGCAAGGGCATCGACCATCTCGCCAAGCGCATGCGCGCGATGGGCTTTTCGAATCTGGTTTCAAAGGTTTACGCCGACGCCCGCCACGAAAGCTTGAACGAGGTGAACCGCGACTCCGTCATGACCGATTTTGCCGCGTGGGCCGATGGTGTGTTGAAACGCTGACATCGCTGGCCCACCGCAAGGCCCGTGACAGCGGCATCCCGGGTTGATAGAGGCTGCGGTTCCGACCCGTTTTTGGTGATTTATGGCTGAACCTCCGCTGAAAGGCGTCCGCGTCGTCGAACTCGCCCGCATCCTGGCCGGCCCGTGGGCAGGACAATTGCTGGCCGATCTCGGCGCCGATGTTATCAAGGTCGAGAGCCCAGATGGCGGCGACGATACCCGCAAATGGGGTCCGCCCTTCGTCATGAGCCATGATGGCGAGAACCTGTCGGCCGCCTATTACCACTCCTGCAATCGCGGCAAGCGCTCCATCGCGGTCGATTTCTCGACGCCCGAAGGGGCCGAGACGGTGCGCCGGCTGGTTGCCACGGCCGACGTTCTGATCGAGAACTTCAAGCTCGGCGGCCTGAAGAAATACGGGCTCGATTACGAGAGCCTGAAGGCGATCAATCCAAAGCTCGTCTACTGCTCGATCACCGGCTTCGGCCAGGACGGGCCTTACGCCCCACGCGCCGGCTATGATTTCATCATCCAGGCCATGGCCGGCATGATGTCGATCACCGGCGAGGTCGGGCGCGAGCCGCAAAAGGCTGGCGTCGCCATATCGGACATCTTCACCGGCCTCTATTCGGTGATCGCCATCCAGGCAGCGCTTAGCCATGCCGAAAAGACCGGCGAAGGCCAGCATATCGACATGGCCCTGTTCGACACGCAGATTTCCGCACTCGGCAACCAGAACCTCAACTATCTCGTCTCCGGCAAGGCGCCGGTGCAGATGGGCAATGCGCATATGAACATTGCGCCCTATGAGGTTGTCCCGGTCAGGGACGGTCACATAATCCTGGCGGTCGGCAATGACGGCCAGTTCGCCAAATTCTGCGCCGCCGTCGGGCTCGACCATCTCTCAGCGAATCCCGATTTCGCCACCAATCCGGCCCGCGTCGCCAACCGGGTGAAATTGCGCGAGCACATGATCGAGACGCTGAAGAACTGGGACCGAGACCCGTTGCTGGCCAAGCTCGAAGCGGCAAGCGTGCCGGCGAGCCCGATCAACAATATCGGCCAGATGTTTGCCGACCCGCAGACGATCGCACGCGGCATGCGCCTCGACCTCGACGATGGCCATGGCAATCGTCTGCCCTCGGTACGCGCGCCGATGGTGATGTCGGGCACGCCGCTCATCTATGAGCGTCCCTCGCCTCGCCTTGGCGAACATACCGAAGAAATCCTTGCCGAACTGGAGAAGTCTGGACGATGAAGACCGGTGGACAACTGATTGTCGACGCACTCGAGGCGAACGGCACCGACCGCATCTTCTGCGTGCCTGGCGAATCCTATCTCGCTGTGCTGGACGCGCTGCATGACTCGCCCATCCGCACCATTGTCTGCCGACAGGAAGGCGGCGCCGCCATGATGGCCGACTGCCAGGGGCGGCTGACCGGCCGGCCAGGCATCTGCTTCGTCACCCGCGGCCCCGGCGCCACCAATGCATCGGCCGGCATTCACATTGCCATGCAGGATTCGATACCCGTCATCCTGTTCATCGGCCAAGTCGCCAGCCACGCCAAGGAGCGCGAGGCTTTCCAGGAGGTCGACTACAAGCGCTTCTTCGGCGACATCGCCAAATGGGTGGTGGAGATCGACGATGCCGCGCGCATCCCCGAACTCGTCACCCGCGCCTTCGCCGTCGCGACATCGGGCCGCCCCGGCCCCGTGGTCATCTCGCTGCCGGAGGACATGCTGACCAGCCTGGTCGACGCGCCTGCGGCCTTGCCGCACACGCCGGTCGAAACCCGCCCCGGCGGAGCCGAACTCGATGCTTTGGAAAAGCTTCTGGCCAAGGCCAAGCGTCCCTTCGTCATCCTCGGCGGCACACGCTGGGACGAGGAAGCGGTGGCGCGCATGCGCACCATTGCCGAGGCCTGGTCGCTGCCGATCGGCTGCTCCTTCCGCCGCCAGATGCTGTTCGACCATCTGCACCCGAACTATGCCGGCGATGTCGGCATCGGCATCAATCCGAAGCTGGCCACCGCCATCAAGCAGGCCGACCTGGTGCTGCTGATCGGCGGCCGCATGGGCGAGATGCCGTCCTCCGACTATACGCTGCTGAAGAGCCCTTACCCCGACCAGACGCTGGTCCATGTCCATGCCGATGCCGGCGAACTCGGCCGTGTCTACCGGCCGACCCTGGCGATCAACGCTGCGCCGTCAGCCTTCGTCGAAGCCTTCGCCAAGCGCAAGCCAACGTCCACGCCAGCCTGGGCGGATGAGACAGCGAAAGCACACGCTGCCTACCTCGACTGGTCGACGCCTCCTGAGACCGGCCCCGGCACGGTCCAGATGGGGCCGATCATGAACTATCTGGAAAAGATTTTGCCCGATGACGCCATTTTCACCAACGGCGCCGGCAATTACGCCACCTGGGTGCACCGCTTCCACCGCTTCCGCCGCTTCGCCACCCAAGGCGCGCCGACCTCCGGTTCGATGGGTTACGGCACCCCGGCCGCGGTCGCCGCCAAGGCGCTCCATCCCGACCGCACCGTGATCGCCTTTGCCGGCGACGGCTGCTTCCTGATGAACGGACAGGAATTCGCTACCGCCGTGCAATACGACCTGCCGATCATCGTCATCGTCGTCAACAACGGCATCTACGGCACCATCCGCATGCACCAGGAGCGCGACTATCCCGGCCGCGTCGTCGCCACCGATCTGAAGAACCCTGACTTTGCCGCTCTTGCCCGCGCCTATGGCGGCCACGGCGAGACGGTCGAGAACACGGCAGATTTTGCCCCTGCCTTCGAGCGTGCCCGCGCCAGCGGCAAGCCGGCGATCGTCGAGATAAGGCTCGATCCCGAGGCGATCACGCCGACGCGGACGATGACGCAGATCCGCGACAAGGCCTAAGAACTTCGTAGCGAAAGCCGAGTTCGTCACACCCCCCTCTGTCCTGCCGGACATCTCCCCCGCAAGGGGGGAGATCAGAAGTCACATCGGCCTTTGCCAATCACCAACGTTGAAGATGAGGGCCGGCGGTCAAGCTGCCAATCTCCCTCCTTGCGGGGGAGATGGCCGGCAGGCCAGAGGGGGGTGCTGTCCCGCCGACGCTGCCAAGGCGATCGCCCCTTTCCTGATATCTACAAGCGAGCTATCAGACCGCTGCCAGCGCCTGCGTCAGGTCGGCGATAAGATCGTCCGGATGCTCGACGCCGATCGACAGCCTGACCGTCGTGTCCAGCACGCCGATGCGCTGGCGCACGTCGAAGGGGATGCCGGAGTGCGTCATCGCGGCCGGGTGGCTGGCGAGTGACTCCGTGCCGCCGAGGCTCACCGCCAGCTTGAATATTTGCAGCCCGTTGAGAAATGCGAAGGCCGCCTTCTCTCCGCCTTTGATATCGAAAGAAAATGTCGACCCGGCGCCGCTGCATTGCGCCTTGTAGGCCCGTCCCGCTGCCGTATCCTCGCCCAGGAACGGCAGGTAATGCACCTTCTCGACCTTGGCGTGATCGCGCAGGAATTCGGCCACGAGCCGCGCATTGTCGTTGGCGCGCTCCATGCGGATGGACAGCGTCTCCAGCGAGCGGCCGAGCATCCAGCAGGAATGCGGGTCGAGTTGCGTGCCGATGGCGCCGCGCAGCGCCTTGATCGGCTTGGTCACCGCCTTGCTGCCCATGGCCGCCCCGGCGATCAGGTCGGAATGGCCGCCGACATATTTGGTCAGCGAATAGACGGAGACATCGGCGCCATGTTCGATCGGCCGCTGGAACACCGGGCCGAGCAGCGTGTTGTCGCAGACGATGATCGGCGTTGATCCTTGGCTTGCGCCGATCTCGTCGGCAATCTTCCTGATCAGCGCGATATCGACCAGGCTGTTGGTCGGATTTGACGGCGTCTCGATGAGGATGACCGAGACACGCCCCTTTGCCACCGCAGCATCCGCAGCCGAGCGCACCGCCTTCTCGTCGACGCCGTCGGCAAAGCCGACAGCGCCGATGCCGAAGCCGGACAGCGTGCGCGTCAAGAGCGTCTCGGTGCCGCCGTAAAGCGGCTGCGAATGCAGGATGACATCGCCCGGGCGGGCATAGGCGAGCAGCGTCGTGGCGATCGCCGACATGCCCGACGAGAACAGGATGCAGGCGTCCGTTCCCTCATAGACCGCCAGCCGGTCCTCGACGATCTCCGAGTTGGGGTGATTGAAGCGCGAATAGACCAGGCCGGACGCCGTGCCGCTCGGCGGCTCCTTGCGGCCGGATGTGTAGTCGAAGAAGTCGCGCCCCTCCTCCGCCGATTTGAACACGAAGGTCGAGGTCAGGAACACCGGCGGCTTGACGGCGCCCTCCGACAGCTGCGGATCGAAGCCATAGCTCAACATCAACGTTTCCGGATGGAGCTTGTGGTTGCCGATGTGGGTTTTCGACGGGCGCGGCGCGGTCATGGCTTTTCCTGCATCTGGAGGAGTCTCGTGCAGCAATTTATGCGATCCCGGTCCACCAGTCCTTGCTATTTTCGGCCTCGCATGGCTGCATCCCGGCAACAAATTGCCGAGCGAGAGCAAAAGTGCAGCAGAAGATAGCCGACGATTTCGACCGCAAGATCCTGCGCGAGCTGCAGGCCGACGCCCGCATCACCAACAATGAGCTTGCGGAGCGCATCGGCCTGTCGCCGTCGCCATGTTTGAGGAGGGTACGCCGGCTGGAGGAGGCCGGCATTATCCGGGGCTATACCACGCTGGTCGACCCGGCCGCCTTCGGCTGGAACATGGTCGCCATCGCCACCGTTCGGCTCAGCCGCCAGAACGAGGACGAGATCGTCATGTTCGAGGACGCCATCCGCGGGTGGGAGGAGGTGCTGGAATGCCACCTCGTCACCGGTTCGCGCGACTATGTGCTGAAGGTGGTGACCGGCAGCCTCGAACAGTACGAGCGCTTCATCAAGGAAAAGATCGCGCGGCTGAAATGCGTCGCTTCGATCGAGACCAGCTTCGTCATGAACACCATAAAGGAACGGCGCCTCTGACATTTGGTCAAAGGCGCCGCTCTCGAGGTCGAAATTGCCTGGCCAGGCTTATTTGATCGCCTTGTCGGTGATGGCCGTGGTGTAGGCGCCGGTCGGCGCCTTGGTGATGATCTTCTGGTCGAGCAGCGCCTTGGCGGTGCGCTCGTAGGTCGCCGGGTCGAGCTTGCCGTCGGCATTGTCGATCAGCTTGGCGACTTCGCTCATCATCCGCTTCTGGTGGTTTTCGTCCTGGCCACCGCCGTCCATGACAATGCCCGCGGCCTCGTCATTGTTGTCGATGGCATATTTCCAGCCCTTCATCGAGGCGCGCACGAAACGCACCATCTTGTCTTCGAAAGCCGGATCCTTGAGCTTGTCTTCCGAGGCATAGAGCCCGTCCTCAAGCAGGTCGTTGCCCATCGCCGAGTAGTTGAACACGGTGAGCTGGTCCGGCTTGTAGCCGGCATCGATCAGCTGCCAGTACTCGTTGTAGGTCATGACCGAAATGCAATCCGCCTGCTTCTGGATCAGCGGCTGCACGTCGAAGCTCTGCTTCAAAACCGTGACGCCATCCGGGCCGCCTTCGGTCTTCAGGCCGAGCTTGTTCATCCAGGCGTAGAAAGGATATTCGTTGCCGAAGAACCAGACGCCGAGCGTGTGACCCTTGAAATCGGCTTCGGTCTTGATCGGGCCATCCTTCGGGCAGACCAGCTCCATACCGGCCTTCTTGAACGGCTGGGCGATGTTGACCAGCGGCACGCCCTTTTCGCGCGCGGCGAGTGCCCCGCCCATCCAGTCGACGATGACGTCGGCGCCACCGCCGGCGATCACCTGCTCGGGTGCGATATCGGGACCGCCCGGCTTGATGTCGACGTCGAGGCCTTCGGCTTCATAAAAACCCTTGGCCTTGGCGACATAGTAGCCGGCAAACTGCGCCTGCGTGACCCATTTCAGCTGCAAGGTCACCTTGTCGGCGGCCATTGCCTGGAACGCGGCCAGCGACATCGCGCCGGCCAGCATCGGAATGATCAGTCTTTTCATGTTTTTACCCTCTGAAGTTAACACCCGAACCCACCGCCCTATCCACCACGGACAGAGGGATGCCAAAACGTGACGGCTCTCTCGACGAGAGCGACCACGCCATAAAAGACCGAACCCGCCAGTGCTGCAACTGCGATTTCGGCCCAGACCATGTCGATGTTCATCCGCCCGACCTCGGTCGAGATGCGAAAGCCCATGCCGACCACAGGCGTGCCGAAGAACTCGGCGACGATGGCGCCGATCAGCGCCAGCGTCGAGTTGATCTTGAGCGCGTTGAAGATGAAGGGCGCTGCCGCCGGCAGTCTGAGCTTCAAGAGTGTTGGCCAGTAGCCCGACGCATAGGTGCGCATCAAATCGCGCTCCATATGGCCGGAGGCGGCAAGACCGGCAACCGTGTTCACCAGCATTGGGAAGAAGGTCATGATGATGACGACCGCGGCCTTGGACGGCCAGTCGAAGCCGAACCACATCACCATGATCGGCGCCACACCGATGATCGGCAGCGCCGAGACCATATTGCCGATCGGCAGCAGACCGCGGCGCAGGAACGGCACCCGGTCCGCGGCGATGGCCACCAGGAAGCCGGCGCCGCTCCCGACGATGTAGCCGAAGATCACCGCCTTGAAGATGGTCTGCCTGATATCGGCGCCGAGCACCGGCAGGGAACTGGCGATGCGCACACCGATGGCGCTCGGCGGCGGCAAAAGGATGAAGGGAATGTCGGCGCCACGCGTCACCGCTTCCCATATGATCAGGATCCAGGCGCCGAAGATCGCCGGGATGATGAGGCGCAGCGCCATCCGCGCCCCTTTTGCCATAGGCCGAAGCCCCGACAGCACCGCCACGCAGCGCCAGGCCAGCAGCCAGGCAGCCGCGAGCAGCAGGAAATAAGGCGCCATTGCCGTGCCTTCGAACCCTGTAATGCCCGAGATCAGCATCCAGGCGACAAGGTGAGCGCCGATAAACAGCACCGCAGCCTCGGCTACCGCCGAAATTCTGATCATCGAGATCAGCCCCGCCAGCACGGCCAGGCCGATCATCGGGGTCTTTATACCGAAATAGGGGTAGTCGAAACTTGCCGTCGGGTCTGCAAGGGTGGCCGCTTCCGGCTTCGACATCGCGCCGAGCGCGACGGCGACGAGGCACAGCGCAATGGCCAGCACGGCTTGCCAGGAGGGCTTCAGCCAGTTCATGCCGGCCTCCCGCCCATCGCGCGGTCAACGAGGCGCCCGGCTATGCCGACCACCATGACCAGAAGGGCCGCCACCACCGAGCCCGCCACAAGGGCGGACCAGATGTCGATGGACTGGCTGTAATAGGCGCCTGCCAAAAGCTTGGCGCCGATGCCGGCGACAGCACCGGTCGGCAGTTCGCCGACAATGGCGCCGACCAGGCTCGCCGCCACCGCCACCTTCATCGAGGTGAACAGGAACGGCACCGAGGCCGGCACCCGCAGCTTCCAGAAGGTCTGCGAGACACTGGCATTGTAGGTGTGCATCAGGTCGAGATGCATGAGTTCGGGCGAGCGCAGGCCCTTCACCATGCCAACCGTCACCGGGAAGAACGACAGGTAGGTCGAGATCATCGCCTTTGGGATCAGACCGCTGATGCCGATCGCCCCCAGCACGACGATGATCATCGGCGCCACCGCCAGAATGGGAATCGTCTGGGAGGCGATGATCCACGGCATCAGGCTGCGGTCGAGCGTCGCCACATGCACGATGCCAACCGCGATGACGATGCCGAGCGCCGTGCCGAAGGCAAAGCCGAGCAACGTCGACGACAGGGTCACCCAAGCATTGTAGACGAGGCTTCGGCTCGATGTGATGGGCCGCAGGAAGGTGTTCTCGAAGAAGTTCACCGCCACCTGATGCGGCGCCGGCAGCGTCGGCTTGGGCTGCGACAGCGTCTTGCCGATGAATTCGCTCAAGGTATGGGTTTCGCCGGCGCGCCGGTCGAGGTCGCGCTGGAAGGGCGCGTTTAGGATGACGGCGAAGACATACCAGAGCACCACCACGCCGAGGAGGATGGAGGTCACGGGGATGAATTTTTCGCGGAAGGTGTCCATCTAGCGCGCCTCGCCAGCGGGGCGCCCTCCTCTCCCCAACGGGGAGAGGGTGGCCGGAGCGAAGCGGAGGTCGGGTGAGGGGGTAGAAATCTTTCCGTCGAGACAAGCCAAGATCGTATCCAGGACCGCTCGGCGCTCAGCCAAAACTTCGTGATTCCAGAAGCGCAGAACCGAATAACCTTGTCCGTTCAGCCAGGCTGTCCTGGCGGGATCGGTCAGTGAATCCGCGTGTTGGCTGCCATCAAGTTCGACAATCAGCCCCTGCTCGCGGCAGACGAAGTCCGCGATGAAAGGTCCGAGCGGCACTTGCCGCACAAATTTGTAGCCGTTGAGATGACGTCCTCTCAATTCCCCCCAAAGCCGGTATTCAGCTTCGGTCTCGTCAAACCGCAGCTTTCGGGCGCGAGCGGTTGCCCCGACATTTCTCTTGGTCGGATCCGTCGGCGCCGCCCCCTCACCCGACCTCCGCTTCGCTCCGGCCACCCTCTCCCCGTTGGGGAGAGGAGCCAGCCGGTCGTTCGCCCCCTCAATCATCATAGCTGTGCCCTGCCCTCAAGCCATCGCGTACCCTGGCCGCGATCGCCAAAAATTCCGGCGTCTCGCGGATGTCCAGTGGCCGCTCCTTTGGCAGCGTCGATTCGATGATGTCGGTAACCCGACCTGGGCGCGGCGACATGACGACGATGCGCGTCGACAGATACACCGCCTCGGGGATGGAATGGGTGACGAAGCAGATCGTCTTGTTGGTGCGCGCCCACAATTCCAGAAGCTGTTCATTGAGATGGTCGCGCACGATCTCGTCCAGCGCGCCGAAGGGCTCGTCCATCAGCAACAGGTCGGCGTCGAAGGCGAGCGCGCGGGCGATCGAAGCGCGCTGCTGCATGCCGCCGGAAAGCTGCCAGGGGTATTTCTTCTCGAAGCCGGAGAGGTTGACGAGCTCCATCGTGCGCTTGATGCGCTCGGCCTGCTCCGCTCTCGAAAGGCCGATGATCTCCAGCGGCAGCGCCACGTTACGCTCGATCGTACGCCACGGGAAAAGGGCTGCCGCCTGGAAGACGTAGCCATAAGCGCGTTTCTCGCGCGCCTGTTCCGGCGTCATGCCGTTGACCGAGATCGTGCCCGATGTCGGTTTTTCCAGATCGGCGATGACGCGCAGCAAGGTGGTCTTGCCGCAGCCAGATGGGCCGATGAAGGAGACGAACTCGCCCCTGCCGATGGTCAGGTCGACTTTGGAGAGCGCCTCTACCGGACCGTCATTGGTCTGAAAGGTAAGGCCAAGTCTGCTTGCCGAGACGACGGCTGGCGATTGTCCCGTCATCGCTTGCTGCCTGCCTCTCGCAGCCGCCCAGGATGAAATGCCGTTGCATTCGCGTTGATGTTGCTTTCCACTCGTCCAATCCCACCCAATCGACGCCCGGAGCCTTGCCGATGTCGCCCAAACCCACTTGTCACCTTATCCGTCCTGAAAGCACTTATGAAGGCAAGCAGGGATTGACCTATTTTGCCGGCATTGCAGCCGAGACGGTCGGCTCGTCGGGCATCTGCATGCATCTGCTCACCCTGCCGCCCGGCGCCCGCGCCAAGGCGCATCTGCATGAAAGCCATGAGACGGCGATCTATGTGCTCTCGGGCGAGGTCCACACATGGTATGGCGACAGGCTCGAGAACCACATCGTCGTCAAGGCCGGCGACCTCTTCTACATCCCGGCCGGCGTACCGCATCTGCCGGCCAATCTGAGCAACGCCCCGTCCTCGGCCGTCATCGCCCGCACCGATCCCAACGAACAGGAAAGCGTCGTCCTGTTGCCGGAACTGGATGCGCTGGTGGCCTGACGCTGACGGGACTGCCGTCATTTGCACCGCGCCACTTCGCCCATGACATTGCCGTCGTCGTCGGCGACCGTCAGCTTCTTGGCGTTCTTGGCGCTGCGCTTGATGGTGAATTTGGTCGGCTCCTGTCCTTCTTCGCCTTCCGCCTCGCGTGTTGCCGTCACCACCAGCGACCCATCAGCCTGCGCCTGCTTGTCCGTGAAGGTGCAGGCGCTGGCGGCGGTGATCAATGCCTCGTCGGTCAAAAGCAGCATCCGATCGGCGGCGACTTCCTGGCCGTTGCGGTTGATGCAGCCATATTTGTCCCCATAGGGTTTCGTCAGGTCGATGCCTGCCGCAAGGGCCTGACCCGCAGCCAGAACGACTACCATCGCAACAGACGGCCCCAAACCGCGCGCGCTCATTCCCCCAGCTCCAACGTCACGAACACGGTTGCAACGGCCCCATTTCTTCAAGACCGGGAATGGTCACGAAGAACCCACCCTCGCCCTTGTTGGTGACCACAACGGTTTCAGCCGTCGTCCCCGCCTCGCCTTCGGCGGAACAGGTCGCATCAAGCGATTGCGTGCCCGGCGCCCACGTCAATTGCTGCGCGAACCGGCAGCCGCTCCCATAGGTCTCGATGCCTTCGGCGGTCAGCACGATATAATCGTCCCGGCCCTGAAAACCGGCCTTTGCAAAGACACAGCCGGTATCGTTGCCCCAGGAGCCGGCCAGCCTCTCGGCCCCTGTTGCCGGACCAGCGACCAACGCCACGACCAGTGAAATGAGCGCCCCCGGGCTCCGCAACGTCAAACGCCTGTCGCCGGAATGCCGGTGCGTTCCACCTTGCGCGGCGCGGTAATGTCCTTCCAGGTCGACAGAGCCCGGTTGACCGCCGCGTTCGGCTCGCGGGCGACGAATTCGCCATGGCCGGGCTTGGCCTTGACCTCCGCTTCCTCGACCGACAATTCGCCGCGCGAAAAGACGAAGCGCGGCAGGCCGGTCACCTCAAAACCTTCGAAGACGTTGTAGTCGATCACCGATTGCTGCTTCTTCGAGGTGATGGTCTTCTTGGCGCTGGGGTCCCACACCACGATGTCGGCGTCCGCGCCTTCGACGATGGCGCCCTTCCTAGGATACATGTTGAGGATCTTGGCGATGTTGGTCGAAGTCACCGCGACGAACTCGTTCATCGTCAGCCGCCCGGTGTTGACGCCCGTCGTCCACAGCACGGGCAAGCGGTCTTCAAGCCCGCCAGTGCCGTTCGGGATCTTGGTGAAATCGCCGACGCCGTTGCGCTTCTGCTTGGTGGTGAAGGCGCAGTGGTCGGTCGCCACCACCTGCAGCGATCCCGCCTGCAGGCCGGCCCACAGCGAATCCTGGTGCAGCTTGTTGCGGAAGGGCGGACTCATGACGCGGCGCGCCGCATGGTCCCAATCCTTGTCGAAATACTCGCTTTCATCCAGCGTCAGATGCTGGATCAGCGGCTCGCCGAAAACCCGAATGCCCTTCTGGCGGGCGCGGCGGATGGCTTCGTGGCTCTGCTCGCAGGACACATGCACGACATAGAGCGGCACGCCGGCCATGTCGGCGATCATGATGGCGCGGTTGGTCGCCTCGCCCTCCACTTCCGGCGGCCGCGAATAGGCGTGTCCCTCGGGGCCATTATTGCCGGCTGCGAGCAGCTTTTGCGACAGCGCCGCAACCACGTCGCCATTCTCGGCATGAACGAGCGGCAGCGCGCCGAGATCGGCGCAGCGCTGGAACGACGCGTACATCTCGTCGTCGTCCACCATCAGCGCGCCCTTGTAGGCCATGAAATGCTTGAACGAGGTAATGCCCCTGTCGACGACGGTGGCCATCTCGTCGAACACCTGCTTGCCCCACCAGGTGATCGCCATGTGGAAGGAGTAGTCGCAGGCAGCCTTCGAGGTCTTGTTGTCCCACATCTGCAACGCTTCCAGCAGCGATTGCTGCGGCGCCGGCAGGCAGAAATCGACCACCATCGTGGTGCCACCGGAAAGGGCCGCACGCGTCCCGGACTCGAAATCGTCGGCCGAATAGGTGCCCATGAACGGCATTTCGAGATGGGTGTGCGGATCGATGCCGCCCGGCATGACGTAACAGCCGCTGGCGTCGAACTCATGGTCGCCATGCAGGTTCGAGCCAATGGCGACGATCTTGCCGTGCTGCATCAGCACATCGGCCTTCCAGGTGCGGTCGGCGGTGACGATGGTGCCGTTTCGGATGACTTTGGTCATTGTCGTGTTCCCTTGTTCTCTTCGCGCTTCTTGTGAGCGTCGTTTTGAATACAGATCTTAGTTCACGCCACGATCCCCGCTGTCTCTACCACCGCATGGAACAGCACGTCGGCGCCGGCGCCGGCCCATTCCTTGGTGATTTCCTCGGCCTCGTTGTGTGACAACCCGTCAACGCAGGGGCACATCACCATGGCGGTCGGCGCGACGCGGTTGATCCAGCAGGCGTCGTGGCCGGCGCCGGATACGAGGTTGCGGTGGGAATAGCCGAGCCGCTCGGCGGCGTCGCGGATCGCCTTGACGCAGCCGGCATCGAAGGTGACCGGATCGAAAGCGCCGACCTGCTCGACCTTGTACTGGATGTCGAGCGCCTCACAGATCGTGTCGATGCCTTCGCGTATGCGCCCATCCATCGCGTCCAGCACTTCCTTCTCGGGCGAACGGATGTCGATGGTGAAGACGGTGCGTCCCGCAATGATGTTGCGCGAGTTCGGAAACACCTCCATGTGGCCGACCGCGCCGACGGCGTCGGGCTGGTAGTCCATGGCGATCTCATGCACCAGCTCGATCACGCGCGCCATGCCTAGACCGGCATTACGGCGCTTGGGCATCGGAGTCGAGCCGGTATGCGCCTCCTTGCCGGTCAGCGTTACCTGCAGCCATTTCAGGCCCTGGCCGTGGGTGACGACGCCAATATCGATGCCTTCATCCTCGAGGATCGGCCCCTGCTCAATATGCAGTTCGAAGAAGGCGTGGATCTTGCGACCGCCGACCTTCTCGGTTCCCTTCCAGCCGATGCGCTCCAGCTCCTCGCCGAACTTTTTCCCCTGTTTATCAGTGTGCTGATACACGTCCGCCTGCTCGAGCACACCGGCGAACACGCCGGACGCCATCATCGCCGGGGCAAAGCGCGAGCCTTCCTCATTGGTCCAGTTGGTGACGACGATCGGATGCCTGGTCTGGATGCCGAGATCGTTAAGCGAGCGCATAATCTCCAGCCCGCCGAGCACGCCGAGCACGCCGTCATATTTGCCGCCGGTCGGCTGCGTGTCGAGATGACTGCCGACATAAACCGGCGGCAAGCTGGGATCAGCACCTTCCCGCCGGGCAAACATGGTGCCCATTTCGTCGAGCCCCATTTCGAGCCCGGCCGCCTCGCACCAGCGCTTGAACAGATGCCGTCCCTCGCCGTCCTCGTCGGTCACGGTCTGGCGATTGTTGCCGCCGGCAATACCGGGGCCGATCTTCGCCATCTCCATGATGGAATCCCACAAACGGTCTGAATTGATTCGCAGATTCTCGCCTGGGGCGGCCATGCTCTAGAACCTCATCGGTTGCGGGGCGGCGGCGTCCCCCTCCCCCTCGAGGGGAGGGTGGCCGCGAAGCGGTCGGGTGGGGTCGCCCGCGACGCGCGCGACCTTCTCTTTGACCACCTGCGCGACGTGCCAAGCGCTGTTTATGACATCGGGCTCGTCAACACGGAAGACTTCAAATCCGAGCGATCGCAGATAAGCATCGCGAACGGCATCGTGCCGCATACCCCTGTCGTGTTCGTGCATGTCGCCATCGACCTCAACGATCAGCTTCACCGCCAAGCAGGCAAAATCCACGATGTACGGCCCAATCGGGCACTGACGGCGAAACTTGATGCCGGCTGATTTCAGGTCCCGCAGTTCATACCACAGCAGCGATTCTCCCTTGGTCGCGTGAACTCGAAGCGCTCGCGCCTTTTGGCGCATTTCGAAGCTCACGCGGGTACGGGGCATCAGGAGCGGCCTTGGAACAAAAGAGCAGGTCGGCGTCCGGTCGCACCGACCCCACCCGACCGCTTCGCGGCCACCCTCCCCTCGAGGGGGAGGGATATCCGCGCCCGGTTTGTCAATCGATCGCCCTCAGCACTTCTCTGACATGGTCGATCAATTCGTTGATCTGGCCCTTGGTGATGATCAGTGGTGGCGACAGCGCGATGATGTCGCCGGTGGTGCGGATCAGCGCGCCGCGCTCGAACGCCTTGACGAAGGCCGAGAAGGCCCGCTTGGTCGGGCTGCCGGCGATCGGCGCCAGTTCGATCGCGCCGATCAGGCCGATATTCCGGATGTCGATGACATGCGGCTCGCCCTTCAGCGAATGCAGCGCATCTTCCCAGTACGGCGCCAGTTCCTCGCCACGGGTGAGCAGGCCCTCTTCCTTGTAGGTGTCGAGCGTGCCGAGTGCGGCGGCACAGGCGATCGGATTGCCCGAATAGGTGTAGCCGTGGAAGAACTCGATCATGTGCTCGGGGCCGGTCATGAAGACGTCGTGGATTTCCTTCTTCACGAACACCGCGCCCATCGGGATGACGCCGTTGGAGACGCCCTTGGCGGTGGTCATGATGTCGGGCGTGACGCCGAAATAATCCGCTGCGAACGGCGCGCCGAGACGGCCGAAACCGGTGATGACCTCGTCGAAGATCAGCAAAATGCCGTGCTTGGTGCAGATCTCGCGCAGTTTCTGCAGATAGCCCTTCGGCGGCAGGATGACGCCGGTGGAGCCGGCGACCGGTTCGACGATGACGGCGGCGATGGTCGAGGCGTCATGCAGGGCAACGATGCGCTCCAGCTCGTTGGCGAGTTCCGCGCCATATTCCGGCACGCCCTTGGAGAAGGCGTTCTTTTCCGGCAGATGCGTGTGCGGCATGTGGTCGACGCCGCCGAGCAGCGTGCCGAACATCTTGCGGTTGGTGACGATGCCGCCGACCGAGATGCCGCCGAAATTGACGCCGTGATAGCCGCGTTCGCGGCCGATCAGGCGGGTGCGCGCGCCCTCGCCCTTCACACGGTGATAGGCGATCGCCATCTTCAGCGCCGTTTCGACCGATTCCGAACCGGAATTGGTGAAGAAGACATGGTCCATGCCCTTGGGCGCGAGATCGACCAGGCGGTTTGCCAGTTCGAACACGATCGGGTGTCCCATCTGGAAGGCCGGCGCATAGTCGAGTTCGGCCGCCTGATGCTGGATCGCTTCCGTGATCTTGGGACGGCAATGGCCGGCATTGACGCACCACAGGCCGGCGGTGCCGTCGAGCACCTTGCGGCCGTCGCTGGTGGTGTAGTGCATGTCCTTGGCGGACACGAACATGCGTGGCGCCTGTTTGAACTGCCGGTTCGCGGTGAACGGCATCCAGAATGCGCTGAGATCGTTCGGCGTGACTTTCAGCCGGTTGGACATGACCAAGACTTCCCCTTGTAACCTGTTTCGGTGCGGCTAACGCTTGGTCTTTCCAAAGCTTGGTCTTTGCTGCGTTTTCATGCTACGCAAATTTTTGACCGATTGGACAAACGTTAGCACCGCCCTGTCGGCGGTCAAGGGATTACTAGCGGAAATGCGGCCTGCGAAGTGCGCTCCACGGGTAAGAGAAAAACTGGTCCAGAGAATTGGTCCAGATGACCCGCTCAGCCAAGGCTTGCAGGGGTGAGCGGCGCCATGGAAGGCTCAGCCCCTCGCCGCACCCGCATCCAGCAGGAAAAGCGCGAACTGATCCTGGAGGCAGCCCTCGAAGTCTTCTCCGCCAACGGCTTTCGCGGTTCGACCATCGACCAGATCGCCGAGGCCGCCGGGATGTCGAAGCCGAACCTGCTCTATTATTTCCGCCGCAAGGAAGACATTCACGAGACACTGATGGAGCGGCTGCTGGCGACCTGGCTGGCGCCGCTGCGCGAACTCGACGATATCGGCGATCCCCTGACCGAGCTCAGGAGCTACATCAGGCGCAAGCTCGAAATGGCGCGTGATTTTCCTAGGGAGAGCCGGCTGTTCGCCAACGAGATCCTGCAAGGCGCGCCACGCATCATGCCGCTGCTGGCGGGTGAACTGAAGACACTGGTCGACGAGAAGGCCAACGTCATCAAGGGCTGGATGCGCGCGGGAAAAATCGCCCGCACCGATCCCTGGCACCTGATCTTTTCGATCTGGGCGACGACGCAGCACTATGCCGATTTCGATGTCCAGGTCCGTGCCGTGCTCGGCGCCGATCGCGGCGGCGACGGCCGCTTCGAGGATGCGGCGCGGTTTCTGGAGCAGTTGTTCATTGATGGGCTGAAGCCGAAGGGCTGACCTTGGGCGTCAGGCGCTGCGGCGCTCCGCCGGCATCGCCTCAAGCAAATTCTGCAGCTTCTCGATCGAATTCTGTTCGGCCAGCGGCGTGTAGACGATCAGCTTCATGTCCGAGCCGTCGTCGATCGACAGGCTCATATGCTCGAACGTCATGGCGCCGGCTCTCGGATGTCGGACATGTTTCACCCCCGACAATCGGCGTGCCACGTCGCGTTGCGGCCACCAGTCGCGAAACTCCGGACTTGAGCGCGTCATAAGCACGATCAGCCGCTCGAAATCCGCATCGCCCACATAGCGGGCGCTTTCCGCCCGGAACGAGGCCAGCACGGTGCGCGCCAATTGCTCCCAGTCAACCAGCAGGCGCCGGTGATGCGGATTGGTGAACACCATATGGACGATGTTGCGGGCGTCGCCCTCTAGCAGGCCATAATCACCGAACACCGCTACCGCCGCCGGATTCCAGGCCAGCACGTCCCAGCGCCGCCCGACGACATAGGCCGGCTGCAGCACCAGGCTCTCCAGCATATGCATCAGCGGGCCATCGACCTTTTCCGGCGCAGCCACGCGGTTCTCCGGCTGCTGGCGGCCTGCCAGGATGAACAGATGCCGCCTTTCAACGGCGTCGAGGCGCAGCGCTTCGCTGAGCGCCGCTAGCACCTCCACCGAGGGTCTGACCTCGCGCCCCTGCTCTAGCCATGTGTACCAGGTGGTGCCGACGCCGGCGATCATCGCCACTTCCTCGCGACGCAAGCCTGGCGTGCGTCTCCGCAGGCCGGTCGCGATGCCGGTGGCGGACGGCGTCAATCTTTCGCGGCGCGAGCGCAGGAAGGCGCCAAGCTCGCGCCGGCGGCTGTCTTCAGCGGAGTGCGTGGGAGCATCCATGAGAGCTATTATAGCAGTATTGATACCAGGATAAAGTTTGAACTGTTTGGGCTGGGTCAGGCGCCCCATCTTCCATCCAGAGAGATGGAGGCTCTGAATATGGATCTGAAAGACAAGACAATCCTCATCACCGGTTCGACCGACGGCGTCGGCCGTGTCGTCGCGCAAAGGCTGGGCGCCGGCGGCGCGCGCGTGCTGGTGCATGGCCGTGACGCGGCTCGCGGCAAGGCAACCGTCGCAGAAATCGAATCCGCCGGCGGCAAAGCCGAGTTCCTCGCCGCCGACCTCGCCTCGCTAGCCGAGGTCCGCCGCCTTGCCGAGGCCGTACGCGCAAAAACCGACCGGCTCGACATCCTCATCAACAATGCCGGCATCGGCACGGCCGGCGCCAAGCGACAGCTCAGCGCCGAAGGCTTCGAACTGCGCTTTGCGGTCAACTATCTCGCCGGTTTCCTGCTGACCTCGGAACTGCTGCCGCTGCTCAAGGCGAGTTCGCCGGCGCGCATCATCAACGTCGCTTCGGCCGGCCAGCAGGCGATCGATTTCGGCGATGTCATGCTGACACGTTCCTATGACGGCGTGCGCGCCTATTGCCAGAGCAAGCTGGCGCAGATCCTGTTCACCATCGACCTGGCCGGAGAGTTGAAAGGCAGCGGCGTCACCGTCAACGCTCTGCATCCGGCGAGCTACATGAACACCACCATGGTCCGCCGGGCCGGCGTGACGCCATGGAGTTCGGTCGAGACCGGCGCCGACGCCATTCTCAACCTCGCGACATCGCCCGCCCTGGAGGGCCGCAGTGGCCTCTATTTCGATGGCCAAAAGGAATCCCGCGCCAACGCACAAGCCTATGACGCCAAGGCCAGACAGCAATTGCGAACCCTGAGCCTCGACTTCGTCGGCCAGGCTTCCCCACAATCGAAGGAACAGCATTCATGACCGGCAAGATCGAACACACGGTCGTCATCGGCGGCTCATCCGGCATCGGCTTGGCAACGGCGCGAAAACTGCTGGGCCCAGGCATGAAGGTGACCATCACCGGACGAAATCAGGACAAGCTCACCAGCGCCTGGAAGAGCCTCGGCGGCGCCGCCGAAAAAGCTGCCTTCGATGCTTCGAAGCCGGACGAAGTCCGCCAGTTCTTTGGGGAACTCGGACCGTTCGATCACCTCGTGCTGGCTGCCAGCGGCGGCAAGGCACTTGGGCCGTTCGAAACCCTCGACCTCTCAGACATCGCCGGCGGGGTCGACGAGAAAGTCCGGCCGCAGCTGTCCTGCCTGCAGGCAGCCTTGCCGACGCTCGACAGATCGGGATCGGTCACTTTCATCTCGGCGGTGTCGGCACAATTGTCGGCGCCCGGCGTGGCTGGCATTGCCGCCGTCAACGGCATGCTGCTGACGGTGGTGCCGATCCTGGCGGTCGAACTGAAGCCTCTGCGCGTGAACGTCGTGGCGCCCGGCGTCATCGACACGCCATGGTGGGATTTTCTGGCCGAAGACCAGCGGCAGGCGGTATTCAGCGAATATGCCGGCAAAACCCCGGTGGGCAGGATCGGCCAGGCCGAAGACGTCGCCGGCGCAATCGCGTTCCTCGTCTCCAACGGCTTCATGACCGGCCAGGTGCTGACCTGCGATGGCGGTTTGCGCTTCGCGGCGTGACCTTACAGCGACTGTGCGATCAGCGTGAGAAAGCCTCCGGCCAGGGCGACGTTGCCGACGAAGCCGTTGATGCGCGAGGCCCGGTCCGGGCCCTGATGGTCCCAGAAATTGTGGAACACCGGCGTCGCGACAATGAGAAACAGCACCAGCACAGCACTGGCGATCGCGGTCCACAGGCCGGCCATCACCAGCGCCCCGGCAACGGTCTGTAGGACGATGCCGGCCCACAACGCCAATCTCGCCTGCGGCACGCCGCGCGCGGCCATCAGCCCGGTCAGGAACGCCTCGTTCTGAACATTGCGCAGGCCGGCGAAAACGAAGGCGCCGCCGAGCAACAGGCGGCCGAGAAACAAAAAGGTCGAAGGCAAATCGACAGGCATGAAATCTTCCCCGTACTTAAGCATGAAACAGGTGGAGCGCCGCCCTTTCCACGGCGCTCCATGACTAACCGGACGGTCAGGCTGCTTTGGCAGCCGGCATCGGGTGAATGGCGTGGAACGGGATGCAGAGCCGGTTCCAGGTGTTGATCATGCCGATCGCGACCGACAGCTTGACCAGTTCCTCTTCCGAGAAGTGCTCTAGCGTGCGGGCATAGAGTTCGTCCGAAACGCCATTGTTGGCGATCAGGGTCGTTGCCTCGGTCCAAGCAAGCGCCGCGCGTTCGCGCTCGGAAAACAGCGGCGATTCCTTCCAGGCCGAAACCAGATAGAGCCGTGTCTCGGTTTCGCCATCGCGCCTCGCCTCGCGGCTATGCATCTCGACGCAGTAGGAGCAGCCATTGATCTGCGAGGCGCGGAGCTTGATCAAATGCAGCAGGCTCACTTCAAGCCCGCATTCGTCGACCGCCTTGTTAAGCGCCGACACGGCTTTCATGATCTCAGGCGCCTTGGCGAAGAATTGCAGTCTCTGTTTCATCGTCTTTCCTTTCACATCTGTTTGGCGGGGGATTAAATCTGTTTGGTCGAAGCGGGTTTCTGCGGCCGCTGATGGCGCGCCACAAAGGCACAGCTGGCGGCAAACGATCGCGGATCGCCTTCGGCCTTGTAGTCAGCCACGATGTCGGACAACCGGGTTTCCGCGAGAGCGGCACGATAGGCACGCTCGGCTTTCAGCATCGCGGCATTGATGCCGCACGGCTTCACATAGGCCGAAGCATCGATCTTGACCGGGCCGCGCTGGCGGATCTCGCCGCAGCGGAAGGCCGGCTCGCGACCCTCGACCGCAAGCACGATATCGAGCAGCGTGATGCGCTCGGCCGGACGCGCCAGCCGGTAGCCGCCCGCCGGTCCCGGCACCGATTCCAGGATGCGCGCAGCAGTCAGCTGGTTCAGATGTTTCAGCAGATAGCTCGGCGACAGGCCGAAGGACTCTGCCAAAGCAGCACCCGGTATCGTGCTGTTGCCCTCCACGCTGGCCAGTGTGGCCGCGCAATGGATGGCCGCTTCTACACCCTCGCCCAGCTTCACGATGTTGCGCTCCTATTCATGGATATCTTTTATCCTAGATAAATTTTATCTGCAATAGGAAAATGAAAAACGGCGCTCGAAAGCGCCGGTTTTTTCTTCGACCCGTCCCCTACTCCGCGGCCACCTTGGCCATCGGGTTGTTCGGGTGCGTCGTCCAATTGGCGTAGACCGGCGACACCGGCTTGCCGGTGCGCTGGTCCATGACGCCGGCGGCCAGCGGCTCCATGGTGATGCAGTTCTCGACCGGGCAGACATTGACGCACAGATTGCAGCCGACGCATTCGGCCTCGATCACCTCGAAATGCCTGACCCCGTCGACCATGTTGGTGATCGCCTGGTGTGAGGTGTCTTCGCAGGCGATGTGGCAGCGGCCGCATTTGATGCAGGCGTCCTGGTCGATATGCGCCTTGGCGATGTAATTGAGATTGAGATACTGCCAGTCGGTGACGTTGGGCGTGGCGCGACCGACAATATCGTCGAGCGAGGCATGACCCTTCTCGTCCATCCAGTTTTCGAGACCGGCGATCATTTCCTGCACGATCTTGAAGCCGTAGGTCATCGCCGCGGTGCACACCTGCACATTGCCGGCGCCGAGCGCCATGAACTCGGCGGCGTCGCGCCAGGTGGTGATGCCGCCAATGCCGGAGATCGGCAGGCCGTGGGTCTCGGGGTCGCGGGCGATCTCGGCCACCATGTTCATGGCGATCGGCTTCACCGCCGGGCCGCAATAGCCGCCATGCGAACCCTTGCCGTCGATAGTGGGCTCTGGCGCAAAGCTGTCGAGATTGACGCCGGTGATCGAGTTGATGGTGTTGATCAGCGACACCGCATCGGTGCCGCCGGCGTGCGCGGCGCGCGCCGGCTTGCGCACATCGGTGATATTCGGCGTCAGCTTGGTGATGACAGGCATGCGGGTGTTGGCCTTGCACCAGCGCACCACCATTTCGATGTATTCCGGCACCTGGCCGACAGCCGCGCCCATGCCGCGTTCCGACATGCCGTGCGGGCAGCCGAAATTGAGCTCGATGCCGTCGGCTTCGGTCTCCTCGACCACCGGCAGGATCGCCTTCCAGCTTTCCTCGACGCATGGCACCATCAGCGAGACGACGATGGCGCGGTCGGGCCAGTCCTTCTTGACCTGCTTGATCTCGCGCAGGTTGACCTGCAAATCGCGGTCGGTGATCAGCTCGATATTGTTGAGCCCGAGCAGGCGGCGGTCGGCGCCCCAGATGGCGCCATAGCGCGGGCCGTTGACGTTGACCACCGGCGGGCCTTCTTCGCCCAGCGTCTTCCACACGACACCGCCCCAGCCCGCCTTGAAGGCGCGGATGACATTGTAGGCCTTGTCGGTCGGCGGCGCCGAAGCCAGCCAGAACGGATTGGGCGATTTGATGCCGACGAAATTGTTGCGGATGTCTGCCATGACAGGTCCCTTTTAACCGAGACGAAGGAGCATTTCCACGGGTGCGAGAATGCCGCCTTTAAGCGCGGGGGTGAGATTGCCGATCTTGGTGCCGGCGTTCTCGCCCATGATAAGATTAACGCCAGGCGGCGGCTTTTTTCCTTCCGCCTGCGCCGCAGCCATGCGCGCCCGTATCGTGTCGAAAAATTCGATGGCGAAGGCGCCACGAGGGCGCTCGGCGGTTACAGAGAACCCCGCGGCAGCGGCAGCCGAACGATAGTCGTCGGGCGTGGCGACGAAGGACATGCTCTCGTCGGATGCCCATGGCAGCGGATACGTCAGCGCACCTGCCTTGAGCCGCATCACATCGTAGACGGCAAAGACGCCGCCCGGCTTGAGCACACGCGCCGCCTCGCTCATCAGCTTTTTCTTGTCGGGAAGATTCATGCCGACATGCAGGATCATGGCCGTATCAAAGCTTTTGTTGCTGAACGGCATGTCCAGCGCGCTGCCCTGCACGAACCGGACTTTGTCGGCCATTCCCACCCGCTTCGACAGGCTGGTCGCGATGTCGACATAGCTTTGCGTCAGATCAATGCCGGTGACATCGGCGCCGGCATTGTTGGCGGCGAAGCGGGCTGGACCACCCACGCCGGAACCAATGTCGAGCAGCCTGGCCCCCGGCTTCAAACCCATCTGGCCGATGAGTTCCCTGGTGGCGGCGATACCGCCAATGTGGAACTCGTCGACCGCTTCGAGATCGCCAGCGCGTAGATGGGCAATTTCCACGCCGGTATCGGCGAGCACGGCAAGAATGTGCTGCTCAAGATCCGAGACGTCGTAGTGACGCGCGATGCCTGATTCCACTGAGGCCATGATCTCTATCCCTGTGCCAGACTCCGGTTGATGCTCTCCGCCGCATCGCGGCCTTGCGCGACGGCCGATACCGTCAAATCGTCGCCGCGAAAAATGCAGTCGCCGCCGGCCCAGACATTGGCGAGCGAGGTGCGCCCTTCTGCGTCGACCTTGATGCGGCCGGCTTCGAGTTCGATCGCAGCACCGCTGCCGTTAAGTGCCGCCGGCACAAAGCTCTGGCCGATCGCCTTGAACACCTGGTCGGCGGCCAGCGTAAGCCGCTCGCCGGTGCCGGCAAGCCTGTCGCCGTTCATCGCGGTGTATTCGAGTTCGATGCCCGACACTTTGCCGGCCTCAGTGATGACCCGCTTCGGCTGCAGCCAGTGGCGGATGGTGACGCCGTTGGCGGCAGCCAGATCCTGCTCGAACTCGGAAGCGTTCATGTGTTCCTGGCCGCGCCGGTAGCAGATCGTCACCTCCTCGGCGCCGAGCAGCTTCGATTGCACGGCGGCGTCGATCGCCGTCATGCCGCCGCCGATGACGACGACGCGCCGGCCGATTGGCAGGCTCGAGAGATCGCTGGCCTGGCGCAGTTCGGCGATGAATTCGACTGCATTGACAACGCCATCGGCGTCCTCGCCATCCGTGCGCAACGCATTCACGCCGCCAAGCCCCATGCCGAGGAAGACGGCATCGTAATTCAGGATCAGATCCGACAGCTGGTAGTCGCGGCCGAGCGCCTTGCCGTTATGGATATCGATGCCGCCGATCCCCGTGACATAGTCGACCTCGGCCTGGGCGAAATTGTCGATGCTCTTGTAGGCGGCGATGCCATATTCATTGAGGCCGCCGGCCTTCGGGCGGGCTTCCAGAATGGTAACGTCATGGCCGTGGCGAGCGAGCCGGTGCGCGGCGGCGAGGCCGGCCGGCCCGGCGCCGACCACGGCGACCGACTTGCCGGTTGTTTCAGCGCGCGGATAAAACTGCTTGTGCTCGGCCATGGCGACATCGGTGGCGTAGCGCTGCAGGCGGCCGATCTGCACCGGCTTGCCTTCCGCCACCTCGCGCACGCAGACCTCTTCGCACAGCGTCTCGGTCGGGCAGACGCGGGCGCACATGCCACCCAATATGTTCTGGTCGAAAATCGTCTTGGCCGAACCGATCGGGTTGCCGGTCGAGATCTGGCGGATGAACAGCGGAATGTCGATCGAGGTCGGGCACGCATTCATGCACGGCGCATCGTAGCAGAAATAGCAGCGGTCGGATTCGACCAGCGCCTCGTGGTGATCGAGCGGCGGATGCAGGTCGGAAAAATTCTCGGCGTACTGGTCGGCGGCAAGCCGGCCGCCGGCAATGCCGTCCTTGAACTGGCCTTCTGGCATCGTCAGTTCCCCACGTTTTCGTTTTGGGGAAGGCTAGCACGTTTTATTTTTTTATCAATTGGTCAATTTTCGCCGCAAGCCATTGAAAAGACTAGCTCATAATATGATTTGACTACTCATGTTATGGCTTTCAGCCTATGGCACGGGCGAAAGGCCGGAGCTCGTAGCGGCCATGGATCGACCGGATCTCGTCGGCAACCAGTTGCTGCAGCCGCCACAGATTGCGGTCGCGGATGCCGAATTCCTCGAGGTGGCTGACGGTGTTGTAGAGATATTCCGCGCCTGAGCCGACATGGCCGCAGGCTCTGGCAAGCACCCCCGCCACCGTGTCCAGCGGCTGCCCGAGCGAGGTTCCCCTGCCCGTCACCCCGACCCAGAAGCCGAGCGCCCGTATCCGGCCCTGCTGGGTGCGCACGGGAACCCACCGGACCGAGCTGACACTCTCATGATCGTCGATCTCGCGCCGCAGCAGTCTTTCGATCTGCTGCGGCTTGTCGCCGTCGGGCAGGCGGTAGATGACGCCGTCGCATCGGCCACCGCGTTCGAGCGCCATCATCAGCCCCGGCTGCGCGACGCTGCCGCGCCAGCGCACCATGTCGAGGCAGAAGGAGCGGTGCCAGCCGAAAGCAGTGGCGCGCTGGCGTTCGACGAATTCGAAAGCCGGCTTCCAGATCAGCGAGCCATAGGCGAACACCCACAAAGGCCCCTCGTCTGCTTCTTCAGACAGCCGCAAGGCCAAGGTCCGGTAATCCTCATCGTTCAGCTGCGTCCAACTGCAGTCGGGTCCGGGATCGACCTCTTCGCGATGACACAGTGACACAAGCTCAGGCGTGAGCGACATAAGGCGCATGAAACGACTACCCCTCGTTTGCCCAAGGAAAGTCGAAAACCGCCGCATGTGCAAGCCGCCGGTGGGCCGAAGTGCGGAACGACGTGTCAACGCAGCCGTTGAACTTTCTCCGCTTCGCTGTCGGATTTGCGTCGCTGAAAACGTCCTTTGATGGATCGGACGACGATCTATGCATGAAGGTGAGGAGACCGAAAATGCCGAAATCCCCAATGCCCTTCTTCTGGTACGAGTTGATGACCAGCGACCTCGATGCGGCGCAAGCATTTTACACCACCGTGGTCGGCTGGCGGGCCGAGCCCTTCGACAAGGCGCCCGGCATGCCGCGCTATATCGTGGTGAACTCCGCCGAGCGTGGCGTCGGCGGGCTGATGACCCTGCCCGAGGAAGCAGCCAGGACGGGTCTGAAGCCGGCCTGGTTCGGCTATATCCACACCAGCGATACCGATGCCTCGACCGAGGCACTGAAAGCCGCCGGCGGGGCTGTTCACCGCGAACCCGACGACATTCCCGGCGTCGGCCGTTTCTCCGTCGTCGCCGACCCGCAAGGCGCCGCCTTCATGTTCCTGCAGCCCAATGGTCCCGACCAGCCCGTCCTTCCGGCAACGACGCCGGGCCATGTCGGCTGGCACGAGCTTTATGCGGCCGACCGCCAGAAGGCCTTCGATTTCTATTCAAGCCAGTTCGGCTGGACCGATGCCGGTAGCATGGACGTCGGCGAGATGGGCATCTATCAGACCTTCTCGGCCGGCCCTGAATCTGGCGGCGGCATCATGAACAAGCCGCAACAGCTGCCGGTGCCGGTCTGGCTGTTCTACTTCAATGTCGACGCCATCGACGCAGCCGCCAAACGCGTCACCGACAATGGCGGCAAAATTGTCATGGGTCCGATGCCGGTGCCGACCGGCCAATGGATTGCCCAGTTCACCGATCCGCAAGGCGCTTATTTCGCGCTGATCGCGCCGGGCCGCTGATCCCCTCCGGTACTCGCCTGCACGGAACTGCTCTCATCGCGCCGCCCCGATGAGAGGCGCGTCGGGGCGCGGTCACTCTGGCGCCAGCACCGCAACCTTGAGGTTCTCTTTCCTGGCGCCGCTGAGCTGGATCGTGGCTGCGCCAGGCGTCAGCTTGAAGCGCACACTCTTGCGGATGCCGGGGCAGGTCTTCACGCCGCTGAAACCGGCTGATTTCACGGCCTGGCCATCCTGAATGACGTCGACCCAGGCCTCATCGGACAGGCTGATCTGGAGCTCTCCTTCCGTTGGCACGGCCACGTTTGCCGTCGCGCCGAACGTGCCGGCTGCCGGCGCGCGTTGCGGTGAGACCGTGAAGCTGACCGCATCGACCGGCTCCAGCGCCATATCCGCGGCTTCGCCGAAAGCAAGAGAGGCACCGGACTGCGCGGCGGGCGCTGCCGGAAACAGTTCCTGCTCGCGTGTCACCGGCCATTTGAAGGCATCGCAGCCAGCATCAGCGGCCATGGCGAAACTGGTGCTTGCGAGGATTGCGAACAGGCTGATGGCGACTTTTTTCATGGCGAAGGAACCCGAATGGTTTGGAGTGTCTACACGCAGATATACAACCTCAACGAGATGTATGCAACCATAACGAGAGCAAATTTCGAAGTCAGACTGGAAATAATTGCAATCACCGATTGTTGATGACAGGCCATGGGAAGTGAATGGTCCAGCGCCGGGTGATGATTTATGGCCGGGCCACATGGTTGGAAAAATGGAGTTTAGATGAAGCTTTTTGACGGTCTCGCCAGATTTCAGCCGCAGGCACTCGGCGTCCTGCGCATCATGACGGCCCTGCAGTTCCTCGAGCATGGCTCGCAGAAACTGTTCAATTTTCCGGTCAGCGCCGAGCCTCACGCTCTTAGCGGCCTGACGGCGACGGCAGGCATCCTGGAATTCGCCGGTGGCATCTTGCTGGCGCTCGGTCTGTTGACCCGCCCGGTCGCGTTCCTGCTGGCCGGCGAGATGGCCATCGCCTATTTCATGGCGCACTACCCGCGCGACTTCTTCCCGGTCAACAACAGCGGCGACGCGGCAATCTCCTTCTGCTTCATCTTCCTCTATCTGGTGTTTGCCGGCGCCGGCGCCTTCGCGCTCGACAACCGCCGCAGCACCTGACGCGCCTGATGCATGTCGCCCAAAAGTGCGCAGCGGTTTTGGGATAACGACTTGCACAAAACAAGAATCTGAAGCGCCTCGGCGAAGCCGAAGCGCTTCAGGCGCGCATTCGCTCGAAGTTCGCGTCAAAGAGCGGCGCTGCCTGAACGCGCGCCGCGTGGCGCTTGCCCAAAAGTTCGATTTCGAAGCCGTCGCTCTTGTCTGCGATCTCCTTCGGCACATAGCCGATGGCGACGGATTTCTTCGAGTGATGCGCATAGCCGCCCGACGTCACCCAGCCGCGCACCGCGCCATCGTACCAGATCGGCTCGTCGCCGATGACATCGGCATCGTCGGCATCGAGGATAAATGTGCGCAGCCTGAGCTTGCCGCCCTGCTTGCGCTCGGCAAGAGCGCCGGTTTTGCCGATGAAATCGGCATCCTTGCCATAGGCGACGAAACGGTCGAGCCCGGCCTCCAGCGGCCCGTAGATCGGCCGGTATTCGCGCGCCCATGAGCCGTAGTTTTTCTCCAGCCGCAGCGCATTGAGCGCGCGCGAGCCGAACAGGCCGAGGCCGAATTCCGCGCCTGCCGCCATCAACGCCTGGAAAGCAGCGCGCTGATATTCCGGCGCCACCCAGATCTCGTAGCCGAGATCGCCGGTGTAGCTGACGCGGTCGACCAGGCATGGCGCCGCGCCGATGTCCATTTTTGCGACCGCCATGAAGGGGAACGCTGCATTGGAGATATCCGCGCGGCTGACCTTCGCCAGCACCTCCCTCGCCTTGGGTCCGGCGATCGCCAGACCGGTCAGTTTCTGCCCCAGCGCCTCCATGCGCACTGAGCTATCCGCAGGTAAATGCGCCTCGAACCAGCGCATATGATACTGCTCGGCGATACCGGAGCCGGCGATGAACCACTCGGTCCCGTTGGAATTGGGGGCACCGATATTGGCCAGCGTGAAATCGCCGATGAGCTTGCCGTCATCCTTCAGCATCGGCGCCAGCGTCATGCGGCCTGGCTTGGGCAACTTGCAGGCGAAGATCCGGTCGAGCCAAGCGGCCGCCCCTTCTCCCGTCACCTTGTATTTGGCGAAGTTCGAAATCTCCGCCAGGCCGACGCTCTCACGAACCGTCGCGACCTCATTGGCGACATGGGAAAAATCGCTGGACCGCCGCCACGAGAACTCGTCCTTGACACCCTCGGGCGCAAACCAGAGCGGCACTTCCAGCCCATAGGACACGCCCCATTGCGCGCCCTTGGCCGACAGCAAATCGTAGATCGGCGTCGTCTTCAGCTGCCGCCCGGCGGGCAGCTCCTCATTGGGGAAACGGATCGAGAAGCGGCGCGAGTAGTTCTCGCGCACCTTGGCGTTGGTGTAGGCCATCGTCGCCCAGTCGCCGTAGCGCGCGACATCCATCGCCCAGATGTCGGCGCCGGGATCGCCCTCGATCATCCAGTTGGACAGCGCCAGGCCGACGCCGCCGCCTTGTGAAAAGCCCGCCATGACGCCGCAGGCGACCCAGAAGCCGGGAAGGCCACGCACCGGCCCAACCAGCGGATTGCCGTCCGGCGCGAAGGTGAAGGGCCCGTTGATGATCTGCTTGATGCCGGTCCTCTCGAAGGCCGGGAAATGCCTGAAGCCGACTTCGAGCGACGGCGCGATGCGGTCGATGTCCGGCTCCAGCAATTCATGGCCGAAATTCCACGGCGTCTGGAATTCGGACCAGACCTTATTGGCCTTCTCGTACGTGCCCATCAGCATGCCGCCGCGCTCCTGGCGCAGGTACAGCTCACCATCGAAATCGACGGCATGGATGATCTCGGTCCCGGTCTTGGCGTTCCACGCCGCCACCTCGGGCATATCCTCGGTGATCAGGTACATGTGCTCCATTGCCAGCACCGGCAGCTCCAGCCCGACCATGCGGCCGACCTCGCGCGCCCATAACCCGCCGGCATTGACGACATGCTCGGCCACCACTTCGCCCTTGTTGGTGACGACGCGCCACATGCCGTCGGGCCGGCGCACAATGTCCTCGACCTTGGTGAAGCGCTCGACCTCGGCGCCCAGTTTCCGCGCGGCCTTGGCATAGGCATGGGTCACGCCGGAGGGATCGAGATGGCCGTCCTCCTTGTTGCGGACGGCGCCGACGAATTGTTTCGGGTCGAGCAGCGGCATCAGCTCGGCCGCTTCATTGGCCGATATTTCTTCGAGCTCGATGCCGAGGTAACGCCCTTTGGCGACGACGCCGCGCAGCCAGTCGTGCCGCGCCTCGGTCGCCGCCAGAAGCACGCCGCCCGTCAGATGTACGCCGGTCGCCTGTCCCGACAGCTCCTCGATGTCCTTGTAGAGCGAGATCGTGTATTTCTGCAGCTTGGCGACGTTGGGGTCGCCATTGATCGTGTGCATGCCGCCGGCCGCATGCCAGGTCGAGCCCGAGGTCAGCTCGTCGCGCTCCAGCAGCACGACATCGGTCCAGCCATGGCGGGCCAGATGGAACAGCACCGAACACCCGACGACGCCACCGCCAATGACCACGACCTTTGCATGCGATTTCATGAGTTTTGCTCTGTTATCAATGAGTTGAGGAGATAAGGTGAATCAGAAAGGCAGCGCCGCGCGCCGACGCTGAAAAAGTCACGGCTCGCCCTGCCCGATCGCTTCCTTGCGCCTGGCCACATACGCCTCCAGCGCCTCGCGCACGGCGATATCCATTACCGGCTCGACATAATCTTCCAGCGCCTTCTTCCACAGCCGCGTCGCGCGCGCCGTGGTGTCGAGGCCGCCGGCTTCCTGCCAGGCCTCGTAATTCTGCCAGTTGGACAGCATCGGCTGGTAGAAGGCCGTGGCATAGCGTTCCAGCGTGTGCGGTTCGCCGAAGAAATGGCCGCCGGTCGGCACCGCGCCCAGCGCCTCGACAGCAAGCTCCGCCTCGTCGACGACGATCGGGCGCAGGAATTCCATCATGTGCTGGATCATCTCGACATCGATGATGAGCTTTTCGAACGATGCCGTCAGCCCGCCTTCCTGCCAGCCGGCGGCATGATAGACGAGGTTGCCGTGGCCAAGCACAGCGCCCCACAGCGCCATCAGCGTCTCGTAGGCGCCTTGCGCGTCCGCCGCATTCGATGCCGACCCCGGTGTCGTGCGGTAGGGCAGATTGTAGCGCCGCGCCAATTGCCCCGAGGCGATGTTGGCCTTGGTGTTCTCCGGCGTTCCGAAGGCCGGCGCGCCCGACTTCATGTCGACGTTGGAGGTGAAGGCGCCGTACATCACCGGCGCGCCGGGGCGCACCAGTTGCGTCAGCACCACGCCGAACAGTGCTTCGGCATTCTGTTGCGCCAGGGCGCCGGCGAGCGTCACCGGGCTCATCGCGCCCATCAGCGTGAACGGCGTCACCGCCACCGACTGGCCGAACTCAGCCATGGTCATCAGCCCTTCGGCCATCATCTCGTCGAAACGCCGCGGCGAGTTGACCGAGATGATGGTGGCAATGCCGGGATCATCGCGCATCTCGTCCAGCGTCAGCCCGCGCGCGATTGCCATCATCTCGATGCCGTCCAGCGCCCGGCCTCGTCCGATCGCCGAGACATGGAAAGATTTGTCGGTCAGCGTCAGATTGTTGAAATAGGTATCCATGTGCCTGGTGTTCGCCGGCAGTTCCACCGGCGCGCAGACCTGGTTGCCGAGCATGTGGATGCAGTTGAAATGCTGAGCCAGCCGGGTCAGATCGGCATAGTCGTGCAAGTTTCCAGCGCGCCGGCCGCGCTCCATGTCGTGCACATTGGGCGGCCCGGCGACGAGGGTGAAATTGATCGTGTTGCCGCCGAGATGAATGGTGTTGGCGGGGTTGCGCGGCGTCAGCCGATAGCTGGACTGCGTGGTCTTCAGCGCCTCGGCGACAAGGCCCCGGTCGATGCGGACATTCGCGGTCGCATGGTCGACTTTTGCGCCCGCCTTCTCGAACAGCGCCAGCGCCCGCTGAGACATCACCTCGATGCCGAAATTTTCCAGAATATGCATCGACGCCTGGTGGATCGTTTCGACCTGGTCGACTGAGAGCATCGCCATCGGCGGATAGGGATTGGTCACCCGCCGCAGTGGAAGTTGCGGGATGGCGGCGGGCCCCCGGTTGCTGGTTCGCTCCGCGCCGCGCTTTCGTCTTGGTTCATTCATGCCTGGCATCAGAGCGCCGGCATCCGGATATCGCTGTCAGAAATCCGCCCTTCGCGGGCGTGATTTTAGCCAAGGCGGCATTTTTGAATTCGTATGGAGACAGAGGCGACGCAAAAGGTCGGAATAATGATACAGGTCCCACTCAGCGGAGCCGGGCCGGCAAGCCGTTAAGAAACGCCGCAAGATTCCCTTTATGATTTCAGCCTATCCGTCTTCCATGCGTAGTTCGAATTTGAGTAAAATTGTAGCGGTTGGCGTGCTGCTGGCTTTGCCGGCCTGCGCGACGCCGCCCAACCATATCAACAATGTCTGCGCCGTCTTCGACCAGAACGACGGCTGGTTCGACAACTGGCAGTCGGCCGCCGAGCGCGCCTCGCAGAAATACGGCGTCCCTGTCCCCGTGCTGATGGCGACGGTGCGCAAGGAATCCGGTTTCAAGAGCAATGCCAGGCCGCCGCGTACCAAACTGCTCGGCTTCATTCCGTGGAAACATGTCTCGTCGGCCACCGGTTTCTCGCAGGCGCTCGACGGCACCTGGTCGCAATATCAGAGCGAAACCGGCAGCTGGGCGGCGCGGCGGACCAAGTTTGCCGATGCCGTCGATTTCGTCGGCTGGTATCATTCCAAGACATCAGACACGTTCGGCGTCGCCCGCAACGACACCTACAATCTCTATCTCGCCTACTATCTCGGCTGGACCGCCTACGGCCGCGGCAACCGTGGCGATGCCGGCGTGCAGGGCTATGCCAGGGCGACCGAAAAGATGGCCCGCGACTATGCCGAACAGCTGCAGCAATGCGGCAGCTGACGTTGCCAAGCGGTCTTGCAGCCACGCAGTTTGCGATCGAAGCAGAACTCAGCCATTCATTCGCTTGGGATCAGGTGGAGGATCGACCTCCCTCCCTTTACCGCTGCCGTCGACAGCTTTCGGTCAAACGTCGCCAATTGGCCGTCACGCGCCTTGGCGAGTCCCAACAAATAGCTATCCGTTACCTGTGCCGGGGTGAGGATCCTGGCTGCATCGATGTCGTTGGAACCGACAAGGCTGATCTCGTCAGGCCAGAACTGATGTCCTGAAAGGGCATGCAGCTTGCCGACAATCTGCGCCACCACGGCGGGCGAACCCGGAGAATTGGGGTATTTCGGGTTGCTTACAATCCTGATGACGCCATTCTCGGTAATGGGACATGTTGCCCATGATAAATGCCCGGTGGATTGAAACCACCGATGGGCATCTTCATGCGCGACGTGAGCCGGATCGATCAACGCAATCAAGACATTGACGTCGAGCAGGAAGGTCACGGCAATTCGTCGCGAAGCGCATTGACCATTTCGAGATCGACCATCGGGCCGTCGGGCCGCGATGCAAGCAAGGGGATGCCGTTGCGTTCACCGCCGGTCGGTGGCCTGCGCAGTGAGCGGCGAGCCAGATCGGAAATGACATCGCCAACGCTGCGATCCTGCTGTCGCGCCATGGCCTTGGCCGCAAGTAGGACATCGTCATCGATTGCAAGTGTGGTTCTCACAATATGCTCCCTATCGCGCATCAAACATCACGCATCACATAAAGCAATGGACAGCAATATTCAAGCGAACGTAGCCTGTCGTTCCTTGAGCTATGGCGACGCTGCGGCAATGCGCCAACGAGCGGCATTGCCTCTATGGCTGGTCAGCTCGGCTTCTTGCCATGCGGGCGCTTCGGCGGTTCGCCGGCGAAACCGGGGCCGATCCCATCCGGTGCGTCTTCCGGCACGCCCTCATGCGCTGCGTGTTCCCTGTCGAACTTGATCACCGGCTCCATCGTCGCCAGCACATCGTCCGACAGCCAGCACAGGCTCATATGGCCATCGCCGAGATGCTTCACCGGCGGCACCTTGGTCTCGCACAGATTGTCCGGCACCAGCCTCTTGTAGCCGCAGCGCGTCTGGAACGGGCAGCCGCTCGGCGGGTTCATCGCCGACGGGATGTCGCCTTCGAGCACGATGTGCCGTTTGACCACGCTGGTGTCGGCGATCGGGATCGCCGACAGAAGCGCCTCGGTGTAGGGGTGGTAGGGCGGCGCGAAGATCTGGTCGGTCGTACCCTGCTCGACGATGTAGCCGAGATACATGACGACGACCCGGTCGGCGATGTAGCGCACGACGGACAGATCGTGACTGATGAACAGCATCGTCGTCTTGTTCTTGCGCTGGATGTCCATCAGGAGCTCGGTCACCGCCGCCTGCACCGAGACGTCGAGTGCCGACACCGGCTCGTCGGCCACCACCACCTTGGCATCGCCGGCAAAGGCACGCGCCACGCCGATGCGCTGCTTCTGGCCGCCTGAGAGCTGACGCGGCTTGCGCGTCTCGAAGGCCCGCGGCAGCTTCACCAGGTCAAGCAGCTCCAGCATGCGCTTGCGCCGCTCCGCGACATTGTTGCCGACTTTGAATTTTTCCAGCGTGCGGATGATCTGCGAACCGACGGAGTGGCTGGGATTGAGCGTATCGAACGGGTTCTGGAACACCATCTGGATCGATGACACCGTTTCGACACTGCGCTTCTCGATGCCGGTCGACTGGATCTCCTTGTTGCCCAGCGTCACTGTGCCGGCACTTGCCGTCTCCAGCCCGAGCAGGACCTTGGCCAGCGTCGACTTTCCGCAGCCGGACTCGCCGACGATGGCGACGGTCTCGGATTCGCGGGCCATAAACGAGATCGTCTCATTGGCCTTGACGACGCGGCCTTCGCTGGAGCCGAACACTTCGCTGCCGCCGACCTTGTAGTATTTTCTCAAATCCTCGATCTTGAGCACCGGCGCGCCGGGCACAACCTTCTCATTGACCTTCTTGGCGCCGGGAGGCAGCGCTTCCCAGTCGATCTCGTTGAAGCGCACGCAGCGCGAGAAATGCCCTTCGTGACCGGCGACCTCGATCATCGGGATTTCGGCGGCATTGCAGACGCCCTCAACGAAATGGTGGCAGCGCGGGCCGAAATTGCAGCCCTTGGGCCGCTCATGCGGCAGCGGCAACTGGCCGGGGATAGAGATCAGCGGCCGCGAATTCTTGTCGGCGCCCGGCAGCGGAATCGAGCGGAACAGCCCTTGCGTATAGGGGTGACGCATCCGGTCGAACACGTCCTTGATCTTGCCGGTCTCGACCGCTTCGCCCGAATACATCACCGTGATGCGGTCGCAGGTCTCGAGGATGAGGCCCAGATTGTGCGACACGAAGATCATCGACGTGCCGAACTTCTCGCCCAGCCCCTTGACCAGTTCGACGATGCCGGCCTCCACCGTCACGTCGAGCGCCGTCGTCGGTTCGTCGAGCAGAAGCAGCGCCGGCTTCGACAGCAGCGCCATGGCAATGACGATGCGCTGCTGCTGGCCGCCGGACAGCTGGTGCGGATAGGAACGCATCATGCGTTCGGGATCGGGCAATCTCACCGAGCGCACCATTTCGAGCGCCCTTTTGTAAGCCTCTTCCTTCGACACCTTGTCGTGGATCAGCGGCACTTCCATCAATTGCTGGCCGACCTTCATCGCCGGATTGAGGCTCGCCATCGGCTCCTGGTAGATCATGGCGATCTTGTTGCCGCGGATGGAGCGCAACTCCTCGTCGGACAGCTCGCCCATGTCCTTGCCCTGGAACTTGATCTTGCCGCCGACGATCTTTCCGATGTTGGAGAGGTCGCGCATGATGCCGAGCGACACGGTCGACTTGCCGCAGCCGGACTCGCCGACGATGCCCATGGCTTCGCCCGGCATCACCGTGCAGGAAAAGTCCATGACGGCAGGGATCTCACCCTTGCGGGTGAAGAAGGAGATCGACAGGTTCTCGATCTCGATGATCGGCGCAGCGCTTGGCCCAAGGGTCGGGTTGCCGGGATTTCGAACTGCCTCATTCATGGGTCGCTCCAATCCTATTTTCATGCTCGCGGCGCCGAAACCCGCAGATCAGTCTTTCATCGATTGTTCGCGCAGCGAGTCGGCAAGCAGGTTCAAGCCCAGCACGAACGACATCAGCGCGATTGTCGGCGGCAGCGCCGGGTGGATGAATGAGCGCAGCAGGCGGCTGGCGTCCTTGATCGCGGTGCCCCAATCCGGGCTCTCCGGCGCCAGGCCCAGCCCGAAATAGCCGAGCGTGCCGAGCAGGATCGTGGTGTAGCCGATGCGCAGGCAGGCATCGACGATCAGCGGTCCGCGCGCATTGGGCAGGATCTCCCACAGCATGATGTACCAGGGCGATTCACCGCGCGTCTGCGCCGCCGCCACATAGTCGCGCGTCTTGATGTCCATCACCAGGCCGCGCACGATGCGGAATACGCCGGGGCTGGAGGCGAACACCACCGCCACGAAGATGTTGAGCTGGTTGGGATCGATGTGGATGATCTTGAACGGATCGGCGTCGAACACCAGGCCGGCATAGACCCAGCCGCCGATGATCAGCGTCAGCCCGAGCAATATATAGAGTCGGTCCGGCCGGTTCTTGTAGCGCGTCCAGAACAGCACCGAAAAGAAGATGATCGGGAACAGGAAGAACAGCCCGGCCATGGCGTAGGGGATCGGCGTATCCATGATGCCCGGCGTCACCAGCAGGTAAAACAGCAGGATCACCGGGAAGGCCAGCACCAGATTGGCCAGGAAGGACAGCACGGTGTCGATCCGGCCGCCATAGTAACCGGCGGGCAGACCGAGCGTGATGCCGACCATCAGCGCGAAACCGGTCGCAGCCGGTGCGATGATCAGCACGATCTGGCTGCCATAGACCATGCGCGAAAAGACGTCGCGGGCGAGCTTGTCGCCGCCGAAATAGTAGATGAGTTTCGATACCGGCTCGAGCGCGCCCGGCAGCGCATCCTTCATGATCGGGACCTGGGCGAGCGGATCGAAGGGCGCGACGGTCGACGCGAAGATTGCCGTGAACAGCCAGAACAGGCAGATGCCGACACCGACTATGCCGACGCCGCTATCGAACAACTGGCCGTAGAGGCCGAGCCTTTTCTTGTAGGTGAAGCTCACCCCCATCACCAGGGCAAGCCCTAACCAGACCGGCCAGAAACGCCCAATCACGCCGAGCACGACATTGAAGGCACCGATATATTCGACCTGCATCTGCCCCAGCCCCCTATTGAACTCTGATACGCGGATTGAGGAACGCGTAGCCGACATCCGAGATGAGCTGCGTGATCAGCACGATGAACACCGAGACCAGTGAACAGCCAAGCAGCAGATCGATGTCGTTGTTGCCGGCGGCCTCGACCAGCGTGTAGCCAAAGCCCTGGTAGCGGAACATCACCTCGACGATGACGACGCCGGTAAGCAGCCAGGGAAATTGCAGCATGATGACGGTGAAGGGCGCAATCAGCGCATTGCGCAGCGCGTGCTTGACGACGACGCTGCCGAAGGAAAGCCCCTTCAGCCGGGCGGTGCGGATATATTGCTGCGTCATCACCTCGACCATCGAGGCGCGCGTCATGCGGGCGATGTAGCCGATGCCGTAGATCGCCAGCGTCATCACCGGCAGGGTGAAATTGTAGAAGGTGATGCCCTGGCTTGCCGAGGCGGCCGAACCGTTCAGCCAGCCGAGCCAGGAGGCGAAGATGACGGTGAAGATGACGCCCGACACATATTCGGGCGTCGCCGTCGACGCGATCGATGCGACGGACAGCGTTCGGTCCGTTCGCGAGCCCTCGCGCATGCCGGCCAGGATGCCGATCAGCAGCGAAATCGGCACCATCACCAACAGCACGCAGAGCATCAGGATACCGGTGGCGGCGAGTGCGGGGAAGAGCTTTGACGCAACGGAGGTTTTGAACTTGGTCGAGCAGCCGAAATCACCTTCCAGGATGCCGGAGAATTTCGGCTCCAGCGGTTCGTTGCAGAAGGAGAAACGCTGCGTCGGCTTGCCGGTCGCCGGATCGGTCACCGGTTGCTTCGGGACGACGCCCAGCCATTGCCCGTAGCGCACGAAGAAGTTCTGCCGGTAGCCATGGTTGACCAGCCAGCTTTCGAGCTGTTCGGCCGATGTGTGCATTTCGGTCTGGCTGATCGCCAGCTTCTTCAAATTCGGCTCGAGGTTGATCAGGAAGAAGACGATCATCGTCAGGCACAGCATCGTCAATGCCATGGTGCCGAGACGCCGGATTACGAAAGAAAGCATGGCGGTCCCCTGCCGGTCTGGTTGGGGTTGGAGCCAGTTCGAAAAACCAGCTTTGCCGTTGCCGGCAGAGTTGGCCGTCAAATCGGCACTCGGATGCAATCAACCCAGTTTATTGAACGGTCTTTCAGGAGAGTCCGCAACTTTTTGCTGCGGCGGCTTCCGGTTCTGGGCCATGCGAGGCGTGACGGGAAGGAGCGAAGCGCCCCTTCCCTGACGTTCCAATCACGCCTGGTCGAGCCAGACCTTGCCGTAGTCGCGCTCGAAGGTCGGATGCATCTTGTAATTCTGCACCGCCTTGACCGAGTGGCTGTAGAGCTTGCGCCAGTATGGCTGGATCATGATGCCGGAATCCTGCAGGATCTGCTCGATGTCCTTCATCATCTCCTTGCGCTTGGCCGCATCGGCAACGGCCAATGCTGCATTGAGCTTGGCATCCCATTCGGGGTTGGAATAGGCCGACTCGTTCCACGCCTCGCCGGTGCGGTAGCCGATCGCCAGAACCTGGACGCCGAGCGGGCGCATGTTCCAGTTGGTCATCGACAGCGGATACTTGGTCCAGTCGTTCCAGAACGTCGAGCCCGGCAGCACCGTGCGCTTTACCTTGAGGCCGGCGTCGCGCATCTGCGCGGCGATGGCGTCGCCGGTATTCTTGTGCCAGTCTTCGTCGACCGTGATCAGCTCATGCTCGAAGTCGGCCTGGCCGGCTTCCGCCATCAGCGCCTTGGCCTTGGCCGGATCGCGAGCGACTTTGGGCAGCTCGTAATATTCCGGGTGGATTTGGCAGACATGGTGGTTTTCAGCCACCGTGCCGGCATTTCCGTAGCCAAGCTGCAGGACGACATTGTTGTCGACCGCGAGTTGCAGCGCGTTGCGTACCTTCTGGTCGCCGTAAGGCTTGTTGTTGATGTTGGTGCGGCACACGATGGTCGACGCGGTGACGATTTCGGACTTGACCAGGTCCAGTCCGTCGAGGATCGACACATAGTCGGCCGAGGTCTCGAAATTGGTATGGACTTCGCCGGCCTCGAAGGCACTGACCATGGCTGCCGGATCGGTGCCGTAGTCGACGAATTCGATGCCGTCGAGGAACACCTCGCCGTCCCACCACTTGTTGTCCTCGCGGCGCTTGTAGACCACCTTCTGGCCGACATCGTAGGAGACGAGCTCGAACGGGCCGGTACCGATCGGGCAGGCTTTGAAGTCGCCGCCCTTCTCGTCGAAGCTCTTGTGCACGATGAGGCCGGGATAGTCGCACATGTTCGGAATGAGCGCGATGTCAGCCTTGCCGAGCTTCAGCTTGACGGTGTGGTCGTCAACCTTGGTCACGGCGCTTTCGTCGAGCTTGTCGTCCTTGACCAGCGTGCCGAGACGGCCAGGCATGGAATTGCCCTCGGCCTTCTTGTCGGCCCAGCGCTTGAGATTGAAGATGACGTCATCGGCGGTGAAGGCATCGCCATTCGACCAGGTCACACCCTTGCGCACATGCAACGTGTACTCGGTGGCGTCGTCGTTGACCTCCCAGCTCTCCAGAAGGTACGGGCGGAACGTGTATTCGCTGGTGTACTTGACCAGCGGCTCAAGCGCCTGACGCTCGGCATTGGCGATTTCCGACCAGTCGGCCTTGCGCGGATCCTTGGGATCCTTGACCCATTGCGCGACTTTAAGGATGCCGCCCTTCTTGCCCTGCACCTCTTCGGCCCTGGCTTGGGTCGGCACGGCTACGCCGAGCATGCCGTAGGCCATCGCAGTCGACGCGCCGAACACGCTCGCCATGGCGAGGAACTCGCGGCGATCGACTTTGCCTGCCTTGGCTTCTTCGGCCATGGCCAGGATGTGATCGGGAACGCGATCGCCATTACTCTTGTAATTTGTCATACCTTAACTCCCATTGTTGGCTTTCCGCCTTTTAACATTCCGCATCCCTGCCGTGATGTCAAAGACGGCATGGCTACGGAACCTGTTAGGGAATGTGCAACTTTGAAAAGGGAGCGGTTCGCGTGATAACGACAGACTTGGCGCAAAAGTGCTAGCGCGCCCAGATTCCGCCGGAATCTGCTTAGGCGAGTAATTGATACATTTGGGCGGGTTGAGACAGCGCCAGTTCCGGTGGCGGTAAGGGCCAGGAACTCAATATTCCTTTTCGTAGAATATGCCGCCCTTGGCCTCGCCGCCATCATTGGCCTCGCCGCGCAGCTTGACGCCGCGTCCGACATTGAGGTCGATCGTCGCCTTGCCCGACCCTGGCCTGTCGCCTTTCTGGATCGTCACATAGGTGCGGTCATTGAGGTACTTGCCCGCCGACACGGCGGTGCCGCCCTGGTCATCGGTGGTCACATCCAGGTCGTCGACGCCGATTGCACTGCGCAGGTTTTCGAGCAGCGAGGTCGAGCCGCCGACGCCGGCCAGTTGGCCGGCGGCCTCGGCCAGCTGCGCGATCTGCAGCGGCGACAGGTTCGACATAGAGCGGCCGAAAATCAGCTGCGCCAGCACCTCGTCCTCGGGCAGCGCCGGCACCGATGAGAAGTCGAATTTCGGATTGGTCGCTTCGCCCGAGACGACGATGGTGACGGTGGCGCTGGTCGTGGTCGATGTCGCGGTCAAGTTGAGGTAGGGCACCAGCGAGCCCGAAAAGCCGACCGTGCCTTCGGTAAAGGTCAGCCGCTTGCCGAGGATCGACAGCCGCCCACGCTGCAAGGTGAAGGTGCCGACCGCCTGCGGCGAAGCCGCCGGGCCGGTCAGCCTCAGCGAACCGCCGAACTCGGCATCGACGCCCCTGCCCTGGATGAAGATCTGGTTCGGCGCATTGACCGTGACGTCGAGGACAAGCCCACTGCCGCCACCACCGCTGGCCGCCGCCGGTCGCAAGGCCTTGTCCTGCGCCCGCACGGAGGCGGGCGCGTTCTTGTGCTTGACACCGAGCGCTGCCAGCGAGCCCGGCAGCTTATCGGGAACGGTGATGACGGTCTTGGCCAGATTGACGGTGCCCGAAATCACCGGCGCCGAGGTGAGCGGCCCCTTGATGGTCAGGTCGCCGCCGAGATTGGCTGTCACCACCCTGCCGTCGGTATAGCGGCCGTCAACCAGCTTGATAGACAAATCGGCTGGGAAACCTTGCGCCGGATTGATGCCGAGGGTGCCGGAGGCCGACAGGCTGCCGCGTGTCGACAGCGTGCCGGTCAGCCGGTTGATCCGGGCAACGCCGTTGCCGATCGAAATGTCGGCGGCAATGTCGTTGACGGCAAGGCCGGAGCGCGCGTCGACCAGGCGGGCGCCCGACGTGCTGACCGTGCCGCCGATCACCGGCGACGCCGCCGGGCCGCGCATCTGGATATTGACGTTGGCGGTGCCGCTGAGCGACAGGCCTTGCGCCGCAAGCTTGGCGGCCAGGAAGGAAAATGGCACCTTGCCGTTGAAGTCGAGCACCAGCGCTGGTGTGCCGGCCGTCGTCACCGTACCGCCGCCCTTGAGGCCAAGCCCGGCGCCGTCGCTGATGTCGGCGTTGAAGGTGAGCTTCTTGCCGGCAAATGTTCCCGACGAAGAGATATTCATGCCGCCAAGACCGGCGCTGCGCGTCTGCGAGGTCTGCACCCCGCCGGCATCGATATCGAAGGCGACAGCCGGATTGCCCAACGCGCCCGTCACCTTCACAGTCCCTGAAATCGAACCGGCGGCCTGGAGGCCCGGCGAAAAACTGTTGGCCAGCGAAGCCGGCACCTTCGACAGCGCGGCACTGATGTCGAGTGCCTGCCCGACCTTGCCGGTCACCGTCGCCGTGCCGCCACCGAGATTGAGCACCAGCTTGTCCAGCGTCGTTGTGCCGTTGGCGATGCTGACGGTCGAGGCCTGGGCGATGGCCGCCTTGATGCCCTGCACCGTGGCCTGGCCGGAAGCGAGTTCGATGGTGGTGGTGCCGCCAGCCACCTTTATCCTGCCCGCAGCCTTCGCCGGAATGCCCTTGACGGTGGCGCCGCCGGAAAACCCGGTCCAGTCGCCGTCGCGCTTCAAATCGACATCGATGCCGCTGATGGCGGTGCCGCCGGAAATGACGCTGTCGGCGCGAATTTTGCCCGAGATGACCGGCGCGGCGAGATAGTTGGCGACCAGCGCATCGATCGACACCGTCTTCGCCTGCAGGTCGCCGCGCGTAATCGAAGCGGTCGCAGCCTTGACGGCGACGTTCGGGCCATCCGCGGTCTTTGAGAAGGCGATGGTGCCGCGCACGTCGCCTTCGGCCTTTTCCAGCACCAGCGCCGCCAGGGGCCCGATATCCGGCAGGTCGAGCGCGATGGTGCCGACCGGCACGAAAGCCTCGTCGAGCGCAAGGTCGCCGGAAATCTTGTTCTTGCCGAGCGACAGCAGCAGGCCGTTGATGGCGCTCTTGCCGTCCGCCGTCGCCAGCACCGCGCTGCCTTGCAGCGCCTGCCCAGCAACATTGCCGGTCAGTTGCACATTGGCCGCCGGATTGGCGGCATCGGCCTTGCCGGTGGCGGTCAGCTTCAACCCGGTGATTTCGCGTTCCGCCACGAGAAGCCGGTCGCTGCTGACCGTCAGCGACAGATCCGGGGCCAGGCTGGGCCCCTGCGCGTTGAGTGCAAAGCTGATCGCGCCTTTGGCATCTTTCGACAACAGCGAGATGTCGGCCAGTGCACCCTTGATATTTGCGCTAAGCTTGTTGTCGGCGAGGCTGGCCTGACCGTCCGCGGTCAGTGCGCCCGACGCCAGCGTGACCGGATTGGCGCTGACATTGCCATTGGCATCCCGCTTCAGCGTGGCGCTGAGCTGCGTGCGCTCTGCCAGCACGCTGCGCGCCGCCGCCGGCAACGCCGCCGACAGCACGTCGGCGTTGAGGTTGAGGTCGATTGCTCCATCGGCAAAGCCGACACGGCCATTGAAGGCGCTGCCCAGCGCATCGCCCTGCACCGAGCCGCTGTCGATGGTGATCGCATCGGCCGCCAGGCTGCCCGCGACCTTGGCGGTGACTTTGCCGGCGATCAGCGGTGCGATGGTCGGATTGTCCAGACCGATCTTGTCCGCCGTCACCGTGCCCGAGATCGGACCGGTGCGGCTTCTCAGATCAAATGCATCGGAATGCAGCGCAAGCGCAATGCCCTCGACCTTGGCGTCATCCGTCGCCACCGAAGGCAGTACCGCCGAGATGTCGAGCTTGGCTTGCGCAGCCTGCCCGGCCGCCTTCACCGACAGCGCCTGCAATTCGAGCTTGATCGGGCTTTCCGCGCTGCCCAGCGTCAACGGCAGGCTCGGACCGGACGATGTCAGATCGAGCGCGAAATCGCTGGCGCCGTTCGGGTTGACGGTGCCGGCGGCCTTGCCGGAGATTTTTTGGCCCGACAGCGTCGCCTGATCCAGCACGACGCCGCCGGCCGTCGAATAGCTGCCGGCCGCATCGACATCGAGCGGTCCGAGCCCGGCCTGACGGGTCTGGCTGGTCTCGGCGCCGGCCAGTTTTGCATTAAAGCGAATGTCGGGATTTGCTGACGGCCCGGTGATTTGCGCCGTGCCGTCGAGCGTGCCCGCGGCATCGAGGCCGGGCGAAAAGCCATTGGCAAGCGCAGCCGGCAGCGCCGAGAAGGTCGCCGCCAGATCGAGCGTCTGGCCCACCGTGCCCGACAGCGTCACCGAGCCGCCGCCGAGATCGACTACCAGCCTTTGAATGTTGGTTATGCCATCGGCAATGGTCAGGCTCGACGGCTCGGCGATCGCCACCTTGATGCCGCGCACCGTCGCCTCGCCGGACGCGATCTCGACGCTGGTCGCGCCCCCGGCAATCTTCGCCCGCCCGGCAGCTGTCGCCGGAATGCCTGATATGGTTGCGCCGCCGGTGAAATTCGTCCAGTCGCCGTCACGCTTGAGGTCGACGCCGATGCCACTGACGACGGTCGTTCCCGAGGTCACGCTCTCGGCCTTGATCGTGCCGGAGATCGCAGGGCTGTTGAGATAGTTGGCGATCAGTGCGCTGACGGTGACTGCCTTGGCTGCCACATCACCGCGCGCGATCGACACGCTGGCTGCATTGATGGTGACAGTGGGAGCCTCGCCGTCTTTGGCGAACACCACGGTGCCGCCGATATCGCCGGCCGCCGTCTGCCCGGCCAGCGACGCCAGCGGCGCGATATCGGGGGCGGAGATCGTCAGCGTCCCCAGCGGCAGGAATTTTTCATCGAGCGTGAGGTCGCCCGACACCTTGTTGTCGCCCAGCGCTACGCTGAGCCCCTTGATGGAGCGCTTGCCATCGCTCGTCACCAGCGCCGCCTTGATGGCGAGCGGCTGTTCGTCGACCGCGCCGGTCAGCGAGACATCTGCGGCCGGGCTCACAATGTCGGCCTTGCCCGATGCGGTCAGCTTGATGTCCTTGACGGTGCGGCCGGAGGCCGTCAGGCTGGCACTGTCGGCCGAAACCGAGAAATCCGGTGCGTTGCGCGCGCCGCTTGCCGTCAGCGCGAAATCGACCCCGCCGGCGATCGGCACGCCGACCAGCGAAGACAGCACCGAGACGTCGCCGAGCTTGCCCTTGATGTCGGCCTGGATATCGCTGCCTTGCGCGCTGGCGGTGCCGCTGGCGCTCAGCGAACCGGAAGTGAGTTCGATCGAGTTGGCGGCGAAAGAGCCCTGCGGATCGCGCGTCGCGGTCGCCGAGAATTTGACCCGTTCGCCAAGCAGTGAACTGATCTGCGGCGGCAGCGCCGTCGACACCGCATCGGCATTCATCTTGAGCGTCATGGCGAGGTCGGCCAGCGCCACCTTGGCCGTCAGCCCGGCATTGAGCGCATCGCTGCGCAGCGTACCCTCATCGAGCGAGATCTCATCCTTGCTGATCGAGCCGGAAAGAGAGGCCGTCAGCTTGCCGGTGACCAGCGGGGCCAGCGTCGCGACGTCGGTCTTCAGCCCGGCCGCCGCCAGCGACACGCTGACCGGGCCGCTGCGGTTCTCGATGTCGAAACCGTCGGAATGGATCCGCGCATCGAGATTGTTCACCTGAGAACCGCCCGCAACCACCGAGACGAGCGAAGCGCTGGCGTCAATCATCGGCGCCTTGCCGTCACCGAAGGCGCGCGCGGTCACATTGTTGATGGCCACCATGATCGGCTGCGCCTGGGTACCGGCATTGACCGTGACCGGCTTGGCTTTGACCACGAGTTCGACCGAAAGGTCGCTGGCGCCGTTGGGGTCGACCATGCCGGCAGCGGTACCATGAACTGCGTCGCTCTCGATCGCAGCGCGCTCGATGTCGACGCCGCCGGCCGCGGTCGCGGTGCCGGCTAGGTCGAAGCTGGTCTTGCCGGCAAACAGCGACTTGAACCGTTCCGGCAGGAAGCCTTCGAACGAACCGTCGCCCTTGGCCTCGATCCGGTTGCCCTTGTCGGTGAGCTGGTGCCGGCCGGTGAGCTGGGTAACGATCTGACCGTCGACCATGAAGGTGCCGATGCCGCTCCAGTTGGCCAGCGGCCCGGTGCCCGAGACGACGATGTTGACCGGCGGCGCGCCGGGTAGCTTGAGCAGGTTGGCGATGATGCCGCCGGCCGGCTCGGAAGCCTTGAGATCGAGGTCGAGCTTGTTTTCATCCGGCGCGAAGTGGATGTTGGCGTCGACATTGCCTTGCTTGCCGTCATGGCGGGTAACGTTGAGCACCGTCTGGATCGCCAGTGGCGACGCATCGACCTTGGCCGATCCCTTGGCCGCAAGTTCGGCAATGCCGCTGCCGGCAAGTTGCTGGCCGAGCGCGATCTCCGGCAAATCGATCGCTCTGATATCAAGCGAAACCGGCAGGCCGCCCGACCCGCTCTTGCTCGGCTCGGTGCTCGCCACAGGCAGCCGTGCCAATTCTATCCGTTCGGCCGCTATGCGGTCGGCGCTGAAATTCTTCGACAGCAGCGCCAGCGGCGACCAGTCGATGGCCACCTTGCGGGCCACCAGCCAGGCGCCCTCGCGGTCTTCCAGCACGACATGGTCGACCGTCAGCGCGCCGGACCAGATACCGTTAATGCCGCTGACCGTGACTTTGCTGTCCCTTGACGAGGCCATGTCAGAGATGATGCCGGCGAGATTTTCGCGGCCGCGCTCGGTCTTGGTCAGCACGACCAGCGCGCCGATGCCCGCCGCCGCCACGATCAGCAGCGTGTAGAAAAACAGGCGAAGGATGCGTTTCAAAATCTTCATCGTCAGAACGCCTGTCCGATCCCGGCATAGATGCCGAAACGCGGGTCGCCACGGTCGCGGTTGAGCGGCACGGCGGCGTCGATGCGCAGCGGCCCGAACGGCGTGATGTAGCGCAGGCCAACGCCCGCGCCGACCTTCACGTCGGAAAAGTCCGGCGTCGCTGTGGTCGAGACAGTGCCAGCGTCGACGAACGGCACGATGCCGATCGTGTCGGTCAGCGCAATGCGCATTTCGACCGATGTTTCGAAGAAGGAAAGCCCGCCGATCGGCTGGTTGTCGATGTCCTTCGGTCCGATGCCCTGATAGGCATAGCCCCGCACCGAGCCGCCACCGCCGGAATAGAAGCGCCTGTCGGCTGGAACGTTCTGAAGGCCGGTGCCGACGATCGAACCCAGCGCGACGCGTTCGGCAAGCACGAATTTCGAGGCCGTGTCGAGCGACTGATAGGCCGACCCCTCGCCCCTGAGCTTGAGGAAGGCGGCGCCGCTCAGAATGTCGTAGCTCGGTTCGGCATAGGCCAGAACCCTGAAGCCGCTGGTCGGGTTGAGCCGGTTGTCCCTGTTGTCATAGACATATTGCAGCGGAATGCTGGCGATCAGGTATTTGTGCTTGCCGAAGGCGTCGGTGATCCTGGAATAGTCCAGCGCGATTTCAGCCGAAACCGTCTGCTTCTTGTCGATCTCATAGGACAGGCCGGTGCTGCCCTTGACCGAGAAATGGTCGTAGGCATCGGGATGTTCGAGGACGGTCTTGACGCTGGCGATGAATTTCGAAGCCGGCCCGATCACGCCCGGCTTCTCGAACATGATGCCGGCATTGTAGTTGAGCTCGCTGAGATCGTTGCTGCCGATGCCGCTGATCTTGCCCTCGATGCGCAGCTTTTCGGCCCGGCCGAACAGATTTCGGTGGCCCCAATAGCCTTCCAGGCCTAGCCCTTCGGTGTTGGAGAAAGTGCCGCCGACGCCGAAATAGCGTGGTTTGCGCTCGCTGACCTGAACGCCGATCGGAATGTTGCCGTCGGCGTCGAGACTGTCGGCTTCCTTCAGCGTCACGCTGTTGAACACTTCGAGCCTCAGCAGCCGGTCGCGGGCATCGTCGATCTCGTCGGGCGAATATTGCCGGCCGCGTTTCAGCCCGGTCATATATTCAGTGAACTCGCGATTGACCTTCTCGGTGCCATCGACGGTGGTGTCGCCATAACCGGCAACCGGCCCGGCGGCCACCGTCAGCGTCACGTCTAGCGTCGAGGTGGTGTGCTCGGCCACGACCTGCCTGTCGGTGATCCGGGCCAGCGGCCGGCCCTCCTGCTTCAGCGCCCGCACGATCAGCGCCTCGGCCTTGAGCACGGCGCCCGAGCCGGCATCGCCGCCGGCTATCAGGCCGAAATCGGCGCTCGCCAGCCCGGCGGCATCGCCCTCCAGCCGAATATTGCCGAGCGTGAATTTGGGCCCGCTCGAGATGCTGATCACCACCGGGATCGGCTGCGGACCCGTAAATTCGGCATCGGGCGGCAAATCGTCCAGCGCCTTGCCCTGGATGGTGATGGTGACGACGCCTTCATAACGGGCGTCGGCATAAAGCGCGGCGACCAGCTGTTCGCGGTCGCTACGCGCCTTGGCCAAAAGGCCGAGCGAGCCGGAAACCGGGCGGTCCTCGTCGGATTTCAGCGACGAGGCGTTTTCGAGCTTCTTAACCAAGTCCTTGTCGGCATCGGGCGCTTCGATGGTCACCGCATAGCGCAGCGGGTCGACGATATCGGCGTCCTCGTCATTCGAAGAGCCCCACAATTTGATGCCGAAGAGCTCGAAGGCGGCCGCCGACCCCGATTCGGCAACGAGCACGGTCGAGCACGCCAACGCCACAATCAGCGCGCGCGAAAGCGTGCGCCGTGGCGCACTTACCTTCGACATCTGCGCTTCATACGCCGGCATCAGGACAACCTAGGTTACAAAACTAAAATTGGAATGAAGTTTTGAAGCGCTCGTAAAGGGGCCACAATCCAATTGTCTGAAATAGGCAGGGCTTGGAATTCACACCTTCTGCGTTTTCGCAAGAAAGCGTGATCCCTTTCCCGTGGATGAACTATCGGCATACCGGTCATTGGCCGGTTTGGGAACCGTTGGCGGGCGGAAACCTGCCCGTCCTCGTGTTGACAAGCTTGACTGAAGCTTGAACATGCCGCGGACGTAGCAGTGTCTGGAGGGTGTTATGGCGATGCGCGCGGCGGCTCGTGGTCTGTCGATCTTGATTCTTCTCATTTTCGCCTGGGGGTCTGTAGCGCAAGCGGCCGAAGCCCGCCGGGTGGTGACCTCAAATAATTCCGACTATTTCGGCTTCGATCTCAGATCGGACCAGAATGTCAGCCTCGATCAGTGCAAGACGACATGCCTCGGCGACCCCGCCTGCCGCGCCTTTACTTACAACAACAAGGCCAAATGGTGCTTCCTAAAATCCGACTATAACCAGTTGAAACCCTTCAGCGGCGCGGTCGCGGGCAAGGTCGTCAATGTCGATGGCGACCCCGATATCGGCGCCCCGCCGGAACTCGCCTTCTTCCCCAACTGGATGGCCGACCAGGCCCAGCAATACCGCAACAAGCTGACCGATCCGGCCTATGACAAGCCGACCGACGGGCTGGAATCACTCCGCGCCGCCGCCGAACAGGCTGCACTGACCGGCGACCATGGCCAGGCCATGAACAAATACGAGGCCGCGGTCTCGGTCCTGCCTGACGACGGCCAGCTTTGGCTCGGTCTGGCGCGTGAAACGCTTGCCATACAGCCGGCCAGCGGCACCTCCGAATCCTACAATCTGCCGGTCAAAGGCACCTCCGCCGCCATCAACGCCTACAAATTGCTGCGCACCACCAAGACCCGCGCCGAAGTGCTGGCGCTGCTCGGCAACGGCCTCGACCGCCGCGATCTCTACCGTCCGGCCCTGCAGGCTTATGAAGCCAGCCTCGCGCTGGTCAGTTCGCCGGCGGTCAAGGCCGAATATGAGGATCTCAAGGCCCGCAAGGGCTTCCGCGTCATCGATCACTCGATCGACGCCGACACCAGCGCGCCGCGCATTTGCGCGCAGTTTTCCGAGGAGCTGGTGAAGACCGGCGTCGACTACGCCCAGTTCGTCACCGTCGACAACCAGCCGCCCAAGGGCGTCGAGGCCAAGGACAAGCAGATCTGCGTCGAAGGCCTGGAGCACGGCCAACATTACGAAGTGACCTTCCGCGCCGGTCTGCCGGCCGCCATTGGCGAGGTCACCGCCGCTCCGGTCGTGCTGTCGATCTATGTGCAGGACCGCGCGCCGTCCGCCCGCTTCACCGGCGACAGCTTCGTGCTGCCCGCCGGCGCCCGCCGCGGCATCCCGGTCGTCACCGTCAACATGAATGCCGCACAGATGAAGCTCTACCGCATCGGCGATCGTTCGCTGGCGCAGCTTCTGTCCGGCTATCAGTTCCTGAAGCAGCTCGACGGCTATGATATCTCCAGCATTTCCGACCAGATGGGTGAGCCGGTCTGGCAGGGCCAGCTCGACATCGCCAACGACCTCAACAAGGACGTCACGACGTCGTTCCCGGTCGACGAAGCTTTGCCGCAGCGCAAGCCCGGCGTCTACGTGCTGACCGCGCAAGCGGTAAACGAAAACGACGAGGACAATTACAATTCGCTTGCCACGCAGTGGTTCGTCGTCTCCGACATCGGCCTGTCGACCTATACCGGCCAGGATGGCCTCAATGTCTTTGCCCGCTCGCTTGGAACCGCCAAGCCGATCGCCGGCGCCGAACTGACGCTGCTGGCCAGGAACAATGAAATCCTCGGCACAGCCACGTCGGACGCCGAAGGCCATGCTGTCTTCAACCCCGGCCTGACGCGCGGCGACGGCGGCATGGTGCCGGCCGTTCTGATGGCCAAGCAGGGCGACAACGATTTCGTCTTCCTCGACATGGGCCGCGCCGGCTTCGATTTGTCCGATCGCGGCGTCGCCGGACGCGCCGCACCGGGCGCGCTCGATGTCTATGCCTGGACCGAACGCGGCATCTACCGCGCCGGCGAGGATGTGCATGTCGCAGCCCTTGCCCGCGACGGCGCCTCCAAAGCGGTGGAAAACCTGCCGCTGACCTTCATCTTCACCCGTCCCGACGGCGTCGAGAACCGCCGCATCGTTGCCGATGGCGTCTCGGCCGGCGGCTATGCCGTCGACCTGCCGCTGGAAGCCAACGCCATGCGCGGCACCTGGACGGTGTCGATCTATACCGATCCCAAGCAGGCGGCCGTTTCCAGCCAGATGTTCCTGGTCGAAGACTTCGTGCCGGATCGCATCGAGTTCGACATGAAGTCCGACAAGCAGGAGATCGCACAGGGCGAAACCGCCAACATCGACATTGACGGCCGCTTCCTCTATGGCGCGCCGGCCGCCGGCCTCGCGCTCGAAGGCGAGCTGACGCTGTCGACGGCGCGCGACTGGGACCGTTTCGCCGGCTATTCGTTCGGCCTTGCCGACGAGCAGTCGGCCGAGCCTTCGGTCACCCCGTTCACCGGTCTGCCGGTGGTCGGCGACGACGGCAAGGCGACCTTCCCGGTCACGGTCGACCAATTGCCCGCGACCACCAAGCTGGTCGACGCCAAGGTCACGGTTCGCATGCGCGAAACCGGAGGCCGCGCCATCGAGCGCTCGCTCAACATCGGCATCCGCCCGCAAGGCCACATGATCGGCATTCGTCCGGATTTCGCCGACAATGAGGTGCCGCAGGGCGGCACCGCCAAGTTCAGCCTCATCGCGGTCGACCCCGACGGCAAGCGCGAGACGCTGAAGGGCGCGCAGTGGTCGCTGGTCAAGGTCGAACGCAATTACCAGTGGTACCGCAACAACAACTCGTGGAACTACGAACCGGTCACCTTCACCAAGTCGATCGCCAACGGCCAGGTCGATCTCAGCGCCGATGCCGAGGCGACCGTGACGATGCCGGTCGACTGGGGCCAGTACCGGCTCGAGATCGAGACTACCGACCCCGAAGGCCCGGCGACCAGCTATGAGTTCGACGCCGGCTGGTATGTCTCCTCGACCTCCACCGAAACGCCTGACGGGCTCGAGATCGCTCTCGACAAGGACAGCTATGCCGTCGGCGACGTGGCCAAGCTGAAAGTGTCGCCGCATTTTGCCGGCGAACTGCTGGTCACCATCGGCGCCGACAAGCTGCTCAAGACCGTCACGGCAACCATGCCGGCCGGCGGCAGCACGGTCGACATCCCGGTCGGTGACGACTGGGGCGCCGGCGCCTACATCACCGCAACCCTGTTCCGGCCCGGCGATGCGCAGGAAACCCGCATGCCGGCGCGCGCCATCGGCGTAAAATGGCTGACGGTCGACCCAGGCTCGAAAAAGCTCGCCGTCACCCTGACGCCGCCGGACAAGACGATGCCGCGCCAGCAGCTGTCGATCCCGGTTTCGGTCGCCGGCGTAGCGCCGGGCAGCAATGCCTATGTCACGGTCGCTGCCGTCGATGTCGGCATTTTGAACCTCACCAACTACAAGGCGCCGGATCCGGAGGGCTGGTATTTCGGCCAGCGCATGCTCGGGCTCGAAGTCCGCGACATCTATGGCCGTCTCATCGACGGCTCGCTCGGCACCACCGGCAAGCTCAGGACCGGCGGCGACGGCGCCTCGATGCAGCCGCAAGGCAGTCCGCCGACCGAAAAGCTGGTCGCCTTCTTCTCCGGCCCGGTCCAGCTCGACGCCGACGGCAAGGCGAGGATCGACTTCGACATCCCGCAGTTCAACGGCACCGTGCGCGTCATGGCCGTCGCCTGGACCAAGGAGGCCGTCGGCCATGCCACGACCGATGTCATCGTGCGCGATCCGGTGGTGATCACCGCCGGCCTGCCCCGCTTCCTGGCGCCTGGAGATGCAGCGATCATGCGGCTCGATGTCGCCGACACCGACGGTCCGGAGGGCGACTATGCCCTGTCGATCGCCACGACCGGCGACCTCTCGACCGGCGACAAGCCGTTGCCCGAAAAGCTGACTCTCGCCAAGGGCAAGCGCCAGACGCTGACCGTGCCGCTGATTGCACAGACGGCGGGTAATGCCTCGATCACCATCAAGCTCGCCCATGGCGACGGCACCTCCGTCGAGCAGACGCTGTATGTTCCGGTGCGTCCGGCGCAATTGCCGGTCACCAACCGTCTGGTCGTCGACCTCAAGGGCAGTGGCGGCTCGCTGCGCGTCGACAAGGAGCTGCTCGCGGCAAGCCTGCTCGACGGCGCCTCGATCAGTGTCGGCGTTTCACAGGCTGCCGCCTTCGACGTGCCGTCGCTGCTGATGACGCTCGACCGCTACCCCTATGGTTGCGCCGAGCAGACCACCAGCCGCGCCATGCCGCTTCTCTACGTCAACGATCTGGCGTCCGGCGTTGGCATGCAAAGCGATNACCACCAGCCGCGCCATGCCGCTTCTCTACGTCAACGATCTGGCGTCCGGCGTTGGCATGCAAAGCGATCCCGAACTGCACGGCCGCGTGCAGGCCGCCATCTACAAGGTGCTGAGCTACCAGGCTTCGGCCGGCAGCTTCGGCCTGTGGGGTCCGGGCTCCGGCGATCTGTGGCTCGACTCTTACGTCACCGACTTCCTGACCCGGGCGCGCGAGCAGAACTACAACGTGCCGGCCCTGGCGATGAGCCAGGCGCTGAGCAATCTGCAAAACTCGGTCGGTTACGACCAGGACGTCCAGGATCGCGGCAGCGAAATCGCCTACGCGCTCTATGTTCTGGCCCGCAACAAGAAGGCCTCGGTCGGCGATCTGCGCTACTACGCCGACACCAAGCTCGAAGCCTTCTCGAGCCCGATGGCCGTCGCCCAGTTGGCGGCGAGCCTGGCGCTCTACGGCGACGCGCAGCGTTCGGAAGCAACCTTCCAGACGGCGCTGCAGCTGGCCAAGTCGACCACCGAATACGACTACTACCGGTCCGACTATGGCTCGCGGCTGCGTGATGGCGCCGCGATCCTGGCGCTCGCCGCCGAATCGAGGCCGGTGCCGACCATCGTGCCGGAGCTGATCCGGCTGGTGGCAAGGGAACGCGCCGATGCCCGCTGGACCAGCACGCAGGACGAGTCCTGGATGCTTCTGGCGGCCCGCGCGCTGAAGTCGGGCAACGACTCGATCACGCTCTCGGTCAACGGCGCGCCGCATGCCGGTGGGTATTCCAACCACCTCAGCGGCACCGACATTGCCGACAGCCCGCTGACCATCGCCAACACCGGCGCCACGCCGCTGCAGGCGGTCGTCACCACGGTCGCCTCGCCGGTAGAGCCCTTGCCGGCCGGCGGCGACGGCTTCACCATCGACCGCACCTACTACAAGCTCGATGGCACCGAAGCCAACGTCACCGAGGCGACGCAGAACGAACGCTACGTGGTCGTGCTCAAGGTTTACGAGCAGAACCGCTGGCCTTCGCGCCTGCTGATCACCGACCTGTTGCCGGCCGGCTTCGAGATCGACAATCCGGGCCTTGTTTCCAGCGCCCAGCTGTCGAACTTCACCTGGCTGGCGCAAACCGACGCCGCCCATCTCGAATTCCGCGACGACCGTTTCGTCGCGGCATTCAATCCCAATGACGGCGATGGCGACCGCAACATCATGCTGGCCTATGTCGTGCGTGCGGTGACGCCGGGCACCTACGCCCATCCGGCGGCCACGGTGGAGGACATGTACCGGCCGCAATATTCGGCCCGCACCGCCACCGGTATGATGGAGATCAAGGCGCCGTAAGGCGCCTTGACGAAGATGAACACGCCGATGTCCGCGACCATCTCCTTCTCCCCGCTATGCGGAGAGAAGGAGCCGGCAGGCGGATGAAGGGCACCACCATGCTCTCCAGAAAATTTCTCCGTCGAACAGGCATCGCCGCCGCCTCCCTCGTCGGCTTTGCGGCGATCGCTGCCGCTTCTCTCTGGGAACTCGACCGCGCTTTTCCGCCGCCGCTGCCCGGAAGGCTCACCGTCTCCACCGAGGTCCAGGACCGCGACGGCCAGCTGTTGCGCGCCTTCGCCACGCCGGACGGTTACTGGCGGCTCGACACTCATCTCGACCAGGTCGACAAGCAGTTCGTCAACATGCTGGTCACCTATGAAGACAAGCGCTTCTGGGACCATGATGGCGTCGATGTGCTGGCGCTGGCGCGCGCCGCCGGCCAGTTCGCCACCAGCGGCCGTATCGTCTCCGGCGGCTCGACCCTGTCGATGCAGCTTGCCCGGCTGATCGAGCCACGCGAAAACCGCAGCCTCGGCTCGAAGATCAAGCAGATGCTGCGTGCCATCCAGATCGAGCGGCGGCTGTCCAAGCAGGAGATCCTCGAACGCTACCTGACCTTGGCGCCCTATGGCGGCAATCTTGAAGGTGTGCGCGCCGCCTCGCTCGCCTATTTCGGCAAAGAGCCGAAGCGGCTGACGGTCTCGGAAGCAGCACTGCTCGTCGCCTTGCCGCAATTGCCGGAAAAGCGCCGGCCCGACCGCAATCTCACCATCGCTCATGCCGCCCGCGACCGCGTGCTGACCCGCATGGTTTCGGCAGGCCTGCTTGGCGAGCGCGAGGCCGCGCGCGCCGCCCTCGACGATGTCTCGGGCCTGCGCCGCAAATTGCCGGCGCTGGCGCCGCACGCCGCCTACGCCATGCTGCCCAAGGCCGTGCCCGGCAAGCCACTGCAGCTTACGATCCGCAAAAGCGTCCAGCAAGGGCTGGAACAGGTGGCGCGCGATGCCGCGATCAAGCTTGGCCCGCGCCTGTCGGTCGCCATGGTGATGGCGGACGCACGCACTGGCGACATTCTTGGCGAAGTCGGCTCGGCCGATTTCTTCGATGCCAGCCGCTCCGGCTGGATCGACATGACCAGGATCGTGCGTTCGCCCGGTTCGACGCTGAAGCCGTTCATCTATGGCCTCGCCTTCGAGCAAGGGCTGGTGGCGCAGGAAATGCTGATCGAGGACAGTCCGGTCGATTTCGGCGGCTACCGGCCAAAGAATTTCGACATGGGCTATCAGGGGGATGTCTCGATCCGCCAGGCGCTGCAGCTGTCGCTCAACGTTCCGGCGATCCGCGTGCTCGACTCGGTCGGCCCGGCACGGCTGATGGCGCGCTTCCGCCAGGCCGGCGTCAGCCCGGTGCTACCGGTCAACGAGGCGCCGGGCCTCGCCATCGGCCTCGGAGGCGTCGGCGTAACGCTGCGCGATCTCGTCCAGCTCTATACCGGCCTCGCCAATGGCGGCAAGGCAAACACGCTGCATGACGGCACCGAGCCGGCCAATGCCGAGCGCACCACCGCCACGATCCTCGACGCCCAGGCGAACTGGCAGATCACCGACATATTGTCGGGCGTAAAGCCGCCCGAGGGCGCCTTGCAGCGCGGCATCGCCTACAAGACTGGGACGTCCTACGGCTACCGCGACGCCTGGTCGGTCGGCTTCGACGGCCGCTACGTGCTGGGTGTGTGGGTCGGCCGCGCCGATGCCGGTGCGGTGCCCGGCCTGTCCGGCTATGTCTCGGCCGCCCCCATCCTGTTCGAGGGCTTCGTCCGCTCCGGCCTCACCGCCGTCCCGTTGCCCAGCCAGCCGGCCGGTGTCCTCAAGGCCAGGCGCGAAGACCTGCCGGTGACATTGGGGCGCTTCGGCGCCGGCGCCGACGGACTGGTGCAGGCAGGCCCGACGGAACCGGCGCCAACGATCATTTTCCCGCCCAACGGCGCCCGCGTCGATCTCGCCACCAATTCCGCCGAGGCCTCGCCGCTGGTGCTGAAACTGCAAGGCGGCCGCGCGCCGTTCCGCTGGCTGGCCAATGGCAAGCCGCTCGTCGGCATCGACCGCCGCCGCAGCGCGACCTGGCTGCCCGACGGCGCCGGCTATTCAACGCTCACCGTAATCGACGCCGTGGGACGCGCGGCAAGCGTGAAGGTGTTCGTTGAATAGATGGCGCCAAGCGATTCAGGGGATTGGGCTTCTTCGCCTGAAACCCGGCGCGAGGCACCCCCCTCTGGCCTGCCGGCCAATGGCCGGCAGGCCAGAGGGGGGTGTGCCGAAGCGCTTGCATCGAGGATTGGCCTTAGCCCTATCCATGTTCGTTTCGACTTGCTCCCCCGCCGACGCCGATCCCCTGCCCGCCGGCTTCGTCCGCTTGGCCGATGTCGATCCCTCGATCCGCCAGGACATCCGCTATGCCGGCCTGGAAAATTTCCTGCATCGCAAGGCCGATGGCTACGACGCCCCAATCTGCATCCTCACGAAGCAAGCTGCGCAAGCGCTGTCCGGTGTCCAGAAAGCGCTCGCCGCCGATGGCCTGACGCTGGTCGTCTTCGACTGCTACCGCCCGGCCCGCGCCGTTGCCGACATGGGCAAATGGACCAGAGAGGGCGGCCCGCCCGATCCGCAATGGTACCCTCAGGTGCAGCGCGGCGACCTCATCGCCAAGGGCTATATCGGCGAATTGTCCACCCATTCGCGCGGCTCGACCGTCGATATCGCCATCGCCCGCAGCGACGGCAAGAATAAGTCATCCGCCGCTTGCGGCGCGGCCGGCGCCGGCACGCTCGATTTCGGCACCAGCTTCGACTGTTTCGACCCGGCAAGCGAAACCGCACATCGCCCATTGGCGGCAGAAGCGGCGGCAAACCGCAAAAGGCTGCTCGACGCCATGCGCGCCGGCGGCTTCAAGAATTATGCGCGAGAGTGGTGGCACTACACGCTTCGGGATGAGCCGTTTCCAAAGCTGCGCTTCGATTTTCCTATCACTGCGGGCTGAACCGCCCGGTGCAACACCGAGCCTTCCCTCGCTCGGCCTTGCTTCTGCGGTGTCGGCTCCTAGATAGCGTCAAACCGGCGGATTTGGGTTAGACCAATATGAGGAAAATATTTCCTTCCGAAACCCCAATATCGGCGAAAATTTCCTTCGAATGGACAAAAAAGGCAACGTTGAATGCATCTAATTTCTATCAATTCGATAGAGTTCAGCCGTCATCAACGGAGGCGGGAATGACCAAACCTCATTTCAAGAAACTGCTCGGCGCACTGGTCGCCACATCGATCCAGTTCGGAACGCTCGGTTTCGCGTTTGCCGATACGACCATTCTGAACGTGTCCTACGACCCGACACGCGAACTCTACAAGGCCTATGACGAAGCCTTCGTCGCACACTGGAAGGCCGAGACCGGCGAGACGGTCACCATCCAGCAATCGCATGGCGGCTCCGGCGCCCAGGCCCGCGCCGTGATCGACGGCCTCGATGCCGATGTGGTGACGCTGGCGCTCGAAGGCGACATCAACGCCATCGTCACCAAGTCGAAGAAGATCAACCCGGACTGGCGCAAGAAGTTCGAGAACAATTCGGCGCCTTACACCTCGACCATCATCTTCCTGGTCCGCAAGGGCAACCCGAAGGGCATCCACGACTGGAGCGATCTGGTCAAGGACGGTGTCCAGGTGATCACGCCGAACCCGAAGACGTCGGGTGGCGCCCGCTGGAACTACCTTGCCGCCTGGGCCTATGCCAACGCCAATGATGGCGGCGACGAGGCCAAGAACAAGGAATTCGTCGGCAAGCTCTACGCCAATGCTCCGGTGCTCGACACCGGTGCGCGCGGCTCGACGGTCACCTTCGCGCAAAAGGGCATCGGCGACGTGCTGATCGGCTGGGAAAACGACGCCTATCTGGCGCTCAATGAATTCGGAGCCGACAATTTCGAGATCGTCTATCCCCCGACCTCGATCCTGGCCGAGCCGCCGGTGGCGATCGTCGACGCCAATGTCGATGCCAAGGGCACCCGCAAGGTCGCCGAAGCCTATCTCGGCTGGCTCTATTCCAAGGAAGCCCAGACGATCATCGCCAAGAACCACTATCGTCCGGCCAAGCCCGAGCTGGTGGATGCGGCTGACATTCCGAAGACGCCCGAAATCAAGCTGATCTCCATCGACGATCCGCTTTTTGGCGGCTGGAAGAAGGCACAGCCTTATCATTTCGGCGATGGTGGTATATTCGACCAGATCTACAAGCCGGCCCAGTAGGATTTAGATCAGGACGACATGACCATAGCACCCGCCAAGGCGGGGTGGCGATTCAGACAGCCGAGTGTCATTCCGGGTTTCGGATTGACGCTCGGCTTCTCGCTTGCCTACCTCACGCTCATCATCCTCATCCCCCTGTCGGGCCTGATCTGGCGCTCGGCAGCCCTCGGCTGGACCGATTTCTGGGCGATCGCCACCGACCGCCGGACCATCAACGCACTCGAAATCAGCTTCGGCACAGCCTTCATCGCAGCCGCCGTCAACGTCGTCTTCGGCACGCTCGTCGCCTGGGTGCTGGTGCGCTACCGCTTCCCCGGCCGCCGCGTCGTCGACGCCATGGTCGACCTGCCCTTCGCGCTGCCGACTGCGGTCGCGGGCATTGCGCTGACCACTCTTTATGCGCCCAATGGCTGGATCGGCCATCTCCTGGCGCCGCTCGGCATCAAGGTCGCCTACACGCCGCTCGGCATTGTCGTGGCGCTTGTCTTCATCGGCCTGCCGTTTGTCGTGCGCACGGTGCAGCCGATCATGGAGGAGATCGACAAGGAAGTGGAGGAAGCCGCCGCGACGCTCGGCGCCAACCGCTTCCAGATCATCACCCGCATCCTGTTTCCCGGCCTGGCGCCGGCCATCATCACCGGCTTCTCACTCGCCTTCGCGCGCGGCGTCGGCGAATACGGCTCGGTCATCTTCATCGCCGGCAACCTTCCCTACAAGTCGGAGATCGCACCGCTTCTGATCGTCATCCGGCTCGAGGAGTACAATTATCCGGCGGCCACCGCGATCGCGGCGATCATGCTTTTGCTGTCGTTCGTGATGCTGCTGGTCATCAACCTGGCGCAGTCATGGAGTCGCAAGCGCTATGGCTGACCCCGAGATCAAATCCTACGAACCGCATCACGAGAGCCGGTCGGCGGCGGTGACCGAAAGCCGGCCGGTGCGGCTGCTGCTGATGGCGGTGGCCTTCGCCTTCCTCGCCATCTTCCTGCTGCTGCCGCTGATCATCGTCTTCCACGAGGCGCTGGCGAAAGGCATTGGCGCCTACACGGAATCGCTCTCCAATCCCGATACGCGCTCGGCGATCCGGCTGACGCTGCTGGTGGCGGTGATCGCCGTTCCGCTCAACGTCGTCTTCGGCATTTCGGCTGCCTGGGCGATCGCCAAGTTCGAGTTCAAGGGCAAGGCTTTTCTAACCACGCTGATCGACCTGCCCTTCTCGGTCTCGCCGGTCATTTCCGGCCTGGTCTATGTGCTTTTGTTTGGCGCTCAGGGACTGTTCGGTGAATGGCTGAAGGCGCACGGCATCCAGATCTTGTTCGCCGTGCCCGGCATCGTGCTCGCGACCATCTTCGTCACCTTCCCCTTCGTTGCCCGCGAACTGATCCCGCTGATGCAGGAACAGGGCAACGGCGACGAGGAAGCCGCGCTCTCTCTGGGCGCCAATGGCTGGCAGACCTTCTGGTACGTGACGCTGCCCAACGTCAAATGGGGATTGCTCTACGGCGTGCTTTTATGCAACGCCCGCTCGATGGGCGAATTCGGCGCGGTCTCGGTCGTGTCGGGCCACATACGCGGGCTGACCAACACCATGCCGTTGCATGTCGAAATCCTCTACAACGAGTACAACGCCGTCGGCGCTTTTGCCGTCGCTTCGCTGCTTGCCGGCCTGGCGCTGGTCACGCTGGTCTTGAAAACACTTCTAGAGATGCGCTACGGCGCCGAGATCGCCGCGACGCGCGGGCACTGACTAAATGCATGTCGCCCAAGACTGGGAACCGGTTTTGCGACAACGACATGCACCAAATTACTGAGGGATCTACATGGAAGTTCGCGTTGCCAACGTACGCAAGGAGTTTGACCGGTTTCCGGCCCTCCATGACGTATCGCTTGACATCAAGTCGGGTGAGCTGATCGCGCTGCTTGGGCCATCCGGCTCCGGCAAGACGACGCTGCTGAGGCTTATCGCCGGCCTGGAGCGGCCGACGCGCGGAAAGATCTTCTTCGGCGACGAGGACGCCTCGCACCGCTCGATCCAGGAGCGCAATGTCGGCTTCGTCTTCCAGCACTATGCGCTCTTCCGGCACATGACGGTCGCCGACAATATCGGCTTCGGCCTCAAGGTGCGGCATGGACCGTCGCGACCACCGGCGGCCGAAATCCGCCGACGCGCCTCCGAACTGCTCGATCTCGTTCAGCTTTCCGGCCTGGAAAAGCGCTATCCGGCGCAACTTTCGGGTGGCCAGCGCCAGCGCGTGGCGCTCGCCCGGGCCATGGCCATCGAGCCCAAGGTGCTGTTGCTCGACGAGCCGTTCGGCGCGCTCGATGCGCAGGTGCGCCGGGAACTGCGCCGCTGGCTGCGCGAGATCCATGACCGTACCGGCCACACCACCGTCTTCGTCACCCACGACCAGGAAGAGGCGCTCGAGCTTGCCGACCGCGTCGTGGTGATGAGCCAGGGCCGCATCGAGCAGGTCGGCTCCGCCGACGAGATCTACGACACGCCGAACTCGCCCTTCGTCTACTCCTTCATCGGTGAATCGAGCATGCTGCCGGTCAAGGTTGAGAATGGCGAGATCTGGCTCGCCGACCGTCCGATCGGCGTGTCGGCGCCGCACGCACCCGAGGGCGATGCGACGCTGTACTTCCGCCCGCACGATATCGAACTGCTCGACGGCTGCAGCGGCTGCATCGCCGGCACGGTCGCCGCCAGCCGCCGCGTCGCCGGCACAAGACGCGTCGAACTGGAAATCGGCGGCGAGCGCCAGCGCGTCGAGATCGAACTGCCTGTGGACCATCCTGCGGCGCAGAAGAGCCGGGTGGCGTTCAGGCCAAGGCGCTGGAAGCTTTTCCCGGCGACCTGAGCCGGCGCTACTCCAGCCAGTTCTCGACCTTCAGGCCCTTGATCCGGCTGAACTCACCGGTGTTGGCCGTAACCAGCGTCGTCCCCAGCGCGCAGGCGTGGGCAGCAATGAAAAGGTCATTGTGGCCGATGACCTGGCTCCTTGCTTCCAGTTCGGCACGAAGTGCGCCGTATTCGGCATCCACCGGCACGTCGAGCGGCAGCACAGGTAACTCGGCGAGCAATTGCTCGACCTTGGCTAGCAGCTTGGCCGATCCCTTGCGGGCGCAGCCATAACGCAACTCCGAGGCGACAACGATGCTGGTGCAGAGGGCACCGTCTCCCGCGCAAACCGCCGTACTGGCAGCCTTGCCAGCAGGGTTTCGGATCATGTCGCTGAGAATGTTGGTGTCCAGCATGAACCGCATCAGAAGATATCCTCGGGTCCCACGGGCGCATCATGGATCTCGGGAAAGTCGTCTTCAGGACCAAGCGGCGGCTCTTTCGCCCATTGGGCAAGCAGCGCGACAAGTCCCGGTTTACGGACCGGCTCGATGATCAGCCGGTCGCCATCGCGGCTGATCAGGACCTTCTCCCCAGGCAGCTCGAACTCGACAGGAATGCGAACCGCCTGACTGCGGTTGTTGCGAAACAACTTCGCCTCCCTGGGCGGTGGTATTGAGTGACGGTGCCGCGGCATGGCAGCCTCCCCTGTCTGTTCCACTTGTATATGCCATTTGTATATGCCACTCGGCTTCGAATTGCAAACCCACAGAAAACCCCAACGCACCGGCATTTCGGCTGGAATGAATTTTCGCCGATAACCTGCTTCAGCGATTTCTTTCTCGCTGCAACGCCATACGTCTGCCCCGTGTGCCTCGCAGTACACCCTCCGGCCCGGCTATGTTCTGGCAACGCATTGCACATCGGAGCCTGTTTTCATGAAGCGTTTTTTGCTCAGCGTCGCCACTGTCGCCGGCCTGATCCTCGCCTGTTCGCAGGCCTGGTCGGCCGACAAATTGCTCAACGCTTCCTATGATGTCGGCCGCGAATTGTTCGCCCAGGTGAACAAGGCTTTCGTCGCCGGCCATCCGGGCGTCACCGTCGACCAGTCGCACGCCGGCACCTCGGCGCAGGCGCGCGCCATTGCCGAAGGCCTCGGCGCCGATGTCGTCACCTTCAACCAGGTCACCGACATCGACTTTCTGGTCAAGAAAGGCCTCGTCGCCGCCGACTGGCAGAAGGATTTCCCCGACAACGCCTCGCCCTTCTATTCGCTCCCATCCTTTCTCGTCCGCGCGGGCAACCCCAAGCACATCAAGGACTGGAACGACCTCGTGCGCGACGACGTGCAGGTGATCTTCCCCAACCCCAAGACCTCGGGCAATGCGCGCTACACCTATCTGGCCGCAACCGCCTACGCCAAGGAAGCCTTCAAGGGCGACGACGCCAAGGTGAAGGAGTTCGTCACCAAGCTGTTCAACAACGTGCCGATCTTCGACACCGGCGGGCGCGCCGCCACCACCACCTTCGTGCAACGCGAGATCGGCGACGTGCTGATCACCTTCGAGTCGGAAACGCGCGGCATCCGCAAGGAGTATGGCAACGACAAGTTCGAACAGGTCACGCCAACGGTCAGCCTGCTCGCCGAATTCCCGGTGGCGATCGTCGACAAGGTCGCCGACGAGCACGGCAGCCGTGACCTCGCCAAGACCTATCTCGACTTCCTCTACACGCCCGAGGGCCAGACCATCGCGGCTGAAAATGGCCTGCGCGCCCGCAACGCTGAAGTCGCGGCAAAATACAAGGCCGACTTCCCCGATGTCCGCCTGCTGACGGTGGAAGACGTCTTTGGCGGCTGGGACAAGGTACAGAAGGAGCACTTCGCCGCCGGCGGTCTGCTCGACCAGACCTATGGCAGCCGCTGATATCAGCAGCGTTCGACCTCACCTCACAAGAAAGCCGGCGCTTTGCCGGCTTTTTCGATTTCGCGCGCCGACAAACGGCTTTCAGGCGGAATCTGTCGCGATCGGCGAAAACGTTACAAAGAATCAACGCCTTTGTGCCTAACGTCTCAACCGGGCGGCTTGTTCTACGCGAAACCGGGTTGTTCAGGCGAAACGTCATGATTTGCACACAAACAACCGCCAGATGCGGGTGGTTGGGGTTTTCATGAACTGAAGCGGGCATGCTTACCAAAAAAGGCAAATACGGCCTCAAGGCCCTCGTGCATCTTTCCGGCCTGCCGGTCGGCCAGCTTGCATTCGTCAACGACATCGCGATCGCCAACAACATCCCGAAGAAATTTCTGGATGCCATTCTGGGCGAGCTGCGCAATGCCGGTTTCGTCCTCAGTCGCAAGGGCAAGGAAGGCGGTTATCGCCTCGCCCGGCCGGCTTCCGAAATCAAGATCGGCCACGTCGTGCGCGTGCTGGACGGCCCGCTCGCTCCCATACCCTGCGCCAGCCGCACGCGATACCAGCGCTGCGAGGATTGCGACGAGGCGACCTGCCAGGTCCGGCACATGATGCTGGAAGTGCGCCAGGCGATCGCCGAAGTGCTGGACAATCGCAGCCTCGCCGCCATGCGCGACGCCGACAATGATGATTTTCCGGTCGAGCTGACATCGCAGATCTAAATTAGAGCATGGTCCCGAAAAGTGGGAACCGGTTTTCGGACAAGATCATGCTCAAATGAGAGTGCTCAGACCAGGCCGAGCTTGCCGGCCAGGCCGACGCGCTGGATCTTGCCTGTGGGACCCTTGGGTATCTCCTGAAGAAACAAGATGTGGCGCGGCACCTTGAACTCGACGATGCGGCTGCGCGCGAAATCGCGTATCTCATCGGCGTCGGCGATGGCGCCCTCGGCCAGCACGATAGCCGCACCCACCTCCTCGCCGAGCATGGCATGCGGCACGGCGAAGGTCACCGCCTGCGCCACCAGCGGATGATCGAGCAGCACATTGTCGACCTCGAGCGGCGAGATCTTTTCGCCGCCGCGGTTGATGATCTCCTTCAGCCGCCCGGTGATCTTCAGATCGCCATCCTCGTCGATCAGACCCTGGTCGCCGGTGCGGAACCAGCCATCGCTGAAGGCAGCTTCATTGGCCACCGGATTGTCGAGATAGCCATCATGAATGTTGGCGCCGCGCACCGCGATCTCGCCCTTTTCACCCGCCGGAAGGATCGTCCCCTTGTCGTCCAGGATCGTCACCTGCGGACCCGCAGGCAGGCCGACCGAGCCTGGCTTGCGGCGCGCCGGCGGCAAGCCATTGGATGTCATCTGGTGCGCCGCCTCGGTCATGCCATAGGCCTCGACCACCGGACAGCCGAAGACGCGCTCGAGGTCGCGGAACACGGTGTCGGGAAGTGCGGCCGAAGACGAGCGGATGAAGCGCAACCTCGCAGCCGCGATGGTGTCGCCATTGCGCGCGGCGCGCGCCAGGATCGCCTGATGCATGGTCGGCACCGCGCTGTACCAGCTCGGCCTGAAGTCGCCCAGCCAGCCGTAGAATTTGAGCGGGTTGAAGCCCGGCGTGCAGACAACAGCGCCGCCGACTGCCAGCTGCGCGCTGAGCGCCGCCATCAGCCCGTGAATATGGAACAGCGGCATCACGTTGAGACAGATATCGTTTGCCGACAGCGCCAGGGTGCTGGCGATGTTGGCCATCGATGCCTGCAGATTGCGCTGCCGCAAGCCGACGATCTTCGGCCGCGCCGTGGTTCCCGACGTGTGCAGGACCAGCGTGAAATCGTCGGGTCCGTTGAGCTGCATATCGTCGAGGCGAGCCTCGCTGGCAGCCTCCACCTCGGCGTCGCCCGCCAGCAGAAACTCGCCGGCCTTGGCGCCGTCGGTCACGACGACGTCGAGCACCGCAATGCCGAGCCCCTTTGCGGCGTTGCGCGCGGCATCGCCCATGCCTTGTCCGCACAGCAGCAGCTTCACATCGAGATCGCCGAGATAGAAGCGGAATTCGTCTTCGCCGTAAGCCGGATTGAGCGGCGCAGCCGTCGCTAGCGCCGAGACAGCCAGGAAACAGGCCGCCATTTCCGGGCCATTGGGCAAGACGATGCCGACGGCCGTGCCGCGGCGAACGCCACGCCTGGCGAGATCGCCGCAGAGCTTGTCGACAAGATTGGCGAGGCCGGCAAAGCTCAGGGACGGCCGGTCCGGCGCCATCAGCGCCACCGCAGCCGGCCGCCAGGGCGCCCGTTGGGGAAGTGCTACCGATAGGGCCTGTTTCAAGTTCGAACCCTGAATGGCGTTCACCATGGCCTTGCCGGCGCCGATTGCGCGCCCGTGGCAGACGCAGTAAAGCGATTTCCGGACGCACGCAAGAACAGGTGGACACCGATCGGATGAGGCTGCCGTGGTTGGGAAAATCCCGGAAAGCCGACCGGACACCATCTTCCGCCGTCATCTATCATACGGAAATCATCGCCGACATCCTGGTGCCCGAACGCGCCGAGCATGTCCGCTTCTTCAGCCGCAAGCAGGTTCGCGCCGGCAAGTTGCGCACCTTCAACAACAGGGATTTCCGCGAGCTGCTGCTGGCCGCCTTCTATCTCGGGGTCGCGGCATTGCTGCCGGTCGATTGGTGGGCCGCGATCTGCAGCCGCGTATCGGGGCTGCGCCTCAAGCGCCATATCCGCAAGGATTTCGTGCGCTACGCCGCCGCGACGCGCGCCGTGCTCGGCAATGGCATCGATGCGCAAAGGCAGTTCAGGGCCTTGCTCTGCGCCAACCACCGCCGGCGTCTGCTGCTTGCCGCGCATCTCATCGGCCGCCGCTGGTCACCTAATATCCGGCTGGAGGGCCGGGAAGGCCTGCAAGCGGCGCTGAAGCGCGGCCACGGCGCTATCATCTGGTGCGATCAGTTCACGACCCAGACCATCATCGGCAAACGCGCTCTCCATGAAGCCGGCATCGAGACACACCAGCTCAGCGTCAGGGCTCACGGCATATCCGATTCGACCTTCGGCTTGCGCTTCCTGAACCCGCCGATGGTTCGGGTCGAGAACCGTTTCCTGAAAAGCCGGATCGTGTTCGACCGCAACGACGCCTACCAGGTCACCGGCCGGATCCAGAAGATCCTTGGCAGCAACGGCGTGGTGTTGGTGACCAACACGGTGCATGCCGGCTCGACATTCACCGAAGTCGGCCTTGGCGAGAGCGGCTGGACCCACCTGGCTTCGGCGCCGACGAATTTCGCTGCCAGAGGCAAGGCGGCGCTGTTTTCCATGTCGACCTTTGAGACCGATCCGTTCCGCCAATACCGCGCCGTCCTAAGTCCCGAACTGGTGCCGGCCCCGGCAGAGGCCGGCGAGCGCGCGGCCAGAGCCAGCGCCAAGAACATGGCGCTGCAGGCCGAGTACATATTGCTCAAGCGCGACCGCTTGCTGGAGGCGCTGAAACTCTATCCCGAGCAAATGATGGTCTGGTCCGGCGCCGACCGGTTCACCGAACGGCCGGAAACCGCCTTGCCCGACGAGGGTGGTTCATGATTTTGCGCCGGCCAGCAGGCTGGCAGCGGCGGTGACGATTTCAGCCACTGGAAGTGTGGCGTCGGCCGTCAGCGCCCGCTCGTCGGCGCCAGGCGGTTCAAGGATGGCGAACTGGCTTTCGACCAGGCTTGCCGGCATGAAATGCCCCTTGCGGCTGGCGACACGCTGCTTGGCGGTTGCGGGATCGATCTTCAGATAGATGAAAACGATATCCCGGCGGAAGCCACGCAGACGATCGCGGTAGCTGCGCTTCAGCGCCGAGCAGGCGGCAACCACGCTCTGGCCGCTGCCGGTCAGGTCGGCGATCCGCTCGCCGATGGCATCGAGCCAGCCCTCACGCAGTTGATCTGTGAGCGGCTCACCGCTCGCCATGCGGGCGACGTTTTCGGGCGGGTGCAGCCTGTCGCCTTCGACAAAGACGGCCCCTTCCTCTGCTGCCAATGCTTTGCCGACAGCCGACTTTCCGCAGCCGGCGACGCCCATCACCACAATGGCCCGAGGCACTGAGCCGGTAGCGCCCATTGGCGCCTGTGCCGTCTTTTCGTCCACGGTCAGCGGCTTGCCGGCGCGCGGCCGTAGAGCAGGAGCATGGCAACGATGACCAGGCCATAGACGATCTGCCGCCCCGCCTCCGGCATCTGCATGACCGAGAGGATGGACTGCAGGAGCGTGATCAGAATGACACCGGCGACGGTGCCGAGATAGGAGCCGCGGCCACCCAGGATGGAGGTGCCGCCCAGAACCACGGCGGCGATCGACGGCAGGAGATAGGCATCCCCCATCGATTGCGCCGCCTTGGAGGCATAGCCGGCGAGAAGCACCCCGCCAAAGGCGGACAGCCCGCCTGAGATAGCGAAGGCGATCATCACCACGCGCCTTGTATCGATGCCGGAGAGATAGGCGGCACGCTCGCGGTTGCCGATGCCGTAGACGGTGCGGCCGAAGCTGGTGCGGGACAGCACGAACACCATCGCGGCACCAATCAGCGCCCAGATGATGACGGCGTTAGGCACGCCAGGAATGGTAAAACCTGTCGCAAGATAGCGCATGGCGCCGGTGGCCGAATCCTGTGGCGAGTAGCCGCCGGTATAAACGACCATGAGCCCTTGCGCGACAGCGTTGGTTGCGAGCGTGATGATCATCGAGGGTATGCGCAGATAGGCGACGCCAAAGCCGTTGACGATGCCGATCAGCACCCCGCAAAAGATGCCGAACGGGATGGCCAGCGCCACACCGATCGGGCCATAGGCCGCAGCCGCACACGCCATCATCGCGCCCGCCGCCACCGCCCACGGCACCGACAGGTCGATTTGGCCTAGCAGGATGACCAGCATCATGCCTGTGGCGATGACGCCGAGGAACGAGGCCACCTTGAGCTGCTGCAAGAGATATTCAGGCGACAGAAAGCTCCTGGAATAGAGGCTGCCTAGGAACAGCAACAGCACGATGCAGGCGAAGGCCGTCAGCACCGCCGGATCGGCGCGGCGGATGAATTTCGGCACGCGGCCGGCGATACCGCCCAATGTCGTTTCGCTCACAGGAACCACTCCAGCCGGTTGCGGACCCGAAACAGCGCAAACGCGCCAAGGCTGACCGCAACCAGCAGGATAACGCCCTGGAACAGTGGCTGCCATAGCGGGTCGAAATCGAACACGAACAACAGGTCGCCGATGGTGCGGAAGGCCAGCGCGCCGAAGATGGCGCCGATGGCGCTGCCTTTGCCGCCGAACAGCGAGACGCCGCCCAGCACCACCGCGGCAATCGAAAACAGCGTATAGGCGTTGCCACTGGCATAGGCTGCATCGCCGGTATAGGTGAAGAAGGTCAGGAACAGTCCGCCGATCGCGGCCAACAGGCCTGCGAGCGCGTAGGCAGCGAACTTGCCGCGCCTTATCGGCACACCGGACATGTAGGCCGCCGTCTCCGAGGATCCGGCCGCATAGGCCGCGCGCCCGAGCACCGAGCGGCTGAACGGTACCCAGACCACGAGCACGACGGCGAGCAGCACGACCAGGCTCGCCGGCACCACGCCCAACAGGCGTCCGGTCAGCGCGTCGGCGAGACCTTCGTTGACCGAACCGCCGGGAAACGGCCTCAGCAGCAGCGCGATGCCGAAATAGACCGCACCCGTGGCGATCGTGGCGACGATCGGCTGCAGGCGGCCGTAGATGACGATGGCGCCGTTGATCGCCCCGCACAGGAACCCGGTGCCGAGCACGGCGATGACGCCGAAAGCGGTCTCGAGGCCGGTGCCGATGACTAGCCAGGAGGCGAGGCAATTGGTCAGCGTGAAGATCATGCCGACGGAGAGGTCGATGCCGGCGGTGATCACGACCAGTGTCTGCGCCATGGCGACGAAGGCGAGCAGCACGCCCTTGTTGGACGCCGTCTGCACGACATTGGCGGTGAAGCCCGCCGGATGGTTCGAGGTGTAGATGACGAACATGACAATGAATATGCCGAGTGCCATCAGTGTTCCGCGCTGCTCGGCCAGCCAGTAGCGCCACTCTTTCACGCGTCCGCTCCCTGTCTTGCGCCGGCATCGTCTCTCGCGCCGTCATCGCCGTGGATGTTGAGCGCGCTTGCAATGAGCGCCCGCTCGGTGATCTCGGCCCCGACCAGCTCGCGCTTGACCGCGCCGTCATAGAGCACCAGCACGCGGTCGCAGCAGCCGATCAGTTCGTCATAGTCGGTCGAATAGAACAGGATCGCCGCCCCCGCATCCGCCAGCTTGCGCATCAGTTGATAGAGTTCCTGCTTGGTGCCGACGTCGATGCCGCGCGTCGGATCGTTGAGCAGGATGATACGCGGCTGGCGCATCAGCCATTTGGCGATGACCACCTTCTGCTGGTTGCCCCCCGACAGCGCACCGACCGGAATGTCGAGGCCGCCCGTCTTGATCGCCAGCAGCCCGACCATGTCGTCGATCAGCCGCTGTTCGGCGGCGCGGTCGATGATGCCGGCCTTGGACAGCCGGTCTAGGGCGGCAAAGGAGAGGTTCTCGCGCACCGTCATCGGCAGCATCAGGCCTTCGGTCTTGCGGTCCTCCGGGATCAGCGCCATGCCGATGCGGTCGTCGCGCGCCGCTTGGGGGCTGGCGATCGAAACAGGCTTGCCGTCGATAAGGATCTGGCCGCCGAGGCCGCGCAGCACACCGAAAAAGGCAAGCAGCAATTCGCGCTGGCCCTGGCCGTCCAGGCCGCCAAGGCCGACGACCTCGCCTGCCCCGACCGTCAGCGAGACATTGTCCAGCCGGTCCGTCCAGGACAGCTTGCGCGCCTCCAGCACAGGAACGGCGGCGGCTGCGGTGCGCGCGGGTTTGGGCGGGAAAATATGGCTGTATTCGCGCCCGATCATCAGTTCGACGACTTCGTTGTCGCTCTTTGTGCCTGCCTTGTAGCTGGCGACATTGCGGCCGTTGCGAAACACCGTGCAGTGGTCGGCAAGCTCGGCGATCTCGTTCATGCGGTGCGAAATGTAAAGCAGCGCCAACCCTTCCGAGCGCAACCGCTTGAGCACGCTGAATATCCTGGCGACGTCCGTCGCGGTCAGCGCCGAGGTCGCCTCGTCGAGGATCAGGATGCGCGGCTTCCTGGCCAATGCCTTGGCAATCTCGACCATCTGTCTTCTTGAAAGCGGAAGATCCTTGACCAGCGCCAATGGATGGATATCGGCCGCACCTGCGCGTGCCAGCGCATCCTCGGCAATGCGGCGCTGCGCCTTGCGGTCGATCATGCCGAAACGCTTCGGCGGATCGGAGATGACGATGTTGTCGGCAACGCTGAGTTCGGGAACCAGCGACAGCTCCTGGAAGATGCAGACGATGCCGGACTTGTTTGCAGCAGCAGGGGAAGCGAACGTCACCTCGCTGCCGTTCAGCATCATGCGGCCTTCGTCGGGCGCGACGACGCCCGCCATGACCTTGATCAGCGTCGATTTGCCGGCGCCGTTTTCGCCGAGAATGGCGTGGATGCTACCGGACGAGACCGAAAGCTCGGCCTTTTCCAGCGCCCGCACACCACCATAGCGCTTGGATATGCCTTCCATCCGGAAGAGCGGAACCGCACCGTCCATCGGCCCTCCCGAGGCAGTTTGACTTCAAGGGATATCGAGTGGCCGGCGCCGCGGAGATCCCGCGGCGCCGGATATGCCGCCTATTGGTCAGCCCCTATTGGTCAGCTTTGGTCTGGCCCATAATTTCCTGCGCGGTGAAATTGATGCCGCAGGTCGGGAAGGAATTGCCGACGAAGAAATTGTCGGACTGGTCGGGGAAGAAATCCTGACCGGCCTTGAAGTTCGGATCCTCGACGATCGCCAGTGGCAGTTTCACCGCTTGCGGAACGACGTTGCCTTCGAGCGCGGCAATCGCCGTCTTGATGGCGACCGCGACCTGCGCCGGACCGGTGCCGGCCGATGAGCATTTCAGCCCGTCGCCGGCATGTGCCGCGCAGAACTTGCGGAAACCGTTCTCGGTCTCCCCGCCGAACGGCACGAAAGCATGCTTGGCATCGATCATCGCCTGCACGATGCCGGTGTCGCCGCCTTGCCCGGTGATTCCGTCGAACGGACCGTTGGTGGCAATGGCGTCGGCCGTGGCCTTCTGCGCCACGCCGTCGTCCCATTTGCCGACCACCTCGGTGACGTCCCATTTCTTGCCGGAGGCATCGAGCGCTTCATGGATGCCGTTGTGACGGTCGGTGTCGACGGAAGTTCCGGCAACGCCGCGCACTTCGAGCACCTTGCCGCCATTCGGCACATGGCCGACCAGCCATTTGCCCCACAATTCGCCAAGGCCCTTCTGGTCGACATTGACGTTGATGGCGTCCTTGGTGTCGAGAATATTGTCGAAGGCGACGAGGATGACGCCAGCTTCCTTGGCGCGCTTGATGACCGGCCCGAAAGCGGTCGGGTTCTGGGCGTTGACGACGATCGCGTCATAGCCGGAATCGATGAAGTTGTTGATTGCCGAAATCTGAGCCGGCACGTCCTCGCCGGTCGAGACGACCTTGAATTCCTTCAGTTTCGCGGCGACCTCCGGCTGGGCCGCATAGGCCTTGGCGGTCTGCACCATCTGGATGCGCCAGGTGTTGGCGATATAGCCATTGGCGAGCGCGATGCGGTATGGGCCGTCTTTCTTGGGGAACTTGAAGAACTGCGTATCAGCCGCCCAAGGCGCAAAGCAATCCGGCTCAGCCGACGGGCCCTTGACAACTTCCGGGTCGGCCATGGCCGACGAACTCAGCATGACGAATGCAGTGGCGGCAACGATGCCACCAACAAGTGACTTGATCATCGATTTCCTCCCAGTTGTAGTTTTATTTGCTGCAGCTTGTTAATTTGATGCTGTTTGTCGTGGTGTGTTTTCCACGCCTGCCGAAGGCCCTCCAGCCTGGCCGGCGCCGCGTCTCAAGGGCCGAAGCCGGCCCGATCCCCTCCCCCTCGCCGCTTCACAGGCGAGAAACGAAACTAGCATATTATACATAATAAACAAGCATGAGCTGTTGCTTATGTATAATAAACAGGCACGGCCTCTCATCAAAACGTCTGCCCGACGAAAATGGTAGCGCTACCATGACGTTGTGTAAAGCACCATTTGCTGAGGCCGGCCAAAGCGTGTTCAGCGTGCGGTGCTCTCGCGGGGCTTGAGTTCGAAACCAAGATCGACGACCCGCTGCTCAGGCCTTCGTCCTGCGATCGCCGCCAGCGCCATGGCAACAGACCGACGGCCGATTTCATAGCGAGGGGTGCGGATACTGGTGAGCGGCGGGAACGCCGCCTGCATCATTTCGAGGTCGTTGAAGCCGACAATGCCGATTGTTTTCGGCACGTTGAGCGCGGCGCTATGGCATTCGAACAAAACGCCGAGCGCGATGTCGTCATTGTTGCAGAAGACGCCGTCGAGCGCCGGCATCTTGGCCAGCGCATCGCGAAGCAGCTCGCGGCCGAGCGTCACGCTGGACAGTAGCGGCGTGGTGGTGACCAGCCGCGGGTCGAACAGGCCGGCCTTCTCCATTGCCGCGCGATAGCCGGCAAGCCGCCGCTGCGAGCGCGGGTCCATGCGTGCGCCGATGAAGCCGATCCGCCGGTAGCCGGCCTCGATCAGATGCTCGGTCGCGGTGCGGCCGCCGTCAAAATGCGAGAAGCCGACCAGCATGTCGACCGGATCGGACCCGGTCTCCATCACCTGCACCACCGGGCAGCCCGCGCTCTCCAGCAGCTTTCGCGAGGTCGGCGTCTGGTCGATGCCGGCCACGATCAGCGCCGCCGGGCGCTGCGGTGCGAACACCTGCAGCAGGCGCTCCTCCTCGAGGCCGGAATAATGGGTGTTGCCGAGCTGGACGCGGAACGGGCCGTCCGACAGGCTGTCATAGATGCCGCGCACCACTTCTGCGAAGACGTTGTTGGTCAGCGACGGCACCAGCACGCCGAACACATCGGCGCGCGCCGAGGCCAGCGCCCGTGCATTGGGATCCGGGACATAACCGAGTTCATCGACGGCGGCCTGGATCTGGCGCCGCAGATCTTGGCTGACGCGTTCCGGTTCGCGCAGCGCCCGCGACACGGTGATGGCGCCGACGCCGGCCTTGCGCGCCACATCTGATAGGGTCGGGCGGCCGCCCCCACGACGCGAGCGCGGCTTGGTCATGGACATCCTCCACGTGCCGGGCCCCGGCCGCTGCGCCCTTGCGAAACCATGTTCAGCTTTTCCACCGCCACCATGCCAACCGGCTGCTGCCGCACCCACTCGCCTGCTGGCGTCGCGCAGCCAATCGCCCTTGTCAAGCAACAGGGCAATCCTGCCTTCCTAAGCCATCAGGGCAGCACTGCGTTTTGCTTTCCACAGCAGCAGCCCGATCGCCACTATGTTCAGCAAGTTCCACGCGATCCCGTTGAGGAACGCGGCGGCGTAAGAGCCGGTCAGGTCGTAGATCCAGCCCGACATCCAGCCACCGATCGCCATACCGAAGATGGTCGCCATCATGACGATGCCGATACGCTGGCCGGCCTCCCTGGCGGGCAGGTATTCGCGCACGATGATGGCATAGCAAGGCACGATGCCGCCTTGCGACAGGCCGAACACCAGCGACACGACATAGAGCGAGGCAAGCCCGTCGAACGGGATGTAAAACAAAAGCGACAGGCATTGCAGCACGGAACCGATAAGCAGGGTTTTCACGCCGCCGATGCGGTCGGCGACAAAGCCGGAGGCGAGCCGGCTGACGACGCCCGCCGCCATCATGATCGACAGCATGTCGGCGCCATGCGCAATGCCGTAGCCAAGATCCATGCAATAGGCGACGATGTGCACCTGCGGCATCGACATCGCCACGCAGCAGCCGAGACCGGCAACGATCAGCAGCACTTGTAACGCCGCCGGAGACAGCGAAATCGACTGCACTGTCCGGCTTCCGGGTGAACCGGCGGCAGCCGCCGCCGGAGCAGCGCGCCGCAACAACAGCACCAGTGGCACCATGGTGACCAGGCAGAAGACACCGATGCCGGTATAGGTGAAGCGCCAGCCTTCCGCCTTGATCAGTGTCGGCATGATGGTTGGCCAGAGCGCTCCGGCGAGATAGTTGCCAGCCGCCGCAGCTGTGACGGCGACGCCGCGCCGACGGTTGAACCAGTGCGAGATGTCGGCGATCAGCGGCCCGAAGATCACCGATGTGCCGACACCAATCAGCACGCCCTGGGCAAGGGTGAATTGCAGGATAGAGGTCGACAGCGCGGCGAGCAGCAGGCCGGCGGCGAGAGCCACCGAGGATAGCAGTGCCGGGATCCAATACCCCATGCGATCGACCGCGCGGCCAACCAGCACATTGCCGGCGGCGAAGCCGACCATGGTTGCGGTGTAGGGCATCGATGCCGCGGCGCGGTCAACGCCGAACTCGGCCTGCACGGCCGGCAGCACGACGACGACGGCCCACATGCCGACCGCACCGATCGTCGCCAGCAGCATGGAGATGGCAAGCCGCATCCAGGCGTAGCTGCTGTCGATGCCGGGGCTATCCGCCTGATTGGCGACGATCGGGGTCAAGGCGTTTCCTGTTTACGGTCCTGGGAAGTCGACCGTTGTGTCGCCACTATCGGCGCATTCACCGCGACGGGCAGCGCCACAGGGCCATGATCCGTGGCTCCAGCGGCCCGGCGACTTTCTCGGGAACCGGCGGCGGCCTGCTCGAGTTTTTGCGACAGGAAGGAGTTTGTCATGACCGCGAAAAAGAAATGGTCGGCCGAGGTGACCGAGCACAGCGATGCGATGGACCTCGAGGACCACATCTTCGAAGCCGACGACGCCAGGAAGATCGCGGCCTCGCTCAAGCGCTCGGCCGAGCACAGCGACCGCCGCAAGGCCGAGCCGTTTCAGTCGGCCATGTCGATGCTGAATTTCTACATCAACCGCGCCGGCAAGAACCTGCCGCAGGCGCGCCGGAAAGTGCTCGAGGACGCCAAGGACGAACTGCGCGCGGCCTTCGGAAGGCCGCAGCAGGATTAATGCATGTCGCTCAAAAGTGGCGCCGGTTTTGAGACAACGACATGCAAAGACCTAAGCGCGTCGACTTAGTCCGTTCAAACGGGACGCGCTTTAGCGCTCCCGATTGGCTCTACCAAATTCACCTCAACTGGACCTAGTGACAGGTCCTCTTTCCCCTCAGTTTGCGGCCTCGGCTTTGTGTTTCCCCGAGCCCTTTGAAGTAGCGGCATGACGGTCAAGATCGGCATCAATCCCATCACCTGGAGCAATGACGATGTTCCCGCACTCGGCGGCGATACGCCGCTCGCGACATGCCTGTCGGAAACCAGGCAGGCCGGCTATCGCGGCACCGAACTCGGCGGCAAATTCCCCAGGCGAAGCGACGAGCTTGGACCGATCCTGTCTTCTTACGGACTGGAACTCGTCTCCGGCTGGTATGACGGCCGCATTCTGGACCGCACGGTCGACGAGGAATTCGCCGCCCTCACCTCGCATCTGACCCTGCTGCGCGACCTCGGCGCCAAGGTCGTCGTCTATGCCGACACCTCGCGCGGCCGTCATGACGGCATTTTCGCGCCGATCTCACAGCGTCCGCGCCTCGCTGACGGCGAATGGACCGCCTATGGCGAGAAGCTGACCGAACTCGCCGACCGCATGGCTGCCTTCGGCGTCGGCATGGCTTTCCATCACCATATGGGCACGATCGTCGAGAGCGATGACGAGGTCGACAGGCTGATGGCCGCAACCGGCAAGAGCGTCGGCCTGCTGTTCGATACCGGCCATTGTCTGTTCTCAGGCGGCGACCCGGCCTCCCTCCTGAACCGGCATCTCGACCGCATCGTGCATTTCCATTGCAAGGACGTCCGCGCGGCCGTGCTGGAGAAGGCACGGCGCGAGGACATGAGTTTCATGGCGGCAGTGATGGAAGGAATCTTCACCGTGCCCGGCGATGGCTCCGTCGATTTCCTGTCGCTGCTGCAGCCTCTGGCCAGCCATGGCTTCGAAGGCTGGATCGTCGTCGAGGCCGAGCAGGATCCGGCCAAGGCACACCCCTTGACCTATGCCACGAAAGGTTACGCTTCGCTTCTCAAAACGGCCTGCGCGGCCGGGTTCGACGTGGCAATACGAGACATGGCCTAACCACCGCCGGGGGGCTGGTGGTTGGGCCGGTTGGGCGCGCGCCTCGGTAGGGGTAGCGACGCGAAAGCGCCCGGCGATCCGCGCCGCCGCCCTCCCTTGGCGGCGCGGATCGCACAGTTCTTGGCATCGAAATTTTTGCCCCCGAGTTGCCGGCCCGGCGTTTCCAGCTTGAGGCTGGGGACGAGGCATGCCTTGATGCAGATGGAGGAGCGACATGGCATTCGAGGCGGCACTCGGCATGGAACGGCTTTGCACCATCCGTGAGATCGCCGAGAAGGCGGAACTCGGCGCGGCAACCGTTCACCGCGCGCTGAAGAACAGCCGCGAGGTCCGTCCCGAAACCAGACGGCTGGTGCTGGAGACTGTCTGCCTGCTTAACGAAGAGAAGATCGCCCGCGCCGCCAGGTTGGTCGGAGACTAGCTTGGCCGACCATATGCGCCTTTCCCTCGACATCATGTCGGTCGACCGCGGCTCGGACGAACCGATGCACCGGCAGATCTACGGCGCCTTGCGGCGCTTCATCCTCGACGGCCAGATCCAGCAGAACACGCTGCTTCCTTCGACACGCTCGCTGGCCGAGGATCTCAAGGTCGGCCGCAACACGGTGATCGCCGCCTACGACCAGCTGCTCGCCGAAGGGTTTATAGAGGCGCGCGCCGGGTCCGGCACCTGGGTGGCGCCGATCCAGCAGAAACGCCCGCCGGCCGCGCTGCGCGCCGGCCTCGCCGCCCCGCAAAAACTCTCGCGGCGCGGTCAGACCATCGTCAACGGCCCGCAGCCGCCACGCAATGCCGGCGTCATCAACTTCCATCCGGGCGTGCCGGAATCGGCATCCTTTCCCTTCACCATCTGGTCGAGCCTTCTGGTGCGCAATGCGCGCAGCCGCGATGAGAATTTGCTCGGCTATATCTCCTTTGCCGGCCATCCCGGCCTGCGCCAGGCCATCGCCTCGACCATAAGCCTGTCGCGCGGCATCAATTGCACCGCCGACCAGGTCATCATCGTCACCGGCGCGCAGGCAGCACTCGACCTCGCTTCGCGCGTGCTGATGGACGAAGGCGACCATGTCTGGATGGAGGAGCCCGGCTATCTCGGCGCCAAGAGCGCCTTTCTCGCCAGCGGCGCGCAGCTTGCGCCCTTGAAGGTCGATCGCCTTGGATGGCATCTCGCAGACCCAGAGCTGCCGCCGCCGCGCCTGATCTATGTGACGCCATCCTGCCAGTGGCCGTTCGGCACCATCATGCGCATCGAGGAACGACTGCAGCTGCTTGACATCGCGGAACGCCACGGCGCCTGGATCGTCGAGGACGATTATGACGGCGAATATCGTTATCGCGGCCGGCCGGTGCCGGCGCTGCGCGGCCTCGATCATGCCGACCGCGTCGTCTATATTGGTTCCTTCGGCAAGACGCTGATCCCGGCGCTGCGCATCGGCTATCTCATCGTACCCCGCGAACTGTCCGTGCCCTTCGACCGTGCCGTCTCGATCACCGGCCAGTTCGCGCCGCTGATCCTGCAGGCGACGGTCAACGACTTCATCACGCAAGGCTATTTCGCCACACATCTGAAACGCATGCGCCGCCTTTATGCGCGCCGGCAAGCCAATTTCGTCAAGCTGTGCCAGGAGCATCTGGCCGAATGGCTGACGGTGACCGAGAACGATTCCGGCATGCAACTGCTGGCCAGTTTTGTCCGACCCTACAAGGACAGCGACGTCGTCGCCGCCGCCGTCAAGGAGGGCCTCGACGTGCAGGGCATCTCGATCAACTACCATTCGAGCGAGCCGGAACACGGCCTGCTGCTTGGCTACGCCGCGATGGACGAACGCCAGATCCTGCGCGCGGTGCTGGCGTTGCGCGCTGCCTTCATGCGGCTGGACCGGCAATAGGCCGATCCTGAGCGCTTCAATTCACACTATCGAATTTCTGCAGATCGACGGGCGCTGCCTTGCGCACCTCGACATCGTCCAGCGAAGCATTCTCCAGTGCCACACGGGCCGCCGCATCGATGTTATGGATCATGTCGGCGATGTCGGCGTCGCCATGCGCCGGATTCATCGCGATCATCACCGTGCGGTTGAGGATGTCGAGAGAACCCTTGCCGAGGTCGTCGGCATAGGTCAGCCGCAGGCCCTTGTTTTCCGGCAGCGTGTACGGATTGAGCGCCGGATGATGCGCGCCCTCATGCATCAGCACCTGGTCCCACTGGGTGAAATTGTGGCGGCCGGTCTTGCCGGCAATGACGCTCGGAATGGTCTTCGAAAAAGTCTGCGCCGCCTGTTCGCTGGGCAGCAGATACATTACCTGTGCCGCGCAATCGCCGTCGGGGCTGTTCATCGGCGACACCGTCAGGCCGAGATTGCCGAGATGGCGCGTGCCGGCCAGCACCTTCTTCTTCTCCGCCCGCATCGCCTCGATGATGCCGTCCAGACGGTCGAGCTGGACATTGAGCATCGCGCCCATCAATTCCGAGGCGCGCGCCCCGATGCCGGCGAACGGCTTGATGCTGTCGCTGCGGCCCTGCCAGTAGAAGTGGCAGGGGTCGATGGCGCAGCGCGCGCGCTCGGCCACTTTCGGATCGCTGGTGGCGATGCCGCCGCCCTCGCCCGACGTGATGTTCTTGAAGTAGTTGAAGGAGTAGGCGCCGGCATGGCCGATGGAGCCGAGCTTCTTGCCCTCATAGCCGCCGCCAATGCCCTGGCAGACATCTTCCAGCACGAGCAGACCGCGTTTTTTAGCGATGTCCATGATGGCGTTCATGTTGCAGGCCGCACCCCACATATGTACCGGGATGACCGCCTTGGTGCGCGGGCCGACGGCGTCGCGCAGAGCGGCCGGGTCGATGGTCAGGCTCTCGTCGATATCGACAATGACCGGAATGGCGCCGACCGACAGCACTGCTGTGGCAGTCGCCATATAGGTGTGCGCCGGCACCAGCACCTCATCGCCCGGGCCGATGCCGAGGCCGATCAGGCCGGCGGCGAGCCCATAGGTGCCGCTGGCGGCCAGCGCAAAATGCTCGACGCCGAGATGCCTGGCATAGCGGGCCTCGAAGCGGTTGCACTCGCTGTTCTCGCCATAGCGAAACAGCGCACCCGAGCGGATCACCCTGGCAATGGCTTCGATCTCTTCTTCGCCGGCAGTGTACATGGCAAGTCTCCACATCGCTGATGGTATGAAAGCAGTACGCCTGCGGCCGCTGTTTGAAAGAACCACTCCGCTGCGATCTGACCAAGCCATCCCGGTTGCTTGATGGCCGGGTTTGACGCCGAATGTGGGCATAGCGAATGAAATCGGCATTCCAGAACGCAGGCCCGCGGAAAAATCGTACCCATCCGAATTCGCTGAAGTGGCCCTGTCGGAAAGCCCGCATTGGGCGTTCCATCGCGTCCAGTTGGGCAAACGGTCGGTTCCATGCAGCACGGGACACACTTTGGAAGACCCTCGAAACCGGCGTGCCGGCAAGATGGTGGCCGGCAAGATGGTGGCCGGCAAAACGGTGGCCGTCCATGACGCGACAGCTCGTCCTGCATGAAGACGATGTCGGCATGTGCCATGGCGCCAACAGCGCCTTCCTCGAACTGACCGCATTGGGCGCCTGCAGCTCCGGCGCCGTGATGGTGCCGTGCCCATGGTTCCCTGAGATGGCCGAAGCGGCAGCCGCCAATCCCCGGCTCGATCTCGGCGTCCACCTGACGCTGAACAGCGAAAAGCAGCACTACAAATGGCGGCCGCTGACGTCGCCGTCGCGCGCGGCCGGCCTGACGGACGAGTTCGGCTATTTCTGGCCCGATGTCGCGACCACCCGCCGCAAGGCAGCACCGCAAGCGGTGGAAACCGAGCTTCGCGCCCAGATCGACACCGCCTACCGCGCCGGCATCGACGTCACTCATCTTGACGCCCATATGGGGGCAGCGCTGTCGCCCGAGTTTTGCGACGTCTACATCAAGCTCGGCCTGGAATATCGGCTGCCGGTGCTGTTGACCAAAACGCTGTCGGCCTATTCGCCCAATGACAATCTCGTCGGCGTCACCGAAGCGGCGTTCCAGCGCGGCGTCACTGAAGCCCGCGCTAAGGGCTTTGTCATCTTCGACGCCGCCATTCAGACGACCTGGGGCCGTCCACGCTCCAAGCCGATAGAGCCCGCCTACAAGGCATTGGTCGAAGGGGTGCGCGAAGGCCTGACCTTCTTTTGCCTGCACTTCAACGCGCCGGGCGAGCTCGAACTGATCGAGCCGCGCTCCGCCTATGTCCGCACCGAGGAATATGAACTCTTCCGGGACCAGGGTTTTCGCGACTGGCTCGGCGTGCAGGACATCGACATCATCGGCATGAAGCCGCTGCGCGAGGAGCTTCGTGCACGGCTCGGGGCATCGACACCGGCAAAGGCCCGCAAAGCGGCCACCCGGGCAGCACCGTAAGCCGATCCGGTCGGCCGAGGCGCAAAGAGGGAATTGGAACTGCAACGACAATGGGAGAATGACATGAAGACTGTTCTGAAACTGGCGCTCGGCGCGCTTGTCTCGATGAGTATGCTGGCGGATGTCGTGCAAGCCGCGGGCCTGAAGGACCCGAAGGATGTCCGCATCACCTTCGTGGTGCATGGCTCGGCCTCCGATCCCTACTGGTCGGTGGTCAAGCGCGGCGTCGACGATGCGGCGGCGCTCACCGGCGCCAAGGTCGAATATTATGCGCCGCAAGTGTTCGACGTGGTCGAGCAGGCTCGCCTGCTCGACGCGGCCATCGCCACCAATCCAGACGGCATCGCCGTCTCCATTGCCGACGCCAATGCGCTTGGTAAATCGGTCAAGGCCGGACTTGCCGCCAACATTCCGATGGTCGTTCTGGATTCCGGCGAGAAGGAAGGCGCCGAACTCGGCACCTCTCTCTACGTCGGCACAGTCTCCGAATATGATTCCGGCAAGAAGGCCGGCGAGCGGCTGGCCAAGGAAGGCACGCTCAAAGTCGTCTGCATCAACCACGAGGTCGGCAATGTCAGCCTCGACCAGCGCTGCCAGGGGTTGAATGACGGGCTGAAGCCGTCAGGCGGCGGCACCGAGGTGCTTACCGTGTCGCCCGATCCGGCCGACATCCAGCGCCGCACCGAGGCCTATCTGTCGGCGCATCCCGACACCCAGGCGGTGTTTGCGCTCGGCGCCACCGCCGCCAATCCGCTGATCCCGTTCTTCCGGCAGAAGGAACTGTTCGGCAAGATCAAGCTCTACACCTTCGACATCAGCCCCGAAGTCCTGGATTCCGTCGTCGCCGGCGAAATGGGCTTCGGCATGGACGCCCAGCAATATCTGATGGGATACCTGCCGGTGATCTATCTGGTCGAGCATGCCACACATGGCTTCTGGCCGCAGAACAACGCCTACACCGGGCCGCTGTTCATCGACTCGCCCGACAAGGCCAAGGCGATCCTGGCGCTCGCCAAGGACGGCATCCGCTAAGGCAAGACCAAAACGGATCGGGGAGCCGCCATGCGCTCCCCGTCTCTGGTCGAGATTGCGAAGTGAGCGATTGGGGAGCCTAATGGCTGTTGTGGAAGACAAGGCGATACCTCCAGAAGCGCCGGCCCCCGGGGTACTGGGCAAGGACCGTTTCGGCATGACGTCGAAACGGGCGGCCGGCGCTGACGAGCGGCTGGCCAGCACCGGCCGGCTGACTCAATGGCTGCGCCGGCCCGAAGCCGGTGCCGCCGGCGGCCTTATCGCCACCATCATCATCTTCGCCCTGCTGCCGGGTGCAGCGAACCTCTATTCGCTGCAGGGGTCGATGACCTTCCTGACGCTGGCGGCCGAACTCGGCATCATCGCCACTGCCGCAGCCCTTCTCATCATCGCCGGCGAGTTCGATCTCTCGGTCGGCTCGATGGTCGGCTTCGCCGGCGTCGTCATCGGGCTGACGGTGAAATACTGGGGCCTGCCGCTGTGGGGCGGCATCGCCTGCGCCTTCGCTGTCGCCATCCTCACCGGCTACGTCAACGGCCTGATCGTTGTGAAGACCCGCCTGCCCTCCTTCATCGTGACGCTGGCGTCGCTCTACATCCTGCGCGGCCTGTCGATCGGCATCACCCGCGCCGTCACCGGCCGCACGCAGATCCCCTATATACTCGACGGCGCGCCGGACCCGGCAACCGCGGGCCTGTTCAACGGCCATCTCCTGACCGGCTTCTTCCAATGGATGGGCACGCAAGGTTGGATCGCCACCCGCACCGACGGCATTCCCTTCGTCGTCGGCATTCCGATGTCGATCGTCTGGTGGCTCGGACTGACAGCGCTTGCCGGCTATGTCTTGACCCAGACCAAATACGGCAACTGGATCTTCGCCACCGGCGGCGACCTCAATGCCGCCCGCAATGTCGGCGTGCCGGTCGACCGGGTTAAGATCGCGCTGTTCATCTACACCGCCTGTGCCGCGACCTTGCTTGCCACCATCCAGGTGATGGAGGCCGGCTCCGCCGACACCACGCGCGGCCTGCTCAAGGAATTCGAGGCGATCATCGCCGCGGTCATCGGCGGCGTGCTGCTCACCGGCGGCTACGGCACCGTCTATGGCGTGCTGTTCGGCGCGCTGATCTTCGGCCTGGTGCAGATGGGCATCTTCTACACCGGCATCGACACCGACTGGTTCAAGGTCTTCCTCGGCATCGTCATTTTGATGGCCGTGCTGGTCAACAACTATATCCGCCTCAAGGCGCTCGGACGCGGAGGCGGCAAATGACCTACCCAAACCCGTCCCCGGCCATCCAGCCAGCCATGGAATTGCGTGGTGTGTCGGTTAATTTCGGCTCGGTGCGCGCGCTGCAGGATATCGACATCAAGGTCTATCCCGGCGAGGTGCACTGCTTGCTGGGCGACAACGGCGCCGGCAAGTCGACGCTGATCAAGGTTCTGTCGGGCGTGCACCGGCCGACCAAGGGCGAGATTTTCGTCGACGGCAAGCCCGTCACCTTCCGCAGCCCGCGCGACGCGCAGGACCTCGGCGTCGCGACGGTCTTCCAGGACCTCGGCATGATCTCGCTGATGTCGATCACGCGCAACTTCTTCCTCGGCCGCGAGCCGACCAGAAGCCGCCTGCCCTTCTCGCGCTTCGACAAGGAGCGCGCCAACACAATTGCCCGCCAGGCGATGGCCGATATCGGCATCGACGTGCGCGACCCGACACAGGCAGTCGGCACGCTGTCGGGCGGCGAGCGCCAATCGGTGGCAATCGCGCGCGCAGTCCACTTCGGCGCAAAGGTGCTGATCCTTGACGAGCCGACCTCGGCGCTCGGCGTGCATCAGGCGGCCATGGTGCTGAAATTCATCATCGAGGCGCGCATGCGCGGGCTGGCGGTGATCTTCATCAGCCACAACATCCACCACGCCTACCCTGTCGGTGACACTTTCACGCTGCTCAACCGCGGCCGCAATCGCGGCACATACGCAAAGTCCGAGATCTCGCGCGACGAGGTGATTTCCATCATGTCGGGCGGCGAGGATCTGAAGGCGGTGGAAGCTGAGATTGCCGGGCTGTTGGCGCAGATCGGCAATCGGCCGGCCGCCGCACCCTGAGCCTGGAACACTTTGCAGAGAGTTTTAGCAGCATGAGCAGGATACGGGTTGGCGTTATCGGCGCCGGCATGATCTCGCAGGTCGAGCATATTCCGAACCTGTTGCGGCTCGGAGACCTGTTCGAACTGGTCGGCGTCGCCGACCCGTCAAGGATTTCGCGGGAATATGTCAGCGAAGTTCACGGCATCGCCAATTTCGAAACGCCGGAGCAACTGTTCGACCATAAGCTCGACGCCGTCGTCATCGGCTCGCCCGACCCGCTGCATCACGAGCAGGTGCTGGCCGCACTCGGGCGCGGCCTGCATGTCTTCTGCGAAAAGCCGCTCTGCTATTCCCCGGCGGAAATCGCCGAGATCATCGCCGCGCGCGATAAGGCCGGCAAGGTCATGCAGGTCGGCTATATGAAGCGCTTCGATCCGAGCTACCGGCTGGCGCTGGCCTCGCTGCCCGGCACGGCAAAGACGCTGCGGTCCGTCTCGGTCGAGGTCAACGATCCCGATGCCTGGCCGTTCATCGTCCACCAGCGCTACAAGCGCGGCAACGACATTCCCGAGGAGCTGATTGCCGCCGCGCAAGCCAGGCAGAAACAACAGGTCGAACGCGCTATCGGCCAGCCTTTGAACGATCTGGCTTTCCGTGGATTTACCGCCGCTTACAGCTCCGCCTTGATTCACGATGTGAATGCCGTACACGGCCTGCTCGACGCGCTCAGCGTGCCGGATGGCGAGGTCGTCGGCGCGCAGATCTTCGCCAATGGCGATGGCGGCCAGGGCGCAGTAAAACTGCTCGACGGCCAGGCGCTGTGGACGATGACGCATCTCACCGTGCCGAAGCTCGCCGACTACAAGGAACGCATCACGCTGTTCTTCGACGCTGCCAGCCTCGAGCTCGAATTCCCCTCGCCCTGGCTCAACCATCACCCGACCCGGCTGACTGTGAAGACCTCGGACGGCCACACACTGTCGACGAAGGATCTACGCGCCGGCTACGGCGAAGCCTTCGTCGAGGAACTGCGCGGCTTCTGGGGTGCGATCGTCAATGGCGACGAGGTGGTCAACCGCCCCGAGCACGCCGCGCGCGACCAGGCGCTGCTGATCGCGCTGACCAGGCAGCATTTGGCCACTTCGCAGGCCGGCTGAGCGCTCGCAGGATGTGTTGAGATTCAGGTCAGGCCGCGCCGAAAACATTGGGTTCGAGAACCGGAGCGGAGCGTACTTAAGTACGTGAGCACCGGAAGCGCAGAAAGCCGGCGTTTGCAGGCCCGCCTCACCTGAATTTCAGCACATCCTACCGGGTGTTGATGACGCCGTCTGTATTGGCGAGCAGCTTGCGCACCGCGTTGCGGGCCGCCTCCGGCCGCTGCAGGCGGATGGCCTTCTCGATCGCCTCGTGCAGTTGCTGTGCATGCTGCAGATCGTCGAGTTCGCGCGTCGTATAGGTGAACAGATGATCGAAGGCGGATTCGATCAGCACGCCGAGCGGCACCAGCAGGTCATTGCCGGAGGCACGCAGGATGGCCAGATGGAAACGTGTGTCGGCGCGCGTGCGCTCCTGCAGGCTCGACGCCTCGCCCATCTCGCGGCAGGCCTGGCTGATCTCGGCCATCTGCTCCTCGGTGCGTCGCATGGCTGCGAAGGCAGTCGCTTCCGGCTCGATGATGTGGCGGAATTCCTGCACCGTCTTCAGGAACACCTCACGGTCGGGCGCGGTCGCGTACCAGGCGAGCACATCGCGATCGAGCAGGTTCCAGCGCTCCCTGGGCTCCACCCAGCTGCCGATCTTGGGGCGCGATGCCAAAAGGCTTTTGGCCATCAGCATCTTGATCGCTTCGCGCACCGCAGAGCGGCTGACGTTGAAGGTTTCGGACCATTTGGCTTCATTGGGCAGGATGGTGCCTGGCGGATAGTCGCCGCGCACGATCCGAAGCCCGATTTCGCTGGCCAGCGAGGCATGCACGCTGGTGCCGGGCATCCGGGTGGCGTCAGCCCGGCGAAGGGTCGCCGGGCGCTCGCCGGATACCGCCTTTTCAGGCTTCTTTCCCTTATTCGGCTTTCCGTCCCTCATGCGTCCACAAAGTCCGGATTTCGAAAGCTGTCAAGCAAAGGACGGGACGTTGACGGCAAAGCCTGCGGCTGTGCACAGATCAGGTCGCAACCTTGCCCCCGGCCGTCCTATTTGACGTATTTGCGCCAGCTGTGCTCGGGACGGAAGCCGAGCATGTCCCTGGCCTTGCGGTTGGAGAGCAGCGTCTCGTATTCGCCGAGCTGCGTCTTGACCGGCACGTCGGGATAAAACCGCTTCAACAGTTCCGCTGTCGGCAGGTCGGACGAGGTGTCGTCATTGGCGGCGTTGAACACCTGGAAGCCGAGCCCGTCCGTTTCAACGGCGCGTAGCGCGATCTGGCCGAGATCGCGCGCGTCGACATAGCTCCAGGCGATGCGCTTGCGAAAGCCCGGATCGGCAAACCACTTCGGAAACAGCGAATATTCGTGCGGCTCGATGACGTTGCCGATGCGCAAGGCATAGATATCGGTGCCGTTGCGCTGCGCAAAGGCGCGCGCCGTGTGCTCGTTGACGACCTTGGACAGAGCATAGCTGTCCATCGGATCGACGTCGTATTCTTCGTCGAGTGGGAAATATTTGGGATCGCGCGGCTCGTTGGCGAACACCACGCCATAGGTGGTCTCGCTGGACGCGATCACCACCTTGGGGATGCCGAGCTTCACCGCCGCCTCGATGATGTTGTAGGTGCCCATCGCATTGATGCGGAACACCTCATTGTCGGTCGTGATCATGATGCGCGGTATGGCGGCGAAATGCACCACGGCATCGACCGGCTGCGGGCGCAGCGACGGATCGAATTCATGCAGGCCCATATAGCTCGACAGCGCGTTGAACACCTGGCCGCTGTCGGTGATGTCGGTGATCAGCGTGCGTACCTTGGGATTGTCGAGCGGCTTGGTGTCGATGTTGAGCACCTGGCAGCCCTGTTCGATCAGATATTGCACGACATGGCGACCGGCCTTGCCGCTGCCGCCGGTGAACATGATCCGCTTCGTCATTTTCGTCTCCAATGCCTAGGATTTCTGTGTATTGTCAGACAATATGGCATTCCGCAACCACCCTCGCCCGCAAGACGGCGGCGCCCAATATCAATCATCGCAACAGGACTTCAAGACATGACCACGACCGCCGCGAGCGAAAAGATCGGCTTTATCGGCCTTGGCCTGATGGGGCACGGCATTGCCAAGAACATCGTCGACAAGGGCTATGGCCTGACCTTCCTCGGTCGCAAGAACCGCAAGCCGGCGGAAGACTTGGCTGGCCGCGGTGCGAAGGAAGTGGCCACCTCGCGTGAGGTGGCAGCGGCATCCGATATCGTCTTCATCTGCGTCACCGGCTCGCGCGAGGTCGAAGCCATCATCCGTGGCCCCGGCGGCCTCAAGGAGGGCCTGAAAAGAGGCTCGGTTGTCGTCGATTGCTCGACCGCCGATCCGGTCTCGACCGTGGCGCTGGCGGCGGAACTGAAGGAGATCGGCGTCGACTTCGTCGATGCACCGCTCAGCCGCACGCCGAAGGAAGCCTGGGAAGGCACGCTCGACGCCATGGTCGGCGCGCCCGACGCGCTGTTTGCCCGTGTGAAGCCGGTCATCGAAACCTGGGCCGGCCGCATCGTCCATATTGGCGACACAGGTGACGGCCACCGCATGAAGCTGCTCAACAACTTCATCTCGCTGGGCTATGCCGCGATCTATTCCGAGGCGCTGGCGCTGGCCGAAAAGGTCGGCATCTCGCCACCGCGTTTCGACAGCGTCATCCGCAACGGCCGCATGGATTGCGGCTTCTACCAGACCTTCATGCGCTGGACGCTGGAGGGCGACCGCGACGCGCATAAATTCACCATCGCCAACGCCTTCAAGGACCTGACCTATCTGGAATCGATGGCGGGTGCGGCCGGCATCGCCAACCCGCTCGGCAACGCCACCAAGAACTCCTTCGCCGGTGCCCATGCCACTGGCCCGGCCGAGCAATTCGTGCCGATGCTGGCGACATATATCGGCAAGGTCAACGGCGTCGACCTGATGCCCAGCAAGGATGGCAAGAAGCAGACGATTTGAGGTGGCGAAAAGCCTGTGTCAGCGCCTCGACCGGCCGATAACATCGTCGGTGTTGGCGAGCAGTTTGTGCACCGCATTGCGCGCGGCCGCAGGACGCTGCAGGCGGATGTTCTTCTCGATCGCCTCATGCAGCGCCTGCGCCCGCCGCTGATCGCTGGTCTCGCGTGTGACGAAGACAAAGAGATGATCGAGCGCCGACTCGATCAGAACGCCAAGCGGCACCAGCAGATCGTTGCCCGAGGCGCGCAATATGGCGAGGTGAAAACGCGTATCGGCGCGGATACGCTCCTGCAGGTTCAGAGCCTCGCCCATCTCACGACAGGCCTGGCTGATCTCGTCCATCTGCTCGTCGCTGCGCCGCATTGCGGCAAAGGCCGACGCTTCCGGCTCGATGATGTGACGGAACTCCTGCACCGTGCGCAGGAAGGCCTCCCGGTCCGGCCCGGTCGCGTACCAGGCCAGCACATCGCGGTCGAGCAGGTTCCAGCGTTCCCTGGGCTCGACCCAGCTGCCGATCTTGGGCCGTGAAGCCAGCAGGCTTTTGGCCATCAGCATCTTGATGGCTTCGCGCACCGCCGAACGACTGACATCGAAGGTCTCGGCCCATTTGGCCTCGTTGGGCAGAATGGTGCCGGGCGGATAATCGCCGCGCACGATTCTGAGGCCGATCTCGCCGGCCAGCGAGACATGGACGCTCGCTCCCGGAAAATGCGCGGCACCGGCCCTGCGCATGACAGCCGGACCGCGGCTGGCTTGTGCCTTGGCCCGCTCGGTTCGCTTCTTTGATTTCTCGTCCGGCATTCACGTTCCAATGCGTCGGCCGTCTGCGTCCGGACTGGTCCGAACCTGCACGGCGCGCCGATCTCGTTGCCGAAAAATCCAAACTACAGACGCGTCAAAGCCGGAGCCTGCTGCCCCAACCGTTGCGTCCGTTCGGGAAGAGACGGGGCGCCCGTCAAAGGGCGCCCCGAAATCGAGAACCTACTTCTGGATGCAGGTGTCGACCGTGTCCTTTGTGCATTCGTCGAGGCCGGTGAACACCGGATCGGCGACGGCCTTGCCTTCGACCAGATCGATCATCACCGATGGTGCCTTGTAGCCCATTTCGAACGGCCGCTGACCGACCAGAGCGGTCACAAGGCCGTCACGGGCGATCGCCACTTCATCGCCAATCGTATCGGCGGCGCCGATGACGAAGTCGTTGCTGGCGATGCGGTCCTTGAGCGGCCCGAACAGGTCGCGATAAGGCTGCGGTGCGCCAAACAGCGGCCAGCCGCCCATGATGCCGAAGGCGTCGAGCTTGGGATTGGCGGCGAGGATGTCGGTCATCGCCTGCACGCCCTTGGCGCCATCGTCATTGGTGAACACCGGGCAACCGGCGACTTCGGTCCAGCCGCCTTCGCCGGCAAGTGCCGCCAGGCCTTCCTTGCCCGACAGCGCGTCACGCATGCCCTGCGCGCGGCGCAGGATGTTGTCGGCCGCGGGATTGCCTTCGATGGTACAGATCGTGCCGCCGTTCGGCTTGCCCTTCTTGATGTACTCGCCGATCTTGTGACCCATCAAATAGTTGTCGGTGCCGAGATAGGTCTTGCGCAGCGCGGCATCTTCCTTGCTGAGATCGGCGTCGAGCGTCATGATCGGGATCGTCGGATTGGCGGTCTTGATCGTCTGAGCGATCAGCGGCGCGTTGGATGGCGAAATCGCCATTGCCACCGTGTCGGCCTTGCTCAGCATGTCCTGAACGATCTGCGCTTCGCCGGCCTCGTCGGAGGTCGATGCCGGGCCGGTGTAGAAGCATTCATATTCCGAGCTTGCATTTTCCTTGTTCCATTTCTCGCAGCCCTGGTGGATGGCTTCGAAGAATGGATTGTCGAGACCCTTCACCACGATGACGAGCTGTTTCTTGGCCAAAGCCGGCCCGGCGCCCAGCGCCATGGCGGCGACGGCGGCGAGCAAAAGTGTTTTCCTCATGTCAGTCCTCCCTTGAAACAGACGGACACGGCGTGCCCGCCACACAGATCGACCGGATGCTTAATGACCGAGGTTCGTTTCACGAGCACTCGTGTCGCCAAGACAGATCGATAAGCATTTCCAGATGCGGCATTGGCCCGGCTCACACAAGGGTGGCGCCGCAACCTCGACCGATAAACCTCCGCCGATTCCGCCCGGCTAACCGCCAGCGGCATCGGCATAATCTCCTCCGACGCTTAGCTAATATCGGCTTGCGGCCAACGTCAATGCTATTTGTCCTACAAAACGGATTTTTGGATAACCAAGGCTTCAATTCGTCCGACAATTGATTGACGAGCGCCGGCTTTTGCGTAAAAGAACGCTGACGCTGTTTCCGGGAGGAGATGGGGAGAGCGGGGCCAAAGCAGCGCCGGCATTCACGCCGGGAACAGCAGCGGGTCGCAAAACACGGGGAGGCAAAGACTGGTGGCGGTTCTCGAACTCACCAATATCTCGAGGCATTTCGGCGCCATCCAGGCGGTCAACGACGTATCGCTGTCGATCGAGCCCGGACAGGTGGTCGGCCTGATGGGCGACAACGGCGCCGGCAAGTCGACACTGGTCAAGATGATCGCCGGCAATTTCCGCCCCAGCCATGGCGTCATGCGCATGGACGGCAAGGAGTTGATCCTGCACAAGCCGGCGGAAGCTCGCCAGCACGGCATCGAGATCGTCCACCAGGACCTGGCGCTGTGCAACAATCTGACCGCTGCCGCCAATGTCTATCTCGGCCGTGAATTGCGCCGCGGCTTCGGCCCTTTACGCATCCTCGACTATGCCGCCATGTACAAGCGCGCCGGCCAGCTCTTCGCCGAGTTGAAGTCCGAGACCCGTCCGCGCGACCTCGTCAAGCAGATGTCGGGCGGCCAGCGCCAGGCAGTAGCGATCGCGCGCACCATGCTGTCGCAGGCGAAGATCGTGTTGATGGACGAACCGACGGCCGCGATCTCGGTGCGCCAGGTCGCCGAAGTGCTGAACCTGATCCGCCATTTGCGCGACCAGGGCATCGCAGTGGTGCTGATCAGCCACCGCATGCCTGACGTGTTCACCGTCGCCGACCGCGTCATCGTCATGCGGCGCGGCCGCAAGGTCGCCGACAAGACGATTGCGTCAAGTTCGCCCGAGGAAGTCACCGGGCTGATCACCGGCGCCATCGAACAGGTTTGATCTCAGCGAATTTCACCACGCACAGCACATGAAGGTCGACGATGGCACTGACAATTGACCAGCCGATCGAACAAAAGCAGCAATCCTTGCCGGCAAGACTGTTTGCCAGCCAGACCTTCTGGGTGGTGATCGCGGTCATCCTGGCCTGCCTGTTCCTGTCTTTTGCCACCGACGCCTTCGCCACGTCGAAGAACCTTTACAACATCACCCGCAACATCACCTTCGTCGCCATCATCGCGCTCGGCATGACCTTCGTCATCATCACAGGTGGCATCGACCTGTCGGTCGGTTCGGTGCTCTGCCTGTCGTCGATGGTGCTGGCCGTCACCATGCATGCCGGCTACTCCATCGAGGTCGGCATCCTCGCCTCGATCGCCACCGCGCTCGCCATAGGCGCCTTCAACGGCATCATGATCGCCTATCTCGGCTTTCCACCCTTCGTGGTGACGCTCGGTATGCTGTCGATTGCCCGCAGCCTCGCCATGGTCGCCTCCAACAACACCGTCGTCTTCCAGTTCGGCCCGGATCACGACAAGCTTCTGGCGCTGGGCGGCGGTGCATGGGTGTTCGGCATCGCCAATCCGGTGCTCTACATGATCCTTTTGGCGCTGATCACCGGCTTCACGCTGCGCTGGACCAAGTTTGGCCGCCACATCTTCGCCATTGGCGGCAATGAGCACGCGGCGACGCTGACCGGCGTTCCCGTCAAGCAGATCAAGGTCGCCGTCTATATGATCTCGGCGCTGGCGGCGGGCATTGCCGGCATCATCCAGACCGGATGGCTGGGCGCCGTCACCACCAATCTCGGAACCGGCATGGAACTGCAGGTCATCGCCGCCACGGTCATTGGCGGCGCCAATCTCGCCGGCGGCGTCGGCACCGCCTTCGGCGCTATTGTCGGTGCCGCGCTCATCGAAGTGATCCGCAACAGCCTTGGTCTGCTCGGCATCAATGCTTTCTGGCAAGGCGTGTTCATCGGCGGCGCCATCCTGCTCGCGGTGCTGTTCGACCGGATCCGCAACTTCAGGCGCAATGACTGAATGTTTTTGGACTGAACCTTTCGGCTGGAAACCGTTGCCTTGACATCGAAAACCCTGTTCGAGCTCAACGGCCGGCTGGCGCTGATCACCGGCTCCGGCCAGGGCATCGGCCTGGCGCTGGCGCGCGGCCTTGCCGAGCATGGCGCAAGTGTCGTGCTCAACGGCCGCGATGCCGGCAAGGTTGCCGGTGCTGTCGCCGGCTTGCGCGACGCTGGCTTCAAAGCGCACCCCTCGACCTTCGACGTGACGGATTTTCGCGCGGTCGATGCCGATGTCGCCCGCATCGAGGCCGAGATCGGCGCCATCGACATCCTGATCAACAATGCCGGCGTGCAGTTCCGCGCTCCGCTCGAGGACTTTCCCGAGGAGCAGTGGGAGCGGCTGTTCAAGACCAATGTCTCCGGCGCCTTCCATGCCGGCAAGGCGGTCGCCCGCAATATGATCGCGCGCGGCAAGGGCAAGATCATCAACATCGGCTCGGTGCAGAGCGAACTCGCTCGGCCCAACATCGCGCCCTATACGGCCACCAAGGGCGCAATCCGCAATTTGACACGTGGCATGTGCACCGACTGGGCGAAATACGGCTTGCAGGTCAATGCCATCGCCCCCGGCTATTTCCGCACCGAGATGAACCAGGCGCTGGTCGACAACCAGGAATTCTCCGCCTGGCTGGAAAAGCGCACGCCGGCTGGCCGCTGGGGGTATGTCGACGAACTGATCGGCGCCGCCGTGTTCCTCGCCTCCGACGCCTCATCCTTCGTCAACGGCCATACGCTTTATGTCGACGGCGGCATGACGGCTTCGGTTTGACGGGAAACCCTATCGCTCAGTCTGAAAATCCACCACTACGGCCGGCAGCACACAGCGGCTTTCGCCCCGCGCCTTGACGCGAGCCCGAACTCAGCCGCACAATCCCGTCGCAGGCGAAGGGAGGCCAGTCGTCTGCGGGAGGTATAACCCATGACGGACGCGATCAGGCTCTATTGGGGCCGGTTCGGACATGTTTCTGTCCTGAATGTCGCCAGCGACTTCGTCACCCATGCGCATGTCGAGGCCCACATCATCATCTGGCTGGAGGGCACGGCCGGCGAGATGACCGTCGGCCGCGAGACGGTGCCGCTGGGTCCCGGCACCGCCGCCGGCATCAATTCCTACCAGCCGCACAGCCACATTCTGTCGCAGAACGGCAGGCCCGGCCTGTTCCTCGCTTTCTACATCGATCCGGATTGGGCGCGCCGGCGCCGCGACCTGCCTTCGTCGGCGCCGTTGTTTGCACAGGCTGCGATCACGCTCGAACCCTGGCTGCACCAGGCCGCCGCCAACCTGCTCGACCATTTGAGCGATAATGAAAGCATCGACGACGTCGCCAATTACGAGATCGAGCGCTTCATCGATAGCCTGCTCGACGCCGCCGACGCCTCGGCGCCGCAGGAGGCGCGGATCCGGGTCAACACAATGCAGGATTTCCGCGTCCGCAAGGCAATCCAGCTGATGAAGGCCAATGTCTGCGAACGCATCTCGTTCGACGACGTCGCCCGCAGCGTCGGCCTGTCGCGGCCGCACTTCTTTGCTTTATTCAAGGAACAGACCAATCTGACGCCCAATGTCTACTGGAACACGCTGCGCATGGAGGAAGCCGTGCGGCAGCTGCAGTGGTCGCAGGAGCCGCTGATCTCGGTCGCCTGCAATCTCGGCTTCACCACCCAGGGCAATTTCTCGCGCTTCTTCCGCGACCATGTCGGCGTGCCGCCGACGCTTTACCGCGAGGCGGCGCGGGCCATGGCCTGAGCCAAGCCGCTCGTTTTTCAGACTCCTTGATAGGGCCGCAAGACCCATTGATAAGCGCAGCGCCGGCCGCCGCCCTACCCTGCAGCGTATCGAATTCGTAGGGGAATGATCATATGGCTGAAGTCACCGTCTCCAGCGTCATCGACGCGCCGGTCGAAAAGGTCTGGGCGCGCATCCGCGACTTCAACGGCCTGCCGGGCTGGCATCCGCGCATGGTCAAGAGCCATATCGAAGACGGCAAGAGCGCCGAAACCATCGGCTGCGTGCGTAGTTTCGAGCTCGCCAGCGGCGCGCGTATCCGCGAAAAACTGCTCGACTTCTCGGATGCGGATTTCCGCGTCAGCTATTCGATCCTCGAAACGCCGCAACCGCTGACCAATCACAAGGCGACGCTGCAATTGCGCCGCGTGACAGACGGCGACCGCACCTATGCCGAATGGACCGCGAGCTTCGACGCGGCACCCGACGAGGCCGACAAGATCGCCGCCGGCATGGCCGCCAATGTCTTCCAGGGTGGCTTCAATGCGTTGAAGAGCCATTTTTCTGGCCAGAGCTGAGTCAGGGGAGACTGCCATGGCGCTTGCCCTCCAGACCTTTTCGGCCGTCAGGGATGCCAACGCGGCGCTGAAGGCGCCCGGCACCCGCTATCTCGGCGGCGGCACACTGGTCGTGCGCGCCGCCAATGAAGGCGATATCTCCGTCTCCGGCCTTGTCCGCTCGACCGATCCGACCCTTTCCGGGATCACTGTTGCCGGCGGCAAGGTCCGCATAGGCGCTTCGGTGACGATGGCGGCTATCGCCCGCCATCCGGAGCTTGCGGCGCTGTCCAGGGCCGCACGCGCCGTCGGCGGCCCGGCAATCCGCAATATGGCGACTGTCGGCGGCAATCTGTTCGCACCCGCGCCCTACGGTGATTTCGCTGTCGCCCTGCTGGCGCTGGATGCGACGGTTGGCACCGATGATGGGGAATTGCCTATCGAGGATTTCCTGGCCAGGCGGGACGGCAGCCGCGCCATCGTCACGTCAGTCGCCTTCGCACTGCCGAAGGCTGAGAATTTCCGCTTTCTGAAAGTGTCGCGGGTCAAGCCGAAGGGCGTCTCGGTGCTCAGCATCGCCGCCGTTCTCGAACAGGCCGGCGACGGCACTGTCTCCTCGGCGCGGATCGCGCTCGGCTGCATGGCAGACCGGCCGATGCGCGCCCGCGCTGCGGAAAAGGCACTGATCGGCAGCAGGCTTGACCAGGGCGGCATCGCAGCGGCGCTGGCTGCAGCCGGTGAAGGCACTTCGCCAATCACCGATCCGATCGCCAGCGCCTGGTATCGCGCCGAGGTTCTCCCGGTCCATCTCGGCCGGCTGCTGCTTACTTAACCACCGCTTGGGGGGCGCGCGTCTGTCCGATCAATCGGGCAGGCGCGCTGGGAGGAAAACATGGCAAAGGTTCCGGTTCAGTTCACGCTCAACGGCTCGGAGAAGGCCGAATTTGTCGACAGCGGCACGACACTGCTGCACGCGCTGCGCGACAAGATCGGCGACACCTCGCCCAAGGGCGGCTGCCACCAGGGCACCTGCGGCGCCTGCTCGGTGATCATCGACGGCGAACTCCGGCTCTCTTGCCTGACCCTGGCCGAGACCTGCAGCGGCGCCGACATCCGCACCACATCGGGCCTCGCTGAGGCCGGCGTCCTGCATCCGCTGCAGCGTGCCTTCCTGGACGCCTTCGCCACGCAATGCGGCTTCTGCACGCCGGGCATGATCATGGCCGCCAAGGTGCTGCTCGACCATACCCCCAATCCGAGCCGCGAGGACGTGATCGAGGCGCTGTCCGGCAATATCTGCCGCTGCACCGGCTACGAGCCGATCATCCAGGCGGTGCTGACGGCGGCCCGAGCCAATTCGCAGAACGCGGCCTAAGGACCAAAAGAATGGAACTGCGCAAAAACTATTTCGCCGATCAGCGCAAGGACGGCCTGCACGAGATCGGCCATGGGCGGCCGCGGCTGGATTCGCCGGGACATGTGACGGGCAAGACCGCCTATTTCGCCGACCGCAATTTTCCTGGCATACTGCACCTGAAGATGGTCCGCAGCCCGCATCACCACGCCCGCATCCGCTCCATCGACACCTCCGAAGCAGAAAAGCATCCGGGTGTGATGAAAATCCTTACTGCCAGGGATGTGCCGCACAATGTCTACACCATCCTGATCCTGATCCAGGTCGGACCGGAAGACGAGACGGTGCTGGCCGACGGCAAGGTACGCTGGAAGGGCGAGGCGGTGGTGGCGGTGCTGGCCGAGACCGAGCGCGCGGCTCAGGAAGCGGCAGCCAAGGTCAAGGTCGACTACGAGGTGCTGCCGGCCGTCTTCGACATGGAAGAAGCGCTGAAGCCCGGCGCGCCTTTGGTCAATGAATATCACGGCCAGAACTATTACCTCTACGACAGCGGCGAATGCCGCAAGGTGCGCTTCGGCGATGTCGAGGCGGGCTTCGCCGGCGCCGACCACATCCTGGAACAGAGTTATCAATCCTCGCCGATCGAGCATGCGCCGACCGAGACCACCGGTTGCGTCGTGGTGCCGGAAGGCAATGATCGCTTCACCTGCTACACCAACACCCAGGCGATGTTCTTCACCCTCGACAACGCCTCGATCATCCTGCAGATGCCCGGCTCCAAACTGCATTTCGTCGGCGGCACCGTCGGCGGCGGCTTTGGCGGCAAGGTCGACGTCATCGTCGAGCCGATCGCCATTCTTGGCGCCAAGCTCACAGGACGTCCCGTCTCCTTCATCTACAGCCGCGAGGAGGAGATGCAGATCTCGTCACCCCGAGCGGCCGAAAAGATAATCATCAAGGACGGCGTGATGAACGATGGCCGCATCGTGGCTCGCAAGGTGACCGGCTACACCGATGCCGGCGCCTATTCGCGCCACTCGCCTTATGGCGCGCAGAAGGGAGCGGCGCACTATCCCGGCCCCTACACCATTCCCAATGTCTGGATCGACACCTACTGCGTCTACACCAACCGCACCCCCTCCTCCGCGATGCGCGGCTTCGGCGTCACCATCGGCGACTTCGCGCTTGAGGTGCAGATGGACAAGCTGGCGCGGCTGATCGGCATGGACCCGCTCGAATTCCGCTTCATCAACGCCTATCGCGATGGCGACATGAAGGCGCATCGCCAGCCGACCGAAGGAGCGGCGCTGATCGAGTGCATGCAGGAGGCGTCGCGCGCCGCCAACTGGCCTGTGGCGGAGAAGTATATGGCGATGTCCTCCTACAAGAAGGGAGCTTGAGATGGCGCTAAGGCGCGGACGCGGCGTCGCCGCGATCAACTATCCGACGGGCATGAACCTTGGCGGCGACCCGACGCAGGCGCTGGTGCATTCGACGCCGACCGGCAATTTCATGGTGACGCTTTCCAGCGTCGATCTCGGTCAGGGCTTGAAGCAGATCATGGCGCAGATCTGCGCCGAGACCATCGGCGTGCCGACGGACCGGGTTACCATCGACACCGCCGACACGGACACCGGTCCGCACTGCATGGGCACCTTCGCCTCGCGCGGCACCCACCGCGCCGGCAACGCCGTCATCCAGGCGGCCAAGGAAGCGCGCCAGGTGATGCTGGAAGTGGCGGCGGAAGAGCTGGAGGTGAACGCCTCCGATCTCGAAACTGATGGCGAGGGCAACATTCTGGTCAAGGGCGCGCCGCAAAAGTCGATCTCGATCTTCGATGTCGCGCTGTCGGCTCATTTCAAGCGTGGCCGCTCGATCTCAGGCCGCGGCATGTTCCTGATCCCGCGCTCCTATCCGGAGAAAGAGACCGGCGCGATGAAGCCGTCGACCTGCTACGCCCATGCCTGCACGGTGGCCGAGGTCGAGGTCGATGACGAGACGGGCGAGGTTACGGTGCTGACCGTCAAGAACGTCTTTGAGATCGGCCGCGCGCTGAACCCGAAAATGGTCGAGCAGCAACTGGTCGGCGGTTCCTGGATGGGCATCAGCCACGCGCTCTACGAAACGACCGAGCCCTATTATCCCAACCGCGACCATGGCGGCACCGACTTCAACCAGTATCTGATGCCGGGACCGGGCGATCTCGCCCAAACCGAGATCATCGTGCTGGAGCGGCCGTCGGCGGATGGTCCTTACGGTGCCAAAGGACCAGGCGAAATGTGCGCGAACCCGCAGATCCCCGCGGTTGCCAATGCCGTTTTCGACGCCGTCGGCGTGCGCATCGACACGCTGCCGATCACACCGGAGCGCATATTGCGCGCGCTGAAGGCGCAAGCGGCGAACTGAGGACGACATGCAGGAGCCGAATGCCGAGACTGTCGCGACCTCGCCGGAGGCGGTGGCACGCCACCTCGCTGGATCGCGCTACCTCGCCGACGACAGCCTGGCCACCGCCATCTTCCTGGCCATACGGCTCGGCAAGCCGCTGCTGCTGGAAGGCGCGCCCGGCGTTGGCAAGACCGAAGCTGCGAAGGCGATCGCGCAACTGCTTGGCCGCGATCTGGTGCGGCTGCAATGCTATGAAGGCATCGACGCAGCACACGCGCTCTACGAATGGAACTACCAGCGCCAGCTGCTCGCCATCCGCCATGCCGGCGAGCATGAGATCGACATCTATGACGACCGCTTTCTGATCGCGCGGCCATTGCTGCAGGTGCTGCGGGCGCCGGAGCAGCGCGTGCTGCTGGTCGACGAGATCGACCGCTCCGACCACGAATTCGAAGCGCTGCTTCTCGAATTCCTCTCCGACTTCCAGATCAGCATCCCTGAGCGCGGCACGATCCGCGCCGAGGCGCAGCCGATCGTCATCCTGACCTCGAACCGAACCCGCGAACTGGCGGAGGCGCTGCGTCGGCGTTGCGTCTATCACTGGATCGGCTATCCCGACGCCGAGCGCGAAGCCGCCATCATCATGCTGCGCGCCGGCGATGTCGCCGAGACCACCGCGCGCGCCGTGGCGAATGCCGTGCAGTCGATCCGCGCGCGGCCACTGGCCAAGCCGCCCGGCATCTCCGAGGCCGTCGAATGGGCCAACGCCGCCACCATACTGGAGAAAGGCGGCAGCCCATGGCCGCAAGCCTTCCGCCGCGCCATCGGCGTGCTGATCAAGGACGAGGAGGATTTGTCCGCGATCGCGCCGGAGCTTGGTGCCATCGTCGAGGAGGCGCTGGGGTGACGTGTGAGGTCAACAGCTCGTTCACAGCGAGGTGGCCTCACCTGGGCACTCTGCAACGCTGGCGGGACAGCGCCCCCCTCTGTCCTGCCGGACATCTCCCCCACAAGGGGGGAGATCAGCCGTCATCCTGGCTTTCGCCAATCTCCAGCGGCGCAGAAAGAACCGAAGCGCCAAAGCTGCTGATCTCCCCCCTTGTGGGGGAGATGTCCGGCAGGACAGAGGGGGGCGCGAAGGAATGATGCGTCAGGGAACCCTTCCTCTCGCCTCCGCGCCCTTCCTCGACTTCGCCCGGCTGCTGCGCCGCCACGCCTTTGCCGTCGCCCCCGAGCAGGTCTGCAGCTTCATGCAGGCCATAACCCTGCTCGGCCCGCGCTCCATGGCCGACATCCGCGAGGCGGCGCTCGCAACGCTTGCCCCCCCGCCCGATCGCCGCGGCGAATTCGAGGCGCATTTTCGCAATCACTTCCATGGCGATGGCCAACCCTCGATCGAAGGCGAGGAAGACGAGGAAACCCGCATCAAAGACGATCACGGCACGCGCCAGGAGGAGAAACAGACGACGCGCCAGGAGAAAGGCGGCGAGCTGTCGTCGGGCCTGGAGCAACTGAGCACGCGCGATTTTCAGCGCGACGATGACAGGCTGACCGCCTTTCGCCGCAAGCTGTCGGCTGCCCTCCCCGCGCGCCGCTCATTCCGCACCGTGCGCACCCATTCGCGCGGCAAGCTCGACCTGCGCCGCTCGCTCAGGGAAATCGTCAGCGCCGATGGCGATATCCCCTCGCCGCAGCTCCGCCGCCGCCAGACGGTGCCGCGCAAACTGCTGATCCTCATCGACGTCTCCGGCTCGATGAAGCTGCACACATCGGATTATCTCAAATTGGCGCACGCCGCCGTACAAGGTGCTGACCGTGCCGAAATCTTCACCTTCGGCACGCAGCTCACCCGAATCACGTCCGCACTGCGTATCCGCGATCGCGACCAGGCTCTCGCCCGAGCGGCGGCACTCGTAGACGACTGGGACGGCGGCACGCGCATGGGACCGACCCTGCTCGCCTTCCTCTCGGTGCCGCGGTTCTCGGCCTTCACGCGCGGTGCCGCTGTGATCATCCTGTCGGACGCGCTGGAGCGCGGCGACCATGCCGATCTCGAGACCGCGATACGCCGCCTGAGCGCCCGCGCCTTTCGCCTGTCGCTGGCCACACCGCTGGCCGGTGACCCGCGTTTCCTTCCCGCCACGGCAGCACTCCGCGCCATCCTGCCTGATCTCGACGATCTCATCGACGGCTCGTCGCCCGGGAGCCTCACCGATTTCATCCTGTCGCTCGCCCGCCCTGCCCCGGCGGCGTCGGCAATCTGGAAAAGGGTATCGTGATGCAGAAAGCCATCGACGCGCATTTCCACATCTGGCGCCAGCAGGATCAGCCCTGGCTGGTCGGCCCGATGGTGCCGCGCATTTTTGGCCCCTACGAGCCGATTCGCCGCGACTATCCGATCGAGGAATTTCTCGCCGATCAGCAAGGCGCAGGTGTCGAGAAGGCCGTCTATGTCCAGACCAACTGGGCCAAGGAGGATTTCGAAAAAGAAGTCGCCTTCCTGCAGAAGACTGCCGACGAGACCGGCTGGCCGCACGCTATCGTCGGCTATACCGATATGACTGTCGACGATGTCCGGCCCCAGATCGATCGATTGAAAAAGTACCCGCTGCTGCGCGGCGTGCGCATGCAGCTGCATTGGCACGAGACGCCGGCCTTCCGCTTCGCTGCCTCGGCCGATCAGGTCATCGACCCCAAGGTGCGGGCCAATGTCGCGCGGCTTAAAGACTATGGCCTGTCCTTCGACCTGCAGCTTTTCCCTGCCCAGATGAAGGACGGGCTGACGCTGGTCGGCGAGAACCCGCAGATCAACTTCATCCTCACCCATGCCGGCATGCTGACCGGCATGGAGCCGGAAACCACCGAGGCCTGGAAAGCCGGCCTGAGTACTCTATCAACAGCGCCGAACTTCTACGCCAAGCTGTCGGGCCTCGGCACCTTCGCCCACCGCAACGATCCGGCGTTGATTGCCTACATCGTCGACAATGCGATCGACATTCTGGGCGCTGACCACCTGATGTTCGGCTCCAACTTCCCGATAGAGAAGCTCTGGACCAGCCACGCCGAACTGATCAAGGCGCATCGTGCAGCCGTGGCGAAGCACGGTCCGGTGGCGGAAGCGGATATCTTTTGGAATACAGCAGAGAAGGTTTACAGACCGGCATAGCGCACGCTTTCCCTTCTCCCACAGGGGAGAAGCGAAAGCCGCCCCTCACTTCACTTCAAACTCAGGATCGACCGGAATCTGCATCGCAGTCACCAGATGGTTGGTCTGCCCGGCCAGCCCGATGATCGACGCCAGCTCGCCATGCTGCGCATCGGTCAAGCCTTTGGCGCGGGCAGCTGCCGTATGCGAATGGACGCAATAGGAACAGCCATTGGCGGTCGACACAGCGATGTAGATCATCTCCTTGGTCAGCGGATCGATGGCGCTTTCCGTAGCCATCACCACTTTCACCTGGTCCCATGTCCGTTTCAGCAAGGCCGGATCGTTGGCCAGCCCGCGCCAGAAATTGTTGACGAAGTCCGACTTGCGCGTCGCGCGGATGTCGTCGAACACAGCCTTCGCAACCGGGATTTTTTCGACCTCGGCATCGCTGAGGAGTTTTGTGGCGGCCATGGCGTTTCCTTTCGTTGAATCGGTGGATCAGGTGGTTGAATCAGGTTTCGAGCAAGGGCGGCTAACCGGCTATTCCGATTCAGTTTTTGATGCTGACAGAACCATGGCGATTGGCCGAAGCATCTCAGCTTCGTCATTCACGGGCGAAGCAGGCGCGAAGCGCCGTCGCGGAGACCCGAGGATGACGAAGGCGCTGAGGCCTTCGCCAATTGGTGACGTATGCGCACCGTCAAACACCGACCGGCAACCTAGTGCACTGCCGCATACATGATCTTCTCCTCCGTCGCCTCCGCCGGCGAGAACTCCTCCACGATGCGCCCCTGTCGGCACACCAGAATCCGATCCGACAGGTTCATGATTTCCGGCAGGTAGGACGAGATCACCACCACCGCCAGCCCCTCATCGGCCAGCCGGTTGATGATCTGGTGGATCTCGGCGATGGCGCCGACATCGACGCCGCGCGTCGGCTCGTCGAAGATGACGATGCGCGGCTGCTGCACCAGCCCCTTGCCGATCACCACCTTCTGCTGGTTGCCACCGGAAAGCTCGACCACGCGGGCGTTGTCGTTTATCGCCTTGATGTTCAGCGTCTTCGTCCATTCTGCGGAAAGCGTGCGCATCTCCTGCTGGTTGATCACCCAGGCCTTTTCGCGGCCCGCCGCCAGGAGCCCGCCGAACAAATTCTCGGCAATGCCCATCGTCTCGAAAATGCCCTCGCTTTTGCGGTCCTCGGAGACGTAGACGATGCCGTCGGCGACCGCTTCGCTCGGCACGAGATAGCGTACCGGCCGGTCGTCCAGCTCGATGGCGCCGCCGCGCAGGAAATCGCGCTTGTAGATGCCCGACACGATCTTGAAGGTCTCGGTGCGGCCCGAGCCGATCAGCCCGAACACGCCGGTGATCTGTCCCTGAAAGATCGAGAAGGAGGTGTTGCGCACGACATTGCTCATCGAAATGTCCTGCACCGACAGCACCTTCTTGCCGGCCTTGCGCAGCTTCGCCTCGTCGCGCTGGCGGTAGATCTGTCCCGACAAAGTGCGCCCTACCATGGCGGCGACGATCTTGTCGCGATCGAAGGCCGATGTGTCGTCGGTTATGACCAACTCGCCATCGCGCAGGATTGTGATGCGGTCGGCGATCATTAGCGCCTCTTCCAATGCATGGCTGATGAAGACGATCGAGACGCCGTTCGCCTTCAGCCGCCGGATCAGTGCGAAAAAGTGCCGCTTCTCCTCCGGCGTCAGCGTCGCCGTCGGCTCGTCGAAGATGATAATCTCGGCATTGTGGTGAACGGCGCGCGCGATCTCGACCATCTGACGCTTGGCCGCGCCGAGCGTTGCCACCATGGCGTTCGGGTCGACCGGGAAGTTCAGCGATTGCAAAAACTGTTGCGCCGAAATGTAGGTGCCGCGCAGCCGGTTGAGAAACTTTTCGGTGCCGAGATAGAGGTTCTGCGCCACTGTCATCGACGGCACCAGGCTGGTCTCCTGGAACACCATGGCGATGCCGGCCTCGAGCGCCGCATGCGGCGAGGCGTAGGCGATCTCGCGGCCTTTGTGGAACATCTTGCCGGAAGTGGCGTCGACGACGCCGGCAATGATCTTGGTCAGTGTCGATTTTCCGGCGCCATTCTCGCCGAGCAGCGCGTGGATTTCGCCCTTGCGCAGTTCGAAGCTGACTTGTCTGACCGCGGGCACGCCGCGATAGTTCTTGGTGACATTTTCCAGGCGCACGATCGGTTCCATCAGAAACCTCCCGCGTCGAGCACGCAATCGCCGCCCCTGGAGGCGATGAATAGAAGTCCGTCCTTCTCCGCCACGCTGCAAATGCCGTGGCGCGTGCCGTCGGCGCGGCTGTGCAGGCTGAATTGCGGCTGCATGGTCCGGTCGAGCTTCACCACCAGCCCGTAGGAGCGGCTCGGCGACCAGGGCTTGTGGATGCCCATGGTGCGGATGCCGCCACATTGCAGCGGTTCGAGGAAGCTGCGGTTGGAGGCCAGCGCCGGCGCGATCCAATAGGCCGGCGGCACTTGGTCGATCATGTCGCGCCGGTAATGCGTTTCCTGCAGCACGAATTCGATCAGCCGGTTGCGCGGCGCGAACAGGGCCAGCCACGCGCCGCCATCGCCGGCCGGCGCAAGGCGCGCGGGATAGCCGGGCAGATGCGTCAGCACGGTCGAGCGGCTACCGGTTGCACCATCGAAGCGAACAAGCTGGTGACGCCAGCTTTCGCTGACCAGCACATCTCGCCCCGTGGGATGGAGCCCATAGGGAAAGGCGATCTCGCCGGCCACTTTGCGGAACCCGCCGCCGGCTGCGTCCCGCCTCCAAAGCGATCCGGACGCGCCCTTCTTCATCAGGTCGGCGGCCCATAGCGACGGCGCATGCTCAGCCGAGCCATTGGCCAGCCACAACGTGTCGTCCTCGGCATAGGCAAGCGCGGTGATGCAGCTGACGCCAGACGGCAGCGAAACCTCCTTGCCGGCGACCAGCAGCTTGCCGCTCTCAAGTCCGACCGTCAGTTCTCCCGACAGTGATAGAGCCAGCGCAGTGATGGGGGAAGGAAAGGTCTCGACAACCTTCGGCTCCACTTCTGCGGCAAGCGAATAGATGGCGTTGCCGCTGGAAGCGAGCAGCCGGCCATCGGCAACCAGCAGATTGTCGGGTTCGATCAGTCCGGCAAAAACCGGCGCATCATCGAGCCGCGTGTTGGGCCGGAAGGCGCCGTCGAGCGGCGGGATGGTGACGGCCTTGCCGCGAAACATGTCCAAGATGGGATCGAGGATCATGGCTGCGTTCCCCAATAAGAAGCGGAGCTGGTCCAGGTCGGGTCCGCGCCCGCAATCTTGTAGCGGCCGATGCGGTTGTTGAGGATGCCGCCGACGAACAGGAAACCCTTGTGCTCGCGCATCGAGGTGACCATCGGATGCGCGCCGCCGGTGAGGTCGCCCATCGCCTCGATAATGCCGCCCTTGTCGTTGAATTTCACCACGCCGCCGGTGTTGATGTTGGGGAACAGCCACTCGTCCTGCGGCAGCCGGCGCGTCATGCGCTTGCGCATATCGGGATGGCGCAGCGACAGGTCGAAGCTCGGCGTGCGCATGCCGAGCCATGCCATCCAGTAATTGCCGTCGGAGGCGCGGTTGATGTTGTCGGGATAGCCCGGCATGTCGCGGATGACGCATTCGGCGGCGCCCGCCTTCGGCCCTTCCAGCCAGTAGCGATGCACGCGGCAGGCCCAGCTCTCAGCGAAGAACAGCGACTTGCCGTCATGCGCCATGCACACACCGTTGGTGTAGCGGTAGCCGTCGAGCAGTGTCTTCGTCGAACCGTCCTTCGGGTCATAGACCAGCAGCCGGCCGGTGGCGCGGTTCTCGATCGAGTCAAGCGCCCAATCGTGGGCGTCATAGCGCTTGGTGGAGTCAGTGAAATAGATGCGCCCGTCCGGCGCGATGTCGCAATCATTGGGGTCGCGCAGCCGCGCATCGTCTACGATCGAGGTCCAGGAGCGCGACGTCTCGGCCGACAAGCGCCTCACTTCCCGATCCGGTGAGACGGAATAGAGCCCCATGGCGCCGACGCAGCTGATCAGATTGCCCGATTTGTCGAAGGCCAAGCCCAGCGGAAAACCACCGATATGGGCAAACACCTCCGACTTAACGTAATCCGGTGCGAAAAAGCGGACGATCTCGCCATGGCGCGTGCCGCAATAGAGATGGTCGTCGCGGTCGAGGATGACGTCTTCCGGCCCTTCCAACTCGCCGAGCCCGATATGGTCGGCCGCCGACAGCCGGTTGTCGAGCGCGTAGGGCGTGCCTGAGCCCGGCACCGCAGACTGTGTCTCGCCCATCTTGAGATAGACCGGCGCGACATAGACTTCGTTGAGCACCTTATGGCGGTTCTTCAGCCAGCGGATGTCGATCGTCACCGCCACCGCCAGCATGATGCCCAGCACCATCTGGTTGGTGCCGGTGCCATAGCCCAGCCGGATCAGCCCGTTGGTCATGGTCAAGACGATGATGGCGCCCATCAGCCCCTTGATGACCGAGCCGCGCCCGCCACCCAGGCTGACGCCGCCGACCACCGCCGCCGTCAGCGCCATGATCTCCAGGTTGAGGCCGGTGCCCGGCCCTGCCCCACTCAAGCGGCAAGCGATGAGGAAGCCGCCGATCGAGGCGCAGAAGCCGGAAAAGACATAGGTCATGAACACGGTGCGGCGCACGCGAATGCCGGCATTGTGCGCCGAGCGCCGCGAGCCGCCGACCGCCAGCACATGCCAGCCCGGCCGTGAGCGCGTCAGCGCGATATGGGTGACGATGGCGAGAATGATCGCCAACCAGACCGAGACCGAAAGCCCCCAGAAGGTGCTGTCGCCGATGAAGTCGAGCACATCCGATGTCGCCTGGGAAAGCTGCACGTCGGCGGCATAGGTGGTGACGAGAATATCGAACAGCGCCCGGCCGAAGATGAACGTTACCAGGGTGGTCAGGAAGGCGCGCAGCCTGAGATAACCGACGAGGTAGCCGTTGACGGCGCCGAAGATCAGGCCGGTCGCAAGCGATGCCGCCAGCGCCAGCCAGATAGACTGTTCGAGAATGAAGAAGACATAGACGGCGGAGAAGCAGGACAGCGCGAAGATCGAGCCGACGGACAGGTCGATGCCGCCGCCCAGCATCACCACCGTCATGCCGGTGACCACCATCGAGAACTCGCCGAGCTGGCGGGTCGATTCCTGCAGCGAGGTCAGCTTGAAGAAGCCGGGAATGATCGAGCCGAACACGCTGAGCGTCGCCACCAGCGCCAGGAACGGAATGGCGTTGTCGGTCCAGCGTTTTGTCAGGATCTCGCCGACCAGATGGTCGGGCACGAGATTGTAGCGCCAGGACTGGAGGCGTTCGCGAAAGGACATCGGCGGCTGCTATTCCATGAGGGAACGAGGTGACCGGATTGTCCAGTCACCTCGTTTATTTCAGTCGAAAAGCGCGGCTTACTTCGCCGCCGCTTCGGCCTGCAGCGCCTTCAGGTCCCAGCAGCTGTCGGGCTTGAGGTCGGCCTTGGTCGTAGCCTTCTCCAGCGTGTAGATGTAGGTGTGCGACGTGCCGGCCGGCTGGCCGCTCTGCAGCAGGAACTTGATGATAGCGTTCATGTCGCCGGACTGGCGAGCCAGATCGGTCATCACCACGGCGCCGTAAGTTCCGTCCTGCAATTTGTCGCAATCGGCCGCCTTCTCGCCCCCGCCGGTGGTGACCAAAAACACCTTGCCGTCGAGCTTGGCGTCGCGGATCGCGGCGGATGCGCCGGTGGCGTCGCCATCCCAGAAGTCGATGATAGAGCAGATGTCCGGGTTCTGCTGCAGCATTGTCGTCGTCACGTTGCGCGACGTCGTCGGATCCCAGTTGGAGTCGGGCTTGGCCACGACTTTGAAGTCGGGGTGCTTCTCCAGCACCTTCATGATGCCGGCATACTGGTAGAGACTGGACGAGTTGGCCTGATCACCCTGCACAAGGCCGATCTTCTTCGACGAATTCTCGCCGCAGCCCTTGATCGCCGCTTCGGCCTCGAGTTGGCCGAGCCGGTCCCAGTCACTGCCGACAAAGGCGTCGGCCGGGAAGTTGGCGGGATTGTCGACCAGTATGACGTAGGTTCCGGCAGCCTGCGCCTTCTTCATCAGCTTGGAATAGGAGTTGAGATCCGGCGCATGGATGATCAGCACGTCCGGCCTTGTTTCGGACGAGATCGCGTCGGTGATCGCCTGTGCGCCGGCATCGACGACCCAGTTCGGATCGCGTGTTTCGAAGGTGCCGCCCCAGGCCTCGACTTCCGTCTTCAGATAGTGCGACCAGCCTTGCGCAAGGTCGAAGCCCATCGCCAGCGGCACCAGCATGACGCGCTTGCCCTTGAGCGCCTGCGCGTATGCGGCCGGGCCCGGATCGTCGGCGGCGAAGGTCGGCGCGACGAAGGCGGTGGCGGCAAGCGCCGTGGCGGCCGCCATCAGTGTTCTGATCAGTTTCATGTCACATCCTCTGTTTTTCACTTATTGCCGGCCGGTCGGCATGACCCGGTCGGGTACCCCTTAGATGTCGCCCTGCTGCGCGGTCTGTTCGTCACGCGGATTGATGATGCCGTCGACGATGATGGCTCCGAGCAGGATCGCCGCCTTGATCAGGTTTTGATAGAGCAGCGGAATGTCGATGATGGTCATCGCGTTCGACAGGATGCCGATAAGTGCAGCGCCCACCAGCACATTGCGCACCCCGCCCCGCCCGCCGGAAAGGCCGATGCCGCCGATCACCGCCACCAGCACGATGTCATAGAGCAGCGTCGAGTTGACGATGCGGGTGTTGATCGAATGCAGGCTTGCCGCCGTGAGCAGGCCGGCGATCAGCGCGACAAAGGCCGAAACCACATAACGCAGCACCAGCATTGGCCGCACCGGAATGCCGATGTTGCGCGCGGCGACCGGATTGTCGCCGGCGAAATAGATGTAGCGGCCCCATTTGGTGTAGCGCAGGAACAGGAAGAACAGGAAGGCGAGCCCGGCGAAGACGAACACTTCGATCGGAATGTCGAGGAAACGCAGGCCGCCGAGCAACTCCACCCAATGGCCCTGAGGCACCGGCACCGCATCCTGCGTGATCAGTTGCGAGCGGACATAGCCGAAGACGAAGGAGCCGGTCGCCAGCGTCACGAAGATCGCCGGCACGTCGGCATAAGCGACGAGAAAACCGTTGAGCAGGCCGATGGCGAGCACGCCTGCCAGCACGTAGGCGAAGGCGAGCCCATCAGGCGTTCCGGCGTTGAGCAATTGCAGATACCAGGCGACCGACATCGCCATGATCGCCACCGCCGACAGGTCGATGCCCCTGCCGATTATGACGACCGCCATGCCGAGCGCCAAAATGCCCAGCACCGACACCGAGCGGACGATGGCAACGAGATTGTTGGCAGCGATGAAACCAGGCAGCCCAATGGCAGCGGCGACGAACAGCACCACGGCGATGGCAAAGACAATGCCTTCCTGATTCAGGCTCCTGACATTTCGCCAGCCAATCGTGTTCATGTCTGCATTCGCCCCGATGGCAGCTCTGCCACCCCTTCCGAAGAAAGCTAATCGGCTCGGCGCCGCTTCGTCAAATGAATCCGCGCTCGGAACACCCGTTGGCAGTGATAATCTTCCAGTGGACGCACCGATTGCTAGAACTGGCGCAATCCTAGGAAAAGGCTGCGCTTTTGGCATTTGGTTGCACCATTGCGCGTATGCGCGAAGGTGCCGTTCTGAGGCGAAAGCACAAGGCGGAATTAATTGCCGCCTGAGCGGCGAAAATTGCGAATTCAGGTCCTGGACGTGTGGCCTGAAACTTCGGCGCCTGCACCGGGCGGCAGCACGAGGAACCGCAACGCCGCCGCCAGCCCGATGGCGCCGATGACCAGGAAGGCGATGCGAAAATCGACGAGGTCGAGCGCCGGCCGGTGCCTGACGATCTGCGACAGGTTCAGAATGGCAGCCGCCACCGCTACGCCGAACAGCATCGACATCTGCTGCAGCATGGACGACAAAGTTGCCGCCGAGCTGCGCTGCGCCGCATCGATATCGGCGAAGGCCAGAGTATTCAGCGCTGTGAACTGCATCGAGCGCGTCAGGCCGGCGATCAGCATCAGCGCTACCACCAGCGCCTGCGGCGTCTCCGGCGAGATCGCCGCGCAGGCCATGATCGAGGCCGAGGCGATCAGGCCGTTGACGACCATGACCGTGCGAAAACCAAAGCGCCGCAGCGTCGGCGTCGTCACCGTCTTCATGCCGAGATTGCCGAGGAAATAGGCCAGGATCATCAAGCCGGCATCGACCGGCGAAAGGCCAAAGCCGACCTGAAACAGCAGCGGCAAAAGGAACGGCGTGGCGTTGATCGCCACGCGAAAAATGGTGCCGGCGGCAAGCGTCGAGATGGCGAAGGTCTGCACCCTGAACGCGCTGAGATCGAGCAGCGGATGCGGCGCGCGCCGGAGATGCCGCACCGCCAGCCAGCCGATGACGATGCCGGCGGCAATCAGCAGCACGGCGGGCAAAGCGCCGTCTTCCGGATGTGCGATGCGCTCAAGGCCGTAGAGCAGCAGCGCGAGCCCCAGCGACGTGAGGAAAAACCCCGGCCAATCCAGCGGCTTGGGATCGGCCGCGCGGTCGCCCGGAATGAAGCGCGCGACCAGCGCCAGCCCGACCAGCCCAAGCGGGATGTTGATGAAGAAATTCCAGTGCCAGGAGAGATAGGTTGTGATGAAGCCGCCAAGCACCGGCCCGACCACGGGCGCAAACAACGCCGGCCAGGTGATCAGCGCCGTGGCGTTGAGCAGCTCCGACTTCGACGCATTGCGCAGCACCAGAATGCGCCCGACCGGCGTCATCAGCGCGCTGCCCAGGCCTTGCACGACACGGGCGGCAACGAACTGAGGCAGATTTTGCGAGAAGCCGCAGGCCAGCGAGGCCAGCGTGAACAGCACAATCGCCAGCAGGAAGATGTTGCGCGCGCCGAAGCGGTCGGCAAGCCAGCCCGACAGCGGCACGAACACCGCCATGGTCAGCATGTAGGCGGTGATGCCGATGCTCATCGCCACCGCCGTCACGCCGAAGGATTGTCCCATCTGCGGCAGCGAGGTCGAGATGATCGTCGAATCCAGCAGCTGCATGAAAAACGCGATGGCAACGATCAACGCCACGCGCCGCGCATTGCTGGCGGTTGCGGCGGAGGCCTCGGTGTCGGGAACGGCAGTCATAGCGAACCGCGTTGAACAGCATATGGCTGGCCCCGTCCAGAGCTTATCCAACAAACTTCCGTGTCGGCTCGCAGCCTGTTATGGATGGGCGGGCGGCCAAGGACATTGCATGAAGCCTATCTATATCGACTACCTCAATGCCCTAGATATCGAAGCCCTGGAGATGACCGACGGCGAAATCATTGCCGCTGTCGAAGCCGGGCTTATCGCGCAAGGCAATGGCCAGACGGTGATCGAGCCGCGCGTCCATCTTGAACCCGACCCTTCCTTCCATGGCCATTTCAACGTTCTGCGCGGCTACGTTGCGCCGCTCGATACGGCGGGCGTGAAAATCGTCGGCGACTATGTCGACAATTATCTGCACGGGCTCCCTTCAGAATTTGGCATTCTAAACCTGTTCGATCCGCGCACCGGCACGCCGCGCGCCATTCTCGACGCCACCGTCATCACCGACATGCGCACCGGCGCCGTCACCGCTATCGGCGCCAAACATCTGGCGCGCAAGAACTCCAAGGTGCTGGCCCATATCGGCGCGCGCGGCACCGCCTATTGGAATGTGCGCCTGCTCGACCATCTCTTCGACTTCGACGAGATCCGCGTCCATTCGCGCCGCCCGGAAAGCCGCGACGGCTTCGCTGCCAAACTCTCGGCCGATCTCGGCAAGAAAGTTACCGCGGTTGCCGACTGGGAAAGCTGCATCAAGGGCGCCGACATCGTCGTCGAAGCCTCGCGGCTGCCGGAGCCGCAGCCGCTGCTCAAGACCGAATGGATCAAGCCTGGTGCACTGGTCGTGCCCTACGGCACGATGAGCGCGGTGGAGCTGTCGCTGACCGACATCATGCAGAAAATGGTCGTCGACGATTGGGGCCAGTGCAAGGGCGGCAAGTTCGGCTCGCTGCGCGCCCATGTCGAAACCGGAAGGCTGAGCGAAAAGACGCTGCATGCCGAACTCGGCCAGATCGCCGCCGGCCTCAAAGCTGGACGCGAAAGCGACGACGAGACGATCCTGTTCTGGCATCGCGGCCTGTCGCTGTCCGACATTGCGCTGGGCAAGGCGATGCTGGCCAAGGCTGCTGATAAAGGCATCGGCCAGAGGCTGCGCTTCGCATGAGCGCGCTCGTCCTCACCGGCGCCGGCGTCAGCGTCGAGGACGTTGCGCAGGTCGCCCGCGGCGGCCGCAAGGTCGAGGTTGAACCGACAGTCATCGAGAGGCTCGACAAAGCGCGCAAAGTGCTCGACCAGGTGGCCGCGTCCGGTCAGCAAATCTATGGGCTCAACACCGGGCTCGGCGCCAATCTCGGCACATCGGTCGAGGGCGATGCCAGCGCCTTCCAGCGCCAGTTGCTGGAAGGGCGAAGCGGCGCTGTCGGCGAACCGTTGCCCCAAGAGGCGGTGCGGGCGACCATGCTTGCGCGCGCAGCGATGCTGGCAGTCGGCGGCTCCGGCATTTCGCCGGCGGCTTTCACCGCCCTTGTCGATGCGCTCAATGCAGGCGTGCATCCGGTAATGCCGCAGTTGGGCTCGATCGGCGCCGGCGATCTCGTGCTGATGACGGCGCTCGCCCGTCTGCTGACCGGCGATGGCGAAGCTGACTATCAGGGTCGGCGCATGCCGGCGGCCAAGGCGTTGATGATGGCGCGGTTGGCTCCGATCAGCCTGGCGCCGAAAGACGGCCTGTCGCTGATCAACGCCTCGGCGGTATCAGCCGGCACTGGCACGTTGGTACTGGCCGACGCGCTGTCGGCCTTTGCGCAACAGCAGCAGGCCGGCGCGCTGACCATGGAAGGGTTTGGCGCCAACCGCACGATCCTCGATCCGCGCCTGCATCTGGCGCGGCCGGCAGCCTGCCAGCAACTCGCGGCCAAGGGCCTGCGCGACCTGCTTGCCCGTGACGAGGAGCCGACGCCGACCACCTTGCAGGACCCGCTGTCGATCCGCTGCATGCCGTCGATCCATGGCGCGCTGATCCAGGCGATCGACCAGGCTCGGCTGGCGCTGGAGATCGAGCTCAACGCCGCCGCCGACAATCCGCTGGTGCTGGGCGATGACGGGCTGGTGCTGTCGACCGGCAATTTCCACACCGCATCGCTGGCGCTGGCCTTCGAGACGCTCGGCCTGGCGATCGCGCAATGCGCCGCGGCAAGCGTTGCCCGCTTGATCCAGCTCGCCGGGTCCGGCCGCAACGGCCTGCCGAAATATTTGTCGCCAGTCGGCGGTGCCTCGGCCGGTTTCGTGCCGCTGCAAAAGACGGCAACGGCAATCCTGGCCGGCATCCGCCACAAGGCCAATCCGGTGATGCTGGATTTCTTGGCCGTATCCGAAGGCGTCGAGGACCATGCGACGCAGACCCCTCTGGCGGTGTCGAAATGCGCCGAAATGATCGCGTTGTGGCGACGGCTGATCGCCTTCGAATTGATGGCCGCCGCCCAGGCAGTCGATCTGCGCGATGGCCTTAAGCTGGCGCCCGGCACATCAGCGGTCCATACCGCGGTGCGCGCGCATGTAGCGATGCTCAGGGAGGACCGGCCGCTGGGAACGGATGCCGAGGTGCTCCATGCCATGCTCGCCGACGGAACATGGCAAGGTGCAGCGATGATCGGCAAGGAGGCCGAGTAGTTAGCCCTTTGCGTCCACCCGTTTCATGAACAGGCTGAGCTCGGCCGGATCCATGCGCACGACATGCCTGTCTTCCGGATAGGCGCCGCTATCGACGTCGGCAACGTACTCGGAAAACGCCGCGACGCGTTCCGCCTGCAGACGATCGTACTCGGCGGCGAAGTTGCGGTAGACCTTGGAATGGCGCGGCATGTGGCCCCGGTTCTGGCCAAGAATATCGTCGGCAAACAGATATTGCGCGTCGCAGCCGGTGCCCGCACCCATCGACAGCATGATCAGCGAGGTCCGTTCCGAGATCGCCTTCGCCACCTCGATCGGCACCACTTCGATCTCGGCGCCGAGAGCTCCAACGGCCTCATACTGCTTGACCGCCTCAAAAATCTGCATGGCGGTGTCGGCGGTCTTGCCGACGGCCTTGAAGCCGCCGGTCCAGGTGGCGCGGGACGGAATGAGGCCGACATGGCCGATGACGGGGATCGCGTCGTCGGCGAGCCGCTTCACGGTGGCGAAACCGGCGCTGCAATAAACGGCGTCGGCGCCGGCCTTGTAGAGCCGGAACGCCCAGCGCAGGAAATCGTCCGCCGTGCCGATCTCATAAAAATTCTCGCCCGGCATGGTGAACAGGCTGGGCGCCGCATCGCGATACTCAGGGTTGAGCACCAGCTCGGGCGGCACCGAGACGATATCGACCCCTGCCCGCTCGGCAGCCTCGGCCTCATCCATGGTCAGGACGCGCAGCATGGTCAGCTGGCGCTTGCCCTTCATGGCGCGCAGATCGGCGACGGTCGGTCTCTTTCGGCTCATCGGGATGTCCCTGTTGGCTGGTTGCTTTTCCCGGTCACCTTACCGGCCCCGTAACAGGCCGGATAGAAGGCGGGTGGTTTATTCGCTACTCGGCCGCCGCCGACATATCGAGCTCGTGAAATTCACCGCGATAGGGCCGCGCCGTCGGCGGCAATTCGCGCTTGAGGAAATAATCCTCGTACCGCAGCTGCTTCAGCAGCACCGGCCAGACCTCGCGATAGGCATGCCACATGGACGGGTTCGCCGCCGGCAGGTCGTGCTTGACCAGCTCGTGCAGCCTCGGCAGCGCATGGTAGGGCACCATCGGAAACATGTGATGCTCGACGTGGTAATTCATGTTCCAGTAGATGAAGCGGCTGACCGGGTTCATGTAGACGGTGCGCGTGTTCAGCCGGTGGTCGACGACATTGTCGGCCAACCCGATATGCTGGAGCAGGCCGGTCAGAACCATGTGCCAGCTGCCATAAAAACGCGGCAGGCCGATCAGCACCAGCGGCAGCCATGAACCCAGCGCGATCGCGAGGGCGATCGTCGCAACGTACACGGCGACATGCCAGCGCGCCGCCGTGATGGCCTTGCCCTGTTCGGTCTCAGGAATGTAGCTCTTTTCGTCGTCCGACAGCTTGCCCAACGCCTGGCGCGCCAGGATCGGCAGCGAATAACGGAAATCGAGAATGCCGGTGAAGGCAAGCGCCGCCTTGACCAGATTTGGCGGCCGCATTACCGCGATCTCGGCGTCACGGCCGACGATGATCGTGTCGGTGTGATGCCGCGCATGGCTCCAGCGCCATTGCACCGGATTGCGCACCACCATGAAGCTGGCGATTTCGTAGATCGCATCGTTCATCCAGCGTGTGCGGAAGGCGGTGCCATGGCCGCATTCGTGCCAGCGCGAGTCGCTCGACGATCCATAGAGCACGCCATAGACGAGCAGGAACGGCACCACCCACCACGTGCCCCAGAACCACACGATGCCGGCGGCCGAGCCCAGGATGGCTGCGATCCAGATCACTGTATCGCGGATCGCCGGCCCGTCGGAGCGCTGCATCATTTCCTTCATTGCCTTGCGCGGCACGTCGGTGTGATACCACTCGGCCGAGGCCAGCCCGGTCTCGATCGCCCGGCGGGTGCTTTCGCCGACCAGGCCGTAATCGCGCTTTGTCTTGGCCGCCGTCGCCATCACCGTCTCGCCTACCTCAAAGCCCGTTGGCGCGGAACTTCCCGTCGAGAAATGTTTTCGCCCGCGGCACGTCGTCCTCGGTCAGATGCTCGATGATAACAGGGATGTTCGGGTGCTTCTCACTGAGCCGCTGCAGATAGAGATCGTAATTCAGCGATCCCAGCCCGGGCGCCGGCAGCTCGATCTCGCCGACGCCGCGNCTGCAGATAGAGATCGTAATTCAGCGATCCCAGCCCGGGCGCCGGCAGCTCGATCTCGCCGACGCCGCGGAAGGTCAGCCCCTCATGCGCGTCCGCGTCGCCGATATCGGCATGCTTCTCGGTCTTGTCGCTGCCTGAGCGCTTGACGTCCTTGGCGTGCGCGATGCGGATCTTGTCGGCCAGCGTGTCGAACACCTGGTTCAGCACCTGGTCCATGCGGTCGATATTGTGCGCCTCGAAATAATTGGTCGGATCCATCAGCAGGCCGAGGCCCGGATGGTCGACCTGCGCGAACATTTTGACCGTCTCCTCGACCGAACCGACGACATTGTTGACATAGGTTTCGAGCAGGAACACCGCGCCATGGTCGTAAGCCGTCTGGGCAAGATCCGAGATCACCTTGCGGCATTCCTCGAAGCCTTCCTCGGTCTTGTTTTTGGGATGATGCACCCAGTCGGATTCGGTGTTGTAGGTGCCGGTCTCCGAGATCACGTAGGGCGAGCCGAAGTCGCGCGCATTGCGGATGATTTCCTTGAGATAGCCGACGCGCTTCTCGCGCTCGGATTTGTCGGGATGGATGATGTTGGTGTAGCCCGAGATGCAGCAGACCGGCAGATTGTGGTCGCGAAACGTGTCGCGCACTGTCCTCGCCTTGTCCCCGGTGATCTGCCCGGCCGTGAGATCGACATCCCTGAAATGCATGTCGAGCTGCACTGTGTTGAAGCCGAGTGCACGGATGCGGCGGGCGGCCTCCGCGAGCTCATAGGGGAAATAGCCGGTGAAGATACCTGCCTGCATCATGATGTGAACTCCTCCCGGTAAGCGATTCAGCCGCCACACTATTCGGCGGCATGTTCAGTCGATCGATATCTCGGACAGTTTGACGGTGCGGCCTTGCGCCATCGAGCGGTAGCCCGCCTCGACCAGTGCCATTGTCTTGACGTTATCGGCGACGGAGAGCGCCGGCGGCGCGCCTGTCTTCACCGCATGCTGCAATTGCTCCATCACGCCGATGAAGGCATGCGGGAACCACATCGTGTCCCAGCTCGGGCTGACCCATTCGCCGCCGGTCGTCTCGGTCGANGATGAAGGCATGCGGGAACCACATCGTGTCCCAGCTCGGGCTGACCCATTCGCCGCCGGTCGTCTCGGTCGAGGCATAGGTCAGCGTCGAGGCCACGCCTTTCGGCCAGCCGATCGTGCCTTTGGCGACACCCTTGGTGCCGTCGACGCGCCAGTTGATGTGCTGGTCGTCCTCATAGCCCTCCTGGCGCGGTCCGGACCAGACATCCTCCAGCGACACGGCGAGCACGCCGGAGGGAAAGCGCAGCGTCGAGACGGTGATGCCGTCGCTATGCTCGAATGTAGTGCGCGGGTCCTTGCGTGTCAGCGTGGCGATTTCCGAGGGATCGCCGAACAGGAAGCGCAGCACGTCGAGATGATGCACGCTCATATTGGCGAGCGTCAGCCGGTCGTAGTCCTGAAGGAAAGTCTGCCAGTGCGGGATNGCGGGAACCACATCGTGTCCCAGCTCGGGCTGACCCATTCGCCGCCGGTCGTCTCGGTCGAGGCATAGGTCAGCGTCGAGGCAGCGCCTTTCGGCCAGCCGATCGTGCCTTTGGCGACACCCTTGGTGCCGTCGACGCGCCAGTTGATGTGCTGGTCGTCCAGATAGCCCTCCTGGCGCGGTCCGG